>NZ_JBVHDI010000005.1:123898-367756 GCF_055563465.1 Amycolatopsis sp. NPDC000009
CGATAAGAGGGTCGTTGAGAGGTAAGGAAAGTGGCGTGTTGCGAAAGCCACTTTCGCAACGTTGAAGGTTGCGAAAGTGGCTTTCGCAACGCCTCCAGTGCCGCCACCAGGCAGGCGGGCATCGCGGCGCTTAAGGCAGCGCGCGCCTCAGCAGCTCCGCCAGGTGCAGCGCCCGCCGCCCGTCGAGCTGCTCGATCTGCGTCCGGCAGCTGAAGCCGTCCGCGACCACTTCGGTGCCCTCGGCCGCGGCACGGATCGCGGGCAGCATGCGGTCCTCGGCGCAGGCGACGGAAACGTCGTAGTGCCCGCGTTCGAAGCCGAAGTTGCCCGCCAGTCCACAGCAACCGGAGTCCATTGTGGAATTGTGGACACCCGCGGCGCGCATCGCGGCCTCGTCGGCGTCGAAGCCGAGCACCGCGTGTTGGTGACAGTGCACCTGGCTGAGCGCTTCGACGTCCAGTGACCGGAATTCGAGCGGCGAGTCCTCGACGAGTTCGGCGAAGGTCCTGGTCCGTTCGGCGAGCAGTTCCGCGACCGGGTCGCCGGGCAGGAGCGCCGGGAGGTCGCCGCGGAACAGCGCCGTGCAGCTCGGCTCCAGACCGGCCACCAGGTAGCCGGATCGCAGATACGGTTCGAGCACGGAAAGCGTGCGGCGCAACACGTTCTTCGCCACATCCAGCTGCCCGGTGGACACCCACGTCAGTCCGCAGCAGACGCCGCGATCGGGCAGGACGACGTCGTAACCGGCGGCGGTGAGCACCTCGGCCGCGGCGTCGAGGACGTCCGGCGTGAGGTAGTTGTTGAAGGAGTCGGGCCACAGCACCACGGGCCTGGAGCCGGTCGCCCAGCGCTTGAGATCGGCGCGACGCCGCGTGAACGGCACCGCGGCGAACGTCGGCAGGTCCCGCTCCGGCGCGATCCCGCCGAGCTTCTTCAGCAGTCCGGAGAACCGGCGAGACATCGTGTTCGCCAGCCGGGGCGCCAGCGACGCCGCGCGTAGCCACACCGGCAGCCAGCCCATCGAGTAGTGCGACGCCGGGCGCAGTCGTCCCTTGTGGTGCTGGTGCAGGAATTCCGCCTTGTACGTCGCCATGTCGACGTCGACCGGGCAATCGGACAGGCACCCCTTGCACGACAAGCAGAGGTCCAGCGCCTCGGCGACTTCTTCCGAGCGCCAGCCGTCGGTGATCAGTTCGCCGTTCACCATTTCGGCGAGCAGATGCGCGCGTCCCCGCGTCGAGTGCTTCTCCTCGCGTGTGGCGCGGTAGCTCGGGCACATCACGCCGGCGCCGGTGGTGTTGCGGCACTTCCCGACGCCGACGCAGCGCCGCATCGCCTGCCCGAAGCTCCCCCTGTCCTCCGGGTACGCGAGCGCGGTGACGTCTTCGAGGTCCAGCGGCGCGCGCCGGACGCGGAGATCGGCGTCGACGGGCCTGGGGTTCACCAGAATGCCCGGGTTCATCATGCCCGACGGATCGAAGATCTCCTTGAACCGCGCGAAAAGCGCGAGGATTTCGGGGCTGTACATCCGGGTCAGCAGTTCCGAGCGCGCCTGCCCGTCGCCGTGTTCCCCGGACAGCGAGCCGCCGTGCGCGGCGACCAGGTCCGCCGCCTCTTCGAGGAACGAGCGGAATCCGGCGATCCCTTGCGGTGACAGGAGGTCGAAGTCCAACCGCAGGTGCAGGCAGCCCTCGCCGTAGTGGCCGTAGACGACGCTCTTGCGCCCGTGCGCCCGCATGAGCTGCTTGAACTCCCGCAAGTAGGCACCTAAGCGCTCGGGCGGGACGGCCGCGTCCTCCCAGCCCGGCCAAGCCTCCTCGCCCCCGGCCAGCCGGGTCGCGAGACCGGCGCCCTCCTCCCGGATCCGCCACAGCCGCTTCTGCGCGGCCGTGTCGTCCAGCAGCGCGGATCCGGTCAGCGCGCCGCGGAGCCCGTCGATCAGCCCGCGCGCCTTGTCCGGATCGGCCATCTCGACGAACAACCACGCGCCGCCCGGCGGAAGCCCGTCGGCGCGGCCTGGCTCGAGGAGGGCGACGAGGTCCGCGTCGACGCCCTCGACGGTCAGCGGCGACCACGGCAGGATCTCCGGGACCGCGTCGGCCGCGGCGATGTCGGATTCGAAGCCGAGCACCGCGAGCACCTTGCGTCGTGGCACCTCGGCGAGGGACACCGTCGCCTCCAGCACGGTGACGCAGGTGCCCTCGCTACCGACCAGCGCCTTGGCGACGTCGAAACCGTTCTCCGGCAACAGGTGCTCCAGCCCGTAGCCGGACACCCGCCTGCTGAACGAGGACAGCTCCGTCCGCAGCAGCGCCAGATTGTCGTGGACGAGCGCGCGCAGTTCCGTGAAGACCCGGCCTTCGGTCCCGGGCCTGGCCGCCCGCGCGTCCACTTCGGACGGCGAGGTCGGCCCGACGGTGAGCCGGGTACCGTCGTAGAGCAGCACGTCCAGCTCCCGGACGACGTCGACCGTGCGGCCCCAGGCCACCGAATGCGATCCGCAGGCGTTGTTGCCGATCATCCCGCCGATCGTGCAGCGCGAATGCGTCGACGGGTCGGGGCCGAACCGCAGCCCGTGCGGCGCGGCGAGCCGTTGGAGGTCGTCGAGGACGGTTCCCGGGGCGACCCTCGCCGTGCGCGTCTCCGGATCGAGGCCGAGGACGCCGCCGAAGTGGCGCGACGTGTCGATCACGACGCCCGGCCCGCACGAGTTGCCCGCGACGCTGGTCCCGCCGCCGCGGGCGATCACCGGCAGCCCGGCCTCCCGGCAGGCGGCGACGGCCGCGATCACCTCGTCGACGTCCCGCGGCAGCACCACACCCTTCGGCACGTGCCGGTAGTTGGAGGCGTCGGTCGTGTACAGCGCCAGTGTCGCGGCGTCGGCCAGGATCTCCACGGGGTCCATTCAAGACAACCGCGGGCGAGAACGCATCGGCGAACCTCTCCGGACGGGTGTGTCGGAAACCACGTCCGATATGCGATCGTGAGCGCGTGACGGCGAGACGGCACGCCGCGGAAGACCTCGCCGCCGAGCACAGCGCGGTGCTCGGCGGGCTTCTTCGCGAGCGCGAAGAGCTGCTCGCCACCCTCGACCGGGTCGCGGCGCTCAACGGCACCGCGCGCCTGATCCGCGAGTCCATCGGCACGCATTCCGGCTTCGTCGCCGAGCTGACCGGGCCGGAACAGGCGGTGATCCGCTGGATGTCGGGCACCCGCACGGACGCGCTGCAGGACCTCGCCGTGCCCATCGGCCAGGGCATCGGCGGGCGGGTGCTCGCGCTGGGCAAGCCGGTGAGGGTCAACGACTACGTCAACTCGCCGAGCATCACCCACCAGTTCGACGCGCAGGTGCGCGGCGAGGGCCTCGCCGCGATGATCGCCGTCCCGATCGTCAGCGGGACGGAGACCGTCGCCATCGCGTACGCCGCCATGCGCGAGCGCCGCGACTTCGGCGACGACGCGGTCCAGTCCCTCGAAGACATCGCCACCGAGGCCGGGCGGGCGCTGAAACTGGCGTCGGTCGCCGAGTCCGACCGCGAGACCGCGCTGTCCGCCGAGCGGCTCCGGATGCAGAGCGCGCTGCACGATTCGGTCGGCGCGCTGCTGTTCTCCATCGGCGTCCAGGTCCGGAACCTGCACGAGGACATCAGCGACAACCCCGCGCTCGAATCACGGCTGCGGCGGCTGGAGGGCGACGTGTCGGCCGCGTCGAGGGCGCTGCGCGAGTCGTTGCTGGCGTTGTCGGAGTCGAGCCCGGAGCGCGCGCTGCCGGTGGAGCTGGCCGAGCACTGCCGCTCGTTCCAGGCCCGCTGCGGCGTCCCGGCGCGTTTCGTCCAGCTCGCGCCGGTGCCGCGGCTCGACGCCGAACGCACCGGCGTGCTGGTGGCGGCCGTGCGGGAAGGCCTGCTCAACGTGGAGAAACACGCGGACGCGCTGTCCGTCGTGGTCAGCCTGCTGCCCAGCGACGACGGCGTGCAGGTGGTCGTCGCCGACGACGGGACCGGGCATCGTTCCGGGGACGAAGAACCCGAGCCGGGGACCGGGATGGGGCTGCGCGCGCTGGCCGAACGCGCCGCGCGGCTCGGCGGCCGGGTCAGCCTGGTCCGCGACGAGGACGACGGGTGCACGCTGCGCGCATGGGTGCCGGAACCGTGCCGTCGCCGGTGACGGTGCTCGTCGTGGACGACCATCCGGTGGTCCGCGACGGGGTGAGCCTGCTGCTGCGCTACGACCCGGCGATGACCGTGGTCGGTTCGGCCGAGACCGGCCGGGCCGCGATCCGGCGGGCGGGCGAGCTGAAACCGGCGCTGATCCTGCTGGACCTGCGGCTGCCGGACATGCTCGCGCCCGAGGTCATCGCCGAACTCCGGCGTGCGCACCCGGCCGGGCGGATCGTGGTGTTCACCGCGCACGGCGACCATCAGGGGGTTCGGGCCGCGCTGGACTCCGGGGCGCACGGCTGCCTGCTCAAGGACGTCGCCGGGACCGATCTCGTGGCGGCGCTGCGGCAGGTGCTCAAGGGCGAACGCGTCGTCGATCCGCGCATCTTCCCCGACGACGGCCAGCGGTCCGACGCGCTGGCCCGCAGCGGCCTGACGCGGCGCGAGTACGAGGTTCTACGACTGGCGGCGCAGGGGCAGACGAATCCGGAGATCGCGGAATCGACCGGCCTGGCGCGGAACACGGTGAAGACCTACTTGCAGTCCGCGCTGCACAAACTCGGCGCCCGGAACCGCGTCGAGGCCATCGGCAAGGCCTCCGAAGCCGGCCTCCTCTGACGCGTTTCGTCCTCTGGATGCGGTAGTTCGACGCCGAACTACCGCATCCAGAGGACGAAATGCGCTGTGTCCGTTTTGTAGCCGTGTGGGTCTCCAGGTGGGGGTAACGCGGCGGAGGGTGCCCACGCAGGATGACCGCCACCGATCGTGACTCGTGTCACACGGATGGAGGAGGCGGCTTGCTGAGTGTTCGTGATCTCCAGGTGCGGTACGGCCGATCGGTGGCCGCGCTGCACGGGGTCGACCTCGACGTTTCACCTGATGGAGTACTGGCCGTCCTCGGCAGCAACGGGGCCGGGAAGTCGACCCTGCTGCGTACGGTCTCCGGCACGCTGCGTATGCACCGCGGCTCGGTTTCCGCCGGGGAGGTGCGCTACGACGGCAAACCACTGACCAAACTGGACCCGGCCCGCATCGTCGGTCTCGGCGTGGTCGGCGTCCCCGAGGGCCGCCAGGTCTTCGCGCGGATGACGGTCGAGGAGAACCTGCGCGCCGGCGGGATCGGCGCCCGCTCCCCCGGGCAGCGCGCCGCCGCTCGCAAACGCGTCGACGAACTCTTCCCCGTCCTGGCCGAGCGGGCCAAACAGCGCGCTGGCCTGCTCTCCGGCGGCGAGCAGCAGATGCTCGCGATCGGCCGCGCGCTGATGTCCGGCCCGCGGCTCCTACTGCTCGACGAGCCCTCGCTCGGTCTCGCGCCGAAGATCGTCGAGCGGATCGGCGACATCATCCGCGAGATCCACGAACAGGGCACCGCCGTGGTGCTGGTCGAGCAGAACGCCGTGATGGCGTTGCGCGTCGCCGATCACGCGATCGTCCTGGAGGTGGGCCGGGTCGCGCTCGCCGGGACGACGGCCGAACTCGCGGCGAGCGAAGAGGTCCAGCGGCTCTACCTCGGCGGCCACGCCGAATCGCAAGCCACCGCCGAGGCCGAAGCCGCCGACGCCCGCAAGCAGCTCGCGGGCCGCAGCCTGTCGAGGTGGGCCGGATGACGCCTCCCGAACTGCACGTCGAGAACGTGACCCTGCGCTTCGGCGGGATCAGGGCGCTCGACGACGTCTCCTTCACCGTCGGCTCCGGTTCGCTGCACGCGCTCATCGGGCCGAACGGCGCCGGGAAGTCCAGCTGTTTCAACGTGATCAGCGGGTTGTACCGGGCGAACACCGGGCGCGTCCGGCTCGGCGACGCCGTCCTTTCCGGACTCCCGCCGCACCGGCTGGCGCGCCTCGGCGTCGGCCGGTCGTTCCAGAACGCCGCCCTCTCCCCCGGCTCGACCGTGCTCGACAACGTCATGCTCGGACGGCACGCGCTGACCAAGGGCGGCTTCCTCGCCTGCGGGCTCCGGTTGCCGTGGACGGTTCGCGCCGAACGACGGCATTCCGCGCGGGTGCGGGAGATCTGCGATTTCCTCGGCATCGGCGCGCTGGTGGATCTCCCGGTCGGCGCGCTGCCCTACGGCGCCGTGAAACGGGTCGACCTCGCCCGCGCGCTCGCCGTCGAACCGGTCCTCCTGCTGCTCGACGAACCCGCGGCGGGCATGAACGCGACCGAGACCGCCGAACTGGCCGGGACGATCCGCGACGTCCGCGACGAACTCGGCATCTCGATTCTCCTGGTGGAACACGACATGGGGCTGGTGATGGGCATCGCGGACCGGGTCACCGTGCTGGACTTCGGCAAGCGTATCGCCGACGGAACACCGGCCGACGTCCAGTCGGATCCGGACGTGATCAGGGCATATCTCGGCACGGAGGCCACGGCGTGAACACTTTCCTGCAACTCGTGGTCAACGGACTCGGCAAGGGCGCGGTGTTCGCGTTGCTGGCGCTGGGTTTCGTGATCATCTTCAAGGCCACGGAAGTGGTCAACTTCGCACACGGCTCGCTGGTGCTCTTCGGCGGCTACCTGGTCGTCGTGACCCGCGAATCGCTCGGCTGGGCGGGCGCCTCGCTGGTCGGCATCGTCTCGGCCGGTCTGCTCGCGCTCCTGCTGGAACGGTTCCTGCTGTCCCGCTCTCGCCACGCGGACGCGAACAGCCTGGCGTTGCTGACGATCGGCGTCGACGTGATCATCACCGAAGAGATCGTGCGGCGCCTCGGTGTCACGCTGCCGTTCCTCGGCGACGCCTGGGACGCGCAACCGTTCCAGATCGGCGGGATCACCCTGTTCCGCACGCATCTGGTGGCGCTGGTCGTCGCCGCGGTGCTGATCACCGCGTTCACGGTGGCGTTCAAGTATTCGAATTGGGGCGTCGCGATGCGGGCCCAGGCGGAGAACCGCGAAGCCGCCGCGCTGATGGGAATCCGCAGTTCCCGGGTGACGGCGACCGCGTGGGTGGTCGCCGGCGTGCTCGCCGGGGTCGCGGTGCTCTTCATCGCCACGCAGGACTTCTCCGGCGCGGGACTGTCCCGCGGCACGCACTCCATCGCGCTCGCGGCGTTCCCCGCGGCCATCCTCGGCGGGCTGGACTCGACGGCGGGCGCGGTGGTGGGCGGCCTGGTCGTGGGGCTGGTCGAGGCGCTTTCGGCGCAGTACGTGTCGTTCGACTTCTCCAAGAGCGCGGTCTTCCTGGTGATGCTCGTGGTCCTGGTGGTGCGGCCGTCGGGGTTGTTCGGGACAAGGGAGAGCACACGTGTCTGACACCGCCGTGAAAGCCCCTCCCGCCGCCCCGACGGCACCGCCCCCGAAACGCGATCGGGGACGCCTCCTCAAAGCGCTGGCCTGGGTCGCGCTGCTGGTGGTCCTGCTCGCGATCCCGTTGTACCTCGACGCCGCCTGGCTGAAGGCCGGGCAGTACATGATGATCGGCGGGGTCGGCGCCATCGGCCTGACCATGCTGGTCGGGCAGGCCGGGCAGTTGTCCCTGGCGCACGCGTTCTTCCTCCTGGCCGGCGCGACCGGGTACACCGTCCTTTCCGGACCGGTCGACGACGAGCGCGTGTTCGGGCTCGGCCTCGATCCCGGCCTTTCGCTGGTCGGCGCGGTCGTCATCGCCGCACTGCTGGGGCTGGCGTTCGCGCCGGTTTCCGGACGGCTGCGCGGGATCTACCTCGGTGTCGCGTCGCTTTCGCTGGTGTTCCTCGGGCTCTACTTGGGACAGTCGGCCGAGACCCTGACCGGCGGGACGTCGACCGGCCGCAGCCCCGAACCGTTCTCGCTGTTCGGTTTCCCGTTCACCAACGGCGGCCCCGAAATCGTGCTGATGGGCGTGCCGATCCGGCAGGCGGAGCGGCTCTGGTACCTGTTCCTGCTGCTGACCGTGCTCGCGTTCGTGATCGCCAAGGCGGCCGTGCGCAGCCGGGTCGGCCGGTCGTGGCGAGCGGTGCGGGACAACGAGGCCGCCGCGTCCGTGATGGGCGTCAGCGTCACACGCGCCAAGGCCGGCGCGTTCGCCGTCTCGTCGGCGTACGCGGGGCTCGCGGGCGCGATGACCGTGCTGTGGTTCGACATCCTCAAACCCGACGAGAGCGAATTCGGCACGTACGGCATCAACATCTCCATCGCCTTCCTGGCGATGGTCATCATCGGGGGACTCGGCTCGGTGCCCGGCGCGCTGGTGGGCGCGCTGATCGTCAACGGGCTGCCGCAAGTGCTTTCGCTGTACTCCGCCGATCTCGGCTGGTTCTCCGGAACCGGCGACGGCGCACTGACCCCGATCCTGGTCAGCTCGTTCGTCTACGGCGCCGCGATCATCCTCGTGGTGCTCTTCGAACCGGGCGGGCTCGCCGCGATCGGCCGCCGGATCACGTCAGCAAGGAAACCTCATCTCCCGGAGGAGCAAGACAAATGAAGCGCACATATCCGGCCGTCGCGCTGGCGGCGGTCCTCGCCCTCTCGGCGTGCAGCACGAAGGCGGGCGACTCGGGGTCCTCGGGGGCGGACGGTTCGGGCGTCAAAACCGACAAAGGAGTGACGGCGTCTGAGATCACCCTCGGCGTGATGACCGACAAGACCGGGGTGTTCAAGAACCTCGGGCTCGGCATCACGCAGGGGAACGAGTTGTGGGCCAAGGACTTCAACGCCGCGGGCGGGGCCTGCGGCCGCCAGGTCAAACTTGAGACCGTCGACCACGGCTACAAGGCGGACACGGCGAAGACGCTGTATCCGCAGATCGAGCCGAAGGTCCTCGGCTTCGTGCAGTTGCTCGGCTCGCCCGTGGTGGCCGCGCTGAAGCAGAACATCGCTTCGGACAAGACCGTCGCCGCGCCCGCGTCGTGGTCTTCGGAACTGCTCGACAACCAGTACGTGATGATCGTCGGGACGACGTACGACCTGGAGATCATCGACGGGCTGTCGTACTTCCAGGAACAGGGCCTGGTGAAGGACGGCGACACGATCGGGCACGTCTACATCGACGGCGAGTACGGCAAGAACGGCCTGCGCGGCTCGCAGTTCTACGCGAAGAAGCACAATCTGACGGTCAAGGAGGTCAAGGTGACCTCCACGGACAACGACCTCACCAACATCGTCACCGGGCTCAAGGGCGACGGCGTCAAGGCCATCGTCCTGACCACCACGCCTGCCCAGACCGGTTCCGCGCTGGCGGCGAACAAGGCCCTCGGGCTGAACGTCCCGGTACTCGGCAACAACCCCGTGTTCGATCCGGTGCTGCTGAAGAGCCCGGCGGCGAACGCGCTGGACAAGCTGACGATCGTCGCCAGCAGCGTGCCGTTCTCCGCAGACATCCCCAAGGCCAAGGACGTCGCGACGAAGTACAAGGCGGCGTACAAGGAGACCCCGAACGGCGGGATCCCGTACGGCTACGCGGTCGGCGAGGTCTGGGGCACGGTGCTCAAGAAGGCCTGCGAGAACAAGGACCTCACCCGGGACGGCATCGCCGCGGCGCTGAAGCAGACGACGTCGGCGAGCACGGGTGACCTGGTGGCGGCGCTGGACTTCTCGAAGGCGGGCACCCCGGCGACACGTCAGGTGTACGCGGCGACACCGGACGCGTCGGCCGAGGGTGGGGTCCGCTACGTCAAGCCGCTGTTCGAGGCTCCCGAGGCGAAGGAGTACGTGGCTCCGCACCAGAAGTGAGCCTCGCTTCGGCGAGCGCGTCCGCTTCGGCCAACGGTGTGGTGCCGTTGGCCGAAGCGGCGTCGAGAATCCTTCGCGTGGTCTCCTCCAGGGCTTCGACGCGGGCGATGGCCTGTTCGTGCGTGAGGTTCTGGGCTTCCCTGCCGAGCGTGTAGACCACTCCCCCGGCGCTCGCGACGAAATCGGGGATCCACAGGACTCCCTTCGCGGCGAGATCGGCTGCCACTGTGTCGTCGGTGAGCTGGTTATTGGCAGGGCCGACGACCAGCGGAGCGTTGACCTCGGTTCCCTTGTCGAACACGCCACCGACCGCGGCCGGGATCAGGACATCGGCCTCGACGCCGACCACTTCCTCCGGCCGGACCAGGGGCAGGCCTTGGTCGCGGGCCGCGGCGAGGCGTCGTTCGTCCACATCGGACACCACGACCTCGGCACCCCGCCCGGAGAGGTCCGCGGCGAGGTGGGCGCCGACCGAGCCGTATCCGCTGACGACCACTTTGCGGCCCGCCATCTCGGCGTCACCGAAGACGGCCCGCGCGCCTGCTCGCAGGGCGGCGAGCACGCCGACGGCGGTCGGGCCGCTCGACGAACCGGTGCCGCCGTGCTCCTCGGGCAGGCAGAAGACGTGCCGGGTCCGCTCGCGCAGTACGAGCATGTCGTCCGGACCGGTTCCGACGTCGGGGCCAGCCACATACGCGCCGTCGAGTGACGCGATGAGGTCGGCGTGGTCGAGCAGGATGTCGCGCCGCTGCCCGACGGTCGGCACGGTGTCGAGCGCGACGACGCTCTTGCCGCCGCCGAAATCCAGGCCCGCGGCCGCGCATTTGCGCGTCATGGCCGCGGACAATCGCAGCACGTCGTCGATCGCGTCGTGGAGACGTGGATAGACCTTGAACCGGCAGCCGCCGACGGCCGGGCCGAGCACGCTCGAATGCACGGCCACCATCGTCGTCACCCCGGACCGGCGCCCCCTCCGGACGATCAACTCCTGTACGGACATCTCGCTTCCTCCTGCGCATTTAGTCGGCTGATTGCGCCGAAGTTAGGCTGATGCGCAAGGTCATAGGTGCGCTGCCGAACGATATTCGGCATAGCCGGCGAAGGAGTGGGCGTGGACGAACTTGATTCGGCGATCATCCGGGAACTCCAGGCGGATGCGCGGCAGTCGAACCGCGACATCGCCCGCAAGGTCGGCGTCGCGCCGTCGACCTGCCTGGAACGGACACGGCTGCTGCGGGAGCGCGGCGTCATCCGCGGGTACCACGCCGACATCGACCTGCGCAGCCTCAACCGCGGCGTCCAGGCGATGGTCTCGGCGCAGGTGCGGCCGTTGAGCCGGGAGGTGATCGACTCGTTCCAGCGTTCGGTCGCGGAATTGCCGGAGGTCCTTTCGGTCTTCGTCACCGCCGGCAGCGACGATTTCCTGATCCACGTCGCCGCGCAGGACGTCGATCAGCTCCACGCATTCCTGGTGGATCGATTGGCGAAGCGCAAGGAGATCATCGGCTTCCGCAGTTCGATCATTTTCCGGCATCTGCGCAAGACCGAACTGGAACCGCTTCCGCCACGAATACCGGGTGAGACCCCTTAGTGGACGACTCGCCGCCCTTCAGTCCGCCCGAAATCCCGGATTTCGCATCCAAGGAGACGGAAACTGTCGGGGGTATGGGTTTGACTGTTCAGTGCGGGACGGAAAGGAGGCACGCCATGGACCTTCGGACGGACCTGAACCATCGTGAGCGGGCCACCCTGAGAGCCGTGGCCGAGGGCCACGCCGAGATCAGCTGCAGCCGTGAACCGGACCTCTTCGTCGACGGCCTCGCCTGCTGCGACCAGCACACCGCGCATCGCCTCGCCCATCTCGGCCTGGTGGCGCCCGCCAGGGGCGGCCGGTGGGGCGAGCGCGTTCCCGCCCTGCTCACCGAGGCCGGGGCGGCGGCGCTGAACGACCTCGCGGGCCCCGGGGCGGCCGCGTAATCCGGTTGCCAGGGCGGCTCGCCGGCGCCACGCTTTGCCGATGCGTGTCTTTCTGGAGACCGAGCGGCTCGTGCTGCGACAGTTCACCGGCGCCGACGCCGACCATCTGTTCGCGCTCTACGACGACCCCGAAGTCATGCGTTACCTCAATGGGGGCGAACCCGCCGACCGGGCGGAGATCGAAGAACACGACCTTCCCGCCTTTCTCGGTTACTACGAGCGTTTCCCCGGTTACGGATTCTGGGCGGCGATCGAGAAATCGAGCGGGGATTTCCTGGGTTGGTTCCATTTCCGCCCGTTGCGCGGTCACCACACCGATGATCCCGAACTGGGTTACCGGTTGAACCGGTCGTCCTGGGGCAAGGGGTACGCGACCGAGGGTTCGGTGGCGATCCTGGAGAAGGGGTTCACCGAATTCGGGGCCCGGCGGATCTGGGCGGCGACCATGGCGGTGAACCTGGGGTCCCGGCGCGTGATGGAGAAGATCGGGATGCGGCACGTCCGAACCTTTCACGAGCACTTCGACAACCCGATCCCCGGCACGGAGGAGGGCGAGGTCGAGTACGCGATCACCCTGGAGGAGTGGCGGACCCGCGTTGGGCTCGTGAGTGGCAAGGACGGTTAGAACCGTCCTTACCACTCACGAGGCGGGCAGCCAGGTTTCGCCGATTTCCTCGGCGAGCGCCTCCCCGCCGGTGAGGTCGGCGAGCCAGGCGTGGAACGCGGGGCCCTGGTCGGGCGCGAGCCCGACGTCGAAGTGCGCGACGTCTTCGAAGCGGGCCGCGTGCAGGAGGTACGGCGACGAGCGGATGTCGTTCTCCAGCCGTCCGGCCCGGTCGTAGTCGACGACGACCTCCACCAGCCGCAGCCGCCGGTACTCCCGGACACCGAGGACGTCGACGGCCTCCGAGACGGCCTGCCCGTACGCGCGGATCAGGCCGCCGGCCCCGAGCAGGACCCCGCCGAAGTAGCGGGTCACCACCGCGACCGTGTCGGTCAGCTCCCGGCGGCGGAGCACCTCGAGCATCGGGGTGCCCGCCGTGCCCGCGGGCTCACCGTCGTCGCTGGAACGTTGAGTGCGCCCGTCGGCGCCCAACACGAACGCGTGACAGTGGTGCCGGGCCGCCGGATCGGCCTTCTTCCTGGCGGCGATCACCTCACGGGCGGCCTCTTCCGAGGTGACCGGCGCGAGCGCGCACAGGAAGCGCGACCGCCGGATTTCGATCTCGTGGACCCCGGTGCCCGCCACGGTGAGATAACGATCCGCCATCGGCCAAGCCTCTCAAACCGGACGGGACGCTCTGCCGTTCGGGCGATTCGGCGGTCACCCCCGGTCACCGCAACACCGGGGAAACCCACTCTTTCGCGCGACCCAGGTCACACTTTCAGACTAGGTGAGCGATCGTTTACGCAGGTCAGCGAGCCGATGCCCCACTCAGTGGACGTCGCATTCCAGCCAGTGGGCAGATGATGTTTGAAGTCAACGCCCGCGTGGCATTTCCCACCCCGACCAAGCGACGTATGTCGATAACAGCGATTTCACACTATCGTCATAAGACCGGCGAACCCGGGAGTAACACGTGTACCCGTCAGCCGCCCACCACAGTGGCCAGACGGCACCCACGTGCACAGCAGTACCGATATGCGCATCGGCCGCCCAGTGCAGTGCGGCTTTACGAGGCCTGCCCCCGTTTCCGCGGGCGGGATCGTTCCCTCTCGACTGACCATCGCGGTCCCGGACCACTCCGTTAACTGGTTCACGCACGAACCACCCGAACGGAGTGGTACCGGTCGCGCCGACGCCTTGGGAGGCGGCCAGCCGTGACCCACCATGCCAGCTACAAGGGCAGCAAGGCCCCCGAAGGCCTGTACGACCCGGAGTTCGAGCACGACGCCTGCGGTGTCGCGTTCGTCGCCGATCTCTCCGGTAAACGCGATCACGGCATCGTCGCCAAAGCGCTGATCGCGCTGCGGAACCTGGAACATCGCGGGGCCCGCGGCGCCGACCCGGAGACCGGCGACGGCGCCGGGATCCTCATCCAGGTCCCCGACGAGTTCTATCGCGAGGTCGTCGGCTTCGACCTTCCCGAGCCCGGCGCGTACGCCGTCGGCACGGCTTTCCTTCCGCAGGACGAAAACGCCCGCGGCCGGGCGATGACGACCATCGAGCGCGTCGCCGCCGAAGAGGGCATGCGCGTGCTCGGCTGGCGTGACCTCCCGGTCCACACCGAACACGTCGGCACCGGCGCGGCCGAGACCATGCCCTACTTCAGCCAGTTGTTCCTTGCGGGCAACGACCCGCTGGAGGGGCTCGCGCTGGAGCGCGCCGCCTTCGTCGTGCGCAAACGCGCCGAGCACGAGCTCGTCGAGGACGACGTGTACTTCCCCAGCCTGTCCTCGCGCACCATCGTCTACAAAGGAATGCTCACCGAGCCGCAGGTCGAGAAGTTCTTCGCCGACCTCACCGACGAGCGCGTCACCAGCGCCATCGGCCTGGTGCACTCCCGCTTCTCCACCAACACCTTCCCGTCGTGGCCGCTGGCGCACCCGTACCGGTACGTCGCCCACAACGGCGAGATCAACACCCTGCGCGGCAACCGGAACTGGATGGACGCACGTGAGGCGCTGCTCGAATCCGACCTGATCCCCGGTGACCTCAAGCGGATCTACCCGATCATCACCCGCGGCGCGAGCGACTCGGCCTCCTTCGATGAGGTGCTGGAGCTGCTCCACCTCGGCGGACGGCCGCTGCCGCACGCGGTGCTGATGATGATCCCGGAGGCATGGGAGAACCATCAGGAGATGGACCCCGCGCGCCGCGCGTTCTACGAGTTCCACTCGACGCTGATGGAACCGTGGGACGGCCCCGCGCTGGTCTCCTTCACCGACGGCACCCAGATCGGCGCGGTGCTCGACCGCAACGGCCTGCGCCCTGCCCGGTACTGGGTCACCGAAGACGGCCTCGTCGTCCTCGCCAGCGAGGTCGGCGTGCTGGAGCTGGAGCAGTCCACGATTGTCCGGAAAGGACGGTTGGAGCCGGGCCGCATGTTCCTCGTGGACACGGCCGCCGGCCGGATCGTCGAGGACGAGGAGATCAAGGACCGCCTCGCCACCGAGCATCCGTACGACGAATGGGTCGAGGACGGGCTGCTTCCGCTCGACGGGCTTCCCGAGCGGGAGCGTGAGATCCCGCCGCACGCCGCGCTCGTGCGCCGCCAGCAGGCTTTCGGCTACACCGAAGAGGAACTCGACGTCCTGCTCCAGCCGATGGCCCGCACCGGCGCGGAGCCGATCGGCTCGATGGGCAACGACTCCCCCATCGCGTCGCTGTCCAGTCGCCCGCGGCTGATCTTCGACTACTTCATCCAGCTCTTCGCCCAGGTGACCAACCCGCCGCTGGACGCGATCCGCGAGGAACTGGTCACCTCGCTGGGCACCCAGCTGGGCGCGGAGCCGAACCTCCTGCAGGCCGACGCCAAGTCGTGCCGCCGGATCGTGCTGCCGTTCCCGGTGCTGGACAACGACGAGTTCGCGAAGCTGGTGCACGTCAACGACGACGGCGACCTGCCCGAGTTCCAGGCGGTCACCGTGCACGGCACCTACGACGTCCACGGTGGCGGCGAGGCGCTCGTACGACGGCTCGACGAGATCCGGGCCGAGGTGTCCGCGGCCATCGCCGAGGGCGCGCGGCTGATCGTGCTGTCCGACCGCGGGATCGACGAAGACCACGCGGGCATCCCGTCGCTGTTGCTCACCGGCGCGGTGCACCACCACCTGGTGCGCGAGAAGACCCGCACGCAGGTCGGCCTCATCGTCGAGGCCGGCGACGCGCGCGAGGTCCACCACATCGCGCTGCTGATCGGCTACGGCGTCGCGGCGGTGAACCCGTACCTGGCGATGGCGACCGTCGAGGAGATGGCCGACCAGGGCCTGATCCCCGGCGTCACCGCGAAGCAGGCGACCGCGAACCTGATCAAGGCGCTGGGCAAGGGCGTCCGCAAGACGATGTCGAAGATGGGAGTGTCCACAGTGGCCTCCTACACCGGCGCGCAGATCTTCGAGGCGGTCGGGCTCGGCGACGAGGTCATCCAGAACTGCTTCACCGGCACCACTTCCCGGCTCGGCGGCGTCGGCTTCGACACGCTCGCGCTGGAAGTCGCCGAGCGGCACCGCCGGGCGTTCCCGCACGACGGGTTCCGCGCGAACCACCGCGAGCTGGAGACCGGTTCGGACTACCAGTGGCGCCGCGAGGGCGAACCGCATCTGTTCAACCCGCAGACGGTGTTCAAGCTGCAGCACTCCACCCGTGCCGGGAAGTACGAGGTCTTCAAGGAGTACACGAAGGCCGTCGACGACCAGGCGCAGAAGCTGTACACGCTGCGCGGGCTGTTCGACTTCAAGATCGGGCAGCGGCCTGCCGTGCCGATCGAGGAGGTCGAGCCGGTCTCCGAGATCGTCAAGCGGTTCGCCACCGGCGCGATCTCCTACGGCTCGATTTCGGCGGAGATGCACGAAACCCTGGCCATCGCGATGAACCGGCTCGGCGGCAAGTCGAACACCGGTGAGGGCGGCGAGGATCCGGAGCGGCTCTACGACCCCGAGCGCCGCAGCGCGGTGAAGCAGGTCGCGAGCGGCCGGTTCGGCGTCACGAGCGAGTACCTGGTCAACGCCGACGACATCCAGATCAAGATGGCGCAGGGCGCGAAGCCCGGCGAGGGCGGCCAGCTGCCCGGCGCGAAGGTGTACCCGTGGATCGCGAAGACGCGGCACTCCACGGCGGGTGTCGGGCTGATCTCGCCGCCGCCGCACCACGACATCTACTCGATCGAGGATCTCGCCCAGCTGATCCACGACCTGAAGAACGCCAACCCGGCCGCGCGTATCCACGTGAAGCTCGTGTCCGAGGTCGGCGTCGGCACGGTCGCGGCCGGTGTCTCCAAGGCGCACGCGGACGTCGTCCTCATCTCCGGGCACGACGGCGGCACGGGCGCTTCGCCGCTGTCGTCGATCAAGCACGCGGGCGGCCCCTGGGAACTCGGGCTCGCCGAGACGCAGCAGACGCTGCTGGCCAACCGGCTGCGGGACCGCATCGTCGTGCAGACCGACGGCCAGCTCAAGACCGGCCGCGACGTCGTCATCGCCGCGCTCCTCGGTGCCGAGGAGTTCGGTTTCGCGACCGCGCCGCTGGTGGTGTCCGGCTGCGTCATGATGCGGGTGTGTCACCTCGACACCTGCCCGGTCGGCGTCGCGACGCAGAACCCCAAGCTGCGTGAGAAGTTCAGCGGCAAGGCGGAGTACGTGGTGAACTTTTTCGAGTTCATCGCCCAGGAGGTCCGGGAGTACCTGGCGGAACTGGGTTTCCGGTCCATCGCCGAGGCCGTCGGCCACGCGGAGATGCTCGACAAGCGCAAGGCGATCGACCACTGGAAGGCCGCCGGGCTCGACCTGTCGCCGATCTTCCACGTGCCCGACTCGGCCCCGGCCGGCCTGCGGCACCAGCAGACGGTGCAGGACCACGGGCTGGAGAAGGCGCTCGACAACACGCTGATCCAGCTCGCCGAGGGCGCACTGTCGTCCGGGGACAAGGTGCGGCTGGAGCTGCCGGTCCGCAACGTGAACCGGACCGTCGGCACCATGCTCGGCCACGAACTCACCAAGCGGTGGGGCGGCGAAGGCCTGCCGGACAACACGATCGACGTCACCTTCACCGGGACCGCCGGTCAGTCGTTCGGCGCGTTCGTGCCCAAGGGCATCACGCTGCGGCTCTACGGCGACGGCAACGACTACGTCGGCAAGGGCCTCTCCGGTGGACGGCTCGTCGTGCGGCCGCCGAAGGTGGCGCGGTACAACGCCGAAGAGCACATCATCGCGGGCAACGTGATCGGCTACGGCGCGACCAGCGGCGAGATCTTCATCCGCGGCAAGGTCGGCGAGCGGTTCTGCGTGCGCAACTCGGGCGCGCTGGCCGTCGTCGAAGGCGTCGGCGACCACGGCTGCGAGTACATGACCGGTGGCCGTGTCGTCGTGCTCGGCGGCGTGGGCCGTAACTTCGCGGCCGGTATGTCGGGCGGCGTCGCCTACGTGCTGGACCTGCCAGGGCACCGGATCAACCCGGAGATGGTCGACGTCGACCCGTTGGATTCGTCCGACGTGGACTTCCTGCGTGAGGCGCTCGAAAAGCATTACGACGAAACGGAATCCGCGGTCGCGCGGGTGCTGCTCGCCGACTGGGACGCCGCCGTCGACCGGTTCGGCAAGGTCATGCCGAAGGACTACAAGCGCGTGCTCGCGGCTCAGGCTGAGGCCGAGCGGGACGGGCGTGACGTGAACGAGGCGATCATGGAGGCCGCACATGGCTGACCCCAAGGGCTTTCTGACCACCACTCGCGAGACGCCCAAGAGCCGTCCCGTCGACCTGCGCCTGATGGACTGGCGCGAGGTGTACGAGGACTTCGCGACGTCGAAGCTGCAGAAGCAGGCCGGGCGCTGCATGGACTGCGGTATCCCGTTCTGTCACCAGGGCTGCCCGCTCGGGAACCTCATCCCCGAGTGGAACACGCTGACCTGGCGTGACGATTGGCGCGACGCGGCCGAGCGGCTGCACGCGACCAACAATTTCCCGGAGTTCACCGGGACCCTCTGCCCGGCGCCGTGCGAGACGGCGTGTGTGCTCGGGATCAACGACGATCCCGTCACCATCAAGCGGGTCGAGATCTCGATCATCGACCGGGCCTTCGAAGAAGGCTGGGTCACGCCGGAAACGCCGGTCGTCAAGACCGGCAAGAAGGTGGCGGTGGTCGGATCCGGCCCGTCGGGACTCGCCGCGGCGCAGCAGCTCACGCGCGCGGGCCACAGCGTCGTGGTCTTCGAGCGGGCCGACAAGATCGGCGGGCTGCTGCGCTACGGCATCCCCGAATTCAAGATGGAGAAGCACCGTCTCGACCGCCGTCTGGACCAGATGCGGGCCGAGGGCACGGAATTCCGGACTTCGGTGAACGTCGGCGTCGACCTCACCGTCGAGGAGCTTCAGTCGTCCTACGACGCCGTGGTCCTCGCCGGTGGCGCGACGGCGTGGCGCGACCTGCCGATCCCCGGCCGCGAGCACGACGGTATCCATCAGGCGATGGAGTTCCTGCCGCACGCCAACCGGGTCGCCGCCGGCGAGCTGGACGTCTCGCCGATCAGCGCCGAGGGCCTCGACGTCGTGGTCATCGGCGGTGGCGACACCGGCGCGGACTGCGTCGGGACCTCGCACCGGCAGGGCGCGAAGTCGGTGACGCAGCTGGAGATCATGCCGAAGCCGCCGCTTTCGCGGTCGGACGCGCACCCGTGGCCGACGTACCCGATGATCTACCGCGTCTCGTCCGCGCACGAAGAGGGTGGCGAGCGGCTGTACTCGGTCAACACCCAGGAGTTCGTCGCGGACGCCGATGGGCGTGTGCGCGCGCTGAAACTGGTCGAGGTGCGCAACGAGGGCGGCAAGTTCGTCCCCGTTCCCGGAACGGAACGCGAACTGCCCGCGCAGCTGGTGCTGCTCGCGATGGGCTTCGTCGGCCCGGAGCGGGAGGGCCTGCTGGAGTCGCTCGACGTCGAACTGGACCAGCGCGGCAACGTCGCCCGCGACAAGTCCTTCAAGACCAGCGTCGACAACGTGTTCGTGGCGGGCGACATGGGCCGCGGCCAGTCGCTCATCGTGTGGGCGATCGCCGAAGGCCGCTCGGCCGCGGCCGGGGTGGACGCGTTCCTCACCGGGCGGGACGTGCTGCCCGCCCCGATCGCGCCGACCGACCGGCCCCTCACCTAGGCGTCTTGAGCGCGTGAAGGCCCCCTTCCCTCGGCTGAGCCGAGGGAAGGGGGCCTTCACGCGCGTTTGCCCTCCGCACGTATCGGAAGGCATGTCCCCAATGTGGCATTGGGGACACCGAGCCTCGGGAGCCCTGCCACCACCCCACCCCGCCCTTGCTCGCTCGTCCGCCTCGCCGCTCTCCCTGTCGCATTTAAGTCCTCTGGATGCGGTAGTTGCGCGTGCAACCACCGCAAGCAGAGGACTAAACGCGGGGCGTAACCGGAGCGCTGGTCCTTTCGAGTGAAAGAACCGCCGGAAGAGTGTACTTGCGGGTGATGACGGCGAGCTTTCGGTATCGGTTGTATCAAGGAGTAAGACCTGTGCGGCGGCGGGGGCCGTCGGACAGGGTTCCCAAGGAGGGGGTTCCTTGATATGTCCGTCGATCTGACCATGCCCTTGGAATGGAAGACCGCGACCGGCGACGCCGCGAAGATGCTCGAAGAACTACAGCCGAACATCCTCAAAGCACACGCTCGCGACCATTTTTCCGCACTGTTCCTCCGTTTTTCGGAGGCCCCGGGAGCGATGAAGTTCCTCGCGTCGCTCGTCCCGCTGATGAAGTCCGCGAAGACCCACCTGACCGAGGTCGAGCGCTTCAAAACCGAAGGGGTGAAGGGGACGCCCTACGTCGGCACCGGGCTCACCGCCGCGGGCTACCGGTTCCTGGAAATCGAGGTGCCACAAGACGAATCGTTCCGTCTCGGCATGGGCGCGCAGGAGACCCGCGAGAAGCTGAACGACCCGCCGCGCTCCACGTTCGACAGTGGATACCACGACGAGATCCACGCGGTGGTCATCGTCGGCGACGCCGAGGACGCTCCGATGACCGCACGCCGTAACGAGGTTCTGGCGCTGATTCCGTCGACGGTTTCCGTCGTCGCCGAGGAAACCGGATTCGGCCGGGTGAACGCCAACGGAGACGGGATCGAGCATTTCGGCTATGTCGACGGCCGGAGCCAGCCGCTCTTCCTGGTCGAGGACGTCGACGCGGAAAAGACGGAATCGGACGGCATCAACGTCTGGGATCCGGCCGCTCCGCTGAACCAGGTGCTCGTCCCTGATCACGCCGCCCCCGATCCCGGGGTACATTTCGGCAGCTACTTCGTTTTCCGCAAATTGGAACAGAACGTCCGGCGATTCAAGCAGTCGGAGGAGGCGCTGGCGGATCAATTGGGGCTCGTCGGCGAAGACCGGGAACGGGCGGGCGCGATGATCGTCGGCCGTTTCGAGGACGGCACCCCGCTGACCGCGCAACGGGAAGAGGGCGCGGAAAGTCCGGTACCGAACAACTTCGACTACGGAAATGACGCCGCCGGCGCCAAATGTCCTTTCCAGGCCCACATCCGGAAGACGAACCCGCGCGGCAGCGGAGGCGCGGAACCGCCGCCGCAGGAACGTCTGCATCTGATGGCGCGGCGGGGCGTGCCCTACGGCGAACGAGCCGACGACCCGAACGCCGACCTGCCGCCGTCGGCCCGGCCCAGCGGCGGCGTCGGACTGCTGTTCATGGCGTTCAATTCGGTGCTGGGCAACCAGTTCGAGTTCACCCAGGCGACCTGGTCGAACAACCCCGGGTTCCCGTTCCCGCCCGTGGGGGTCAAGCCGCCGGGCCTCGACCCGATCATCGGCCAGGGTCCGCGGCCGGAATCCGTCTACACCACGGAATGGGCGGGCTCGCGCACGGTGACCGCGGATCCGATCCCGCAGGCGGTGACGCTGAAGGGCGGGGACTACTTCTTCATGCCGTCGCTCGCCTTCCTGCGCGGGCTCGGCGGAAAGGGCTGATCGAACGGCGAATATCCGCTGAACGTCACCGGAACGGGGGTAAATCCGATATCGATCCGGAGTCGGCGGAGATAGCCTGCGAAACGGGCCGGTCCTGGGCGTGCCGGCCACCGGGCGGACGCCGGTCACACTGGGGGTGGCCGGCGCCCGCCCAATTCCCTTTCTCCCCGGCGTCCCGAACCCGCCCCTTTCGCGACGCGTAGTACTTTGTCCGGTGCGATAAGCGACATCGGGCTTCGGGGAGGGAGCTGGGGATGAATCGGCATGAACGACTCACGGCCTTATTGGACATGGTGGGGGAGCGGGAAAAAGTCGACGTCGAGGTTTCGGCAGGCGAACTCGGTGTCTCCCCCGCGACGATCCGCCGGGACCTCGATCATTTAGCGGGCCGCAATCTCGTGGTCCGCACCCGCGGCGGCGCCGTCGCGAGCAACGTCGCCTACGACCTTCCGTTGCGGCACAAGGCGGCGCGCAACGCGCCCGAACAGCAACGGATTTCGGCCGCCGCGGCCAGAATGGTCGACCCCGGCATGGTGGTCGGCCTCAACGGCGGCACCATGAGCACCGAAGTGGGCCGCGCGCTCGCGACCCGGCCGGACATGGGCGAGCCGACCGGCGGGCCGTCGCTCACCGTGGTGACGAACGCGCTCAACATCGCCCACGAACTCGCCGTGCGGCCCAATATCAAGATCGTGGTGACCGGCGGGGTCGCGCGGCAGCAGTCGTTCGACCTGTCCGGGCCGCTGTCACAGCTGTTCCTCGACCAGATCTCGCTGGATCTGGTGTTCCTGGGGGTGGACGCCTTCGACCCGGTGCACGGCGCGCAGGCGCATCACGAGGGCGACGCGAGCACGAACCGGCTGATGGCGGCCCGCGCCCGGCAGGTCGTCGTACTCGCCGACAGCGGGAAACTCGGCGGCCACGCCTTCGCGAAGATCTGCGCGACCACCGACGTCGACGTCCTCGTC
The DNA here is from genome assembly GCF_055563465.1 of Amycolatopsis sp. NPDC000009. NCBI lineage: Bacteria > Bacillati > Actinomycetota > Actinomycetes > Pseudonocardiales > Pseudonocardiaceae > Amycolatopsis > Amycolatopsis sp. NPDC000009. Next base: position 146,287 of record NZ_JBVHDI010000005.1, read on the forward strand.
ACCGATGGCCGCGCGGATCCGGAGCGGGTGCACGCCTTCGAGGAGGAAGGCGTGCGGGTGGTCACCGCGTGAGGCGGTCCAGCGCCAGTAGCGCCGCGCCGAGCCTGCCGGCCTCGTCGCCGAGCTGCGCGATCCGCAGTTCGGGCATCCGCTGGAATTGCAGGTTCGCCGCCAGCCACCCCCGCACGGGTTCGAGGACGTAGTCGCCCGCGGTGAACAGACCGCCGCCGAGGACGACGACTTCGGGTGCCAGCAACGTGACCAGGGTCTTGATGCCGTGGCCGAGCCCTTCGAGCGCGTCGTTGACCACGGAGATCGCGGCCTCGTCACCCTGCCGGGCGGCGTCGACCACCTGCTCGGCGCCGTCCGCGGGCCTGCCGGTGTGCTCGCTGTAGCGGCGGGCGATGGCCGACGCGGAGGAGATCGCCTCGAGGCACCCGGTCGCGCCGCAACCGCACGGCAGCCGGTGGCCGACGTCGATATGCCCGATTTCACCGCCTTGGCCCCCCGCGGCGTACAGCTTCCCGTCGAGCTGGAGCGCGGCCGCGATCCCGGTGCCGACGGGGATGAAGGCGGCGTCGGCGCAGCCCTTGCCCGCGCCGACGCGGAACTCCGCGAGCCCACCCGCGCGGACGTCGTGCCCGAACGCGAACGGCAACCCGAGCCTGCTGTCGAGCATTTCGCCGAACGGCACGTTCCGGAAGTCGAGATTCGCCGAGAACCGGGCCACTCGCCCGACCTCGTCGACGATGCCGGGGATGACCACCCCGACGGCGTCCGGCGTCCCGGTCCCCGCCTGCTTGCCCAGCGTTTCCACGATCCGCGCGACCTGGTCCGCGAGCGCCTCGCCGTCCGCTCCGCGCGCCGTCGGCTCGCGCAGGCTGGCGAGGTCTTTCAGGTCCGCGTCGTACAGGGCCGCCTTGATGGACGTGCCGCCGACATCGAGTGCCGCCACCGCAGGTGTCATACCCACGATTGTCACATTGACCGGACACTTCGTGGCGACCTACGCTCGACCGGCCAGACGACGGCACCCGGAACGCGGTGAGAATCCGCGCGGTCGCGCCACTGTGACCCCGAGCCATCGGGGAAGCCAGACCCGGAGCCGTCGTGACAACCCCTGAAGAGGCCGCGCTAGCCCGAGGAGGTCCACCGCCATGTCCGAAGCGGTAGCCGCAGTACCCGTCCCCGTCCGGATCCCCGTCCGCGAGATCCTGCCCTGGGCGGTGCTCGTCATCCTCCTTTCGCTGATCACGCTGTACTTCGTCAGCGCCGAGCAGGGTGCGGTTTCGGTGTTCGCGAACTCGTACGTCCACGAGTTCGTCCACGACGGCCGGCACCTGCTGGCCTTCCCGTGCCACTAGGCGGCACGCGCCCCATGATGAGGACCTTGCTGGTCCGCGGCATGCTCGCGGGCCTGGTCGCCGGTGTCCTGGCGACCCTTTTCGCGTACTTCTTCGGCGAGCCTTCGGTCGATGCCGCCATCGGTCTCGAAGGCTCCGCCGCTCATTCGCACAGCGCTCCGGGAGCCCACGAACACGCTCCTGAGGAGGAAGAGCTCGTCACACGCGGCGTGCAGAGCACCGTGGGCCTGCTGACCGGCGTCGGCCTGTACGGGGTCGCCGTCGGCGGGCTGTTCTCGCTCGCGTTCGCCTTCGTCTACGGGCGCCTCGGCACCCTGCGGCCGCGGGTGACCGCCGCGCTGCTCGCCGGTGGCGCCTTCGTGGTCGTGTTCCTGGTGCCGTTCCTGAAGTACCCGGGGAATCCGCCCGCGGTCGGCCAAGCGGGCACGATCGGGAGCCGGACTTCGCTGTACTTCGGGTTCGTCGCGCTTTCGATGCTGGTCGGCATCCTCGCGGCGGCGTTCGGCCGGAAGCTGGCCGACAAGCTCGGCGCCTGGCGCGGCGGCCTGATCGCCGCGGCCGGGTACGTCGTGCTGATCGGGGTGGCGGCGGCGCTGCTGCCGACGATCGACGAAGTCCCCGACGGGTTCCCGGGTTCCACGCTGTGGTCCTTCCGGCTCGCCTCGGTCGGCACGCAGGTGGTGCTCTGGACCGCGCTCGGCCTGGCCTTCGGCGCTCTGGCCGAAAAGGCACTGGGGCGTAAAGACACCGTGCGGGTCAGCTAGGCATTTAGTCCTCTGGATGCGGTAGTTGCGTGCGCAAGGACCGCATCCAGAGGACTAAATGCGTCAGGGGACGCCAGGCGGCACGAAAGGCAGAGAGCCGTCGGGACCGTCCTCGATCAGGCGCAGGAGCCGGGCGGTGTCGACGTGCTCCTCGACGGCGTCGGCGAGCCGATCCAGCATGCTCTCCCGCAGCGCGCCGAACCCGGGCGCTCCGGCGGTGGGTGACCAGTCCGCCACCTCGCCCAGCCAGGCACGGCGGAACCCGTCGTTCTCGAACGCCCCGTGCCACATCGTGCCCCATACCGCGCCCCGCCGGTATCCGTCCAAAAAGGACTCGGCGGGGCCGGTGGCGGTCACGGTGCCGTGGTGGATTTCGTATGCCTCCACCGGTTGCCCCCGCCACTCACCCGATGGCCGGGCCAGCACCTTGCCGGGGCCGAACGACACCCGGGTCGGCAGCAGGCCGAGGCCGGGGACCGTTCCCGCGCCGGATTCGACGTCGTCCTCGATCTCGGCGGCCAGCATCTGATAACCGCCGCAGATCCCCAGCACCGGACGCCCCGCCCCGGCCCGCGCGAGTACGGCGTCCGCCAGGCCGCGCTCACGCAGCCAAGCCAGGTCGTCCACGGTCGCGCGGGAACCCGGCAGGATCACCACGTCGGCGGAAAGGACCGTGTCCGGATCGGCGGTCAGCGCGACCGAGACCCCGGGCTCGGCGGCGAGCGCGTCGACGTCGGTCGCGTTGGAGGCACGCGGAAAACGCACGACGGCGACCCGGAGCGACCCGCCGGAAGCGCCCCAGCCCGCGGCGGCGAGCGCGTCCTCCGAGTCGATCCACACCTGGTCGAGCCAGGGCAGCACGCCGAAGACCTCGCGGCCGGTGAGCTTCTCCAACGTCTCCAGCCCCGGCCGCAGCAGACCCACGTCACCGCGGAACTTGTTGACCAGCCAGCCCGAAACCAGCGCCTGGTCTTCGGCGGACAGCAGGGCGAGGGTGCCGAACATCGCGGCCATGACGCCGCCGCGGTCGATGTCGCCGACGACGACCACGGGCAGGCCGAAGCGCCGCGCCAGCCCCATGTTGACGTAGTCGCCTTCGCGCAGGTTGATCTCGGCCGGGCTGCCCGCGCCCTCGCACAGCACGACGTCGAAGCGTCGTCGCAACGACGAGAACGTGTCGAAGGCGATCTCGGCGAGCCCGGCCCTGCCCGTGGCGTACTCCCCCGCTTCCAGCGTGCCGAACGGTTTCCCGAGTGCGACGACGTGACTGCGGCGATCGCTGCCGGGTTTCAGCAGTACCGGGTTCATCGCGGCTTCGGGTTCGGCCCGGGCCGCCCGCGCCTGGAGCCATTGCGCGCGGCCGATCTCGGCGCCGTCCGCACAAACCATCGAGTTGTTCGACATGTTCTGGGACTTGAACGGCGCGACCCGCACGCCCCGGCGCGCGAGCCAGCGGCACAGCGCGGCGGTGACCAGGCTCTTGCCCGCGTCCGACGTCGTCCCCGCGACGAGCAGCCCGCTCACCGCGTGACCGCCACCGCGACGGCGAGCGCGGCGAGCCCGACCGCCCTCGACAGCCGGACCGCGCGGCGCACGTCCACCGGTTCCGGCTCGCGGCCGTCACCGAGGACGCCGCGGCGTTCGGCGCGTCCGCCGTAACTGTTCGTCCCGCCCAGCTTGATCCCGAGCGCGCCGGCGAAAGCGGCCTCGACCTGGCCCGCGTTGGGGCTCGGGTGGTGCTTCCCGTCGCGGCGCCAGATCCGGAACGCGGGTTTGGCGAAGCCGCCGGCCAGTGGTGCCGACGCCACCGTGAGCGCCGCGCCGACCCGGGACGGCACCAGATTCGCCAGGTCGTCGGTCCGCGCCGACGCCCAGCCGAAGTTGGCGTACTTCGGGGACCGGTAGCCCACCATCGCGTCGAGCGTGTTGAGCGCGCGGTAACCGAGCAGGCCGGGGATCCCGGCGACCGCGCCCCACAGCAGCGGCGCGACGACCGCGTCCGAGGTGTTCTCGGCGATGGACTCGGTGGTCGCCCGCGCGAGTTGTTCGGTGTCGAGCCCGGTGGCGTCGCGGGCGCACAGATGCGAGAGCCGCCGCCGCGCGGCGGGCAGATCGCCGTCGTCGAGCAACCGGGCCATGCGGGTGCCCTCGGCCGCGAGCCCCTTGCCGCCCAGAACCACCCAGGTGGAGGCCGCGGTGAGCGCGAACCGCGCGAACGGGCGCTTGCGGCTCCAGAACTGGGCCGCGACCCCCAATCCGGTGACGGTGCCCGCGCAGACCGCGGTGTACGCCGCGCCCCGCACCTTCGAATCGGCGTAAACCCGCTGTTCGAGGGCTTGCGCGGCCCGGCCGAAGCCCGCGACCGGGTGCCTCCGGCGTGGATCTCCGAACACGGCGTCGACGACGTAACCGGTCACGAGTCCGGCTGCGGTGGCGGCTTGTCGGAGTGGCACGTGGCGAACGGTAGCGCGTGCACGAGAATGCGGGGTATGACCAAGCTGACGCATCGCCTCGCGAAGGTCCTGGAGACCCTCGCGCGCGCACTTCGCCGCTACTCGCGCGACGACGGCAAGGTGCTGATACTGGGCGGCGTCCGCTCTGGGAAGTCACACCACGCCGAGCGGCTCGCGTCCCGCCACCCGCACCTGACCTACGTCGCGCCCGGGCTGCCGCCGAGCGCCGAAGACCCCGAATGGGCCGCCCGGGTGGCCGCGCACCGCGCACGGCGGCCGGCCAACTGGAAGACGGTGGAGACCACCGACCTGGCCACGGTGCTGCGCACGGCGACGCATCCGCTGCTCATCGACTGCCTCGGCACGTGGATCAGCCGGGTGCTCGACGAGGTCGGCGCCTGGGAGCAGCGCAAGGGCTGGGAGCGGCGGCTCGACGACCGGCTGGAGGATTTCCTGGCGGCGTGGGCGCAGGCGGACGTGCCGGTGATCGCGGTCAGCAACGAGGTCGGCAGCGGTGTGGTGCCCGCGACGGTGTCCGGACGCGTGTTCCGTGATGTGCTGGGCGCGCTGAACAACCGGGTGTCCGCCGTGTCCGACCGGACCGTGCTGGTCGTCGCCGGACGGATGCTCGACCTGCCCTGAGGAGTCCCCATGCGTATCGCCACCCCGGACGCCGCCGCCGAAGCCGCCGCGCGCGCCAGACTGGACGGACTGGTCAAACCGCTGGGTTCCCTCGGGCGGCTCGAAGATCTGGCCGCGTGGCTCAGCGCCGCGCACGGCGTCGTCCCGCCGCGGCCGCTCGACGACGTCCGTGTGGTCGTCTTCGCCGGGGACCACGGGGTTTCCGGGATGTCGGCGTATCCGCGCGAGGTCACCGCGGCGATGGTGCGGGTGTTCCTGGCCGGGAAGAGCGGTGTCAGCGTGCTGGCCGGGCTGGCCGGGGCGAAGGTGCGGGTGTGCGACATCGCGGTGGACTGGGACGGCGCGGACGTGCCGGCCGAGGTCACCGCGCACAAGGTCCGGCGGGGTTCCGGTGCGATCGACGTCGAGGACGCGCTCGCCGAGGGCGAGGCGCGGACGGCGTTCGAGCACGGGCTGGCGATCGCGGACGAGGAGATCGACGGCGGCGCGGATCTGCTCATCCCCGGCGACATGGGGATCGGCAACACGACGATCTGCGCGGCCGTGGTCGCCTCGGTACTCGGTCTTTTCCCGGAAGACGTCGTCGGTACGGGCACCGGGATCGACGCGGACGGGCGCGCGCGGAAGCTCGCGGTCGTCGAGGCCGCGTTGATCAGGGCCGGTGCGGTGAAAGACCCCTTCACCCTGCTGACCGCGCTCGGCAGTGCTTGTCTCGCCGCGACGGCGGGCTTTCTCGTACAGGCGGCGGTTCGCGGGGTGCCGGTGCTGCTCGACGGCGTCTTCTCCGGGGCCGCGGCGCTCGTCGCACGTGAGATCGCGCCGGGGGCCGAGCGGTGGTGGCTGGCCGGGCATCGGTCGACCGAGCCGTCGCAGGCGTTCGCGTTGAAGGCGCTCGGGCTGGAGCCGATCCTCGACCTCGGGCTGCGGCTCGGCGAGGGCAGCGGCGCCGTGCAGGCGGTGCCGACGCTGCGGGCGGCGCGGGCGATCCTCGCGGACATGGGCCTGCTGGCGGATCTGGCTTGATCGCCGACGCGCTGAAGATGGCCGTCGGCACCTTGACCACCGTCCGGGTGCCGGCGCCGGGGCTGATCGACCGGCGGGTGGCGGGCGGCGCGATGGTGCTCGGCCCGCTGGCCGTCGTGCCTCTCGCGGCCGTCGCCTCGGTGATCGTCTTCCTGGGTGAGTCGATCGGCCTGCCCGCGTTCGCGTCGGCGGCGCTCGCGCTGGGCGCGGTGGCGCTGGGCAGCCGCGGGCTCCATCTGGACGGGCTCGCCGACACGGCCGACGGGCTCGGTGCTTCGTACGACCGCGCGAAGGCGCTGGAGGTCATGCGGCGCGGGGATTCGGGGCCGACCGGAATCGCGACCCTGGTGCTGACGCTGCTGGTGCAGGTCGGCGCGCTGGCCGGGGCGATCGCGGCCGGGCACGGGGTCGCGGCGGCCGCCGTCGCGGTCGTCGCCGGCCGCGGGGTGCTCTCGCTGTGCTGCGCGCGCGGCGTCCCCTCGGCCCGGCCGGAAGGGCTGGGCGCGACCGTCGCCGGTTCGGTGCCGGTGTGGGCGGCGGTGGTCGTGTTCGCCGTGCTCGCGGGCGCGGCGGCGCTGGCACTCCCGTGGTGGCAAGGGCTCGCCGCCGTGGCGCTGGGATATCTGGCCGCGGCGGCGTTGCTGGCGCGGTGTGTTCAGCGGCTGGGCGGGGTCACCGGAGACGTGCTCGGGGGTTGCGTCGAGGTCGCCGTCGCGGGGATCTTGCTGGCCTTGTCGTTCTGAGCCTTGGGTGACTGAAGGGGACTTTCCCCTCGTCTCAGGCGGTGACCGAAGAGGGGTCCGCAGGGCTGATCACGACCCAAACCATCCACAAAGGACACCAGAGCTCAATCGCTGCCCGATTTGGGCGCTTTGAGCGCGGGTCGTGAGTGGCAATGATCGTTCTAACCGTCTTTACCACTCACGACCCCACGCGGAACTGCGCGTAAAGGCGTAAATCGGGCGTCCGATCGACGCGCGCCGGGTCGGACTTACCCGCCCTAATCGCCCTTGTCACTCACGAGCTTCTCGTCGATCTCAGGCAGCCAGAAGCACAGCTCGAACGTCTTCATCGCGGCCCACAGCCCGAGCTTCCGCCCCTGCGACACCAACGTGAGCGACGCGAACAACAGCAGTACCGCGATCACGGCGGCGGCGAACGGGTGCTTGCCGGCGAAGATCTCGACGATCGCGGCGACCGCGCCGAACAGCAACGGCGGCGCGCAGTTGCGCACCATGAGCCCGGACGCGCGCAGCCGCGTGACGTCGGCCGCGACCTCCTTGTCGTGCAGTTGCAACGCGCACAGCAGGAGATGGGTGTTCTCCTTGAGGAACGCGCGGTCCCTGGCCGCGGGCATCCGGCGGACGAACTCCTCGGAGGCGTTCCTGCTCCGCCGTCGCGGCAAGATCCGCTCCATCGCTTCGCCGAGCGGGTAGGCCAAATAGCCCAGCAGGAAGCTCAGCACCACGATCACGACGACCAGCACCACAGTGGGCACGCCGCCGATGCTCGCCGCGGTCAGGATGTGGAGTTTCGCCCCGAGGTAGCCGAAGAACGCGACGTACAGCGCGCCGGGGATGGTGTAGGCGAAGAGATCGAAGACGCCGATCACGAAGTTCACTCGCCCATCCAACCACTTCGGGTGCCCGGATGGCGGCGAGTGGCGATTCCGGCCCGCCGGCAGGGTTCGCCGCCGGACCGAAAGCGCGACTCGCGTGCTTGGAGCCGTAACTCGCGTGCTTGGAAGCCGAACTCACGAGTTACGGCTCTGAGCACGTGAGTGCGGTGTCGTCACGGTCGAACCAGCCAGCGCCGCCAGGAACCCGTCCACCGTCTCCCGGTCCCGCACCGCGATCCGCAGGTACCGCGCGTCCAGCCCCGGGAAGGTGTCGCCACGCCGGACGGCGAACCCGCGCTCCCGCAACCGTTCCCGGACGTGGTCGGCGCCCGGCAGCCGGACGAGCACGAACGGTCCCCGAGGCTCGCCGAGCACCTCGACGCCCAGCGCGGTCAGGCCCGAAACCAGGTACTCCCGGTCCGCTTCCGCCGCCACGGCCAGCTTTTCGGCTTCCTCCAGCGCGGCCGGACGGCAGCACGCCACCACGGCGACGGCGGCGAGGGACGACACCGACCACGGCGGCTGCACCGCGCGCAGACTGTCCACAACGGACTCGTCCGCCAGCACGTACCCCGCGCGCAGGCCGGCGATCCCCCAGGTCTTCGTCAGGCTGCGAAGAACGACGAAACCCGGTTGTCCCGCAACGCTTTCGGTCTCGCCGGGGACGGCGTCGAGGAATGCCTCGTCGACGACGACCAGCCGGCCGGGGCGCCCCAGCGCGAGCAGGTCCGCGGCCGGGTGCAGTACGGAAGTCGGGTTCGTGGGGTTCCCGACGAAGACCAGATCGGCTTCTTCCGGGACGCCGGCCAGACGGAAACCATCGTCGGGCGACAACACCACCCGGTGCACGGGATGACCGGCCGCGCGCAGAGCGGCCTCCGGTTCGGTGAACTGCGGATGCACGACGACGGCGTGAGCTGGCCGCAAAGCCGTGGCCAGCAACGTGAAGGCCTCGGCCGCGCCGGAGGTCACCAAGACTTGGGACTCGGGCAGCGAATGCCGGGCAGCGACCGCGCCCGTGGCGGCGGTGACGTCCGGATAGGCGGCCAGCTCGTCCAGGGCCGCCGCCAGTTCGGCACGCAGCCAGGCGGGTGGCGCCGGGAGGCGGACGTTGACCGCCAGATCGACGAGTCCTTCACCGACCTCGCGATCGCCGTGATGCCAGAGGTCGTAGTCAGCCATGGGCGTGCACCGCGGCGGCGAACCGTTCGGCGAGTTCGGGGTAGCCCGCCCAATGGACGTGCAGATACGACGCGTGCAGGGACGCCGACGCGAAACCGTCGGGGGTGCGATCCCAGCCCCAGGCCGGGGTCGGGCCGCTGCCGGGTTCGATGATCGTGCGGTGGAATTCGTGCCCGGTGACGCGTTGCCCTGCGACGGCGAGCACGCTGTCCGCGGGCGCGAAAGCCTTGCGGTAGCCGAGTTTCCCGCGTTTGGTCATGGTGGCCGACGCTTCGAGGACGCCGGTCATCGGCGTCCCGTCGATGTCCTGGCACAGGTACAGCAGCCCGGCGCATTCCGCCACGACGGGCATACCGTCGCCGACGGCCCGCGCGACCGCGGTCCGCAGCGGGGCGTTCGCCGACAGTTCTTCGGCGTGCACTTCGGGGAAACCGCCGCCGAAGTACAGCCCGGCGCAGCCTTCGGGAAGTTCCTTGTCCTGCAACGGATCCACATCGACGACGTCGACACCGGCGGCGGCGAGCAGTTCGACGGCCTCGGTGTAGCGGAAGGTGAACGCGGGGCCCGCCGCCGCGGCGACCACCGTACGGCGGCCGTCATGGGCGAACGGAGGCCGCCAAGGCTCCCCCGAAAGCCGCGAAGCCGACCGCGCGACCTGCACGATCGCGCCGAGGTCCACGCCCTCGCTGATCCACGCGGCCAGCTCCGGCAGCAGCCGCGCCGACTCGCTCGCCCGTTCCGCCGCCGGGACCAGGCCGAGGTGACGGCTGGGCGCGTGGATCTCTTCGTTGCGGTACAACGTTCCCAGCAGCGGGACGCCGGTCGCTTCCAGCGCGGTGACGATCTCGTCGGCGTGCCGCTGCGAGCCCAGCTTGTTCAGGATGACCCCGGCCAGCCGGACGCGCGTGTCGTACTGCGCGAACCCGAGGACCGTCGCGGCGACACTGCGCGACGCCGCCGACGCGTCCACGACGAGCACCACCGGCGCGTCCAGCAGCCGGGCCACATGCGCCGTCGACGCGTACCCCTCGGTGCCGAGCGCCCCGTCGAACAGGCCCATCACGCCTTCGATGACCGCGATGTCGGCACCGGCGGAACCGTGCCGCAGCAACGGGATCAGCCGATCCTCACCCTGGAGGAACGGGTCGAGGTTGCGCGGCGGCCGTCCGGTGGCCAGCGCGTGGTAGCTCGGGTCGATGAAGTCGGGGCCCACCTTGTGCCCGGAGACCTCGAGACCCCGCGCCCGCAACGCCGCCATCAGGCCCGCGGCGATCGTGGTCTTGCCGTGCCCGGAGCCGGGCGCGGCGATGACCACGCGGTTCACCATTCGATGCCTCGCTGGCCCTTTTGCCCGGCGTCCATCGGATGCTTGACCTTCGTCATCTCGGTGACCAGGTCCGCCGCCTCGATCAGCTCCGGCGGCGCGTACCGGCCGGTGATCACCACGTGCTGGTGGCCGGGGCGCTCCGTCAGCGTCGAGACGACGTCGTCCACTTCGAGCCAGCCCCATTTGAGCAGGTAACTGAACTCGTCGAGGACGTAGAAGTCGTGGGTCTCGGCGGCGAGACGGCGTTTGATCTCGGCCCAGCCCTCACGGGCGTTCTCCGCGTGGTCCTCCTCGGAACCGGACTTCCGCGCCCAGCTCCAGCCTTCGCCCATCTTGTGCCACTCGACCGCGCCGCCCTGGCCGGTGTCGTCGTGCAGCTGGCCCAGCGCGCGGAACGCGGCTTCCTCGCCGACGCGCCACTTCGCCGACTTGACGAACTGGAACACGCCGATCGACCAGCCCTGGTTCCACGCGCGCAGCGCCATCCCGAACGCTGCAGTGGACTTGCCCTTCATCTCGCCGGTGTGCACGGCGAGCAGCGGGCGATTGCGCCGCTGACGCGTGGTGAGCCCGTCGTTCGGCACGGTTTCCGGCTTGCCCTGTGGCATTACGCCGCCCTTCCCGAAATCCGTGTGCGCACGGCACCGGCCAACGTGTCCGCGGCGACCTCGGCGACCGGAACGTGTTCCGCGCCAAGGTGTTCCGCCAGTTCGGCGGCGAGCCCGAGCCGCATTTTCCCGCTCTCGCAGTCCATCACGACCGAGGTCACGTTCCCGGCCAGTAACCCGGCAGCCTGCCGCGCGCGCTGGACGGCGTCGGCGCCGCTGGTCGCGCGGCCGTCGGTGACGACGACGAGCAGCGGACGCCGCAACGGATCACGGACCGCTTCGATGCGCAGAACCCTTGCCGCTTCGAGAAGTCCTTCGGCCAGCGGCGTGCGGCCACCGGTGGCGAGACCGTCCAGACGGGACGCCGCGGCGTCGACACTGATCGTGGGCGGGAGCGCGAGTTCGGCGCCGGAAGCGCGGAAGGTCACCAGGCCCACCTTGTCGCGGCGCTGGTACGCGTCGAGCAGCAGCGACAGCACGGCCGTCTTGACCTCGCGCATCCGCTGCCGCGCGCCCATCGAGCCGGACGCGTCGACGCAGAACAGCACCAGGTTGCCTTCGCGGCCTTCCCGCCGCGCGAACCGCAGATCCTGGGGCCGCACCACGAGTCCGGCGCCGCTGCGGCCGCGGGACCGCTGATGCGGCGCGGCCGCGCGCACGGTCGCGAGCAGATGCGGATGCCCGTCCTTGGTCCCGGCGGGCTGGACGCCGATGGTCCGCCCGTTGTCGGTGATCGCCCGCGACCGCCGCCCGGCGGCACCCTCACCGGTGCCCTTCACCTCGAAACGCCTGGCACGAAAGGCTTCCCCGGCACCGACCGGCTTCTGGTCGCCGCCGCTCCGGCCGCCACCCGACGGCTCCTGGCTTCCGCCCTCCGACGGCGGAGCCTCACCGCCTTCAGGAGGGGCACCGGAACCGGGACCGTCGTCGTCGGGACCGGGGCCTTCGGGCTCGGCGTCCTGGAGCGCCTGTTCCAGCTGCTCCTCGGAGATCCCGGGCGCGTCGAAAGGATTGCGGCGACGGCGGTGCGGCAGCGCGAGCCGGGCCGCGACCCGGACGTCGTCGGTGGTCACCTCGGTGCGCCCGGCCCAGGCGGCGTGCGCGACCGCGGTCCGCGCGGTGACGATGTCCGCGCGCATCCCGTCGACCTCGAAGGACGCGCAGACCTCGGCGATCTGCCGCAGCGCGTCGTCGGGGAGTTTGACCGACGGCAGAAGTCGTTGTGCCGCCTCGATGTCCGCGGCGAGTTCGGCGTCAGCCGCGGCGTACTGGCCGGCGAAACCGTCGGGATCCGCCTCGTAGGCGAGCCGCCGCCGGACGACCTCGACGCGCAGTTCGGGATCCCGACTGGACGCGACCTCCACGGTGAGCCCGAACCGGTCCAGCAGCTGCGGCCGCAGTTCGCCTTCCTCGGGGTTCATCGTGCCGATGAGGACGAACCGGGCCGCGTGCGACACCGAGACACCCTCGCGCTCGACGGTCGCACGGCCCATGGCGGCGGCGTCGAGCAGCGTGTCGACCAGGTGGTCGTGCAGGAGGTTGACCTCGTCCACGTACAGCAGCCCGCGATGCGCGGCCGCGAGCAGACCGGGCTGGAAGTCGGTGACCCCATCGGCGAGCGCGCGCTCCAGGTTCAGCGAACCGATCACGCGGTCTTCGGCCGCGCCGACCGGCAGCTCCACGAGCCGCGCGGGACGGCGGTGCGCGGGCGAGCCTTCGGCGTGCGGACCATCGGGGCAGGCCGGATCGGGCTCGACGGGGTCGCAGGAGAACCGGCACGCGTCCACCACGTCGACGCCGGGCAGCAGACCGGCCAGCGCGCGCACCATCGTCGACTTCGCCGTGCCCTTCTCCCCGCGCACCAGCACTCCGCCGACGGCGGGCGAGATCGAGGAAAGCACCAGCGCCAGGCGCAGATCCGGCATCCCCACAACGGCGGTGAACGGGTACGGCTTCACAGCTCTCCTGTCGTCGACGACCTCTGGCCGATCATCGCATAGGAATTCCGTCATCTAACGTGACCGAGGTGCGCGAAAAATCACCCCTGACGGTCGTCGGGATCGGAGCCGACGGCTGGCCCGGCCTGTCCGAGCGGGCCAAGGAAGCACTGCTCGGCGCCGACGTGGTCGTGGGCTCGCCGCGGCAGCTCGCGTACCTGCCCGCCGGGATGAAATCCGAGCCTTGGCCCAGTCCGCTCCTGCCGGGACTGGACGACTTCCTCGCCGAGCGCGAGGGCCGCGTCTGCGTGCTGGCCAGCGGCGATCCTCTGTTGTCCGGCATCGGCACGACCCTGATCCAGCGCGGCTACGACGTCGAGGTCCTCCCCGCGCTCTCCTCGGTCACGCTCGCCAGCGCGAAGCTCGGCTGGCCGGCGGAGGAGACCGAAGTGGTCACCGTCGTCGGCCGCGCGATCGGCAGGGTGAACCGCGTACTCACCCCCGGCCGGAAGATCCTCGTCCTCGGCGCGAACGCCGAAGACCTGCTCGACCTGCTCAAAGCCCGCGGTTACGGCAAGAGCCGCGTCACCGCGCTGTCCGATCTCGGCGGCCCCGACGAACGGGTCGGCCCGGGCACGTTGACCGTGTTCGCCATCGAGGCCGACGGGCCGGCGCTGCCGCTGACCGGTCTCCCGGACGACGCCTTCGAGCACGACGGCCAGCTCACCAAACGCGACCTTCGCGCGTCCGCGCTGGCCAGGCTCGCGCCGATGCCCGGTGAACTGCTGTGGGACGTCGGCGCGGGCGCGGGCAGCGTCGGGATCGAGTGGTCCCGGGCGCATCCGCTGAACCGGGCGATCGCGATCGAGCGTTCACCGGAGCGAGCCGCCAGGATCACCCGGAACGCGTACGCGCTCGGCGTCCCGGAACTCGACGTGGTGATCGGCGCGGCGCCGGACGCCCTCGAAGGACTGACCAAGCCGCAAGCGATCTTCCTCGGCGGCGGGCTGACCGTGCCCGGTGTGCTCGACGCCTGCCTGGCGACCGGCGCGCGGATCGTCGCGCACGGCGTGACCCTCGAATCCGAACAGGCCCTGGCCCGCGCGTACGGCGAACACGGCGGGGAACTGATCCGCGTCGCCGTCGAACAGGCCGCGCCGCTGGGCGGATTCACCGGCTGGACCCCGGCGCGAGCCGTCACCCAATGGAGCAAGTCGTGACTGTCCACTTCATCGGCGCCGGGCCCGGCGCGGCCGACCTCATCACCGTCCGGGGCCGTGACCTGCTCGGCCGCTGCGAAACCTGCTTGTACCCCGGCAGCATGACGCCGACAGCGCTCTTGGAGTACTGCCCGGACGACGCGGTGCTCGTCGACACCGCGAACCTCGACCTGCCCGCGATCGTCGAGCGCATGGTCGAGGCCCACGAGAAGGGCCACGAGATCGCGCGGCTCTGCTCCGGCGATCCGTCGATCTACAGCGCGGTCGCCGAGCAGATGCGCCGCCTCGACGCGGCCGGCGTTCCCTACGACGTCACGCCGGGTGTGCCCGCGTTCGCCGCCGCGGCCGCGCTGCTCAACCGCGAACTGACCGTGCCCGAGGTCGGCCAGAGCCTGGTCATCACGCGCGCGCAGGCCCGGTCGACCGCCATGCCGCCGGGGGAAACGCTGGCGAACTTCGCACGCACCGGCACCACCCTCGCGCTGCATCTGGCGATCAACCGCATCGAGCAAGTAGTCGACGAATTGCGGCCGTTCTATCGCGACGACTGCCCGGCCGCGGTGGTCGCGCTGGCGAGCCAGCCCGGTGAGCAGGTGCTGCGCGGCACGCTCGGCACCATCGCGGCGCAGTCCCGGGAGGCCGGGATCAGCCGCGCGGCGATGATCTTCGTCGGGGAAGTCCTTGCCGCCGAAGGGTTTCCCGACAGTTTCCTGTATTCGGCCACCCGTGACCGGGCGAACCAACCGGAGTCGCTGTGAAGAACCTTCGCTGGGGCCTGCTGGCCGCCGGGACCATCGCCGCCGAGTTCGCGGCGGGTGTCGAAGAAAGCAAGCACGGTGTCCTCGAAGCCGTCGCCGCGCGCTCCGGTGACCGGGCGGCCGAGTTCGCGAGCCGCTTCGAGATCCCGAAATGCTATGGCGCCTACGAAGACCTGCTCGCCGATCCGGACGTCGACGCGATCTACATCTCGACGCCGCATCCGCTGCACGGTGAGTGGGCGATCCGCGCGGCCGAAGCGGGAAAGCACATCCTGTGCGAGAAGCCGTTGACGATGTCCGTCGCCGAAGCGGAGAAGGTCATCGACGCCGCCCGCGCCAACGACGTCTTCCTCATGGAGGCGTTCATGTACCGGCTGCATCCGCAGATCCGGCGGCTGGCCGAGCTGATCTCCTGCGGTGCCATCGGCGAGGTCCGCGCCGTGGACGTCGCCTTCAGCTACAACTTCGCGGTTCCCCGGCTGACCGATCCCGCGCTGGGCGGTGGCGGGATCTTCGACGTCGGCTGTTACTGCACGTCGCTCGCGCGGCTGGTCTCGCAGGCGGCGACCGGCCAGGACGTCGTCGAGCCCGAAGAGGTGCTCGGGATGGCGAGGCTCGACGCGAACGGCATCGACGAGGTCGCGTTCGGCCTGCTGCGGCTGCCCGGGGGAATCCTCGCGCAGCTGGCCTGCGGCTTCCAGCTGACGCAGGACGACCACATCCGCGTGTACGGCTCGGAAGGGCAGCTGTACGTGCCGAAACCGGCGTGGATCCACGAAATGCGCAAGCCGAAGACGTCGCAGATCATCCTCACGCCGGAAGGCGGCGAGCCCGAGGTGATCGAAGTCGAAGCGACTCAAGGTCTCTTCGCTCGCGAGGCCGACCACGTCGCCGCACACCTCGAAGACCGCCAAGCTCCCGAACTCACCTGGGCGGAGACGCTCGCGAACCTGCGCACGCTGGAGCGGTGGCGGGCCGCTGCGGCGCGATGACGCTGCTGATCCTGGGCGGCACCGGCGAAGCACGAGAGCTCGCGAAGGAACTGGTGGCGCGCGGCGAGCATGTCATGTCGTCGCTCGCGGGACGCGTCGCGCGACCGAAGCTGCCTGAGGGCGAAGTCCGCGTCGGCGGCTTCGGCGGCCCGGCGGGTCTCGCGCGCTGGCTGATCGAGAACGACGTCGACGCGGTGATCGACGCCACGCATCCCTTCGCCGAACGCATCGGCTCGAACGCGGCCATCGCGACGCGGGAAACCGGAACGCCCCTGCTCCGGCTCGCCAGGCCCGGCTGGACCGAACAGCCCGGCGACGCCTGGCACTGGGCCGACGACCTCGACCACGCCGCGCGGCTGCTCCCGGCGCTCGGCGACCGCGTGTTCCTCACCAGCGGACGGCAAGGCCTCGCCGCCTTCGCCGGACTGGATCTCTGGTTCCTGATCCGCTGTGTCGACCCGCCCGAACCCCCGCTCCCCCGCCGTCACGAAATCCTGCTGGACCGCGGGCCGTACACGGTGGAGAAGGAACGCGCGCTCATGGAGCGGCACGGCGTCGAGGTGCTCGTCACCAAGGACAGCGGCGGCGGGATGACCGCGGCGAAGCTCACGGCGGCCCGCGCGCTCGGCCTTCCGGTGGTCGTCGTCCGGCGGCCGAAGCGACCGGAAACGGCCAGCGTGACGACAGTTCAGGACGCCATAACCTGGTTGAGCGGCACGGCGAAGGGCAGCCCTGCGTAAGCCGTTCGGACCAGACCCGTTAGCGTTGCGCCGATGCGTCTGATCGCTGTCACGCTGGGGTTGCTGTCCGCCTTGTGCGCGTTGGCTTTCCCCTTCCTGCCGGTGGTGCAGGACACAGCGGAGGTCGTCTGGCCAACGGGCGGCGACACCCGCTCCGTCAACGCGCCCTTGACCGGGTACTGGGCGCAGGACCTGCGCGTCGACCTGCCGTGCACGACCGTCCGCTCGCTGGACGCGCGTTCGCAGGGGCAGGCGCTGTTGTTCTCCACCGTGCCCGACGGCCGCACCGACCCGCGTGCGGGCAAGGGCGTCGGCCTGCAGCTGCGGATCGACAACGGCGTGCTGCTCGCCTCCAGCCAGGGGCAGCAGATCGTGCAGCAGCCGTTGCCGGAGAAGAACTGCGACGTCAAGCTGTCGGCGGACGCGAACCAGATGACGCTGACCGTCGCCGAGACCGTGGTGTTCCACGCCGAGGGCGACGTCCGGCCGCGGCTGGTCGGGATCTACTCGTCGATCAACGCGGGCAAGGACCCGATCGCCGGCCTGCACGTCTCGGTGGTCCCGGACACCCGCTACCAGACCTCGCCGACCGTGTGGAAGTGGATCATCGGCGTCATCGCGGCGCTGTCGTTCATCGGCTGCCTGATCGCGGTGTGGCGGATGGACTCCGGGTTCGCGCGCCGCGCGCCGCGCTGGGCGCCGGTCGGCTGGTGGCGGCTGACCGCCCGCGACGCGACGGTGATCATCGCGCTCGGCGCGTGGGTCTTCATCGGCCCGGTCACCTCGGACGACGGCTACATCCTCACGATGTCGAGAGTGGCCGAAGAGACCGGCTACCTGACGAACTACCACCGGTGGTTCGGGGTCGCCGAGGCGCCGTTCGGCTGGTTCTACCACGTGTACCAGCTGATGGCGCACGTCAGCACGGTGCCGCCGTGGATCCGGCTCCCGTCGTTCCTGCTCGGCGTGCTGAGCTGGCTGCTGATCAGCCGCGAGGTCATGCCGCGCCTGGGCACGCAGGTCCGCACGAGCCGGGCCGCCGGCTGGGCCGCCGCCGCGGTCTTCCTGGTCTGGTGGATGCCGTTCAACAACGGTGTCCGGCCCGAACCGGTCGCCGCGCTGGGCTCGCTGCTGGCGATCTGCGCCGTCGAGCGCGCGCTGGTGACCCGCCGCCTGCTGCCGCTGTGCCTCGGGCTGACCGCGGCCGGGTTCACCCTGGCCGCGACGCCGACCGGGCTGATCGCGGTCGCGCCGTTCCTGGTCGCCGCGCGCCCGCTGTACAAACTGGTCCGCCAGCGCGCCGAGAACGGCTGGCTGCCGGTGCTCGGGCCGGTGCTGGCCGCCGGGCTGCTGGTGCTGGTCGTGGTGTTCGCCGACCAGACCTTCGCCACCGTGCAGGAGGCGACCCGGATCCGCACCCTGGTCGGCCCGAACCTGTCGTGGTTCCAGGAACTCGCGCGCTACCAGCTGCTGTTCGAAAGCCTCCCGGACGGCTCCGTGCCACGCCGGTTCCCTGTACTGCTGGTGCTGCTGTGCACCGGGACCTGCCTGGTGGTGCTGCTGCGCCGCGGCCGGATCCCCGGCGCCGCGCTCGGTCCCAGCCGACGGCTGATCGGCACGGTCGCCCTGTTCTTCCTGCTGCTGGCGCTGACCCCGACCAAGTGGACGCACCACTTCGGCGCGTTCGCCGCGGTCGGCGCGGCCATGGCGGCCTTGACCGCGCTGGCGACCAGTTCGACGGTGCTGAGGTCCCGGCGCAACCGGGCGGCGTTCCTCGCCGGGCTGCTCGTGGTCGGCGCGCTGGCCGCGACCGGGCCCAACTCGTACTGGTTCGTCTCGAAACTCGGTGTGCAGTGGACCGCCGTGGCACCGTCGATCGGCGGGATCCCGCTGTCGACCATCCTGCTGATCGCGGCCGCGATCTCCGGGGTGTACGCGTTCGTGGAGAACGTCCGCGCGCACCGGCCGGGCCTGCAGGCGGGACCGCAGGAGGGGCGGAGCCGGTCGCTGCGGCTCGGTTCGCTCTCGCTGGTGGTCGTCTGCGGCCTGATGGCCACGGGCGAGTTCGTCAGCATGGCGTGGGCGATCCACAACCAGTCGGGGTCCTACAGCCTCGGCGCCGCGAACTTCGGGCATCTGTTCGGCAAGAGCTGCAACCTCTCCGACCACGTGATGGTGGAACGCGACGCCGCGACCAGCATCCTGCGCGCCCAGTCCGAGCAGCGGACGGTGCCGGTGAAGAAGGAGGAGCCGCCCGCCGGGCAGACCCCGCCGCCGCTGCCCGATCCCGAGCAGGACAACGGCCGCGTGCAGACCGGGTTCCACACCCGCGCGATCGACGACAAGGACCCCCTCGCCGAGCCGCCGCACGGGTTCAAACCCGACGAAGTCCCGATGTGGAGCAGCTTCCTCGACCCCGAAACGCGGGCCGGACGGCTGCGCAGCGACTGGTACGCCCTCGCCGAGAAACCCGCCGACGGCCAGATCGTGGTCGCCACCGCGGGCGCGGCCCGGCGGCCGACGTCGGTCAGCCTCGACTACGGCGTGAACACCGGCGAAGGCGTGAAGGTCGTCCGCAGCCAGTTCGTGCTGCCGCCGGGCGCCGGGACGGGCGGCTGGAACGACACCCGGATCAACCTGCGCGACCTCCCCGCCGAAACGACGTCCGTGCGGATCAACATCGTCGACAACGACCTCACCGAGGACGGCTGGATCGCCGCCTCCGCGCCGCGCGTGCCGACGTTCACCACGCTGACCGAGAAGATCGCGGGCAAGCAGGTGTACATCGACTGGCCCGCGTCGTTCGTCTACCCGTGCGTGCAGCCGGTGACCTCGCACGACGGCATCTCGAAGGTGCCCGACTACCGGATCACCCCCGGCGCCGTCGCCGACGAGGCGAACTGGGCGTCCAGCACCAACGGCGGCCCGATCGGCTGGCTCGAAGAGGTCGCGGCCGAACCCGAGGTGCCCAGCTACCTGATCGGCCAGCCGAGCCAGTCCTGGGGCCAGCTGTTGCAGGTGGAGCCGTTCACCGAGGGCATCGCGCCGACGATCGTCCACGGCGAGAAGGTCGTGCCGGGTTGGTGGTCGCCGGGTCCGGGTCCGCGGCAGCCGAACGGCAAGGACCCGACGCGCTGAGTCGTCACTCGCGTGCTTGAACCCGTAACTCACGTGATTGGAGACGGAACTCGTGAGTTACGCCTCCAATCACGCGAGTGCGGACTCTGATCACGCGAGTTACGAGTTCAGGCCCGCCAGTGCGGGCGGTAGCGCGCCCTCGTGGAGCACGCCGAGCCGCTGCGTAGCGCGCGTGAGCGCGACGTAGAGCTCAGCGGCACCGCGCGGGCCGTCGGCGAGGATCCGTTCCGGGTCCACGACGAGGACGGCGTCGAACTCGAGTCCCTTCGTCTCCGACGCGGGCACCGTGCCCGGCACCCCGGGCGGCCCGATCACGACGCTGGTGCCTTCACGCCCGGCTTCGTCCTTGACGAACTCCTCGATGGCGCCCGCCAGCGAATCCGCGTCGACCTGCCGCGCCCACGGCCGGACCCCGTTGGACCGCACCGACTCCGGCGCCCGGACCTCGGGCGCGAACTCGGCGAGCACCGACGCGGCGACGGCCATGATCTCCGCCGGGGTGCGGTAGTTCACCGTCAGCGACCGGTAGACCCAGCGGCCCGGCACGTACGGCTTCAGCATCGCGTCCCACGATCGCGCCCCGGCCTCGGACCGGCGCTGCGCCAGATCGCCGACGACGGTGAACGACCGGTTGGGACAGCGCCGCATCAGCACCCGCCAGTCCATTTCGGACAGTTCCTGTGCCTCGTCGACCACGACGTGCCGGTACGTCCAGTCCCGGTCGGCGGAAGCCCGCTCGACGAGGCTGCGCGTGTCGTGCTCCACGAACCGGTCGGCGAGCTCGTCGGCGAAGAGCAGGTTCTCCGCCGAGAGCATGACGTCCTCGTCCATCTCCTCCCGGTCGAGTTTCATCGTGTCGAGCACACCTTCGGCGTACTCGGCTTCGGCCTTCTTCTCCCGCGCGAGAGCCTTCTCCGCCGCCGCGTCCGCCGTCTTGTCGCGGCCGAGCAGGTCGACGAGTTCGTCGAGCAGCGGCATGTCCGACACCGTCCAGGCTTCCCCGTCGGCGCGCAGCAACGCCTGGCCGGCGCCCGCCGCGCGAAGCCGCTCCGGCGACGAGAGCAGCGAGCCCAGCAGGCTTTCGGGCGTCAGGATCGGCCAGAGTTCGTCGAGCGCGGTGGTGAACGTCTCACTCTCCGCCAGTTCCTTCAGCAGGTCCTTCCGCAGCCGCTCCCATTCGTCGCGGTCGTCCCGGCTGAGCCAGCCGCGCCCGATCCGCGCGATCGCCCGCTCGGTCAGGACGTAGGTGACGATGTCGGTGAACGTCCCGCGCGCCTCGTTGTGCGGCAGCCCGCTCTTGCGTGCCTCGTCCCTGGCCCATTCCGCGGTGTCGGCGTCGATCCGCACGGTGACGTCGGTGAGGTCGATCAGCACCGGCTCCTCCGGCAGCCGCTGACGATCGGCGACAGCGGCCTTGAGGACGTCCAGCATCTTCAGCGATCCCTTGAGCCGGGTGGCTTCCGGGCCGTCCTCGGCGGTGACCTGCTTGCCGGGGACGAAATCGCCGGTGGTCATGAACACCACGTCGGTCTCGCCCAGCGACGGCAGGACCCGGCCGATGTGGTGCAGGAACGCCGGATTCGGCCCGACCACGAGCACGCCGTGGCGTTCCATCCGCTCGCGCTGGGTGTACAGCAGGTACGCGACGCGGTGCAGCGCCACCACGGTCTTCCCGGTACCCGGACCGCCCTCGATCACCAGCACGCCGGGGTGTTCGTGGCGGATGATCTCGTCCTGTTCGGACTGGATCGTCGCGACGATGTCCCGCATCCCCTCGCCGCGCGGCGCGTTGACGGCCGCCAGCAGCGCCGCGTCACCCTCCGCGTCGCCGCCGGGACGGCCGAACACCTCGTCGGTGAAGCCGAGCAGCTCCCGCCCGTGCGTGTGGAACTGACGACGGCGGCGCATCTTCTCCGGCGTCGCGGCGGTCGCGGTGTAGAACGGGCGCGCCGCCGGCGCCCGCCAGTCGAGCAGCACCGGCTCGTAGTCGTTCTCCTCGTCGAAGAGCCCGATGCGGCCGACGTACGAGCTCTCCCCCGCGAGACCGTCCAGCCTGCCGAAGCACAGGCCGTTGTCGACGACGTCCAGCCGCCGAGACTCCCTGGCCAGCGCCCGCACCTCGACGTCGCGCTCCATGGCCGTCCCGCCGGTTCCGCCCAGCGCCGCCTGGAACTCCCCCTTCACCCGCGCGCGTTCGGCGTCCAGGCGCGTGTAAAGCCCGGCGACGTATTCGCGTTCGGACCGCAGCTCTTCTTCATGACCCTGAGTTGACACAGACTCCCATTTCGCCAGGTTTCGGCTACGGCGAGTGAGTCTGAGGCATCACCGGGGTCTTGTGGCAAGTCCCCCCATGCGCTATATGTTTATTACGGAGGGAGTTACTCCATCCACTTCTCGGCCCTGTCGGGCCATCACTCGTAGGTACGCGGCGTCCAGACCACGCCGTTCTCGGCGCGCGTCTTCGACGAGCCGACGATCAGCAGGCAGCGCATGTCGACACTGGCCGGATCGAGGGTGCCGAGGGTGACCACGCGGACGTCCTCCTCGGGTCCGCCGACGTCGCGGGCGACGACCACCGGGGTCTCCGGCGCGCGGTGCCGGAGCAGGACGTCGCGGGCCTGCGCGAGCTGCGTGGTCCGCGTGCGGGACGCCGGGTTGTACAGCGCGAGCACGAGATCCGCCGCACCCGCCGCGTCCAGCCGCCGTTCGATGATCTCCCACGGCTTGAGCCGGTCGGACAGCGAAAGCACGCAGTAGTCGTGGCCCAGCGGCGCGCCGACCCGGGACGCGGCCGCCTGCGCGGCGGTCACGCCCGGCACGATCCGCACTCGGCTGCCCGCGCCATGCCCGGCGGCGACCTGCTCCAGCACCGCCGACGCCATCGCGAACACGCCGGGATCACCCGAAGAGACGACGGCGACCTTGGCGCCGTTCGCGGCCAGCTCCAGCGCTTCGACGGCGCGTTCGGCCTCGACACGGTTGCCCGACGCGTGCCGCTGCTGGCCCGCGCGCTGCGGCACTCGCGCGACGTACGGGCCGTAGCCGACGACGTGCTCCGCCGCGGCCAGTTCCTCGGTCGCTTCGGGGGTCAGCCAGCCGGGGCCGGCCGGGCCGAGTCCGACGACCACGACTTCCCCGCCCGTGTGCGTTTCCTGCTTCCGGGTGACTTCGGGTTCGTCGGCAAGCCGGGACGCGTAGGCCGGGCTGGGCAGCAGCGCCAGCGAGAAGTACGGCACCGAATCGGGGTCGACGTCGGCGAACGGCTCGACGCGCTGCGCCTGCCAGGTCGCGCGTTCGACGTAGAAGGCGTCGTCCAGCTTCCCGGCTTCGGCCAGCGCCTCGCGGACGTTGCCGAACGTGCGCCCGAGTTTGAGCACCGCCGCGGCCTGCGTGTCGGCGAGGCGTCGCGCGAGTTCCGGCGCGGGCAGCGTGCCGGGCAGGATGGTGAGGACCTCGTCGCGCTGCACCAACGGACGGCCGAGCACCGACGACGCCGCGCTGACCGACGTCACGCCGGGCACCACGGTCGCCTCGTAGCGGTCGGCGAGCCGTTCGTGCATGTACATGTAGGAGCCGTAGAAGAACGGGTCGCCTTCGCAGAGCACCACCACGTCGCGCCCGGCGTCGAGGTGTTCGGCCAGCCGTTTCGCGCTCAGCTCGTAGAAGTCGGCGATGGCGCCTTCGTAGCCGCCGGGATGGTCGGTGGTCTCGGTGGTGACCGGGTAGACCAGCTTCTCCTCGATCTGCCCGTCCCGCAGATACGGCTCGGCGACCGAACGCGCGATGCTCCGGCCGTGCCGCGCGCTGTGGTAGGCGATGACGTCGGCCTCGCCGATGAGGCGGGCCGCCTTGACCGTCATCAGTTCCGGGTCACCGGGTCCGAGCCCGACACCCCAGAGTTTCCCGAGCCCGCTCATTCGACCTCACTCGCCATCGCGTTGATCGCGGCGACGGCCATCGCGCTGCCGCCTCGGCGTCCGTGCACCACCAGGTACGGGGCGGGTGCCCGCTTCGCGAGCTCCACTTTGGACTCGGCGGCGCCGATGAAGCCCACCGGGACCCCGATGATCGCCGCCGGGGCGCCGACCCCCTCTTCGAGCAGTTCCAGCAGGCGGAACAACGCGGTCGGCGCGTTGCCGATCGCCACCACGGATCCAGGCAGCTTGTCGCGCCACAGCTCCAGCGCGGCCGCGGACCGGGTGGTGCCCATCCGCTCGGCCAGCCCCGGCACCTTCGGATCGGACAGCGTGCACAGCACCTCGTTGGCGGCAGGCAAACGTTTGCGGGTCACCCCGGAGGCGATCATGTTGGCGTCGCACAGGATCGGCGCGCCCGCTTCGAGCGCGGCGCGGCCGGATTCCACCACGTCCAGGCTGTAGCGGAGATCGTCGACCAGGTCGACCATCCCGCAGGCGTGGATCATCCGCACGGCCAGCACCGCGACGTCGTCGGGGAGGATCGCGAGATCCGCCTCCGCACGGATGGTGGCGAACGAATGCCGGTAGATCTCGGCCCCGTCCCGGATGTAGTCGATCACTGTGTTCCTTTCTCCGCCAACGTTCTCGCCAGCTCGCCGACCGGGACGTACGCCCCGTCGACCAGATAACCGTCCTCCGTCGCGAGCACGTCGACGTGCTCGCGCGCGGGTTTGCCGCAGCGCCGTTCACAACCGGCGAAATGGGCTCGCGGGGTCCGGCCGACCCGCGCCGCGTCGGCCCGTACGTCGGCGAGCGACTTGGCGCAGCCCGGATGCCCGATGCAGGCGCTGATCCCGAGCGAAGGCGCGTTCGGATCGGTGATCAGCCCTGTGTCCGGCGCCAAGGGGCCGAGGACCAGGATCGACCGCCACGGCGTGACCACGGCGCTCCCGGCCTTCGCGATCTTGCGCGCCTGAGCCGAGGTGAGCCTGCCGAAGACCGGGGCGACCCCGATCGCGTCACCGATCGGCCCGATCGGGAGGCCCGGGTTCACCTCGAACTCCCGCGGCTCCGTCGTTTCGCCTGGGATGCCCCTGACCAGCGGCTCGATGTCGGCGAGTTCGCTGATCCGCCAGGCCGTTCCGCGCAGGCGCAGGAACGCGCGCGCGACCGAGATCAGCGTCCCGACGGCCTGCTCGGCGGTCACCCGCAGGCCGGTGTCCTCACCGGCGAGCAGCACGGCTCCGTCACGCCAGCAGACGTCGGCGCCCTCACCCGCGACGTCGCCTTGGCCGCCATCGAGGGCGAAGAGGAAGCGTCCTGGGAGTTCGGCCAGCTCAGGGACCGCGCACAACGCCTTGTCGAGGGCCGGGGCCAGCTTTTGCGCCGTATCGCTCAGCGGCGACGCGAGGATGTTGCGGACGCGTTCGTGCGACGGCGAGGGCAGGAGACCGGCCGCGGCGAGCCTGCCCGCGAGACCCGGCCGGGTGACACCGCGCAGCTGCACGTTTCCGCGGGAGGTCAGGTGGAGGGCGCCGTCCCCGAGGTCGTCGGCGGCGTCCGCGAGCGCCCTGAATTGGGCCGCCGCGATGGCACCCCCGGGCAACCGGACCCGGGCGAGCGGACCGTCGGCCGCGTCGTGCGTGGCGAAAACACCGGGGCACGCGTCGGCTCGGACACGTGCGCTCGTGGACATGCGCTCACTGTAGATGGCCCATTTCTACGAGAGCATCTCTCAGACCGAATGTAGTAGATGTGCTACATTCGATCGCAGCACTGAGATGGGGGTGACCAATGAGAGATCCACACGACGTGATGATCTCCGTCAAAGATCTCCGGATGCGGTACGGCACGAACGACGTCCTCCACGGCGTCGACTTCACCGCGCACCGCGGCGAGGTGATCTGCCTGCTCGGCCCGAACGGGGCGGGCAAGACCACGACGATCGAGATCCTCGAAGGCTTCCGGATGCGGTCGGAGGGCGAGGTCAGCGTGCTGGGCGTCGATCCGGCGCATGCCGACGAGAACTGGAGGGCGCGGCTGGGGGTCGTCCTCCAGGCCTGGCGTGACCACGCGAAATGGCGGGTGCGCGAGCTGCTGGAGCACCTCGGCGGCTACTACGCGCCGTACTCCACAGACCGCATCAAGCGGCCGTGGGATCCGGACGAACTGGTCGCCGCGGTCGGCCTGACCGAGCACGCGGACAAGAGGGTCCGGATGCTCTCGGGCGGGCAGCGGCGACGGCTCGACGTCGCGATCGGCATCGTCGGCCGCCCGGAGCTGCTGTTCCTCGACGAGCCGACCGCCGGGCTGGACCCGGAGGCGCGGCGCGAGTTCCACGACCTCGTGCACCGGCTGACCGATGACGACGACACGACGATCCTGCTGACCACGCACGACCTCGACGAAGCCGAGAAGCTGGCCGACCGGATCCTGATCCTGAACCACGGCCGCATCGTGGCCGACGGTTCGGCCGACGCGCTGAGCAGGCAGATCGCCGGCGAGGCCGAGGTGCGTTGGACGCTGGACGGCCAGCGGTTCGTGCACTCCACGACCGAATCGACGAAGTACGTGCACGAACTGTTCAAGCAGCACGGGGACGCCATCGGCGATCTGGAGGTCCGGCGGGCATCGCTCGAAGACACGTACATGACCCTGGTCCGCAAGGCCGAGACCCTGGAGGCGGTGGGCGCGCGATGAACACGATTCAGCACAGTGTCCGGCTGGGCGTCCGGCGCGGCTGGCTCGAAGCCCGCCAGATGATGACCAACCGGGAAGACCTCTTCAACACCTTCCTCTACCCGGCGATCTTCGTGGTCGTCATGTTCTTCATGCGCGGCGCGAAACTGCCGGGCACGGAGTTCTCGCTCGGCGCCGCCACCGTGCCGAGCGTGCTGGGCGCGTCGATCGTGTTCAGCGGCATGCTCGGGATGGCGGGAGTCCTCGCCGTCGAACGGGAAGACGGCACGCTGCTGCGCGCCAAGGCCACGCCGAACGGCATGATCGGCTACCTCGTCGGCAAGGTCGTCACGGTGTCGTTGAGCACCGTCATCGGGATGCTGCTGGTCCTGATCCCGAGCCTGATCCTGTTCGACGGCATCGCGCCCGGCGGGCTGACGTCGTGGCTGGGCCTGCTGTGGGTGCTGGTGCTCGGACTGCTCGCCACGATGCCGATCGGCGCGATCTTCGGCTCGCTGACCTCGAACGCGCGCAGCATCGGGCTGATCATGCTGCCGACGCTGGGTATCGGCGCGATCTCCGGGATCTTCTACCCGATCACCGCGCTGCCGGAGTGGCTGCAGTACCTCGGGCAGGTGTTCCCGATGTACTGGCTCGGCCTCGGCATGCGGTCGGCGCTGCTGCCGGACTCGACGGTGATCATCGAGATCGGCCAGTCCTGGCGACCTTGGGAGACCCTCGGCGTGCTGTCGGTGTGGGCCGTGATCGGATTGACGCTGGCCCCGGTCGTCCTGCGACGTATGGCGCGGCGCGAGTCCGGGTCCTCGGTGGCGGCACGACGGGAAAAGGCGATGCAGCGAATTGGCTAGCTCATGAGCGAGGTCGTTTACAACCGGATCGCGATGTTGCGGGCGGAACGGGGCATCTCCCGCCGCGAACTCGCCGACGCGCTGGGCGTGCATTACCAGACCATCGGCTACCTCGAACGCGGCGAGTACAGCCCGAGTCTCTACCTCGCACTGCGGATCGCGAAGTTCTTCGAAGTGGCGGTGGAGGTCATCTTCTCCACCGCCCCCTTCCCGCGGATAGGTGACTCTTCGTCGGAGCGGTCGGCGTGAGCCTGCTGGAGCGGGCACACGCCCACGCCGTTTTGGCTGGGGCACGATCGCATCGGGGGCGAGGAACTTCTGCTCGCGGTGATTGCGGCGATTTCCTCCGCATTTAGTCGACTAAATGCGGGGGGTTGCCCAGGGTGATTCGCCGTCGGCGGCCATTTCACCCTTCAGTGTTGTCGGCGCGTTTCGCTGGTCGCTTAAAATTACGAACACGTGTTCGATGAATCTTGGTATTCTGGAGGCGTGTCCGAGACCTTTCTCCCTGAGTTGCCGCAGGAGTTGTGGCGTGCTGGCAAGGTGGAGCTTGCTCATGGTGTGCAGCAGTCTTTGCGGGTGATTCGGATGGCCACTGCCGGTTTGGGGCAGTTTTTGGCGGAGATCGAGAATCGGGGCCCCAAAGACTTGTACGGGTATGGCCGTACGGATAAGTGGTTCGCGGATATGGCGGGGTTGTCGGTGGGTGAGGCGCGGGCGGTGGTGAACCGGGCGCTCGCGTTGAATCCCACTCGCGCTTTGGACGGTAGCGAGGTTCCGCCCGTCGCTCCGGCGACCGCTGCTGTCGCCGCTGAGGGACTGGTGGGGGATGAGCGGATCGATCAGATCCTGGAGATCTTGAAGCGGCTTCCTGCCGACACCTCCACCGAAGACCGCGCCACCGCGGAGAAGATCCTCGCCGATCTCGCCCCTAACGCCGGTCCTCACCAACTCGTCGAGGCCGAGGCGAACCTGCTGGGCTGGCTCGACCCCGACGGCAAAGAACCCAAGGAACCTGAGCCCAAGGAACCCCGGCGCGAGATCACCTTGGAGCGCCGTAAGGACGGGTTCTGGAAGCTGACCGGCCTTTTGGACGATGAGACCGGTGCCCGCACCGCCGCCGCGTTGGAGGCGCACGCTCAGCCGCGGCCGGTGGACGAGTTCGGGCAAGCCGATCTGCGTATGAAGTGCGAACGCCTGGGAGACGCCTGGGTTGACCTCCTCGACTTGGCGATCGCCTGCCCGGACCAACCGGGAACCAGCGGCTACCGCACCTTGGTGCACGTGACCATCGGGCTCGATGAGTTGAAGTCGGGTCTCGGGACGGCGTATCTGGATTTCGTGGGGACGATGCCTGCGCGGGAAGCCCGGCTCGCCGCCTGCGACTGCCTCATGCTCCCCGTCGTCATGAGCGCCGCCGGAGAACCCCTGGACATGGGACGGCTGCGACGGTTCGTCACCCCAGGCCAAAGACGCGCGTTGAACATCCGCGACGGCGGCTGCGCGTTCCCCGGCTGCCATCGGAAGCCGAAGAATTGTCACGCCCATCATATCGAGCACTGGGTCGACGGCGGCCCGACGGATCTCCGAAATCTCGTGCTGCTGTGCGGTTTCCATCACCGCCTGATCCACCACGGTGACTGGCAAGTACGGATGGCGGCCGACGGGTTACCGGAGTTCATCCCGCCCCAGTACCGAGATCCGCTCCGACAACCCCGCCGCAACACCCTGCACCACCGCTGAACCCCGAGGAGCCCGTCGGCCACACCGGCGACGGGCCCCTCGCCATGCCCGCAGTCGGTGACGAAGCCTCCGGCTCCAGGAGCCCACTACTCAGCGGGCGTGGCGGTTCCCAGACGAGGTCTGCGCCAGACCGATCACCGCTTGCCCGAACCGAGACTCCCGAAATGCGACAGACGCCAGCCTGAAATCCACATGGCCGCGGCCCCAACATGAAGACCTCCTCATCCGTCCTTAACGGACGATTCAGGAGCGCGCCACAAGCTGGTCACCGTGACCGCCTACACCTACACGACCAGCCAGCCACGAAAGCCCGGCAAGACCGAAAAACCCAAGCGCACCAAGACTTGGCTGGTCCCCGCCGCGGCCGTCCCGGCGCTGAGCCTCGCGCTCGTACCAGGCGGGCCGACCTGGCAAGGCGCACTGGTGCTGGCCGTCTTCGCCACGGCCGTGGGCGCCTGGGTACTGACCAGTCTGGACGACACGTGGGTCGCGCTCGCGGCGGTCGCCGTCCTGGCCGTGACCGGGATCCTGGCGCCCGCCGAGCTGTTCGCCACCCTCGGCGCGGATCTGGTGTGGCTGCTGATCGCGGCGTTCGTGCTGGCGGCCGGGCTGACCGGTTCGGGGCTGGTCGACCGGTTCGTGGCCGTGCTGCCGGCGCGGGCGCGGTCGGTGCGGGGGCTGGCCCATCTGTCGACGGTCGCGTTGGTGGTCTCGTCGCTGGTGGTTCCGTCGACGTCGGGGCGGGCGGCGCTGGCCGTGCCGGTGTTCACCGCCTTGGCGAGCGCGCTCCCGCGGGTGGCCAAGGCGCTCTCGGTGCTGTTCCCGACCGTGGTGTTGCTGTCGGCGGTCTCGACGCTCATCGGCGCGGGCGCGCATCTGGTGGCCGACCAGCTCCTGCGTGAAGCGACCGGCGACGGCATCGGCTTTCTGCGCTGGCTGGTGCTGGGTCTGCCGCTGGCGGCCATCTCGTCCCATCTCGCGGCCGAGGTCGTCCTGCGACTGTTCACCACCAAAAAAGACCGCCGTGAACGGTTCGACCTGCGCGCACGGTTCCCGCCGCGAGGGCCGTGGACGCGGACGGAGCGGTTCGCGGCGGTGACCACCGGTGTGGTGCTGGTGCTGTGGTGCACCGAATCGTGGCACGGCCTGCCGCCCGCACTGGTCGGGCTCGTCGGCGCGCTGGCGATGTGCGTGCCGCCGCATCGGGTCACCACGGGTACGGCGCTGAAGACGGTGCCGTGGTCGCTGCTGCTGTTCACCGCCGCGACGGCCGCGCTCGGCAGCGCGCTGGTCGGGTCGGGTGCGGCGGCGTGGGTGGCGGACGTGGCCTTGAGTCCCGTCCGGGGCGCGCCGGCGTGGGTGGTGCTGCTCGCCGTGATCGTGGTGAGCACGGCCGCGCACCTGGCGGTGCAGTCCCGGTCGGCACGGTCTTCGGTGCTGGTGCCGGTGGTGATCCCGCTCGCCGCGGCCACCGGACTGGCCCCGGCCGCGGCGGTGTTCGCGTCCACCGCGGCGGCGGGGTTCTGCCACACCCTCACCTCCTCCGCCAAACCGGTCGCCCTGTTCTCCGGCATCGAAGGCGTGCCGACCTATTCGGCCCGCGACCTGCTCCGGCTTTCGGCCGTGCTCGCGCCGCTGCACGTGGTCGTCGTCGCCGTCTTCGCCTTGCTCGTCTGGCCGTACCTCGGCCTCGTGCCGTGAACCATCAGGAGGAAGTCATGCGGATCGTCGTCGCCCCCAGTGGGTTCAAGGAAAGTCTCGGCGCCGAAGCGGCCGCCGACGCCATCGCCGAGGGGGTGCTCCGGGTCGTCCCGTTCGCGGAGATCGACCGCGTCCCGCTGGTGGACGGCGGGGAGGGTTCGGCCGCCGCGCTCGCCGGGAGCACCGGCGGGAAGGTGGTCGACACCGTCGTCACCGGTCCGGTCGGGCTGCCGGTGCGCTCCCATTTCGCGATCCTCGGCGACGGGTCGACGGCGGTGGTCGAGATGGCGGCGGCCGCGGGCCTGCGGCTGGTGCCCACCGGCCGCCGTGATCCCGGGCGCACCACCAGCCGGGGCGTCGGCGAGCTGATGATCGCCGCGCTCGACTCGGGGTGTTCCTCGGTGCTCGTCGGCTGCGGAGACTCCGGCGTCTCCGACGGCGGGGCCGGGGCACTTCAGGCGCTGGGCGCCCGGGTGCTCGACCGCGCCGGTCAGGAGATCGGCCCCGGCGGGGCGGAGCTGGCGCGAGCCCGGCACATCGACGTCTCGGGGCTGGATCCGAGACTCGCGCACACCGTGCTCCGGCTGGCGGTCAACCCGCACAACGTGCTGTGCGGCCCGCGCGGCGTGGCGAGGGTGTTCGGCCCGCAGAAGGGCGCGACCCCCGAGCAGGTGGAGAGACTGGCCGCCGCGCTGGACAGCTGGGCCGGCGTCCTGCGCCGCGACCTGGGCGCCGACGTCGCGCTCGTCCCCGGATCGGGTGCTTCCGGCGGTCTCGGCGCGGGCCTGTGCGCCGCGCTGGGCGCCCGGCTGCTGCCGCGGTTCGAGGTGCTGCTGGACCATGTCGACCTCGACGCCCGGCTCGCCGCGGCCGATCTCGTGGTCACCGCCGAGGGCACGATCGACGCCCAGACCCCGCACGGGAAGGTGCCCGCCGAGGTGGCCCGCCGGGCCAAGGCGCACGGGAAACCGGTGGTCGCGCTCGCCGGCCGGATCGGCTTGGACGCCGACACCACCTACGCCGTCGGCATCGACGCCTTCCAGGCCATCCAGCCGGGTCCGGTGGACCTGGACGAGGCGATCCTGCGCGGCGCCGAGTTCCTCACCGACGCGGCCGAACGGCTGCTGCGGATCGTGCTGGTCGGCACCCGCCTGTCCGCGTCCGTTATGTGAAGATTCTTTCATCTTGTCCTCATCTTCGCCACATCGACGACCAGGAGGGTGGAGCCATGGCCCGCTCGCGTATCGCCCTGCTCGCCGCCGCCGTGGCGCTTCCGCTCGGTGCGGCGGCGGTCACGTGGGCGTGGCCGGAACCGCCCGCGCCGCGGGCTCCGGTCGAGGTGAAGCTGAGAGAGCACCCGGCCCCTCCCCCGCCGGCGAGCAGTTCCACGCCGGTGGTCGTGCCCCCGCCCCCGGTGGTCCCACCCGGTGACGACCAGGACGACGACGGTGCCGACGACGACTGAACGAAAAACGCGGGCGATCCCCGCGCGGATCCGGATCATGGGCTGGCTGTTGCTGCTCGTCGCCGTGGTCACGGTGGCGACGACGCTGGTCACGTACAACCTGTTGCTGCGCGAGGTCGACAGCGACGTCAACGCCGCGCTCGAACAGGAAGCCGCCGAGCTCGGCCAGGTGCTGGAAGAAGGGGTGGACCGCGCCACCGGGCAGCCGTTCCCGGACGTACGGTCCGCGTTGTCGGCGCATCTGCGGCGCCAGTACGTCGACGACGACGAAGTGGTGCTGGCCTGGACGCCGTCGTCCGGGCCGATCCTGCAGGATCGCGAGGAACCGTTCCGGCTTGGCGAGAGCCCGGCGGTACTGGACCCGATCCTCGCCGACCCGGCGCGCAGCGGCAGTGTCGAGACGCCCGCCGGGGAGATGCGCTGGATCCGCGTCGACGCGTCCGGCACCCGGGAGGGTGACCGGGGCTCCTTCGTCGTCGGCTACTTCGTTGATCGCGACCGCGCCGAGATCGCCACCACCGTGCGGACCCTGCTGTTCGTCGGCTTGCTCGGGCTCGTCCTGGCCGGGGCCGCGGCGTGGCTGGTCGCCGGGCAGATCCTCGCCCCGGTGCGGCTGGTGCGCCGCGCCGCCGCCGAGATCACCGAACACGACCTGACCCGGCGCATCCCGGTGGACGGCCGGGACGACGTCGCCGCGCTCGCCGAACAGTTCAACGCCATGCTCGACCGGCTCGACCTCGCGTTCGCCACCCAGCGGCGGTTCCTCGACGACGCCGGCCACGAACTGCGGACCCCGATCACCATCGTGCTCGGCCATCTCGAACTGCTCGACGACGATCCCGTCGCGCGGGCCGAGGCGATCCGGCTGTGCGTCGACGAACTGGACCGGATGAACCGCATCGTCGGCGACCTGCTTTTGCTGGCCAAGGCCGAGCAGCCCGACTTCGTCACCCTCGCGCCCACCGACGTCACCGAGCTGACCAGCGACCTCTACGCCAAGGTCCGCACGATCGGCGACCGTCGCTGGCGGCTGGAGGCGCTCGGCGAAGGGCAGGTGCCGCTCGACGAGCAGCGGACGACCCAGGCCGTGGTGCAGCTGGCCCAGAACGCCGTCCAGCACACCGAGGACGGCGACGAGATCCTGATCGGCTCGGCCGTGTCCGAGGACACCGTGTCGTTCTGGGTGACCGATCACGGCCCCGGTGTGCCGCGGGAGGACGCCGAAAGGATCTTCCAGCGGTTCAACCGGGGGCCGTCCGGCGGCCACCGGAGCGGGGCCGGGCTCGGGCTGGCGATCGTGCGCGCCATCGCCGAGGCTCAGCACGGGCTGGTGCGCCTGGAGTCGGCACCGGGCCTCGGCGCCCGGTTCACCATCGAAATCCCTGTTCACGCCGTCGAAGGAGGCACGCCGTGGCCCGTATCCTGATCGCCGAGGACGAGGAGCGGATCGCCTCGTTCGTCCGCAAAGGGCTCATCGCCAACGGTTTCACCACCACCGTCGTCGCCGACGGTGAGCAGGCCCTCCAGTACGCCCTCGGCGACGGCTACGACCTGCTGGTCCTCGACCTCGGCCTGCCGTCCCGCGGCGGTCTGTCCGTGCTGCGGACCCTGCGCGAACACCACAACACGACCCCGGTGGTCATCCTCACCGCGCACGATTCGCCCCAGACCACGCTGGCCGGGCTGGAGGGCGGCGCGGACGACTACATGGCGAAACCGTTCCGCTTCGACGAGCTGCTGGCCAGGATCAGGCTCCGGCTGCGCCGCACCGAACTCGTGGCCGAGACCACCGTGCTGCACGCGGGTCCGTTGTCGCTGGACCTGCGCACGCGCCGCGCGGACGTCGAGGGCACCGGCGTGGAGCTGACCTCGCGCGAGTTCGCCCTCCTGGAGCTGTTCATCCGCCATCAGGGCCAGGTGCTCACCCGCGAGCAGATCCTCTCCCACGTGTGGGGTTACGACTTCGACCCCGGCTCCAACATCGTCGACGTCTACGTCCGCACCCTGCGGCGCAAGATCGGCGCCGGTCACATCCGCACCGCCCGCGGCATGGGGTACGCGTTCGACCCCGGCCGCACATCACCTTGACTCCCGCCGGACCGCACCGGAGAGTGAACCGGAGAAACCACGTGTCGGCAGGTGGAGGAACCCGGTGAGAGTCCGGGGCGGTCCCGCCACTGTCACCCCTCCCGGTGAAGAGGGGAAGCCAGGAACTCCGGCCGGCGCGACCGCACGACCCGGGGCGCGGACACCCCGAGTGAGGAATGCTGTGATCCTGCTTCTGTCCACTTCGGACACCGACCTGCTCAGCGCCCGTTCCAGCGAGGCCGACTACCGGCTGGCGAACCCCGCCCGGCTCGATCTGGCCGAGCTGCCCGCCCTGCTCGACGGCGCCCCGATCGTCGTCGTCCGGATCCTCGGCTCCGAACGCAGCTGGCAGGAAGGGCTCGACACCGTCCGCGCGAGCGGCGCCCACGTGGTGGTCCTCGGCGGCGAGCAGACGCCGGACGCGCAGCTCATGAAGCTGTCCACGGTCCCGGCGGGCACCGCGGCGGAGGCGCACGCGTACCTCGCGCAGGGCGGGCCGGAGAACCTCACCCAGCTGCACCGCTTCCTGAGCGACACGCTCCTTCTGACGGGTGACGGCTTCGAGCCGCCCGCCGTGCAGCCGCTCTGGGGTGTCCTGGAGCGCGAGCCGAAGGCCACCGAGGGTCCGGTCATCGCGATCCTCTACTACCGGGCGCACCACCTGTCCGGCAACACCGAGTTCGTCCACGCCCTCTCCGACGCCGTCGAGGACGCCGGGGGCCGCGCGCTCCCGATCCACTGCGCGTCCCTGCGCACCCGCGAGCCGGAGATGATGGCCGAGCTGGCCAAGGCCGACGCGCTCCTGGTCACCGTGCTGGCCGCCGGCGGCACCCGGCCGTCCGAGGTCGGCGCGGGCGGGGACGACGAGGCGTGGGACGTCGCCGAGATGGCCGCGCTCGACATCCCGATCCTGCAGGCACTGTGCCTGACCAGCGACCGCGAGACCTGGTCGGCCAACGACGACGGCCTCTCGCCGCTCGACGCGGGCAACCAGATGGCCGTCCCCGAGTTCGACGGCCGTCTCATCACCGTCCCGTTCTCGTTCAAGGAGATCGACGACGACGGCCTCCCCAAGTACGTGCCGGACGCCGAGCGCGCGTCCCGCGTCGCGAAGATCGCGCTGGCCCACGCCCGGTTGCGCCACACTCCCCCGCCGGAGCGCCGCATCGCGCTGATGCTGTCCGCGTACCCGACCAAGCACTCCCGCGTCGGCAACGCCGTCGGCCTCGACACGCCCGCGTCCGCGATCGAACTCCTGCGCCGCATGCGCGACCAGGGTTACGACCTGGGCGAGGACCCGTTCCCCGGCGTCGAACCCACCGGCACCGACCAGCCCGACGGCGACGCGCTGATCCACGCGCTCATCGCCGCGGGCGGGCAGGATCCGGAGTGGCTCACCGAGGAACAGCTGTCCGGTAACCCGATCCGGGTCCCCGCCGACAAGTACCGCCAGTGGTTCGCCGAGCTGCCCGCGGAGCTGCGCGAGGGCATGGAGGAGCACTGGGGTCCCGCGCCCGGCGAGCTCTACGTGGACAACGGTGACATCGTGCTCGCGTCCCTTCAATCGGGCAACGTCATCCTGATGATCCAGCCGCCGCGCGGTTTCGGCGAGAACCCGGTGGCGATCTACCACAACCCGGACCTCCCGCCGAGCCACCACTACCTGGCCGCGTACCGCTGGCTGGAGGAGGAGTTCGGCGCGCACGCCGTCGTCCACCTCGGCAAACACGGTTCGCTGGAATGGCTTCCCGGCAAGACCGCCGGTCTTTCCGACTCGTGCGCGCCGGACGCCGTGCTGGGCAATCTGCCGCTGATCTACCCGTTCCTGATCAACGACCCCGGCGAGGGCGCGCAGGCGAAACGGCGCGCGCACGCCACGATCGTCGACCACCTGATCCCGCCGATGGCCCGCGCCGAGAGCTACGGCGACATGGCCCGCCTGGAGCAGCTCCTCGACGAGCACGCCAACATCGCCGCGATGGACCCGGCGAAGCTGCCCGCGGTCCGCGCGCAGATCTGGACGCTGATCCAGGCCGCGAAGCTGGACCACGACCTCGGTGTCGAGGAACGCCCGCACGACGCGGAGTTCGACGACTTCCTGTTGCACATCGACGGCTGGCTGTGCGAGGTCAAGGACGCCCAGATCCGCGACGGCCTGCATATCCTCGGCGCCGCGCCGGTGGGCGAGGCGCGGATCAACCTCGTGCTCGCCATGCTGCGGGCCCAGCAGATGTGGGGCGGCAAACAGGGCGCGGTTCCCGGACTCCGTTCCGCCTTGGGACTCAAGGAGAACAGCGACGCACCACTGTCCGAAGTGGACGCCATCGAGCAGACGGCCCGCTCGCTCGTCGAGGCGATGGAGGCCAGGGACTGGTCCCCCGCCGCCGTCGCGGAGGTCGTCGCCGAGGTGCCGGAACACCAGGAGGTCGCGCGCGTGCTGACCTTCGCCGCCACCGAGATCGTGCCGCGGCTGGCGGGCACCGGCGCCGAGATCGACGCCGTGCTCCACGCGCTCGACGGTGGCTACATCCCGGCCGGGCCCAGCGGTTCGCCCCTGCGCGGCCTGATCAACGTGTTGCCGACCGGCCGCAACTTCTACACCGTGGACCCGAAGGCCATCCCGAGCCGTCTCGCGTGGGAGACCGGGCAGGCGCTCGCGGACTCGCTTCTCCGCCGCTACAAGGAGGACACGGGCGACTGGCCGCGTTCGGTCGGCCTCTCGGTGTGGGGCACGTCGGCGATGCGCACCTCGGGCGACGACGCGGCGGAAGTCCTTGCCCTGCTGGGTGTCCAGCCGATCTGGGACGAGGCGTCGCGGCGCGTCACCGGCATCGAGGCGATCCCGCTCGCCGAACTCGGCCGCCCGCGCATCGACGTCACCGTGCGGATCAGCGGGTTCTTCCGCGACGCCTTCCCGCATGTGATCACCCTGCTGGACGACGCCGTGCGCCTGGTGGCGAACCTCGACGAGCCGGACGAGCAGAACTTCGTCCGCGCCCACACCCGCGCGGATCTGGCCGCGCACGGTGACGAACGCCGGGCCACCACGAGGATCTTCGGTTCCAAGCCGGGCGCGTACGGCGCGGGCCTGCTGCCGCTGATGGATTCCGGGAACTGGCGCGACGACAAAGATCTCGCCGAGGTCTACGCGGTGTGGGGCGGTTTCGCCTACGGCCGCGACCTCGACGGCAGGCCGGCGCGCGAGGACATGGAGAACTCGTACAAGCGGATCGTCGTCGCGGCCAAGAACACCGACACCCGTGAACACGACATCGCCGACTCCGACGACTATTTCCAGTACCACGGAGGGATGATCGCGACGGTCCGCGCGCTGACCGGGACCGCGCCCGCGTCCTACGTCGGCGACAGCACCACCCCGGACGCCGTCCGCACGCGCACCCTCGGCGAGGAGACCGCCCGCGTCTTCCGGGCCCGCGTGGTCAATCCGCGCTGGCTGGCGGCGATGCGCAAGCACGGTTACAAGGGAGCTTTCGAGCTCGCGGCGACCGTCGACTACCTCTTCGGTTTCGACGCCACCGCGGGCGTGGTGGGCGATTGGATGTACGAGAAGCTCACCGAGTCCTACGTGCTCGACGAGGTCAACCAGGAGTTCCTGCGCCAGGCCAACCCGTGGGCGTTGCGCGGCATCATCGAGCGGCTGAACGAGGCGGCCGACCGTGGGCTGTGGGCGGAGCCGGACGCCGATCTTTTGGCTCAGCTGCGCGAGGTCTACTTATCGCTGGAGGGGGATCTCGAATCCTGACGTCACCCCTTGGAGCAGACCCGTGGCACTCCCGGCGGTACCACTGTCATATGCGCAGAACTTAGCGTGACAAGGGCGGTGGGACGTCAATGATCGGGAGGACAGCGATGATCAAGCGTCTGTTGAAGGTCGTGCTTCGCCACGGTTGCTGCTCGGCGTGCACCGGTCTGGGCTGCGGCTGCTGCGACGCCTGCAAGTAGAAGTTCAGGGGTGGACACCCGGGATATGGGTGTTCGCGCGGCGGACGCCGGCGGCGAGGGCGGGTACCTCGATCACCCGGCGTCCGGCCGCCTCCAGCGTTTCGGCGCCGACGCAGTCGACGAACACCGACGGCTCGCGCCAGGCGAAAACGACGCGCGGGATACCGGCGTCGAGGATGAGCTGGGTGCAGCTTCGCGGATGTGACGTCCGCGAGCTGCACGGCTCCAGCGACGTGTACATCGTCGCCTCCGCCAGCCTCGGATCTCCCGGTTCGAGCTTGGCGAGGGCGGCTTCTTCGGCATGGTTGGCGGGGTCGCCGTCGCCCGAATAGCCGGTGGAGATCACTTCGCCGTCGGCGGCGGCGATGACCGCGCCGACGCGGAACGTGCGCGGCGGGCAGTTCTCGGCCAGTGCGATGGCCTCGCGCAGCCGCAGAATGTCCACATCGGACGGTTCGGGCGTCGCGTGGTACTCCAGGACGGCGATGTCGCCCAACCTCGTCGTTCCGGTCAATGCCAGCCCACGCGGGAAGGCGCCCGGACCGACGAAGCGTGGCGCGCGCGGATCGCCGACGAAGAACGGCGCGACGGCCAGATGCAGTTCGTCGACCAGTCCCTCGGTGAGGAACTGGGTGTGGATCGAGCCACCGCCTTCGACCATCAGCCGCCGGACGCCGCGCGTGTAGAGGTCGGCCAGCACCTCGCTTAGGCCGGACAGTTCGACGACGGTCGCCTTCACACCCGTGACGACGCCGGACGGCGCGTAGACGAGCTTCTCCGTGTCGCCGACGGTGAAGAACTGAGCCGCCGGATCGAGTGACCCGCTCCGCGTGAGGGTGACCTTGACCGGTTGCTCCGGGCTTCCTTTTGCGACCCTTTTCGCGACGAGCTCCGGCGAGCGGACCAGCAACCGCGGATTGTCCGCGCGCACCGTGTTCGCGCCGACGAGGATCGCGTCCGACGCGGCGCGCAGCCCGTCCACCCTGGCCCAGTCCTCCTCGTTGGACAGCACCAACCGGTTGTCGCTCGCGTCGTCGAGGTAGCCGTCGAGCGAGACCGCGGCGGACAGCAGGACATGAGGGCGTTCGATCACGCCCGCCAGTATGCCCCCGCCGGTCGCGGGTCGCCGAGGTGACAGACCGCTGTCTCGGGGCGGTGAGGCTTGGGCCAGGTCCTTCGTGCCGTCGCCGAAAAACGGCAAAGGCTGGCATCCCGGGGCATCCCGGCGCCGCCTCGGAGCCGTCGCCGAAAAACGGCAAAGGCTGGCATCCCGGGGCATCCCGGCGCCGCCTCGAAGCCGCCGCCGAAAAACGGCAAAGGCTGGGAGCTCCGGGCAACGTCCCGCTGTCATGTGATCGAGGGCACCATCGCCGAAATCCGGCGACAGCCGCCCTCCGGTCCGGGGGAACGTCCCGAAGCCACGGGCCGAGACCGACACCTCCGCTGTCGCCGAAATCCGGCAACCACCACCCGCCGACCCCGGGAAACGACCCGAAACCACGTGACCAAAACCAACACCTCTGCCATCACCGAAATCCGGCAACCACTAGCAAAGGAGCGCCACCGTTAGCGCAACAACGATCGACACACTGGCAACCATTACCGAAATCCGGCAATGCAAGACCCCCTGATTCCACGGGCGGCAGGCAAAGAAAACCTGTCGGCGCACCGCTGACCACCGCCAGGCGAACATCCCAGAGTTCCTTGCCACGGCCGCCATCACCGAATATCGACGACCAGCTTCGCGCAGCCGGCCCCCTCACGGTGCCGCGGCGGATCATCACCGACCCGCTGCCAGGTCTGGTCGCGGATCTCGGCGGGGCCGGTATCGCCCGACGGCCGGTCCTGCCGAGTTCGACCTGGTCCGCGAATGCCGCAGGCCATTCCTGACGTTTCGTTGCCGGGAAACGGCGACCTGTCTCACGCTCTCCGCGAAATTCGATCGCCACGCGGCAACCTCGCGCGCTACCCTGTCGCGGTGATCTTCTGAGACGAACCTGCGCCCTCATCCACCTCCTTCGCAGGGAGTCTCATGTCTTCTTCCTTGACGCTTTCCGACGTCACCTTCACCTGGCCCGACGGCACACCGGTCTTCGAACGCCTTTCGCTCACCATCGGTGCCGGCCGCACCGGCCTGGTCGGCACCAACGGATCCGGTAAGTCCACGCTGCTCAGGCTGCTCGCCGGCGACCTGCGGGCCACCACGGGTTCCATCACCGCACCGGGTGAGCTCGGTTACCTGCCACAGAACCTTGTGCTGGACACCGGCCGCCGCGTCGACGACGTCCTCGGTGTCACCGCGATCCGCGCGGCGATCCGGGCCGTCGAGAGCGGTTCCGCCGCCGAAGAGCATTTCGCCACCATCGGCGACAACTGGGACGTCGAGGAGCGCATCCACGCGATCCTCGACCGGCTCGGCCTGGGCGCCGTCCGGCTGGACCAGCGGGCGGGCGAGTTGTCCGGTGGCGAGCTCACGCTGCTCGGGCTGGCCGCCCTGCTGCTGCGCCGTCCCGCCGCGCTGCTGCTCGACGAGCCCACGAACAACCTGGACCTGCGGGCCCGTGAGCTCGTACACCGCGAGGTGGAGAGCTGGGGCGGGATCCTCGTGGTCGTCTCGCACGATCGCGAGCTACTCCAGCTGGTCGACCGGATCGCCGAGGTCCGCGACCGCGAGGTCACGCTGTACGGCGGAAACCTCGCGGACTACGAACAAGCCGTCGAAGTCGCGCAGGAGGCGGCGCGGCGGCACCTGCGCGCGGCGGAGTCGGATGTCAGACGGCAGAAGCGTGAGCTGGTCGAGGCCGGGATCAAACTCGCCCGGCGCGCCCGTTACGGCCAGCAGATGTGGGACCGGAAACGCGAGCCCAAGGTGCGGATGCGCAAACGCCAGGAGGACGCCCAGATCGCCGCGGGCAAGTACCGGAATCTGCACACCGACCGGCTCGAAGGCGCCGTCGAGGCGATGAAGGCCGCCGAGGAGCTGGTACGGGAGGACGCCGAGATCCGCGTCGAACTGCCGGAAACGACGGTCCCGCGGGGAACGGACGTGCTCCGGATCGACGCCGTCCCCCGGTTCGGCCCGGCGGTGGACCTGCACGTCATGGGCCCCGAGCGGATCGCGCTCGTCGGCCCGAACGGTTCGGGCAAGACCACCCTGCTCCGCACGATCACCGGCGAAATCCCGCCGGAGTCGGGTGAGGTGGGGTTGTTCGTGCCCGCCGGGCTGCTCCCCCAGCGGCTCGACGTCCTCGACGACACGATGTCCATTGTGGACAATGTGCGGCTGGTGGCGCCGTCGCTCACGGACAACGAGATCCGCGCGAGGCTGGCGCGGTTCCTGTTCCGGGGCAAGGCGGCCGACCGCGAGGTGGCGTCGCTGTCCGGCGGGGAACGGTTCCGCGCCACGCTGGCGACGTTGCTGCTGAGCGAGCCCACGCCCAGGCTGCTGCTGCTCGACGAGCCGACGAACAACCTCGACCTGGCGAGCGTGCGGCGGCTCACCGAGGCGCTACTGGCCTACCGGGGCACGCTGATCGTGGCGAGCCACGACCGGCCGTTCCTGGCCGACATCGGCATCACCCGGTGGCTCCCCCTCGGCATTTAGTCCTCTGGATGCGGTAGTTGCACACGCAACTACCGCATCCAGAGGACGAAACGCGGGTGGTCAGGCGTCGAAGTCCACCGTGACGGCATCGGAGACGGGCACCGACTGGCAGGTGAGCACGAAACCGGCGTCGACCTCGGCCTTCTCCAGGGCGAAGTTGCGCCGCATGTCCACCTTGCCGTCGCAGATCTTCGCCCGGCAGGTGC
The DNA here is from genome assembly GCF_055563465.1 of Amycolatopsis sp. NPDC000009. Classification (NCBI taxonomy): domain Bacteria; kingdom Bacillati; phylum Actinomycetota; class Actinomycetes; order Pseudonocardiales; family Pseudonocardiaceae; genus Amycolatopsis; species Amycolatopsis sp. NPDC000009. The sequence continues at coordinate 188,288 of NZ_JBVHDI010000005.1, forward strand.
CGCACACCCCGCCCTTGCAGGCGAACGGCAGGTCCGGACGGTACTTCTGCGCACCGTCGAGCACCGAGGTCCCGCGCGGCAGCGTCATCGTCGTCGACCGGCCGTCGAGCACCAGCGTGACCTCGCTGGACGCACCCACGACGGCCGGATCGACGTGGTGCACCGGCTCCGGCGGAGTGTCCACATAGAACAGTTCCTGATGCACGCGGTCCTCGGCGACGTCCAGCGAGCGCAGTAGTTCCTGCGCGCCTGTCACCATCTCGAACGGCCCGCACAGCCACCAGTGCGCGACGTCCTCGACCGGGATCAGCACCGTGCACAGTCGCCGCAGCTTCTCGACATCGAGCCGTCCGGTGAACAATTCGGCCTCACGCGGCTCACGCGACAGCACGTGGACGAGTTCGAGCCGCGCGGGGTAACGGTCCTTCAGGTCCGCGAGGTCGTCGGCGAACATGACGGTGTCCGTCCGGCGGTTGCCGTACAGCACGGTCACCGTCGCGTCGGAGTCGCTGAGCAGCGAAGACGCGATCGACAGCACCGGCGTGATCCCGGAACCGGCCGCGATCAGCACGTGGTGGCCCGCGGCTGCCAAATCGGGGCTGAAGTTGCCGGTCGGCGGCGCGACCTCGATCTCATCGCCGGGTTTCACGTCGCGCACCAGCCACGACGAGAACAGCCCGCCCGGCACCTCGCGGACGCCGACCCGCGGCGCCGCACCCGCGGGCGCGCAGATCGAGTACGAACGGCGCTCGTCGCGGCCGTCGATCTCGCGGCGCAGGGTCAGCGACTGTCCCGGCTTGAAGCGGAAGGTGTCCGCGAGGTCTTCGGGCACGTCGAAGGTCACCGCGACGGCGTCGTCGCACAAACGCTGGACGTCGGACACCTTGAGGGGGTGGAAACCCGTGCGGCGCAGGGTCGCTGTCACTAGATCTCCTTGACGTGTTCGAACGGTTCGAGGCAGAACCGGCAGCGGCGCAGGGCCTTGCACGCCGTCGCACTGAACCGGGACTGCTCCTCGGTGTCCGCGGAACCACAATTCGGGCAGCGGACCGACGACACCGGCGGGCTCAGCGTGAGCGGGATCGGGCCGGTCCGCCGCGGCGCGGCCCCCGGCGGCGCGATCCCGGCCTCGGCCAGTTTCCGTTTGCCGTCCTCGGTGATCCAGTCGGTGGACCAAGCGGGCTGGAGCACCGTCCGGACCTCGACCTCGCCGTAACCCGCGCCGGTCAGCGCGTGCACGAGGTCGTCGCGCATGGTGTCCATCGCCGGGCAGCCGGTGTAGGTCGGGGTGATCGCGACGACCACCCGGCCGTCGGATTCGGACACTTCACGCAGCACGCCGAGATCGGCGAGGGTGAGCATCGGCAGTTCCGGATCGGTGACCGTGGCCGCCACGGCGTACGCGGTCACCATGTCGCGTCCGGATGTTCCCTGGCGACACTCTGCAGGGTCGCCAGCAGGAAGCCCATCCGCTCGGTGTGCACGCCGTCGCGGCCCATCCGGCCGGAAACCCCGGCGATGGCACCGATTTCGGGACGTTTCAGCGTCGCGACGGCCAGCACTTGGTCCAGGATCGCGTCGAACTCCGGCCGCAGCGACGGCGACTCGACGAACTCGATCTCGTGCGCCGTGAACAACTCGTCCACGTACGGCCAGACCGCGTCGAGACCTTCCTGCATCCGCTCATGCGAAAGTTCGGTGCCGTCGCCGAGGCGCACGGCCCACTGGGCGGCGTAGTCGCGGTGATACGCGACCTCCTTGACCCCCTTGTCCGCGATGGCCGCCAGCACGGGGTCCACAGAGGACTCCGCCGACGTACTCTTTCCCGCGGAGGCGGCATTGGACTCAAGCCGCTGCAGCAGGGCGAGTCGCCAGATCGAGAACACCAGCAGCCGCGCGATCAGATGCCCGAAGTGCCCGCCTTCGAGTTCGGCGAGGCGGACGTTGCGGTATTCCTGCTCGCTGCGGAAGAAGGCGTACGAATCTTCCGAACGCTCGCTGCCGTCGGCCTTGCCCGCGCGGGCGAGCAGCAGCCGGGCCTGCCCGAGCAGGTCGAGCGCGATGTTGGCGATCGCGACCTCGTCCTCGAGTTCGGGCGCGTTCGTGCACCACTCCTGCAGCCGGTGTGAAAAGATCAGCGCGTCGTCGCCGAGCATCAGGCAGTAGGCCGCCAGCCGGTCACCGTCCACACCGGACGGAACGGCTGTGTCCACACCCGACAGCGGCCCCTCACTCTGCCCTGTGGGGGACACCCCCACACCCCCGAAGGTGCCGAAGGCCCAGCGGGAGTCGTTCTCCTCGGTGATCGCCTCGTAGGCGTTGTCGAAGCTCATGTCAGATGTGGGGAACGTTGTCGGGGATGTCGTAGAACGTCGGGTGCCGGTACACCTTGTCGCCGCTGGGCGCGAAGAACGGGTCCTTCTCGTCCGGCGAGGACGCCGTGATGTCCGAGGCCCGCACGACCCAGATCGACACGCCTTCATTGCGGCGGGTGTACAGATCCCGCGCGTGGTGCAGCGCCATGTCGTCGTCGGCGGCGTGCAGCGAGCCCACGTGCACGTGGTTCAAGCCGCGCTTGCCCCGGACGAACACCTCGTACAACGGCCAGTCGTGTTTCATCACGAACCCTTCTTCGCTGCGTGCGCCGAGGCGGCTTCCCGCACCCACGCGCCGTCTTCCTGTGCCCGCCGCCGGTGCGCGATGCGCTGGGCGTTGCAGGGGCCGTTGCCCTTCAACACGTTCTTGAACTCGTCCCAGTCGACGGCGCCGAAGTCGTAGTGCCCGCGTTCGGCGTTCCACTTCAGGTCCGGGTCCGGGAAGGTGACACCCAGCGCCTCGGCCTGCGGGATGGACATGTCGACAAAACGCTGGCGCAGCTCGTCGTTGGTGTGCCGCTTGACCTTCCACGCCATCGACTGCGCGGTGTTCGGCGAATCGGCGTCCGGCGGACCGAACATCATCAGCGACGGCCACCACCAGCGGTTCACCGCCTCCTGCACCATTTCGCGCTGCCGCGGGGTGCCGCGCATCATGGTCATCAGCAGTTCGTAGCCCTGCCGCTGGTGGAAGGACTCCTCCTTGCAGATGCGGATCATGGCGCGCGCGTACGGCCCGTACGAGCTGCGGCACAACGGAACCTGGTTGCAGATCGCCGCGCCGTCCACCAGCCAGCCGATCACGCCCACGTCGGCGAAGGTCAGCGTCGGGTAGTTGAAGATCGACGAGTACTTCTGCTTGCCGTTGATCAGCTTGTCGGTCAGATCCGCGCGGTCGGCGCCGAGGGTGGCGGCCGCGGAGTACAGGTACAGCCCGTGCCCAGCCTCGTCCTGCACCTTGGCGAGCAGGATCGCCTTGCGCCGCAAGGAAGGCGCGCGGGTGATCCAGTTGCCCTCGGGCTGCATGCCGATGATCTCCGAATGCGCGTGCTGCGCGATCTGCCGGATCATCGTCTTGCGGTAACCCTCGGGCACCCAGTCACGCGGCTCGATGCGCTGGTCGCGCTCGATGGTGTGCTCGAAATGCCGTTCGAGATCTTCCTCAGGAAGGGTGGCGGTCATGACTGCTCCTTGGCGACCAGGGTCAGCACGTCGTACTTGGCGACCGAATCGCCGTCGGCGTTGGTGACGTCGGCGTCCCAGCGGACTTCGCCGTACTCCTGGTCGATACGCGGGGTGATCTGCTTGGCGGTCAAGGTCACCGTCAACGAGTCGCCGACCTTCACCGGAGTGAGGAACCGCAGGTTCTCCAAGCCGTAGTTGGCCAGCACCGGACCGGGCTCCGGCGAGACGAACAGGCCCGCCGCGAACGAGACCACGAGGTACCCGTGCGCCACGATCCCGCCGAACAGCGGGTTCGCTGCCGCGGCCTCGGGATCGGTGTGGGCGTAGAAGGTGTCGCCGGTGAATTCGGCGAAGTGGTCCACGTCCTCCTGGGTGACGGTGCGCGGACCGGCGACCACGGAGTCACCGATCTTCAGCTCCGCCAAGGACTTCCGGAACGGGTGGACGTCGCCCTCGGTGCGCGGCGCACCCGCGACCCAGCGGCCGGTGACCGTGCTGAGTACCTTCGGGCTGCCCTGGACAGCCGTGCGCTGCATGTGGTGCAGCACGCCGCGGACGCCGCCCATCTCCTCGCCACCACCGGCGCGGCCGGGGCCGCCGTGCACCAGCTGCGGCATCGGCGAACCGTGGCCGGTCGACTCCTTGGCGTCTTCGGCGTCCAGCACCAGCAGACGGCCGTGGAACGGCGCGACACCGAGGACGACCTCGCGTACGAACTCCTGGTCCGCCGAGACGACGGAACCGACGAGGCTGCCGCCGCCGCGCGCGGCGAGCTCGATGACCTGTTCGGTGGAGGTGTAGGGCAGCAGCGTCGACACCGGGCCGAACGCCTCGACCTCGTGCGGCTCGGAACGCTCCGGGTCGGCCTTCAGCAGTACGGGTGAGATGAACGCGCCGCGTTCGGCGTCCGCGCCGACGACCTCGACCTGCTCCGGGTCGCCGAAGACGACCGTGCCGGCGTCCAGCAGCGCCTTGAGCGACCGCCGGACCTCCTCACGCTGCTCCAGGCTCGCGAGCGCACCCATCCGGACGCCTTCGGCGGTGGGGTTGCCGACGGTGGTCTTCGCCAGGCGCGCGCTCGCGGCCTCGGCGACGTCGTCCACCAGGTCGGCCGGTACGAAGGCGCGGCGGATGGCGGTGCACTTCTGGCCCGCCTTGACCGTCATCTCGGTGGTCAGCTGCTTGACGAAGAGGTCGAATTCGGTGGTGCCGGGTTTGGCGTCCGGGCCGAGGATCGACAGGTTGAGCGAGTCGGCCTCGGCGTTGAACCGGACGGAGTTGCGCACGATCGCCGGATGCGCGCGCAGCTTCTGCGCCGTCGACGCCGAACCGGTGAACGACACGAGGTCCTGCGCGGTGGCGTGGTCGAGCAGGTCGCCGACGCTGCCCGCGACGAACTGGAGCGTGCCCTCGGGCAGGATGCCGGAGTCGATGATGATCTCGACCAGGCGCGCGGTGAGGTACGCGGTCTGGCTGGCCGGCTTGATCAGGCTCGGCACGCCGGCGAGGAACGCGGGCGCGAACTTCTCCAGCGGGCCCCAGACGGGGAAGTTGAACGCGTTGATCTGGACGGCGACCCCACGCAGCGGGACGGCGATGTGCTGGGCGACGAACGTGCCGCCCTTGCTCAGCGGCTCGACGTTGCCGTCGACGTAGACGGTGTCGTTCGGCAGTTCGCGCTTGCCCTTGCTGGAGTAGGCGAACAGCACGCCGATGCCGCCGTCGATGTCGACCATCGAGTCGCCCTTGGTCGCGCCGGTGCGCGCCGAGAGCGCGTACAGCTCCTCGCGGTGTTCGCGCAGGTGGGAGGCCAGCGCCTTCAGCAGCGCTGCGCGCTGGTGGAAGGTCAGCTCGCGCAGCGCGGGGCCGCCGACGCGGCGCCCGTAGTCCAGCGCGGCGGCGAAGTCGATTCCCTCGGACGAGACCCGGGCGACCTCTTCGCCGGTCGAGGCGTCGTGCAGCGGTACTCCGTCGTTTTCCGCCGTGTGCCATCCGCCGGAGACGTAGCTGCGCAGCAATGCCATGGGGCGACCCTTCATGGTGGATTTACAGACCGTCCGTTCAGTAATTCACTGTAGCTCGTGACGGGGGTCTTGCAAACCCCCTGACGGCGGTGGACCCTTGACATCTGCCCGAAAGCGCGCCTTTACTTGCGGCACCCTTTAACAACCGTCCATTCGGTCAGTAACTAGGTGGTCAGGCTTGACTAGCAACGCCGCGCACACGATGTTCGCCGACGACCAGGCGTCGAAGGCGCTGGGCATCGAGCTGGTCGAGGCCGCCGAAGGGCACGCCGTCGCCACCATGCGGATCACCGAGACGATGGTCAACGGCCACGACATCGCCCACGGCGGCTACGTCTTCCTGCTGGCCGACACGACGTTCGCCTGCGCCTGCAACAGCCACGGGCCGGTCACCGTCGCGTCCGGCGCCGAGATCTCCTTCGTCGCGGCCGGCAAACTCGGCGACCACCTCATCGCCACCGCCACCGAGCGGACCCGCTACGGCCGCAACGGCATCTACGACGTCACCGTGCACCGGGAGACCCCCGACGGGCCGGAGGTCGTCGCCGAATTCCGCGGCCGCAGCCGCACCATCGAGAAAGCATCACGATGACCGCCTTCAGTGACGAAGCCGAGAACCTGACCATCGACGAACTCCAGGCGCTGCAGCTGAAGCGCCTCCAGTGGACGTTGCGGCACGCCTACGAGAATGTGCCGTTCTACAAGCGGAAGTTCGACGAGTCCGGCGTTCACCCGGACGACTGTAAGGCGCTCGAAGACCTGGCGAAGTTCCCGTTCACCACGAAGCAGGACCTGCGCGACAACTACCCGTTCGGCATGTTCGCCGTACCGGAGTCGCAGGTCAGCCGCATCCACGCGTCCAGCGGGACCACCGGGAAACCGACCGTCGTCGGCTACACGTCCGAAGACATCGACACCTGGGCGACGGTGATGGCGCGCTCGATCCGCGCCGCGGGCGGACGGCCGGGCGACAAAGTCCACGTGGCCTACGGCTACGGCCTGTTCACCGGCGGGCTCGGCGCGCACTACGGCGCCGAGAAGCTCGGCTGCACGGTGATCCCGGCGTCCGGCGGGATGACCGCGCGGCAGGTGCAGATCATCACCGACTTCAAACCCGAGATCATCATGGTCACCCCGTCGTACATGCTGACGTTGCTGGACGAGTTCGAACGGCAGGGCATCGACCCGCAGACGAGTTCGCTCAAGGTCGGCATCTTCGGCGCGGAACCGTGGACCGAGCAGATGCGCGCGGAGATCGAGGAACGTGTCGGCATCGACGCCGTCGACATCTACGGCCTGTCCGAGGTGATGGGCCCCGGCGTCGCGCAGGAATGCGTCGAGACCAAGGACGGGCTGCACATCTGGGAGGACCACTTCTTCCCCGAGGTGATCGACCCGTTCACCGAGAAGCCGACCGACGCCGAGGGTGAGCTGCTGTTCACCTCGCTCACCAAACAGGCGCTGCCGATCATCCGGTACCGCACGCGCGACCTCACCCGGCTGCTGCCAGGCACCGCGCGGCCGGCGTACCGGCGGATGGAGAAGGTGACCGGGCGCAGCGATGACATGATCATCCTGCGTGGCGTCAACGTCTTCCCCACGCAGATCGAGGAAGTCGTGCTGGTGACCCCCGCGCTCGCGCCGCATTTCCAGTTGATCCGGTCGACGAAGGGCCGGATGGACCACCTGACGGTGCGGGTCGAAGCGCGTCCGGACGCGTCCGCCGAGCAGCGCGCCGAGGCCGCCGCCCGGCTGATCGCCGGCGTCAAGGACGGGGTCGGGGTGAGCGTCGGCGTCGAGGTCGTCGACCCGGACACGCTGGAACGGTCGCTGGGCAAGATGCGCCGCGTACTCGACGAGCGGGACCGAGGTTGAGCACCCCCGCCCGCCGGGGACGCCCCGGCTACGACCTCGAGTCGCTGCTTCAGGTCGCGGTGAAGCTGTTCAACGAACGCGGCTACGACGGCACCAGCATGGAGGACCTCTCCCGCAAGCTCGGTATCACGAAATCCGCGATCTACCACCACGTGCCGAGCAAGGAGGAACTGCTGCGGCTCGCCGTCGACCGCGCGCTGAACGGCCTGTTCGCCGTCGCCGCCGAAACGGAATCCTTCGAGGGCAAGGCGATCGAGAAGCTGGAGCATCTGGTGCGGGGCAGTGTCCTCGTGCTGGTCGAGCAGCTGCCGTTCGTGACCCTGCTGCTGCGGGTGCGCGGCAACACCAAAATCGAACGGGCGGCGCTGGCGCGACGGCGCGAGTTCGACCGGCTCGTCACGGAACTGGTGAAACAGGCCGAAACCGAGGGCGACGTGCGGCCCGACATCGATCCCGCGGTCACGGCGCGGCTGCTGTACGGCATGGTGAACTCGCTGATCGAGTGGTACCGGCCGCGCCGGGGCTCCGCCGGCACCGAACTCGCGGACGCCGTCTGCAAGATCGCCTTCGACGGCCTGCGGACCCAGTAGCGGGCAGGGACTGAAGGGGACTTTCCGCTACTCCCCCGCGGCCTTGGGCGGCCGTCGCGCCTGCCAGATCAGCGCGTCGCGCAGTTGCTGGATGAGCTGTTCGTCGTCGGCCTCCGACGGATCGACCCCGAGCGGGATCCAGCGTTCGCCGACCTCGGCACCGTTCTCGAAACTGGTGATCACGATCCCGGCGTAGGAGACACATTCGTCCTGGACGCGGACGTCACGATGCTGCAGCCGCACACTGACCCACCGTCCGGTGCGGCGAACCGGCTCGCGTTCGGCACTGGCCATTCGTCCCTACCCATGACACCCGGTCCCCCCGCCCCCAACGTCGCCGCGAAGGCCCCGGGGGTTACCGGCGAGTTGTTCCGAATGCGTAACGGCAGGCGGTCACTTGAAACGGTTACGCTCGGCCCATGAGCACCGATCCGGAGAAGCACGGTCTCTGGAGTGGCAAGGGCGGTAGCCTCCGAAATCGTGGAACTCCTCCCCTTCGGCGAATACGCGGCCTCCCTCAACCGGAAACGCACCGCGGCAGGAGTGCTGCTTCGCGACGCCCGGTCGCGAGTACTGCTGGTAGAGACCACATACAAGCCCGAGTGGGAGATCCCCGGCGGCGCCGTCGAGGCGGAGGAGACGCCGTGGGCGACGGCGGCACGCGAACTCCACGAGGAGCTGGGCATCATCCGCGCCCTCGGCGCATTGCTGGTCATCGACCACGTCCCTACGCATGGAGTCATGCCGGAGGGACTGGCGTTCGTGTTCGACGGCGGCTTGATCACTGAAGAAGAAGTAAGCGCTGTCGAGTCGACAGACCCCGAGATCCGATCTGTCGGGTTGTACTCGCCGACTGAGGCAGGTCGGTTGGTGAAGCCGACCCTTCACCGCCGGATCAACGCCGCGTTGTGCGCGGTGCACAGCGGCGAGACCGTGTTCTGCGAGTCCGGTAGCCCATCCAAAGCTCCCTTTGAAACGGTTACGCTCGGCCCATGAGCACCGATCCGGAGCACCGGCGGCGCCGCCTCGAACCGGCCGCCCGGCGCGCCGAGATCCTGACCGCGGCCCGGCGGCTGTTCGGCGAGGGCACCTACGCCTCGGTTTCGACCTCGGACATCGCGAAGGCCGCCGGCGTGGCCAGGCCGCTGATCAACCACTACTTCGGTGGTAAACGCGAGCTGTACCTGGAAGTCGTCCGGCAGATGATGATCGTCCCGGCGCCGGTGATCGAGAACCTGCCCGACACCAGCGCCGAGGAGCGGCTCGCGATCAGCGTCCGGCACTGGATCGAGGTCGTCGAGCGCAACGAGCAGGCGTGGCTGACCGCGATCGGCTCCGAGGCGGTCGGCCGCGATCCGGAGATCGAGCGGATCATGCTGGAGGCCGACGAGATCGCCGCCGATCGCGTGCTCGCGGCCGCGTTGATGAGCGAAGTCACCGAGGGCCGCGAAGAACTTCGCGCGATGATCCGTTCGTACGGCGGGATGTTGCGCGCGGCGTCACGCGAATGGCTGATCCGCGGCACGCTCGGCCGGGACGAGCTGCGGGTCTTCCTCACCGACTCGATCCTGCACCTGCTGCGGGTCACCTACCCGGCCGTGCTCGCAACGCGTTCCGCCGGGCATAAGCCGCCGGCGTCATCCCCTTCCAGCGTTTGAAGGCGTAGATGAAACTCGACGCTTCGGCGTAGCCCAGCCGCAGCGCCACGTCCTCCACGCTGAGCGCGCCGGTGTCGAGCATCTCCTCCGCCAAGGCCTGACGGACCTCGTCGAGCAGCGTGCGGTAGCCGGTGCCGGCCTCGAACAGCCGCCGTCGCAGCGTGCGCGGGCTGAGCGCGAGCTGCCGCGCGACCTCGTCCATCCCGGCGTCGACGCCGCCGAGCCGCACCAGCCGTTCGCGGACCTGCTGGGCGATCCCGGAGCGGGCCCGTTTCCGCGACACCAGCAGATCGCATTGCGCGGCGCAGACCGCGACCGTCTGGTCGTTGGCCTGCGGCAACGGTTTGTCGAGGAAGAGCGGATCCAGGGTGGCGAGATGCGACGGCGCGGAGAACGACGGCGTCAGCCCGAAGGTCCGCGTGTATTCGTCCACAGTGGAGGGTTTCTCGTGCCGGAAGGCCAGGGAGCGCAAGGATATGTCCGGCAGGATGTCACGCATGACGGTGTGGATGGCGCCGAGGTCGCGCAGCACCAGGAAGCGGGCGACGTCGCCCGGCACGCGGCTGTCGTCCATGGCCAGCGCGAGCCGTCCCGCCTCGACGGTCACGTGCGGGATGCAGAAGGTGAAACTCAGGTCGAGGTAGCGCAGGGCGAAGCGCATCGCGTCCCCCAGCGTCGGGCTGCTGATGCACGCGAAGCCGAAGATGCCGAACGCGCTGACCCGGTACCGCCTGCTCAGCCGCAGCGCGACGTCGTCCCCGCCACCGAGCCCGCGAACCAGCGCCCGGACCACCGCGAGCTCCTGCCGCGCGTCGACCTGACCGTCCACGGGGGCGTGCTCGTAGGACTCCAACCCTATGACGCCGTTCTCGGCGGCGAAGCGGGCCATGAGCACGATGCTCGCCGTGCCGCGCGGATAGTCCCAGTCCCGGATCACCGGCGGCGGTAGTTCCATGGCCGGGATTATGGATCCAGGCAACGCCCGGCGCATTGAGGACCGTAACTGTCCTTGATCCCGATTAGGGTGAGCGGCATGTCCGACACGTTGAGCAGGCGCGCGCTGAACCGCGCCATGCTGGACCGGCAGCTGCTGCTCCGGCGTTCGAAGATGACCGCGCTCGAAGCGGTCGAGCACCTGGCCGGCTTGCAGGCACAGGCCCCGAACCCGCCGTACTTCGCGCTGTGGACCAGGCTGCACGGGTTCCGCCAGGAAGAGCTGGCAAACCTCCTGCTCGACAAGAGCGTCGTGCGGATCGCGCTCATGCGCGGCACGGTGCACCTGGTCACGCCGTCCGACGCGCTGGCATGGCGGCCGATCGTGCAGCCCCTCTACGACCGCTCGGTGCTCGGCAACACCCAGCACGGCCCTGACATCAAGGGCCTCGACCACCAGGAGATCGCCCGCACCGCCCGCAAACTGCTCGGCGAGCGGCCGCTGTCCTCGGCAGGCCTCGGCGCGGAACTCGCGAAGCACTGGGAGGGCGTGGCGCCGTCGTCGCTGGTGCACGTCGCGCGGGCGCTGCTGCCGCTGGTGCAGATCCCGCCGCGCGGTGTCTGGGGCAAGTCCGGGCAGCCGACGTATCAGACCACCGGGGACTGGCTGGGCGCCGAGCCGGATTCGGCACCGTCCCCGGACGCGATGTTCCTGCGCTATCTGGCCGCCTTCGGGCCCGCCAGCGTGCAGGACGCGCAGGCGTGGGCCGGCATCACGAAGCTCGGCGAGGTCGCCGAGCGGTTGCGGCCGCGACTGCGGACGTTCCGTGACGAGAACGGCCGCGAGCTCTTCGACCTCGAAGACGCCCCGCGACCGGACCCGGACACTCCCGCACCCGCCCGGCTGCTGGGACCGTTCGATCAGACCGTCCTGTCCTACGCCGACCGCACGCGGGTGATCAGCGACGAGCACCGCAAGGTCGTCATCACGCAGAACGGCCTGGTCAAGGGCACGATCCTGGTCGGCGGGTTCGTGAAGGGGTGCTGGGAGATCGAGGCCGTGAAGAAGGCGGCTTCGGTGGTGATCACGCCGTTCGAGCGCGTCCCGAAACGGGATCTGGACACGCTGGAGAGCTCCGCTCACCGCCTCCTGGCCTGGGCGCACCCGAACGCCGAGTCCCACTCCGTGCATTTCGTCCTCTGAATGCGGTAGTTCGCGCCACCAACTACCGCATTCAGAGGACGAAATGCGGGCAGGGGGTGGCCGGAAATCTCGATTGAGTGGCCGGTCGTGTACTTCCACCAGGGGTGACCGCTGGGTAACTTCGATCGGCATGACGAGTGTGCTGATCGTAGGGACGGGCTTCGGCGGGGTCGGGACGGCGATCGAGCTCAAACGTGCCGGGTTCGACGACTTCACCATCCTGGAGAGCGCCGGCGAGCCGGGCGGCGTCTGGCGGGAGAACACGTACCCCGGCGCGGGCTGCGACATCCCGTCGCCGCTGTACTCGTTCTCCTACGAGCCCAATCCCGACTGGCCGAAGCGGTTCTCGCTGCAACCGGACATCCACGAGTACCTCAAACGCGTGGTGCGCCGCTACGGGCTCGAACCGCACATCCGGTTCGGCGTCCGTGTCACCTCCGCGGCCTTCGACGAGGAGCGCGGTCTCTGGCGGGTGGAGACCGCGGGCGGCGAGACGTTCGAGGCGAACGTCTTCGTCCCCGCCGTCGGCCAGCTTTCGCGCCCGGTCCAGCCGGACATTCCCGGCCAGGAGACGTTCAAGGGCGCCAGTTTCCACTCCGCGCACTGGGATCACGACGTCGACCTGCGCGGCAAGAAGGTCGCGGTGATCGGCACCGGCGCGAGCGCCATCCAGTTCGTGCCCGAGCTCCAGCGCCAGGCGGGCGAGCTGACGGTCTTCCAGCGCACCGCGCCCTACATCATGGCCAAACGGGACACGAGTTACCGGCGCTGGCAGCAGCGGCTGTTCCGGCATCTCCCGGCAACACAGCTGCTCGGCAGGCTGCGGATCTTCCTCCTCGCCGAGTACGCGACCTACGCGATGACCAAACATCCGTTGCTCGCCAAGGTCTTCGAACTGCGGACGGCCCAGCTGCGCCGCCGTCACATCAAGGACCCTTCACTGCGCGAGAAGCTCACCCCGGACTATCCGCTGGGCTGCAAGCGGATCCTGTTCACCAACGAGTACCTGCCCGCGCTGGCGCAGCACAACGTCGCCGTGGAGACGCGGCACATCAGCGCGATCACTCCGTCCGGGGTGCTCACCGAGGACGGCGTCGAACACGAAGCCGACGTCATCGTCTACGGGACAGGTTTCGCGGCGACCGATTTCCTCGGTGAAATCAAGATCGAGGGGCTCGGTGGGCGGGCGCTGTCCGACGCGTGGAAAGGCGGCGCGCGGGCGTACCTCGGCATGGCCGTGCCGGGTTTCCCGAACCTGTTCTGCGTCTACGGGCCCAACACGAACCTCGGCGCGGGCTCCATCATCTACATGATCGAACGCCAGGCCCGCTACATCCGCCAAGCCGTCGAGCATCTCGCCAGACCCGAAGTGTCCTATATGGACGTCGTGCCGGAGGTCGAGCAGGCCTACGACGAGGAGATCCAGCGACGTCTCGGGCGCAGCGTCTGGACGTCCTGCGCCAGCTGGTACCGCCAGGAGAACGGCCGGGTGAGCACGAACTGGCCGGGCCTGGTCACCGAGTACGACCGCCGGACGAAGAAGCTCGACCTCGGCGACTACCGGACGGCGGGAGCGCGATGAACTACGACGTGCTGGTGATCGGCTCCGGTTTCGGCGGCAGCGTGACCGCGCTTCGGCTCACCGAGAAGGGGTATCGCGTCGGCGTGCTGGAGACCGGCCGCCGGTTCGCCGACGACGAGTTCGCGAAGACGTCTTGGCGGCTGCGAAAGTACCTCTGGGCCCCGAAATTGGGCTGTTACGGCATCCAACGGCTCACGTTGCTGAAGAACACCTTCGTGATGAGCGGCGCGGGCGTCGGCGGCGGGTCGCTCGTCTACGCGAACACGCTCTACGAACCCCCGGACACCTTCTACCAAGACCCGCAGTGGGCGCACATCACCGACTGGAAGGCCGAACTCGCCCCGCATTACGACCAGGCGAAACGGATGCTGGGGGTGAGGGAGAGCCCGCTGGTCACCCCGGCAGACCGCGTGCTGCGCGAGGTCGCCGAGGACATGGGCATCGCCGACACCTACCGACCCACCCCGGTCGGCGTCCATTTCGGCGAGCGCGACGTCGACCCTTTCTTCGGCGGCGAGGGTCCGCTGCGGAAGCCGTGCACGCACTGCGGCGAATGCATGACCGGCTGCCGGGTCGGCGCGAAGAACACGACCGTCAAGAACTACCTGTACCTGGCGGAGAAGGCGGGCGCGGAGGTCCATCCGCTGACCACCGCCCTGTCGGTCCGTCCGATCGACGGCGGCTACGCGGTCGATACCGTCCGAACGGGACGGTGGGCCCGCAAGGGCAAGCGGACTCTCACCGCCTCCGAAGTCGTGTTCGCCGCCGCTTCCCTTGGCACGCAACGGCTTCTGCATTCCTTGAAGGATTCGGGAACGCTGCCGAACCTGTCACCGCGGTTGGGTTTGCTCGCCAGGACGAACTCCGAGGCCGTGCTCGCCGCGCGTTCCCTGCGGAAGGACACGGACTTCACCCGCGGCGTCGCGATCACGTCGTCGATCCATCCCGACGCCGTCACGCACGTCGAACCGGTGCGTTACGGCAAGGGCAGCAACTTCATGGGCCTGCTGACGACGGTGCTCGTCGACGCCGAGCCGGGGAAACGCCGGTGGGCGCTGGGCGCGCGCGAACTGTGGCGGAACCGCCGGCGGCTGGTGCGGCTGCACAACCCGCGACGCTGGTCGGAACGGATGGTCGGGCTGCTGGTGATGCAGACGCTGAACAATTCCGTGACCACGTACACGAAACGCGGGCTCTTCGGCCGCCGGATGACCACGAAGCAGGGCGTCGGCGAGCCGAATCCTGAGTGGATCCCGGCCGGGCACGAGGTCACCAGGCGGGTGGCGGACAAGATCGGCGGGCTGCCGCAGGGCGCGTGGACGGATCTGGCGAACATCCCGATCACCGGACATTTCATCGGCGGCTGCGCGATCGGCGACAGCGCCGAGACCGGCGTCGTCGACCCGTACCAGCGCGTGCACGGCTACCCCGGGCTGCATGTCGCGGACGGCTCGGCGATCTCGGCGAACCTCGGGGTGAACCCGTCGCTCACCATCACCGCGCAGGCGGAACGCGCGATGTCGTTGTGGCCCAACAAGGGCGAGGCCGACCCGCGGCCGCCGCTCGGCTCCCCCTACCGGCGCCTGTCCCCCGTCGCCCCGCTCAAGCCCGTCGTGCCCCCACACGCCCCGGCCGCCCTGCGCCTCCCCCTCACCCCGCTCTGACCTCACGCATTTAGGGGTCCTAACAGAATGATCTTGGGTGTGGTTTGATGCCGTGTCTCGGTGTTCTTCGGTGAGAGGTGGGCTGGGTGGGGCAGCGGCGTCCGTGGGAGGTCGATGACGCTCTGTGGGAACGGATCGAGCCGTTGTTGCCGCGGGTGGAGCGTCGGTTTCGGCATCCTGGGCGTAAGCGGTTGGACGACCGTAAGGCGTTGTGCGGGATCATGTTCGTGCTCTATACCGCGATCCCGTGGGAGTTCCTGCCGCAAGAGCTGGGCTATGGCTCAGGCATGACCTGCTGGCGCCGGCTGCGGGACTGGACCGAGGCCGGGGTGTGGCAACAGTTGCACGAATTGCTTCTCGCGGAGTTGCATGCGGCGGACCTGCTGGATTGGTCGCGTGCGTCGGTCGACGGATCGCATGTGCGGGCGTTAAAAGGGGGCCGAAAACCGGCCCCAGCCCGGTAGACCGAGCCCGCACCGGGTCGAAACACCACGTGATCACCGACGGTACCGGGATCCCGCTGGCGGCCACCCTGACCGGCGGGAACCGGCACGACGTCACCCAGTTGATGCCGTTGATCCACGCGATCCCGCCGGTCCGGGGCCGTCGTGGACGGCCCCGTCGTCGGCCCCGCCGGATCTACGCCGACCGCGCCTACGACCACGACAAGTACCGACGCCTTGTCCGTGCCGTAGGCATCACCCCTGCCATCGCCCGCCGCGGCGAGGAACACGGCTCCGGCCTCGGCGTGCACCGGTGGGTCGTCGAGGGCGCATTCGCTCTGCTGCACTGGTTCCGGCGCCTGCGCATCCGATGGGAGGTCCGCGACGACATCCACGAAGCCTTCCTCACCCTCGGCTGCGCCATCATCTGCTGGCGCAGACTCAAGACCCACTCATTCTGTTAGGACCCCTTAGTCCTCTGGATGCGGTAGTTCGCCCTGCCAACTACCGCTTCCAGAGGACTAAATGCATGAAGTGGAAAGGGCGGGGCACCGTCGCCCGCGCGACGGCGGTGCCCCGCCCCGGTCTACTGGGGCGTCACGGGAGGCCGGCCAGGCCCGCGCTCACCGTGTTCGACCACGCGTAGCCCTGCGAGGCGTCCCAGTTGATCGACCAGGTCATCGCGCCCCGGATCGCCGGGTACGTCGTCGAGGGCTTGAACGAACCGCAGTTCGTGCCCTTCGCCAGGCAGTTCAGCGCGTTGACCGTGTTGCCGGGCGCCTGGTAGCCGCCACCGGCCGCCGAACCCGACGCGGGCAGGCCGAGCCCGACCTGGTCGGCCCGCAAACCGCTCTGCAGCTGGATGCAGGCCAGCGCGGTGAGGAAGTCCACCGTGCCCTGCGAGTAGACCTTCTGGTCACAGCCGAGCATCGTGCCGCTGTTGTAGTACTGCATGTTGACGATCGTCAGGATGTCCTTGACGTTCAGCGCCAGCTTGAAGTACTCCGCCGCCGGGCTCTGCATGTCGATCGTCTGCGGCGCCATGGTGATGATCGAGCCGCCCGCCGCGTGGATGCTGCGCAGCGCCTGCGCCATGTAGGTCGCGTTGACGCCGTTCTCCAGGTCGATGTCGACGCCGTCGAAGCCGTAGGTCGCGATGAGCGACTTCATGCTGTTCGAGAAGTTCGTCGCCGCGGCCGAGGAGTCGACGCGGATCGTGCCCTTCTCACCGCCGACGGACAGGATGACCTTCTGCCCACGCGCCTGCGCCGTCTTGATGTCGGCCTTGAACTGCGCGTCGGTGTAACCGCCGAGCTGGCTCGACAGGCCGGAGTCGAGGGTGAAGCTGACCGCGCCCGGCGTGGCCGTCGCGTCGGCGAAGGACACCGCGATGATGTTGTACTTCGTCGGGACGTCGGCGAGCTTGAGCGCCTTCGCGCCGTTGTAGAAGTTCTGCCAGTAGCCGGTGATCACGTGCTTGGGCAGGTTCCCGGTCGGCGGGGTACTCGTCGTGGTCGTCGGCGGGTTGCTGGTCGTGGTGGTGGTCGGCGTGGTGGGGGTCGTCGGCGTCGTGGTGGGTGAGCCGCCGGGGCCGTCGAGGTTCACGTCGTCGGCGAAGTACGCGGGCTGGCCGTACCAGCCGTGCAGGTAGATCTCGACGCTCGTGGTGGACGCGCCGGTGGTGAAGCTCAGCGAGAGCTGCGACCAGCTGCCGCCACCCGGGGTCCAGGTGTTCTTGTCACCCGTCCCGGTGCCGGTGACGCCCAGGTAGGTGTAGCTGCCCTGCACCCACGCCGAAAGCGTGTACGCGGTGTTGGCCTTCACCGCCACGCTCTGCGAGCAGCGGGCGTTGTCCTGCCCCGCCGGGGTGGCGCTGAGCGCACGCGTGCCCGAGTGGACCGGCGTGGTGACCACCGCGTTCGCTCCGGTGCAGGTCCAGCCGCTCGTGGTCCCGAGCTCGAAGCCGGGGTTGGTGAGGATGTTGGCGGCCGAGGCGCTGCCCGAGACCGCGAAAGTCACCCCCAGGCACACGGCCAGTGACGACAGCAGGGCGAGGAACGCGTGTTTGGGCTTCACTTTCACGACTGGCCTCCACGAACGGGTGATGTCGGCCACATCAAAATGGTACAGACCAATACAACTGTCAAGGGTTCGGTTAGGGGAGGCCATACGAAAGTCGGCTCGGCGCGAGCGGCAGAATGCAGGGTCCGAGAGCACCCGAGGGCGGATTCAGGAGCGTGGGAGTGAGCGTGCAGGGCCTGCAGACAGTCGAGCAGAAGATCGCCGAAGAACTCGGTGTGCGCGAAGGGCAGGTCAAGGCGGCCGTCGACCTGCTGGACGGCGGATCGACCGTGCCGTTCATCGCCCGGTACCGCAAAGAGGTCACCGGGATGCTGGACGACACCCAGCTGCGCACGCTCGAAGAACGCCTCCGCTACCTGCGGGAACTCGGCGAGCGCAAGGTCGCGGTGCTGGAGTCGATCCGCAGCCAGGGCAAGCTGGACGAGGCGCTCGAAGCGTCGATCATGGCGGCGGACACCAAGTCCCGCCTCGAAGACATCTACCTGCCGTACAAGCCCAAGCGGCGGACGAAGGCGATGATCGCCCGCGAGGCCGGTCTGGAGCCACTGGCCGACGGGCTGCTGAGCGACCCGGACACCGACCCGCAGGCCGCCGCCGCGGTGTTCGTCGACGCCGACAAGGGCGTCGCGGACGCGCAGGCCGCGCTGGACGGCGCCCGCGCGATCCTCGTCGAACGCTTCGCCGAGGACGCCGACCTGATCGGCGAACTGCGCGAGAAGATGTGGGCGGAAGGCCGTCTGGCCTCGAAGGTCCGTGACGGCAAGGCCGAAGAGGGCGCGAAGTTCTCCGACTACTTCGAGTTCTCCGAGCCCTACACCAAGCTCCCCTCGCACCGCATCCTCGCGATGTTCCGCGGTGAGAAGGAGGAGATCCTCGACCTCACCATGGAGTCGGAGGAGCCGTCGGAAGAGCCGCGTACGGGGCCGACCGAGTACGAAAACCGCATCGCCCACAAGTTCGGCATCTCGAACGAAGGCCGCCCGGCCGACAAGTGGCTCGGCGACACCGTCCGCTGGGCGTGGCGGACGAAGATCCTGCTGCACCTGGGCATCGACCTGCGGATGCGGCTGCGCCAGTCGGCCGAGGACGACGCCGTCCGCGTGTTCGCCGCGAACCTGCGCGACCTGCTGCTCGCCGCCCCGGCGGGCACGCGCGCCACGATGGGCCTCGACCCGGGTTTCCGTACCGGGGTCAAGGTCGCCGTCGTCGACGCGACCGGCAAGGTCGTCGCCACCCACGTGATCTACCCGCACCAGCCCGCGAACAAGTGGGACCAGTCCATCGCCGAACTCGCCGCGCTGTGCGCCCGGCACAAGGTGGACCTGATCTCGATCGGCAACGGCACCGCGTCGCGCGAAACCGACAAGCTGGCGGGCGAGCTGATCAAGAAGCACCCGGAACTGAAGCTGACCAAGGCCGTCGTCTCCGAAGCGGGCGCGTCGGTCTACTCGGCGTCGGCCTTCGCTTCGCAGGAGCTGCCGGGCATGGACGTCTCGCTGCGCGGCGCGGTCTCCATCGCGCGGCGGCTGCAGGACCCGCTGGCGGAGCTGGTGAAGATCGACCCGAAGTCGATCGGTGTCGGGCAGTACCAGCACGACCTGTCCGAGATCTCGCTGTCGCGTTCACTCGACGCGGTGGTCGAAGACTGTGTGAACGCCGTCGGCGTGGACGTCAACACCGCGTCGGCGCCGCTGCTGACCCGCGTCTCGGGCATCACAACGACCCTGGCGGAGAACATCGTCGCGCACCGCGACGAGAACGGTCCGTTCAAGACCCGCAGCGGGCTCAAGGAGGTCGCGCGGCTCGGCCCCAAGGCCTTCGAGCAGTGCGCGGGCTTCCTCCGGATCCCGGACGGCGACGACCCGCTCGACTCGTCCTCGGTGCACCCGGAGGCGTACCCGGTGGTTCGGCGGATCCTGTCCTCGACCGGCACGGACATCCGTTCGCTGATCGGCAACTCGCGGACGCTGCAGGCGCTGAAGCCCACGGAGTTCGTCGACGACACCTTCGGTCTCCCGACGGTGACCGACATCCTCGCCGAACTCGAGAAGCCGGGCCGCGACCCGCGTCCGGCGTTCAAGACCGCGACCTTCGCCGACGGCGTCGAGAAGATCGGTGACCTCAAGCCGGGTATGCGCCTGGAAGGCGTCGTGACGAACGTGGCCGCGTTCGGCGCGTTCATCGACGTCGGCGTGCACCAGGACGGCCTCGCGCACGTCTCGGCGCTGTCGAAGAACTTCGTCAAGGATCCGCGTGAGGTCGTGAAGCCCGGCGACATCGTCAAGGTGAAGGTGCTGGAGGTCGACGTGCCGCGCAAGCGGATCTCGCTGACCCTGCGGCTGGACGACGAGCCCGGCAAGCCCGCTCGCGAGCAGGGCGGCGGCGGTCGTGACCGCGGCCAGGGCGGTCAGCGTCAGGGCGGCGGTCAGCGTGGCGGCCAGGGCGGCCGTGGTGGCGGCCGGGACCGCGGCGGGAACTCCGGGGGCGGCGGCGCCATGGCGGACGCGCTCCGGAAGGCCGGCTTCGGCAAGTAAGGCTCAGAAGTCCGTGAAGGCCTCCTTCCCTACCCTCAAGGTAGTGAAGGAGGCCTTCACGGACTTTTAGGGATTCATCGCGTAGGTGCCGGAGAGATCGCGGACCAACGACCACACGTGGTCGAAGCGCGCCGCGTCGACCACCGGCTTGCGGATCGAAGCCAGCGCGAGCGCCTGCTGCGCGTCCGTCGAGGACGACTTCCCGTGCAGATCGATCGCGGTGACGCTGAAGTCCTGCACCAGGATGGCGAAGATCTGATCGACGACCTCGGTCTCGATCCCGGTGATCTCCGCCTGCTCCAGCACCAGCTGCCCGTACACGACCAGCGTGAACAGCTCGGTCAGCGCGAGGCCGAAGTCGATGTCCTGCTGCTGCGCCTCGTCGGGAGCCGCGTCGGTGAACAGCTTCACCAGCGCCTCGGCCTGCTCGGTGAACCGCGCGACGTTCGGGATCGCGGACGCCTTGGCGTAGGCCTCGCGCCAGTCGTGGAACCGCACCTTCGAGAGCCCGCGCGCGGGACCCTGGCGGAACAGGAACTCGTCGTCGGCCGCGTCGGAACGGGTCGGCACCGGCTCGTAGGCCTGCGGCGCGAACAGGTACGCGGGCACGAACTTCGCGATCAGCGCGAGGTTCACCGCCACCGTGCCCTCCAGCTTCGGCAGGCCGTCGATGTCGTTCTTGGACATCGCGAGATAGGTGTCGGCCTCGAAACCCTTGGCCGCCACCACATCCGCGACCAGGCCGATGACCTTCTGCGCCTCGGTGGTCACCTTCATCTTGGTGATCGGGTTGAACAGCAGGTACCGGCGGTCGTCCGCGTTCGCGCTGCGGAAGTAGTCCACGGCACGGTCGGAGAACAGCTTCATCGCGACGAGCCGCGCGTACGCCTCGACGAATTCCCTGCGCACGTGCGGGAAATCGGTGACCTTCTTGCCGTAGAGCACCCGGTTGTGCGCGTGCGTGATCGCCTCGTACAGCGAGTGCGTCGACATCCCGATTCCGCCGAAGCACAGGTTGAACTTGCCGATGTTGACCGTGTTCAGCGCCGCCGAGAACGCGTCGGCGCCGACGTGCAGAATGTCCTCTTCGGACACCGGGTAGTCGTTCAGCTCGAACTCGGCGACGTACATCTGCGACGGCACGACGTTCTTCACCACACGGTAGTTCGGGTGTTCCGAGTCCGCGTAGAAGAACACGTACTGATCCGGCCCTTCGACGCCGTCGATGCGGCCGAACACGGACACGGTCCGCGCGCAGTTCCCGTTGCCGATGTAGTACTTCGACCCGTTCGCGCGGTAGCCGCCCTCGCCGTCCGGGGTGAGCACGAGGTCCGACGAGTAGATGTCGGCCCCGTGCTCCTTTTCGGACAGTCCGAACGCGGCGACGCCGCCGGCCGCCAGCGAGTCCGCCGCGCGTTTGCGGGCGGCCTCGTTCGCGCTCTGCCACACCGGGCCCAGGCCGAGGATGGTGACCTGCCACGGGTACCAGTAGTTGAGCCCATAGAAGCCGAGGATTTCCGACAGGGCCGCGACCCGCGCGGTGTCCCAGCGCTTGTCGGGATTCCCCTCGGCGTTCGCGCCGGGAGTGAGGAACGTCGAGAACAGGCCTTCCTTGCCCGCGAACTCGATGAAGTCCGCGTAGAAGGTCCGGTCGTGGTAGTCCTCGACGAGCTTGCGCTTGCCACGCTGTTCGAACCACTCGATGGTGGCACGCAGCAGGCGACGCGTCTCCGGGTCGAACTGCCGTGGGTCGTACCCACCCGGGTTCAGCAACAACGCGGTCGCCTTTTCGCTCATGGTCACTCCTGGTCAGCCGAAGTTACTACCCGGTAACCGTAGCGCCTCGCTTCGCCGTCCGGCCACCGAACTCGACCGAAGTCACCCGTCCACGCTCGTCGCGCAGGAACCGCGCGGTGGGCTTGCGGGTGTCCGCGGCCGGGGCGATCGCGTCTCCGCCCACGAAAACGGCCTCGAACGGCGGAGGCGACGGGAAGTCCTCGATATCGGCGACCAGCTGGGCCCAGAGGGCGCCCTCCCGGTCGCTGACCACGAACGCCAGGTCGCCGGTCTGGTAGCGGCCCAGGTACTCGGCGACGTCCGGCTGGGGCACCGGCGGCGGGGTCGCGAGCGGCGGCAGCCCGACCAGGTGTTCCAGGCACCAGTCGACGATCTTCGCGCCGAGCGCGGACCCGCCCGCGCTGTTGGTCAGCACCGTGACGGCGAAGTCGTGTTCCGGCACGGTGACGAAGTCCGACAGCTGCAGGTTGCTCACGTTGCCGCCGTGCCGGACCAGCCGGGCGGCGCCATGGGTCGTGTGCAGCCAGCTCAGCCCGACCTCTTCGAAGCGCAACGCGGCCTTGCGTTGCGGCGCGCGCATGAGGTCGCGGGTGGCCTCGCTGATCGGCGGCTCGCCCTCGGCTTCGCCGGTCAGGAAGAACCTGGCCCACTTCAGCTGGTCTCCCGCCGTCGACCACAGTCCGCCGCTCGCGCTGTCCGCACGGGTCAGGCCCACGGTGT
Organism: Amycolatopsis sp. NPDC000009; assembly: GCF_055563465.1. Taxonomy (NCBI): domain Bacteria; kingdom Bacillati; phylum Actinomycetota; class Actinomycetes; order Pseudonocardiales; family Pseudonocardiaceae; genus Amycolatopsis; species Amycolatopsis sp. NPDC000009. The sequence continues at coordinate 210,954 of NZ_JBVHDI010000005.1, forward strand.
GCTCGACCGCCGGTTCGCCGTCGCGCAGCACGTGACCGACGGCGTGACGACGGGTGAGCACCTCCCACGGCAGGTAATACGACTCGGTCATGCCGAGTGGTTCGAGCAGCCGGGCGCGGACCACGTCCTCGAAGGGTTCGCCCGCCACCACCTCGACGACCCGTCCGGCCAGCTGGAATCCGGCGTTGCAGTAGGAGAACACCTCGCCCGGCGCGAAGTTCTGCGGCAGGTCACCGAACTTCGCGATCGCGAGGGCCAGCGCGTCGTCACCCCACCCGGTGGTGAAGTCGACGTCGCCGAGGAACCCGGCGGAATGGGTGAGCAGATGACGCAGGGTCACCGTCTCGCGCGCCACCGGATCCGCCAGCGGGAGATCGGGGAGGTACTCGACGACGGGCTTGTCCAGGTCCAGCACACCGTCTTCGACCAGGGCGAGACCGGCGGCCGCGGCGAAGGTCTTGCTGGTGGAGCCGATCATGAACAACGTGCCCGGATCGACCGGAAGCCCGGTGTCCACACTGGACACTCCGGTGGCGATCACCGACTCCTCGCCCCGGTACGTCACCCCCACCACCGCTCCGGGCACGTTCGCGCGACGCGCCTCCTCGTCGAGCACCCCTTGCAGTTCCTGAACGTCCGACACCCGTGTCCCCTTTCGTCCGGTCGGACCAGCGTTTCACCGCGACGCCGCGTCCGGCTCGTCCGAACCGACGAACATCACCGGTCCGGTGCGGGCGATATCACGTAGCCCGGGAGATCACGACCCAGTACACTGGCCTTGCGGTCCGCTCAGTTCTGCCTCGGGCCGCGTTTCGTTGTCGAAGACCACGCGCCGCGGCCCCCGAGGTCTGCGCCGGGCAGGACAACCGTCCTATCCTTACGGAGATACCAGGGCGCCCGTGCGCCCACACGCTTATGAGCACACCTACTTTCACCGAACTCGGCCTGCCCAAGACCCTCGTGGACTCGCTCGCCGAACAGGGCGTCACCAGCCCGTTCCCGATCCAGGCCGCCACGCTGCCGCATTCGCTGGCCGGCCGGGACGTCCTCGGCCGCGGCCGCACCGGCTCCGGCAAGACGTACGGCTTCGTGCTGCCCGTCCTCGCCCGGCTCGCCGAAGGCCCGACCCGCCGCCGCCCCGGTCGCCCGCGTGCGCTGGTCCTGGCGCCGACGCGCGAACTGGCGACCCAGATCGAGGCGTCGTTCCTGCCGCTGGCCAAGCCGCTCGGCCTCAAGGTCACCACGATCTTCGGCGGCGTCAGCCCCAACCCGCAGATCACCCGCCTGCGTGACGGCGTGGACATCGTCGTCGCCTGCCCCGGTCGTCTCGCCGACCACATGCGCTCCGGCGAGGCGAAGCTCGACCACGTCGAGATCACCGTGCTGGACGAGGCCGACCACATGGCCGACCTCGGCTTCCTGCCGGACGTCCGGCGCATCATGGCCGAGACCCCGGAGCGCGGGCAGCGGCTGCTGTTCTCCGCGACCCTCGACGCGGGCGTCGACGTACTGGTCAAGCGCTTCATGCACGACCCGGTGACGCACAGCGTCGACTCGGCCCAGTCGCCGGTCTCGACGATGAAGCACCACGTGCTGCACCTGGAGGAGACCCACCGGCTGCCGGTGCTGATCGACCTCACCGCCGCGCCGGGCCGCACGCTGGTGTTCACCCGCACGAAGCACCGCGCCAAGCAGCTGACGCGCAAGCTCATGGCCTCCGGCGTGCCGGCGGTCGAACTGCACGGCAACCTCGGCCAGACGGCGCGCACGCGGAACCTGGAGGCGTTCGCCTCCGGCGCGGCGAAGACGCTGGTCGCGACCGACATCGCCGCGCGCGGGATCCACGTCGACGACGTCACGCTGGTCATCCACGCGGACCCGCCGGTCGAGCACAAGGCGTACCTGCACCGCTCCGGCCGGACGGCGCGGGCCGGTGCGTCCGGCACCGTCGTCACGCTGATGACCGACGCGCAGGTCGGCGACGTCCGCGACCTCACCCGCAAGGCGGGTATCAAGCCGACCACGACGCAGCTCGGCCCCGGCCACCCGCTGCTGTCGGAGCTGGCGCCCGGTGACCGTTCGTTCACCGCTTCGCCGCGGCGGCCGATCGTGGACACGCGGCCGAAGCGGGTCAGCGCCAGCGGCGAGGCGATTCCGGGCAAGGGCGACGACGAAGACCGGCCGGCGGGCCGTGGCCGCGGTCCCCGCACCGGTCGCGGACGTGGCCCCTCCGCCGGTGGCCGTGGCGCCTCCGGTGGCGGCCGTGGTGCCTCTGGTGGTGGCCGTGGTGCCTCCGGTGGTGGCCGTGGCGCTTCCGGCGGTGGCTCTGCCGACGGCCGTTCGCGTCAGCCTCGCGCCGAGGGCGACCGTCGCGGCGCCTCCGCCGGCCAAGGCCGTCGTGCGGCCGAAAGCATCGGACGTCGCGAAGGCGCGCCCAAGGGCGGCCAGGCCCGTCGCGGTTCCGCCGAATCCCAGCCTCGCCGGGGCTCCGGCGCCGCCAAGGCGCAGTCCTCGCGGAACCAGTCCGGCGGCGCTCCGGCCCGGCGCGGCGGTGCCGCCGCGTTCTCCTCGGGGACCCGCGCCGGCTCGCGTCGCTCGCGCTAGCCCTCCCCTGCGTCGAACACGCGAGTTACGCCTCCAAGCACGCGAGTTACGCCTCCAAGCACGCAAGATCCGCCTTCGGTGACGCGTGATCGGATGGCCGACACGCGTGATCCGGCGGACGACACGTGAGTCGTCCGTCTGATCACACGTGTCGTCCGTCTGGTCACGTGAGTCGGCCGTCTGATCACATGTGACGGCCGCCGGATCACACGTGACGGCCAGCGGGACTCGCGTGGCTGGAGGCGTAACTCACGTGCCTGGGGGCGTAACTCGCGTGCTTGAGGACGGAACTCGCGTGATCGGGGGCGTAACTCGCGTGCCTGGGGGCGTAACTCGCGTGGCTGGGCCGGATCACGCCTGCCGGGCGGCGGCGCGGGCTTCGGCGGCCGCCCGACGCTCCTCGAAGCGCGAAGCCTGCGTGTCGAGGACCTTCAGGAACTGGTCGAGTTCGTCCCGCGCCTTTTCTCCCACCTCGCCGAGCCCTTCGAGCTCGAAGATCTTCCACTGCCGCAGCAACGGCCAGATCACCTCGTCGTGGTGGATCCGCAGGTCGTAGATGCCCGCCTTCGCGATCAGCGCGGCCTTCCGCACGAAGCTCGGGATCACCGCGCCCGGCATCTGGAACTGGACGACCTCGTCGGTGATGGCGCGCATCATCGCGTCGGGTGAAAGCTCCAGCGACGCCTGCACCAGGTTCCGGTAGAAGAGCATGTGCAGGTTCTCGTCCATCGCGACCCGCGCGAGCAGCTTCTCGCACAGCGGATCCTCCGTGTATTTCCCGGTGTTGCGGTGCGAAATCCGCGTCGCCAGCTCCTGGAAGGACACGTACGCGAAGACGTTCAGCAGCTCCTTGTCGCCGCTGTCGTACCCGGCCTGCATGGTCTCCATCCGCATGCGCTCCAGCTCGACCGGGTCCACCGCGCGCGTCACCAGCAGGTAGTCGCGGATGCAGATCCCGTGGCGGCCCTCCTCGGCGGTCCAGCGATGCACCCACGTGCCCCACGCGCCGTCGCGGCCGAAGGCGCGCTCGATCTCGCGGTGGTAGCTCGGCAGGTTGTCCTCGGTGAGGAGGTTGACCTCCAACGACGTCCGCGCGATCGGCGACACCCGCGACTGCCCGGGATCCCACGCCTCGCCGCCGAGATCGGCGAAGTTGCGGCCCTCGTCCCAGGGCACGTACTCGTGCGGCATCCATTCCTTGGCGACCGTGAGATGCCGGTTGAGGTTCTCCTCCACCGTCCCCTCGAGCTCGAGCATCAGCCGGGTGGTTTCGGGGACCGCCATGCGTCTCGTCCTTCCAGGGTACGGAAAACGCCTACCTACGACACCGTAACTTACGGTGTCGTAGGTAGGCCACCTCCGGAAGGTGAACGCTCAGGAGCTCGCCAGCTTCGGCACCAGCTGCTCGATCGCGTAAGGGATGCTCAGCACGGTGTTGAACGAGATCGCGGCGCCGACCGGCGGGTTCTCGTAGGTGATGAACAGATCCCGCTTCTCCGCCGACACCTTCAGCTTCCGGTACACCGGATCGGCCCGCACCCTGGTCTCCGCGTTCACGTCGGAGTTCAGCCACACCAGGCGATCCGCGTCGAACAGGTCGAACCGTTCCGACGAGACCTCGACGACGTTGTTCTCCGGTTTGCTCAGCGCCTCGACCGGTTCGAACGGCCGGAAGCCCAGCTCGGTCATGAAGATCATCTTCGGGTCGGTGGTGGTGAACGCGGAGAACTTGCCCGCTTCGAAGGTGTCGGCGACGACCATCGTCAGCTTCGCGAACTCCGGGTGTTCGGCCCGCGCCTGCGCGAACCGCCGGTCGATCCCGGCGATCAGCTCGTCGGCCTTCCGCTGGAGCCCCAGCGCGCGGCCGACCATCCGGGTCGTCTCCTGCCACGGCGCCGCGTAATCCTCGTACTTCGGCGGCTGCGCGACGACCGGCGCGAGCTGCGAGAGCTTGTCGTACTGCTCTTTCTTCATCCCGCTGTACTGGGCGAGGATCAGGTCCGGTTTCAGCGCGGCGATCTTCTCGAAGTTGAAGTCGTCCCGTTCGCCGACGACCTCCGGCTGCTTGTCACCCCAGCGAGCCTGGGTCCACGGCCACTTCCCGTACGGCCGCTCCTTGAACCAGTCGACGGCGCCGACCGGCCGGATCCCGAGTGCCAGCACGGCGTCGTGATCGGACAGGCCGAGCGTGACGATCCTCGAAGGCTGCTTCTCGACCGTCGTCGACCCGTATTTGTGCTCGACGGTCACCGGGAAGGTGCCCCGGGCCTCCGGCGGCACCGAGGTCTCGTCGGCCGATTGCGAAGAACCGCAACCGGCCACCAGCAACGACGTCATCAACGCGGTCAGGGTCGCCTTGACCCGCACCCCAGTAACGGACATGCGGGTAAGGCTAGCCTGCCCAAAGTCCTAAAGGGACGCGGTGAGACCACGGGCACGCAGGACCGACCGTTCCAGCGGCCGGAACACCACCAGTTCGATCCCGACGCCCACCAGCAGGATCAGGAAGATCGCCGAGATCACGCCTTCCATGCTGTTGAACGACGAGCCCTCGTAGAGGTACGCGCCGAGGCCCTTGCCGAGCGCCGGGGACAACGCGATCAGCTCGGCGGCCATCAGCGAACGCCACGAGAACGCCCAGCCCTGTTTGAGCCCGGCCAGGAACCCGGGCAGCGCGGCGGGCAGCAGGATGTGCCGCGCCGACGAAAGCCGGTTCGCCCCCATCACCTGGCCGACCCTCGGCAGGATCGGCGGGATCTGGTCGATACCCGAGACCAGACCGTTCGCGATCGAAGGCACCGACCCCAGCAGGACCACGAAGTAGATCGAGGCGTCGTTCAGCCCGAACCACAGGATCGCCGCGGGCACCCACGCCACCGACGGCAGGCTCTGCAGCCCGGTCAGGAACGGGCCGACGGCGGCGCGCACGATCCGGACCTTGGCCACCAGCAGGCCGAGCGGAGTCCCGATGACCACGCCGATCAGGAAACCCAGCGCGGCCCGGTGCACCGACGTCCAGACGAACTCGAAGATCTCACCGTCGACGGTGATGCCGACGAGTTCACCCCACACCGCGAGCGGCGCGGGCAGCATCGACTCCGGCCAGAACGCGGCCGCCCACAGGGCCTGCCACAGCGCGACCAGCAACGCCAGGAAGGCCACCGGCGGCACGAAGCCCCGCAGGAATCGCTTTCCCCGGCTTTCCCGGCGTTCCCCGGCCGGGGTGTCGAGCGAATCGAGTCCAGCGCCGACGGCTTCGTCGGCGTCCTCCACCGCGGTTTCGGGGCGGTCAAGCCGCGGCATGGGTACTGATCACCTCCCGGAGGTGACCGGTGATCTCCAGCGTCAGCTCCTCGGCGTCGGAGGCCTGGACGTCGCGCCATTCCCGCACGACCCGGCCCGGTCGCGACGAAAGCAGCACGACCCGCTGGCCGAGCCGGACGGCCTCGCGGACGTCGTGGGTCACGAACAGCACCGACGTGCCGGTGCTGCGGTAGACGCGCAGCAGTTCACCCTGCAGGACGTCGCGGGTGATGGCGTCGAGCGCGGCGAACGGCTCGTCCATCAGCAGCAGCGACTGCTCCGGGTCACCGCCGACGCGCAGGGTGGCGGCCAGCGCCCTGGCGAGCGCGACGCGCTGCCGCATCCCGCCGGACAGCTCGTGCGGCCGCTTGCCGCCCGCGCCGCCGAGCCGGACGAGTTCGAGCAGCTCGGCCGCCTTTTCGCGCCGCTCGGCCCGGCCGAAACCGGCGAGGCGCAGCGGCAGTTCCACGTTGCGGGCCGCGGTCAGCCACGGCATCAGCGCGGCCTCCTGGAACATGACCGCGGGCCGGGAGGTCTCGAGCGTGATCGAGCCCGACGTCGGCCGGTCGAGACCGGCGACCAGGTTCAGCAGGGTGCTCTTGCCGCAACCCGAGGCGCCGAGGAGGCAGACGAACTCGCCGGGGGCGACCGTCAGGTCCATCCCGTCGAGGGCCACGACGGCGCGCCCGGTCGGCCCGAAAGCCTTCCGGACCCCGTCGAGGCGTACGGCGACACCGGTGGACAGGCCGGGCTCCAAGGTGGTCGTCATCGCTGATCCCCTCCGGTCACTTCGTCAGTCCGGGCGCGTTCACGCCGGGCTTGCCCTGCTCGGAGAGCACGGCGTTGAGCGGGCCGAAATCGGCGAACCCCTTGAGGTCCACCGCGGACTTCACCACGCCCGCGGTCACCGAGTCCTGCGCGAGCTGGCTGAAGGTCGACGCCACCGGGTCGATGCCGAGTTCGATACCGGAGAACGCGCGATCGAGGACGGCCTCGTTCAAAGTGCTGCCCGCCAGCGTCTTGAGCTCGCCGTTGACCACCTTCTTCGCCTCGGCGGGGTTGGTCTTCGCCCACTCGATGGCGGCGAGTTCACCCTTGAGGATGGCGGTGACGGTCTCCGGGTGCCGCTGCAGGAACTCGCTGCGGACGATCACGACCGTGGTCGGGAACTTGCCTTCCGGCCACAGCGTCTTCTCGTCCAGCAGGACCTTCGCGCCTGCGTCGAGCACGAGCCGCGAGGACCACGGCTCCGGCAGCCAGCCGCCGTCGAGCTCGCCCTTCTTGAAGGCGTCGAACGTCTTCGGGTTGTCGAGGTTCGTGACCTTGACGTCCGGCAGCTTCTTCTCGGCGACGAACTTCTTGAGCGCGACGTCCTGGGTGTTCGCCAGCGACGGCGTCGCGATGTTCTTGCCGGTGAGCTGCTCGGGCGCGGTGATCTCGGGCTTCACGACCAGCTGCGCGCCGCCGGTGACCGCGCCGGAGACCAGCTGGATGGCGCCCTTAGACTTGGTGAAGGCGTTGATGGCCGGGCCGGAGCCGATGAACGCGATGTCGAGCGAGTCGCCGAGCAGCGCGTTGACCTCTTCGGGTCCGGCGTTGAACGTCTGGGTGGTGAGCTTCGTCGAGCCGAGTTCCTTGGCGAAGAAGCCGTTCTTGGTCCCGATCAGCGCGGGCGCGTGCGTCACGTTCGGGAAGTACCCGAGGCGCACCTCGGCCGCGGCCCCCTGGCTCTTCTGCTCCACCCCGGTGCCCCGATCGGCACGCGAACACCCGGCGATCCCACTGGCCAACGTCAAGGCGGCGAGGACCGCGGCCGGCCAGCGGGTTCTGTGGTGGGTGTGCACGGGGGGTCGCCTTTCGGAGGGTACGACTCGGCTCGGGTGGTGGCGCGAGAGTCGCATGTTCACCCACGTGCCTGCATCGCCATCCGAATGACGGGAAAGATGCGGAGAATCCTTGACACCAGGCGGAACTCCTGTTCCACATTTCAGGACCGGTGTAACGGATCGGGCCGAACGGGCGAATCACGCTTAGTGGTGACGCACCCTCGTACCGTCGCGATGGCGGGCGTGCTGACCGCCGGGATCGGGATGGGTGTCGTCGCGACGACGCTCAAGATCGCCGACGGCACGCACACCGTGCTCGACACCACCCTGTCCTCGACGACGGGATTCCTCTTCCTCCTGGCCGGCGCCGTCGCGCACGTGCGCCGCGCCTCGAACCCCATCGGCCTGCTCATCGCCCTGGTCGGGCTCGCGTTGTTCACCGAGGACCTGCAGTTCGCCGACGAACCGCTGGTGCATACGGCGGGGCTGGCGCTGTCCGCCGCGTCCAGCCCGGTGATCGCGCATCTCGTCCTCGCCTTCCCGCACGGGAAACTCCGGTCGCGCTGGGAACGGGTGCTCGCCCTCGCCGCGTACGCCGTGGTGTTCGGCTCGGCCGTCCTCGGCCTGCTGGTCAACGACGATCCGAAGAACCTCGCCGCCATCGCCGCGTCGCCGGAGGCCGAACAGCTGGTCAAACGGCTGCTGGAGCTCGTCGGCGCGCTGATCGGCGGCGGGGTCGTGGTGGTACTGCTCTACCGCTGGCTCACCGGGCGGATTCCGCAGCGGCGGCTGCTCTCCCCCGTCCTCGCGATCGCCGTGGCCGGCGCGGTGAGCACCACGGTCGGCAGCGCGCTCGGCTCCGGGCACCCGCTCGCCGAACCGCTGCTGGACGTCTACCGGATCTCGTTCTGCCTGTGGCCGCTGACGTTCCTGATCGGGGTGCTGCGGGCGCGGGTCGGCAACGCGGAGATGATCCGGCTCCTGCTGGAACGCGACGGCACCGGGCTGGCCGCGCTCGTGCAGGACGACGAGGTGTGGAAGGACAGCCGGTCGATCGACGCGCTCAACGCGGCCGCCGGGCTGGTGCTGGACAATCAGCGGCTCGCCGCGGAACTGGAGGAGCGCCTCGTCGAGGTCCAGGCCTCCCGCGCCCGTATCGTGGCCGCCGCCGACGACGAACGGAGGCGGGTCGAGCGGGACCTGCACGACGGCGCGCAGCAACGTCTGGTCAGTGTCGTCCTGCTGCTTCGGATGGCGGAACGCCGGCTCGGGGGCGAGCTCACCCCCGCCGTCGCGGCACTGCTGCGGAGCACCATCGACGAACTGCAGGCCACGGTCACCGAACTGCGCGAACTCGCACGCGGGCTCCGCCCCGCGATCCTCACCGAGGCCGGGCTGATCCCCGCGGTCCGGTCACTGCTGGACCGGGTCCCGCTCGCCGTCGACCTCGCGGGTGCGGACGTGCCGCGGCTCAGCGGTGCCGTCGAGGCGACGGCGTACTTCGTCGTCTCGGAAGCGGTCACCAATGCCTTGAAACACGCGCGGGCGGAGGAGGTCCGCGTGTGCATCCGGGTCGAGGACGACGGCCTGCGGGTGAACGTCCACGACGACGGCACCGGCACGGCCGACCTCGGCGGCGGCTCCGGGCTGTACGGCCTCCGTGACCGGGTCCGCGCGCTCGGCGGCGAACTGACCGTCGCGAGCGAACCCGGCTCGGGCACCACGGTTTCGGCGGTGATCCCGCTGGACGGCTAGGCGAGCCCGCGGATGGCGCGCGCGGGCGGCCGCGTCCCCTGGATCGACGCGACCATCTCCAGCACCTGACGGGTGCGCCGCACCTCGTGCACCCGGAACACCTTGGCCCCCTCGGCCACCGCCCAGGCCGTCGCGGCGAGCGTGCCGTCGACCCGCTCCGCGAGTTCGACACCGAGCGTCTCGCCGACGAAGTCCTTATTGGACAGTGCCATCAGCACCGGCCAGCCCGTGTCGGCCAGCTCCCGCGCGTGCCGCAGCAACGCCAGGCTGTGCCAGGTGTTCTTGCCGAAATCGTGCGTCGGATCGATCAGCACCCCCTCACGGGGGACACCGAGCGCGACGACGGCTTCGGCGTGCGCCGTGGTCTCCGCGACGACGTCCGCGACGATGTCCGGGTAGCGCACCCGGAACGGGCGGGTCCGCGGGACGGCGTTCCCGGTGTGCGAACAGACGTAGCCGGTGCCGAACTCGGCGGCGACCTCGGCCAGTTTCGGATCGGCTCCCGCCCAGGTGTCGTTGATCAGGTCGGCGCCGGCCTCCGCCGCGCGCCTGCCCACCTCGTGGCGCCAGGTGTCGACACTGATCACCAGGCCGGGGTGCAGTTCGCGGATCCGCTCGACGAACGGGACCACCCGTCGGATCTCTTCCTCGACGTCGACCTCCGCGCCGGGCCCTGCCTTGACCCCGCCGATGTCGACGATGTCCGCGCCGTCGGCCACCGCCCTGTCGACGGCGGCGAGCGCGTCCGGATCCGAGAAGGTCGCCCCCTTGTCGTAGAAGGAGTCCGGGGTGCGGTTGACGATCGCCATGACCAGGGCGCGGTCCCGGGCGACGCGGCGCCCGCGGAAGGTCAGCTCGTTCACGTACCGATCGTAGGCGAGCCGCCGGCTTCGGAGGAGAGTGCCGCCCAGCGGGAAGAGATCCGATCTCTCTTGACTCGCCGACGAGCACCCGGGTAGACGTTGTCCCCTAAGGAAGTTCAGCCCGGCGACCCGTTTCCCGACGTAGGAAAGGGCCCTCTGATGTCCCCAGATCCTCTTCGCGCGGCACGGCTTTCCCGGCGCACGGTGCTGGCGGGAACCGCGGGCGCCGTCGGCGCGCTCGCCCTCCCTGGCTTGGCTTCCGCGGCTCCGGTGGATTGGTCGCGCGCCGTCGTCGACTCGACGATGAAGCGGCATACCCCGGCCACCCTCGGCGGCTGGGGCTACACCCGCGGGCTCTATCTCTATGGCCAGTACCTGGTGTACAAGCGCACCAGCGAGAAGTCCTACCTCGACTTCATCCTCGCCTGGTACGACCGGTTCGTCACCGAGAGCGGGATTTCCAACAACTTCACCAATCTGGACGCGATGCGCTCCGGGCAGATGTTCCCCTTGCTGTACACCGAAACCGGGCAGGCGAAGTACAAGACCGCGGCGGACCAGTTGCGCGCCCGGTTCCCGTCCTATCCCCGGACGTCCGACGGCGGGATGATCCACGCCACGAGCCGGGTCGGGCAGCTGTGGGCGGACGGCGTGTACATGGCGCAGCCGTTCCTCGCCCTGTACGGCAAGACCTTCGGCGATGCCGCCTACTGTTACGAAGAGGCCGCCAAGAACGTCAGCGTCTACTTCGACCGGCTCAAGGAGCCCGCGAAGGGCCTGCTGTACCACGCCTACGACGAAGACGGCTCGGAATCGTGGGCGTCGGGTCCCGGACGGCATTCGAAATTCCACTGGGGCCGCGCGATCGGCTGGCTCGGGATGACCGCGATCGACCTGCTCGAAATCCTCCCCCGCGACCATCCGCGACGCCGTCGTCTCGTCGACGTCGTGAAATTCCTCGCCGCGGGGTACGCCCGCTGGCAGGACCGGGCCTCGGGCCGCTGGTTCCAGGTCGTCGACCGGGGCGGAGACAAGGACAACTGGCTGGAGACCTCGGCTTCGGCGATGTACACCTTCCTGCTCTCCCGCGCGGTGGAACGCGGTTACGTCGGCGCCGAGTACCGGCACGTGGCCGCGAAGGGCTATCGCGGGGTTCTGTCCCAGGTTTCGACCGGAGCCGACGGATCGACCGACATCTCGAACATATCCGAAGGTACGAACGTCGGGGACACGGCGTATTACTACGCGCGTAAACGCAACACCAACGATTTCCACGGTCTCGGCGCGTTCCTCATCATGAATGAGCAACTCGCCCGCTGAGGCACCACACCGGCCAAAGGGCGCTTTCCCCGCTTCCGACCTGGGGAAAGCGCCCTTCGGCCGTTTTCCGGCCGGATTCCGGGTATTGACCGGAGGCGCTAACATCGCGTGCTGCGAAGCCCACTCCCAGGAGGGACGACCGGATGCGCGAGACGCCGCCCCCGGCTTCTTATACCCGGCTCGAACTCGGTGACACCAGCACGATCCCGGTCGGTGTGACGGTTTCCCCGCACATCTCGCTGGTTTCGATGCTCGTCGAGGTCGTCGGCGGGTACGACCGAGGCCTGCCCGCCGCCTGGCGCCGTCAGGTGGGCTCGGCGATCCCCGAGCAGGGCTACCGCGCGGCGAGCTCACTCGCCCGCCGCGGCACCTCGGTGCAACCGGACTTCATCGTCCCGATCAGTCCCGGTGCGGACGCTTCCGCCGCGACTCAGGCGGAAATGCTGCGTGAGCTGACGGAATCCGACGTCCTGAAAGGCCTGGAAGAGGTCTTCGGCGACCAGGTGCCCGCTCAGTGGCGGCAGGCCGCCGACCATCCGAGACGCTGGGCCGCCTCGCTCGCGGACGCCTTCACCGCGACCAGGCTGGCGACCGAAACCCTCTGGGCCAAGGCCCGTCCCCTGCTCGACCGCGAGATCGAACGGATCGGCGTCGCCTCCGTCCGTGGCGGGACCGACGCGGTGCTCGGGCTGCTGCGGCCCCATTTCCGGTTCAGCAACGGCTGTCTGCTGCTGCCCGACGCCGAGCCGGCGAAGTACGCCGTCCGTGGCCGCAAACTGATCCTCGTCCCGATGCTCGCGGGCAGCCGCTCGGTGGTGTCCAACTTCGACGAAGAGGACGCCGTCTGGATCGGCTACCCGCTGCCGGGGCTCGACGGCCTGCTCGACACCGGCAGGACCGAACCGGCCCCCGGTGTCGACGGGCTCGACCTGGTCGTCGGCGCCCACCGCGCGAAACTGTTGCGGCATCTGGGAAAGCCCGCCCGGATGGGCGAGATCGCGAATCTGCTGTCCTGCGCCGCGAGCACCGCGACCTACCACTGCGAACAGCTCGTCACGGCGGGGTTGATCCAGCGGCACCGCGAGGGTCAGGTGGTGCTGGTGGTCCGGACGCCCCGCGGCGACGCGCTGGTGGACCTGCTCTCCTGACTCGTGAGTGGTAAGGACGGTTCTAACCGTCCTTACCACTCACGAGCCCCTACACCCTCTGGAGCCCCGGCTTCCCCGCCTCGACGACGTAACTGCGGTCCGCGGCCAGGACGACCTTCGAGAAGTCGTACTCGCTGGTGTCCGAAACCGTCATGAAGTCCGCCCGCATCTGCGTTTGCGACGCCGTCACCCGGACGTAGCCACGCTTTCCCCGGCAGTACTTGATATGCGGGTTGCGCGAAAGCCACGTCGACGACGGATCGGTCGCGGTGTCGCTGTTGCTCGTGACCGAGGTCGTCACCAGTTCCGAACCGAACACCGGGTCGCTGTGGTTGAAGTAGTCGCGGCGCAGGTCGGCCGCCCAGTGCCGGTGGACGTCGCCGGTCAGCACGATCGGGTTCGGCACCTTGCGGTCCACGATGCCCTTCGCGATCCGGTCACGGGAAGCCTCGTAACCCTGCCAGGAATCGGGGCTCTCGCAGGTCGCCTTGTTGCCGTCTCCGTCACGGGTGGCGAAGAAGACCTGCTGGCCCAGGAAATCCCACTTCGCCGGATGTGTTTCCAGCGCCTTCAGCAGCCAGGCCTCCTGCGTCGTGCCCAGGATGCTGCGCGACGTCGACCGCATGTCGGTGCACGACGGGCCCGCCGAACCGGACGGGTCGGTCACCTGCGCGTTGCGGTACTGACGGGTGTCGAGCATGTGGAACCGGGCGAGGTTGCCCCAGCCGAACTGCCGGTACAGGCGGATCGACGCGCCACTCGGCTTCGCGGTGGACCGGATCGGCATGTTCTCGTAGAACGCCTGGAAACCGGCGGCCTTGCGCTCGGCGGTGGCCGGGCTGGTGGTGCCGTTCCAGTTGTTCATCACCTCGTGGTCGTCGAAGACCACGACCCACGGCGCCATCGCGTGCGCGTTCTGCAGGTCGGCGTCGGTCTTGTGCTGGGCGTGCCGCGCGCGGTACTGGGCGAGCGTCTTCACGTCCTCGGTGAAGGCCAGCCTGCGCGGGTTCCGGTCGGCGGCGGCGCGGCCGGACTTCCGCTCGTACATGTAGTCGCCAAGGAACAGCACCAGATCCGGGTTGTCGGCGAGCATGCCCTTGTACGAGTGGTACCAGCCTTCCTCCCAGTGCTGGCAGGAGGAGAAGCAGTACTTCAGCTGGTTCACCGCGGCACCGGCGGCGGGGGCGGTCCGCGTCCGGCCGACGGGCGAGATGTGGCCGCTGGTCTTGAACCGGTAGAAGTATTCCCGTCCCGGCTCCAGTCCGACCGGTTCGATGTGCACGCTGTGCCCGGAAGCGCGGGCCGCGGTCACGGCGCCCTTCTGCACGACCGAGGAGAACGCCTGGTCGTTCGCGATCTCCCAGTCCACTGTGTACGAAGCGTCCGGCATACCGCCGAAACCGTCGGGGTTCAGCGGGGCGGGGGCGAGCCGCGTCCACAGCACGACACTGTCCGGCAACGGGTCACCCGAGGCGACCCCGAGCTGGAACGGGTCGTGGATGGCGGGCGCAGCCGCCAGTGTTCTCGCGTTCGCCCACGAAGGCACCGTCGACGACAACGCCGCCGCCGAAACCGCCGCGGCCCCGCCGAGGAGTACCGCACGCCGATTCACCTGGCCCATGAAAATTCAACCTTTCGAAGTGGGGAAAGAGCGGGGAGGGATTTCACGCGGCGTAATCGGTGATGCCGCCACTACAGGCTTCGAGCACCGGGTTGGCGGCGGCGTCGGCGACGCAGACCTTGTAATAGACCCACGACCCCTTCGCGACCGGCACGGCCTTGTCGACGTGGGTGCCGTTGCCGCCGGAGGCCCAGACGTAGAACGGGCCGGCGCCGCCCTTCAGCCAGTACGCGACCACGGCGGACTTCCCGTCGGCGTTCCGGTCGTAGACCAGGAAATGCGCGTCCGACGAGCGGAACCGGCCTTCACCCGCGCAGACGCCGGTGGAGCATTCGGCACTGCCGGAACCGACCCCGCAGTCGGGCGCGACCCGCTGATCCGAACCGGTGTAGACGTAGCCGTCCGAGATGTAGCCACCGAGCGCGGGGACGTAGTCCCACAACGTCGTGGTGCCCAGCGGGCCGGCGACCGAGGTCCCGGTCGTCTGGCAGTCGATGGTCACCGTGGCGCCGTTGGCCACCGTGCGCACCGTGGTCGAGGAGGTGCTCGGGGCGCGGCGGACGTTCAGCGGATCACCCGCCGTCTTCACGGTCCCGGTGGCCGCGGCCAGTGCGGGAGTGGCTCCGGCGAGGCCCAGGGCGCCCGCCGTCACCAGCACGAGAAAGAAACCGGCGAGCCGCCGGACACTTGAACGCTTCATGACCGCAGGGTCGACCGGCGTCGTACACATCACGTACAAACGCCGGCCGCTGTCTGCACATGCATGCGAATGGATCTAGCCAACCATGGCGGGACGGCAATATTATCAGCGGATATGGGGCTCCTGCCGTATTGGCGGTTTAGGTGACTATTCTCGGGTTTCGCGTTCTCGGTCCGCTCGAAGTGGCGGTGGACGGGCAGGTGGTGCCGCTCGGCGGGCCCAAACCCCGGCTGCTGCTGGCCGCTCTCCTGCTCCAGCCCAACGTCGTCGTCTCCACCGAACTGCTGATCGAGGTCCTGTGGCCTTCGTCCGCTCCCCGTTCGGCGGCGGCGAACATCCGCACCTACGTCCATTCACTCCGCAAACGTCTCGCCGACCACGACCCCGAACTCGGGGAGCGCATCGGAAGCCGGGCATCCGGATACATCCTCAAGGCCACCCCCGGCGAGATCGACCACATCCGCTTCGGTGAATTGGCCGCCCGCGCGCAGGACGCGCTCGGCCACGGGGAAGCCGAATCCGCCCTCGGCCTGCTGGATCAAGCGGAAGCACTGTGGCGCGGAGAAGTTCTCGAAGGTCTCCCCCACGACCACGGCTGGGGCGCGACGGTCGCCCGGCTGACGGAACTGCGGCTCGCCGTCCAGGAGCAGCGCCTGCGGGCGAGGATCGAACTCGGCCGGACCGCCGAGGCCGTCGCCGAGCTGCGCGGCCTGGTCACCGAACATCCCCTGCGCGAGGAGCTCTGGCAGCAGCTGATCGTCGCGCTGCGGGCCGACGGCCGCACGGCCGACGCGATCGAGGCCTACGAAACGGCCGAGAAGGTCTTGGCCGACGAGCTCGGCACCGAACCGGGGCCGCGGCTGCGGGAACTGCGGGCCTCGCTGGTGCTCACCCCGGCCGCGACCCAGGACGCGGTGTCCGCCGCCCTCACCGTGCCGATGACCCCGGTCTGCCAGCTGCCGCTGGACCTGCCGGACTTCACCGGCCGCGACGAGGTGGTCAGCGCGCTCGTCGGCCTCTTCCACAAGCGTCGTGCACAGGGAAAGCCCGCGATCGCGGTGCTTTCGGGGGCGCCGGGGATCGGCAAGTCGTCGGTCGCGATCCGGGTGGCGCACGCGGTCCGTGACGACTTCCCGGACGGTCAGCTGCACGTCGACCTCGCCGGGACGTCGTCCTCGCCCCGCCCTCCGATGACCGTGCTCGCCGAGTTGCTCCGCGCGCTGGGCGTCCCCGACGCCGGGCTGCCGCGTGATCTTCCCGAGCGCGCCGCGTTGCTGCGGTCCCGGCTCGCGACCCTGCGGATGTGCGTCGTCCTCGACGACGCCGGCAGCGCGGCGCAGGTCCGCCCGCTGCTGCCGGGCGCGGGTTCCTGCGCGATGCTGATCACCAGCCGGGTCAGGATGCCGGATCTCGCCGGGGCCACCCCCGTCGACGTCGACCTGCTGCCCGAAGCCGAGGCCGCGACGCTGCTCGAAGGCATCGTCGGCACCGAAAGGGTCGCGGCGGAGCCGGAATGCGCGACCGCGATCCTGCGCCACTGCGGATATCTGCCGCTGGCGATCCGGGTCGCCGGGGCGAAGCTGACCCACCGGCCTGGCTGGACGTTGCGCGTGCTGGCCGACCGGCTGCGCGACGAAAGACGAAGATTGGACGAACTCCGCGTCGGCGATCTCGCCGTACGGGCCAGTGTCACGCTCAGCTACGACCTGCTGCCGATGTCGGCGGCGACGGCGTTCCGCGGCCTCGGCGGGCTCGGCTCGGTGCAGTTCCCCGGCTGGGTGATCGCGGCCCTGCTCGGGCGCACGCATGGTGAAGACGTCCTCGACGTGCTGGTGGACGCTCATCTGGTCGAGCTCAGCGGCTCGGACGCCACCGGCGAGCCCCGCTACCGCCTGCACGACCTGTTGCGGTGTTACGCCCTCGAACTGCGGGCACAGGACGTCCCGCTGAAGGCGCGCGACGCCACGAAACGGGTGCTGGAGGGCTATCTCGCGCTCGCGGTCGAAGCCGCGGACCGGATGCCGATCCATTTCTTCGGGCTCTACCGGGACGACACGGCCGTCCAGCCCGCGCTGCCGCCGGGCACCGCGCATCTGATCGAGGATCCGGCCGCGTGGTTCGCCGCCGAGCGGCACACCTGCGTCGCCGCCGTCTCGCTCGCCGCCGATCTGGGCTTCGACTCGCTGGCCTGGCGGCTCGCCGCCGCGCTGGCGCCGTACTTCGACCAGCGCGGTCACCAGGACGACTGGATGCACACGCACGCCGTCGCGCTGGCCGCCGCCCGCCGGTCCGGCGAGGTCCGCGGCGAGGCGATCATCCAGCGCAACCTCGGGCAGATCCAGCTGTACCAGGACAGCTACGCCGAGGCCCTGGTCGCGTTCGAGCAGTCGCAACTGCTGTTCGACAAGATCGGTGACGCGCGGGGCGCGGCGATCGCGCTGGCCGGGCTGGGCACCGTGCTGCGGATCAAGGGCGAGGACACCGTCGCGTTGGAACACTGTCACGCGGCGCTCGACCAGTTCTCGGCGGCCGGCGATCCGCACGGCGAGGCCGTCGCGCGCATCGCGATCGGCGCGGTGTGGCTGGCGCGGCGCCGGTACGACGACGCGGAACGCTGGTTCACCGAGGCGCTGGAGCAGTCCGCCCGGATCGGCGACCGGCACCGCGAGGCGCACGCGCTGAAACGGCTCGCCATGCTGCGTCAGCACCAGGGCAATCTCGCGGGCGCGCGGGAGCGGGTCGACCGGGCCATCGCGATCTTCAACGAACTCGGCGACGACCACTGCGTCGGTTACGCGAACCAGAACCTCGGCGAGCTGTATCTGCACAGCGGCGACCTCGCCCACGCGCAACTGCTGCTGGTCAATTCCTTGAGCGTGCACCGGCGCAACGGGGACCGCCGATCCGAGGCCGAGGTTTCGCAGTTGCTCGGGGAACTGCACGAGGCACTGAGCCAGCCCGAGCGGTCGCGGACGTATTCGGAGCGCGCGCTGGCGTTGTGGCGGGAACTCTCCGCGCGCCCGCAGGAATCCGCGCTCGCCTCACGCCTGCAGGAGTCGGCCGAAGCGTCGTACGACGACTCGGCGAGCGCCTGAAGGTTCACCCACCGCGACCAGATGCCGAATGGCGTTTGTATCGATCGTGTACAGGTCCCGGCGAAGCTCCCTTCGTAGCAACCGAGAGTGCTCGAAGGGAGACCGGAATGGTCCGGACCGTTAAGGCCCGCCGGGTGATGGCGGCCGTGCTGGCCGTGGGGGCGGTCACCGCCTTGGCCGCCAGCCCCGCGAACGCGGCGCCCGAAGGAAGCTGGCGCGCCGACCTGTCCACTGTGGACGGCGACGACGTCAACGTCCGCAGCGACGGCGGCGTGCTCAGCCTGGAAAACGCCGCCTGGCACAGAAAACCCGACTCCGTCGGCAGCCAGGGTTACCTGCTGCTCGCCGAGCAGAAGCTCGGGAAGCCGGTCAACCGCGTCACCGCCCAGGTGACCGCCGACGCGCCGAAGGGCACCGAGGTCGAGGTCGACGTCCGGGGCAAGCTCAACTCCCAGGACTGGACGGAGTGGACGCCCACCGAAGGCGGCGCCGCCCAGCTGTCCGCTTCGGTCTCCACGGTCCAGGTCCGCGTCGGGCTGCGCACGGTGACCGACGGTGTGACCGCGAAGGTCAGCGACGTCACCCTTCAGGGTGAGCTCGGCCCGCAGGTGAACGCGATCGGCGCGGCCGCCGCCGCGCTGACGTACAAGGTCTACGGCACCCGCGAGGGCCTCGTCGGCGGCACCACCGCCAACGGCCACGTGATCAAGTCCCGCGACCACTTCGTCGCCCTCCCCTCGGGCCGCGGCCTGGCGCCGAAGAACACCGGCAACTACACCGTCCGCGTCTGCCGCACCGACAACAGCCGGTGCGAGTACGCGCCGGTGTGGGACGTCGGCCCGTGGAACACCAAGGACGACTACTGGAACCCGTCGGCCACCCGTCAGATGTGGAAGAACCTGCCGCAGGGCAAGCCCGAGGCGCAGGCCGCGTACCAGGACGGCTACAACGGCGGCAAGGACGAGTTCGGCCGCAGGGTGGCCAACCCGGCGGGCATCGACCTCGCGGACGGCACCTTCTGGGACGGCCTGAAGATGTCGGACAACGGCTGGGTCAACGTCTCCTACCTGTGGACCGGCTCCGGCCCGACCGGCGTCATCAGCACCGCCGGCGACCCGATGAACGTCCGGGCCTCGGCAAGCACCTCCGCGGCGATCAAGGGCCTCGCGGCGAACTACGCGAAGGTCAACATCGAGTGCTACGTCGAGGGCGAGACCGTCACCGGCAGGTTCGGCACCAGCAAGATCTGGGACCGGATCGGCCCGGGGCACTACGTCTCCGACACCTACGTGCAGACCGGCTCGGACCTGCCGGTGGCGCCCAAGTGCTCGTGAAACACCCCTGAACCCGCTTCGGCCGAAGGCCCCGCTATCGCGGTGGCAGGCCGCGCCCTGCCGACGTCGATCGCGGTCGCGGGTTCAAAGGCCGAACACAGACGCGAAGGCCCGGCGTACCCCATAGCGCCGGGCCTTCGCCCTTTCGTCCGCCCTTTTTCCCGCGCGGGCGGACCTGGGTCCAGGCGTCCGCCATCGAGACCATGCGGTGGCCACGACCTGAGGGGGTCCGCATGAATCCGCCTGAAACGACCACGTTGCGCGAAAAACTCTCCGGCACGGTGATCACCGCCGCCGATCCGGGTTACGACGCCGCCCGCGCCGTGTGGAACGGCGACATCGACCGGCGCCCGGCGGTGGTCGCCGAATGCGCCACGCGCGAAGACGTCGTCACCGCGCTGGCCTTCGGCCGCGACAAGGGACTCGAAATCACCGTGCGCGGCGGCGGGCACAGTTTCAGCGGTTCCGCCGTCGCCGACGACGGTCTGGTGATCGACCTCGGCGGGCTGCGCCGGATCACCGTCGACCCGGACGCCCGCACCGCACTGGCCGGCGGCGGCGCGCTCTGGGCCGACGTCGACGAGGCGACGCAGCGGCACGGGCTCGCGACGGTCGGCGGCACGGTGAGCGACACCGGCGTCGGCGGCCTCACCCTCGGCGGTGGTTTCGGCTGGCTGACCGCGAAACACGGGCTCACGATCGACAATCTGCTCTCGGCGGAGGTCGTGACGGCCGACGGCCGGATCCTGCGGGCTTCCGAGGCGGAGCATCCGGATCTCTTCTGGGCGCTGCGCGGCGGGGGCGGGAACTTCGGCGTGGTCACGGAATTCGAGTTCCGGCTGCACCGCGTCGGCCTCGCCGAGGTCGGGCTGTTCTTCTGGACACTGGCGGACGCGTCCGAAGCGATGCACTTCGCGAAGGGCGTCATCGCGTCCCTGCCGCCAGGCACCGGTTCCATGCTCGTCGGGCTCAACGCGCCGCCCGCGCCGTTCGTCCCACCGGAGCTTCACCTCGCGCCGGGTCTCGCGCTGGTCGTCGCCGGCTTCGACGGTCCCGAACGGCACGCCCGGCTGGTCGAGCGGATCCGGGGCGGCCTGCCCGCGGCGTTCGAACTGGTCACGCCGATGCCGTACGCCGATCTGCAGAAACTGCTCGATCCGACCGCGCCGCGAGGCATCCTCGCCTACGAGAAGTCGCTGTACGTCGCCTCACTGTCCGAAAAGGTCATCGACCTCATCGCCGCGCGCCTGCCGGACAAGGCGTCGCCGACGACCGTGCTGCCGATCGTGCCGCTGCAGGACGCGTTCTCGACGGTGCACGACGACGCGACCGCGTTCGGCGGGCCGCGGACGCCCGGATTCGTCGTCGGGCTGGCGGCGACCGCCTCGACACCGGAACTGCTGGCCGCGGACCGCGTCTGGGCGCGGAGACTGTGGGAGGAGCTCCTGCCGCATTCCAACAACCACGGCGGCTACCTGAACTTCATGAACGAATACGACGAAGACCGGGTGCGCACGGCGTTCGGCGCGGAGAAGTACGCGCGGCTGGCCGCCATCAAGGCGGTGTACGACCCGGACAACGTGTTCCGGCACAACGCGAACATCCGTCCCGCTGAGTGAGCCCTGTATTCACAACCATGAACGGTCTTCACAATACCGGCATTGTCATGCGAAACTCCCGTGACGCATTTCCCACTGACGAATGGCGGGCATTGTGAGCGTTTCCCGGCGAACCCTGTTGACCACCGCTGCCGGTGCCGCCGTCGCGGCGACGACGATCACCCCGGCCGCCGGCGCGGCCGAGGAAACCACCGACAGCCTAAGGACTTTCCGCCGAACGGCCGATTACGCGGTGACCAAACTGCGGGCCGTCGCACCCGGCGTGACGGCGTTTCCGGAGATCACGCGGTTCGAGAAATGGACCTATTCGCAGAACGGCGGCTGGATCGGCGGATTCTGGCCGGGCACTTTGTGGCTCGCCTCGATCCACAGCGGCGATCCGCAATTCCGCACCCTCGCCATGGCGTCGGCGGAAAAGCTCGCGCCGCGCCAGTACGAGACGCGGGACCACGACCTCGGATTCCTCTTCTACCCGTCGTGGGTGACCGGCTGGCGGCTCACCGGCGACGAGAAATGGCGCACCGGCGCGCTCAACGCCGCCGCGTCGCTCATCCAGCGCTACAACGAAAAAGGGAGGTTCATCCGGGCGTGGGGCGCGCTCGGCACACCGGGCAACGCCGGCCGGGTCATCATCGACACGATGATGAACCTGGATCTGCTGACCTTCGCGAGCAAGCAGACCGGTGACCGGAAGTACCTCGACATCGCCGTCTCCCACGCGAAGACCACCGAACGGGTCTTCCTGCGCCCGGACGGCTCGACGCCGCACGTGTTCGACTTCGATCCCGACACGGGCGCCGAGATCGGGCCGAACACCGTGCAGGGTTACAGCCCGACGTCCTGCTGGTCGCGCGGACAGGCCTGGGGGATCTACGGGTTCACCACGATGTACCGGCGTTCCGGCGACCCGCTGTTCCTGCGGACCGCGCAACGCCTGGCCGACTTCGCGTTGCGCGCCCTCACCCCGGACAACGTGCCGGTGTGGGACTACCTCGCCCCGCAGGCGCCTTACGACATCAAGGATTCCTCCGCCGGTGCGGTGATGGCGTGCGGTCTGCTCGACCTGGCGAAGGTCGCGAACCGGCCGCACTACCGCGAGGCGGCGATCCGGATCCTCACCGCTTTGTGCGACACCTGCCTGACCACGAAGTCCACCCGCGCCGAGGCGATCGTGGCGCGGGGGACGCGCAACCGCCGGGCCGAGGACGGGGTCGAGGCTTCGTTGCCCTACGCCGACTACTACCTGCTGGAGGGCATTCTGCGGGTGCTGATGCCGAAGGAGATCGACAAGGCGATCGACCTGTCGAGCGTCTGAGCCCGGCGTCGCGGCCTTCGCGGTGTTGCGAAAGCCACTTTCGCAACCTTCAACGCTGTGAAAGTGGCTTTCGCAACGTACCTGCACAGGGAGGGAGGCCGCCTTCATTACCAGCCCGAAGGGGCAGAGCGACGGTTCGGCTTTCTCAAGGGATGAGCCACGCCCTGGATGTCCACAAAGGACACCACCGGATAGGTGCGGGCCCATTTGAGGCTTGTATGTTCGGTTTTCGACTGGGGTCGTGACCAGGGCTGAAGGCTCCCTTCACCGCGCCTTACGCAGCGAAGGGAGCCTTCACATACTTGGCGAGGAAGTTTTCTCGGCTGAGCCGAGGGACGGGGTCCTTCACGCACCACCGCTGGGACTGCTGGGACTGCTGGTGTCACCGAGGCACCGGGGCGGCGATCGCGTAGTCCGTGAAGGCCTCCTTCCCTACCTTGAGGGTAGGCAAGGAGGCCTTCACGGACTTCCAGTCAACCGCGACCCACGCAGCGAAGAGCGCTCAGTGCGCGTGGTGGCCTTCGTGACCCTCGTGACCCTCGTGACCCTCGTGACCACTGTGGTCGCCATGCCCGCCGTGGTGCGCGTGGACCTTCGCGTGCCCCAGCCCGCGCCCGATCATCCACTTGTTCACCGGCACCGTCAGCACGAACGCGACCGCCAGCGCGAACGCCAGCGCGCCCCAGAACAGCAGGCTCGCGAGCCCCGCCTCCATCGCGCCGGGCACCACCAGCATGATCCCGTTGTCGACGATCTCCATGACCGCGATCGACACGGTGTCGGCCGCCAGCGCCACCTTGAGCGCAGTGCCGAACGGCAGGCCCGACTTCAGCACGCCGCGCATGGTCAGCGCGTAACCGAAGACGAAGGCGAGCGCCACCGCGAGGATGATCGTCGCCACGTTGCCGAGGCCGAGCGCCGTGCCGATCACCATGCCGAGGACCTCACCGATCGCGCAGCCGGTGAGGCAGTGCAGGGTCGCCGACGCCGCCATCGACCAGCTTGCTCCATGCCGCGTCTCGTTCATGCGGGAACCATACCCCCCACCCGTATAAACGGCACAGTGACCCGTGTCTCGCGATCGCTCACCGTCACCCCCGTAGGCCGACCCGGTAATCAGCCCAGGTCGATGAACTCACTTCCGTAACCCTTTGCGCTCATCCGGTTGACCGGGGTAACCGGGGACCCCTAGTTTCGCCGGAGGTCTCCACCGCGCGTAGACCGATCGGCTGGTTCAGGTAGTTCCGTGACTATGGGGTGGAGATGCGAGGGCCGACGAAGACGCTCGTCGTTGCCACTGTGCTCGCTTGGGGCATGGTGTTCGGGCTGACCGGCTGCGGGGGTGGGGAACCGCCGGAGACGGCGGCGAAGCCGATCCGGATCGCGTTCGTCCCCAAGGTCGCCGGCATCCCGTACTTCGAGGCGATGAACACCGGCGGGCAGGCCGCGGCCAAGCAACTCGGTGTCGAATGGAGCTCGACCGGCCCGGTCACGGTGGACCCCGCGGCGCAGGTCTCCATCGTGCGCAACCTCGTCGACCAGCGGGTGGACGTCATCGCGATCGCGCCGAACGATCCGAGGACGATCGCCCCCGCGATCACCGAGGCGCGGGCCAAGGGTGTCCATGTGATCACTTCGGACACCGACGCGCCCGGCACCGATCGTGAGCTCTTCGTCAACCAGGCGACCCCGGAGGGCATCGGCAAGGCGCTCACCGACGCCCTGATGAAGAAGATGGGGAACGCGGGCAAGTACGCGATCGTCTCCTGCGGCAAGACCGCCGAGAACCTCAACGCGTGGATCGCCGTTCAGCGTGCGTATACGGCTACGGAGTACCCCCATGCGCAGCTCGTCGAGACGGTCTACGCCGGCGAGGACAAGGACAACGCCACCGCGCTGGCCAAAGAGCTGATGGCCAAGTATCCGGACCTCACCGGCCTGGTCGGCGAGTGCACGACGTCCGCGCCCGGGGTCGCCGAGGCGGTGCGGTCGCAGCAGAAGATCGGCCGCGTCTTCACCGTCGGCGTCGGGACACCGCAGGCGATCAAGCCGTACCTGCTGGACGGTTCCGCGTCGCTGTCGGTGCTGTGGAACGTCGAATCGCTCGGTTACCTCACCGCGTGGGCCGGCAAGCAGATCGCCGAGGGCAAACGGCTCAGCCCGTCGAACAAGGTCAACCTCGAACTCCCCGCGATCAAGTACGACGAGGACACGAAGACCGTGCTCCTCGGCGATCCGCTGCTCATCACGCGCGAGAACGTCGACCAGTTCAAGTACTGACTCACCGGGCCCGCCGGACGGCGCCCGCGGCCGCGCCGCCACCGAGGATCAGCACCAGCGCGGTCAATCCCCACCGCCGCTTCTCCTTCGTGTGGGCGAGGGAATCCGTCTCCTCGGCTTCCTTCCGTTCCCTGGGCGCGGCCGAACGAGACGGCTTCGGAACGGGCGGCGGGACCGCCTGAGGCGCGGGCGTGGGAGTGGGCGCCGGGCTCGACGACGGTGTCGGAGAAGGACTCGAACTCGGCGTCGAAGACGGGCTGGGCGAAGGAGTGGAGGACGGACTGGGAGACGGAGTAGGTGACGGCGTCGGAGTCCGTGTGGGTGACGGCGTGGGCGTGGGTGTCGGAGTCGGCTTGGGCGGCTCGGGTTTCGGCGGCTCGGGCGCGGTGAGGCAGCCCGCGGCGTCCGAACCCGCCAGCGGCGGACCCGAACGCACCACGGTCACCTGCCCGCTCCGGTCCAGGCGGTAGAGCACGCTGCGGCCGCCGATCCGGTTCGCCATGGCGTACAGGGCGCCGTCGCGGCCGAGCACGACGGAGCCGTAGACGTCGGCGGGCGGGAAACGCGCGTCTTCGGCTTCACGGACCTTGCCGGACGCCGGATCGATGGTGATCACGGCGCCCTTTCCGCGCCAGGTGGTGGACACGCCGTAGAGCAATCCGTTGTGGTACGCGAAATCGTTGACGTCATGGGCGAGCGTGATCGGCCGCAGGAACACCGTCCTGATGATCCGCAGGTATCGTTCCCCCGGCGACAGGTCCACTGTGTACAGTGTGCCGTTCCTGAGCAGGTACCAGGAATTCCCGCCGATCGCGCCGGCGGTCACCCCGGCGACGGGGCTCCACACCGGCAGCCGGTTCCCCGCGCGGGTGACCGGCCCGAGATCCTGGGTCTTCCCGTCACGGTCGATCGTCACCGCGTGCGCGCCCTTGCCGAGTCCTTCCGCGATGCCGTAGACGAGGTTCCGCGTCGCGGAGTAGCCGAGCGCGTTGAGCCGGTAACCCGGCTCGGTCACGCGTGAAGTGGTCCCCGATCCGGCGTCGAACCAGCGCAGCTTCGACGTCCCGTGCGACCCGGTCTCCGCCTGCACCACGAAGCAGGACTCGGCGGCGCGCGCGGCCATCGGAGTCAGCAGTGCCGACGCCCCCACCAGACCGGCGACGGCCACCGTCGCCGCCGTCCGCGTCAGCCGGTCCACTGTGCTCACCGGCTCAAGCGATCCTCGCCAGCGCGGCGGTGAACGCGTCCGGCGGGATCCGCACCCCACCGCCGAACGGGTTCTGCAGCTGGTAGATCGCGAACAGCAGCAAGGTGACCGTGCCGGCCAGCGTGGACACGATCACGAGGTGCGCGGCCAGCCGGGTACCGCCGAACAGGTTGGGCAACAGGGCCGAGACGAGGCTGCCGAGAATGAGCGCGAACCAGACGACGCCGCCGACCCTGCCGCCGACGACCGCGTTGAGCCGGTCCTGCCGGGCCTCGTAGACCTGCCAGAGCTGGGTGGTCGCCTCGGTCTTGCGCTCACGGAACCAGTCGTCGTCCGACGGGGCCTTGTCCACCGCCTTGCGCAACTGGTCGAGCTGCGTCCAGCCGAGATCGGGGAGGCTCGTCTGTCCCCCGGCCATCAACGGCCACTCCTTCTGTTCGACCGTGGTCATGTACTCCACGCTCAGCTTCCGTACCTCGTCCTTGACCTCGGTCCCCAGCGAATCGGCGGCCCAGACGGCGGCGACCAGGCTGTCCGCCTCGTGGTACGAGCCCTCGCGCGCCGCGGTCGCGGAGTCGAAGAGCGAGATCAGGATGAACGCGACCAGGACGGCGTGCAGCCCGCCGACGATGGTGAACACCTGGCCGGCGGCGTCGTTGTTGTCGGGCCGTCCTTCGTCCCAGCCGAACCTGCGGACGAGGTAGCCGACGAAGCCCGCGAGGATCGCCGCGCCGACGACCCAGGCGATACCGGTCAGGTAAATACCCATTCGAGTCCTTCCAGGCGGAGACTGCCGAAACTAGTTCACACTTCCACGAGCGGAAAAGACCGATTGAATCAATTCATACCAGCGGCGGAAGCCGATCGGCCGATCATCACCGGCTCGGCCCAATTTCTCGGCACTCGAAACAATTTCCGGCCACGCGCCGGAAAGGAGCGTCACCGGTCGGAGAGCGCGGCTTCACGACCGAGTGAGCGCCCGCCACGAGAAGTCACCGACCCGGCCGCATACCGGGTATTTCCCGTGGACGTCCGGGTCGGACCGGCAAACAGGTGAACCTCTGCGCAGACCCGATCGAGTTGTTTGTCCCGGCATTACGCCTTGCTATGTTGACGTTGCACCCGCCCCGCTCGAATGGGTATCCACGAATTGCGGAAAACAGCGGTTCACCGGGTCGATCGAAAGGGAGTCCGTTGACGACAACCGAGACCCGTACCGGAGCCCGGCCGGCAGGCGAAGTGCTGACCTGGAGCCGGAATCTGCTCGACCCGGCACTGCGCGAGGCCGTCGACGGCCTGCCCGAATCGATGCGGCTCATCGCCGGCTACCACTTCGGCTGGTGGGACGAACACGGACGACCATCCACTTCGGACAGTGGGAAGGTCTTGCGGCCGGCGCTCGCGCTCTTGTCGGCACAGGCGGTCGGCGGGCACGCCGGGATCGCCGTCCCGGTGGGTGTCGCGGTGGAACTGGTGCACAACTTCTCCCTGCTGCACGACGACGTGATGGACTCCGACACCACCCGGCGCCACCGCCCGACGGCCTGGACCGTTTTCGGCACCGGCGCGGCGATCCTCGCCGGAGACGCCCTGCTGTGCCGGGCCTTCGAGGTGCTGGCCCCGTTCGGGCAGACCGCGCTGCGGGTGCTCAGCACCGCCGTGATCGATCTGCTGGAGGGCCAGAGCGCCGATCTGAAGTTCGAGGAACGCGGTGACGTCGACACCGACGAATGCGTGCGCATGGCCGAGGGGAAGACCGGCGCGTTGCTCGGGGCGTCGTGCACGCTCGGGGCGCTGGCCGGGGAAGGGAGGCAGGATCAGGTCGACCGGCTGACCGAGTACGGGAGGGCACTCGGGCTGGCGTTCCAGCACATCGACGATCTCCTCGGGATCTGGGGCGATCCGGCGGTGACCGGGAAACCGGTCCACTCGGATCTGTCCAACCGGAAGAAGTCCCTGCCGGTGGTGGCCGCGCTCCACTCGGGGACGGACGCCGGGCGAGAACTGGATGCCTTGTACCGCAAGGAAAACCTCGACGCCGCGGAATTGCCCCACGCGGCGGCACTGGTGGAACGCGCGGGCGGCCGGGCGTGGAGTCAGGAGCAGGCCGACGCGCTCCTGACCGGCGCGCTGCATCATCTCGCCGTCGCGAACCCGGTGCCCCGCCCAGGCGCCGAGCTCGCGGCCCTCGCGAAACTGGTGGTGCGGCGACGGTATTGACGGCGGGCACGGTAAGGCAGGGGTGGGCGGGGAAGAGCCCACCCCTGTCCTCCCCTGGTCAGCGGCCGGGCCGGGTCAGCCCTCGGTCACCGGCGCCTCGGCTGAGGACGACCTCGTCGGTGGCCTTGAGCGCTTCGGCGCCGGCGTTCCCGGCCTGGCCCGCGGTCAGGTCGAGCAGGCGGATCGGCGGGCCGAGCTGGACCAGCGTCGGGACGTATTCGGCTTTGTCGACCTTCCAGCGTTCGCCGTCCCGCACGAACCGGAACCGCGCGGCCGCGCCCTGTTCGGTCGACCCCCTCGGCTCCGAATGGCGGGCGACGCTGTTGCCGAGGCCGTAGGCCACCCACTTGCCGTTGATCTGCTCGAAGGGCTGCACGACGTGCGCGTGGTGGCCGATGATCAGGTCGATCGAGTCTTCGGCGAGCAGTTTCTTCGCCAGTGAGCGCTGTTCGGCGGTCGGGTCGTGCTGGTATTCGGTGCCCCAGTGCAGGCTCGCGAGGACGACCTGCGCGCCCGCCTTCCGCGCGGCCTTGGCCTCGGCGATCACGTCTTCGGCGTCGATCTGGTTGACCAGCCAGGGTTTGCCCGCGGGCACCTTGATGCCGTTGAAGCCGTAGGAGAAGGAGATCTGGGCGACCTTGACGCCGTTGACGTCGACGATCAGCGGTTTCTTCGCCTCTTCCGCCGAACGCGCCGAACCGGTGTGCTTGATCCCGGCCTCGTCGAGTTCGTCGAGTGTCCTGGTCGCGCCGTCGACCCCCTGGTCGATCGTGTGGTTGGACGCGGTCGAGCAGGTGTCGTACCCGGTGTCCTTGAGCGCGGCGGCGATTTCGGGCGGCGCGCTGAACGACGGATAGCCGCTGTACGGACCGCCCTTCGGCGCAAGCGGGGTCTCGAGATGGCAGATGCCGAGGTCGGCCCCGGAGATCAGCGGTTTGATCCCGGCCAGCAGGGGCCGGTAGTCGATCTTGCCGCCGCCGTCCTCCTTCGCCTGCTCGGTCAGCGCGGGGTGGATCAGCACGTCACCGGTCGCGACCACGGTGAACGACCCGTCCGGCGCCTGGCTCGCCGTCGGCGCCTCGGCCGGGGCGGGCGGCGGCTGCTGTTCCGGAGCGCTGCTACACCCCGCGAGCAGGAGGGCGGCGCCGAGGAGGGCGGTGGTCTGACGGGCGCGGGAGCTGAACATCGGTTCCCTCGATCGGGTGAAGGTCTCTCCATCCTGCCTTACGGCCGGTCACTGGACAGCGTCACGCCCGATCGCGGACCATCGCTGCCATGACCGCGCGCCCCCGGTTCGGCCTGATCGCCTTCGTCGTCGCCGTGTTCTGGCTGACCGCGGCCTGCGGATCGTCGCCCGGCAGAACGACGGCGGACGGCGCCGCCGGGGCGATCGCGAACGCGATGACCGACGGCGACAATCCCGCTTTGCTGGCCTTGACCTGCCCGCGCACCCCGGACAAGCCCGCCGCTCCCGACGAGCTGGTCTCCGGCGAAACGCCGGTCGGCGTCGGCAGCGTGGACCAGAAGGGACAGGCCGCGATGGCGGTCCTGAACGACCAGCGGAACGAGAAACGCGCGTACGGCGCGCTGCTGATCGAAGGCGACGACGGGAACTGGTGCATCTTCGGCTTCCGCAACTGCCCGCGCGACGTGAAGGTGACCAGCGCGAACTTCGTGACGGTCTGCCGCGGCTGAGCCGGGACGATCTCCCGTGATCAGACGGACGACACGCGTGATCAGGCGGACGACACGTGTGATTGGACGGACGACTCGCGAGTTCGCCGTCTGATCACGGGAGCCTCAGGCCAGGCAGTCGCCGGGCTCGCCCCGGCGCAGCGCCGGATCGTCCTGCGGAAAGGTC
The DNA here is from genome assembly GCF_055563465.1 of Amycolatopsis sp. NPDC000009. NCBI lineage: Bacteria > Bacillati > Actinomycetota > Actinomycetes > Pseudonocardiales > Pseudonocardiaceae > Amycolatopsis > Amycolatopsis sp. NPDC000009. The sequence goes on from NZ_JBVHDI010000005.1 coordinate 241,025, forward strand.
CGCGCCACCCCCGGCCCGCTGGTGCGCGTCTCGAACCGGACCGTCACCCGCCCGTGCCCGGCGCCCTGCACCCATCCGGTTCCGTACGTGTCGTGCACGACGTCGTCCCCGGGCCGCCAGCTCGACGACACCGCGGCCACCGGCGCGGGCGCTCGCTCGACAACGGGTGCCTCGGCGGCGGCCGGCACGGAAAGGGTGAACAGCGGATCCTGATGCGGCACCGAAAGCCCGGAGAACGCGACCCCGGCCAGCCGCACCCCGCCGAACTCGGCCGGATCGATCAGCAGTCGTTCCGCCATCGAGGCGAGCTGGTCGAATTCGTCGGTGGGCGAGGCCATCGTCTCCGAACGCGTCACGGTGCTGAAGTCGGTGTGCCGCAGCTTCACCACCACGGTCCGCGCGACGCGTTCGGCGTTGACGAGGCGCCGGTGCGCGTGCACGGCGAGGTCGCGGACCTCGCGCCGCAGGCTCGTCAGTTCGATCAGGTCCCGGTCGAAGGTCGTTTCGGCGCTGACCTGCTTGAGTTCCGCGCGATCGGACACCGGCCGGTCGTCGACGCCGGTGGCCAGCCGCCGCAGGTCCCGGCCGACCACACTGCCCAAAGTGGACACCGCGTCGGCGTCGGAGAGCGCGGTGAGCTGACCGAGCGTCCGGACGCCGATCGCCCGCAGTTTCCCCTCCGCCACCGGGCCGATCCCCCACAGCACCCTGGTCGGCAGCGGCGCGAGGAAGTCGCGTTCGGTGCCCTGGCCGACGACGAGCAGCCCGTCCGGTTTCGCCAGATCCGACGCGACCTTCGCGACCTGCTTCCCCGACGCCGCCCCGATCGACGCCACCAGGCCGATTTCCGACCGGATGTGCTCCCGCAGGCGCGCACCGAACGCCCGCACCTCGTCCGAGGAGGCACCGGCGAGTGACGGCGGTTCCGCGAAGGCCTCGTCGAGGGAGATCCGTTCCAGCACGGGCGCGTACGTGGCGACGAGGTCGAAAACCTGGGTGCTCAGCAGTTCGTACAGTGTGAACCGCGGCGGCAGGATCACCCCGTTGGGCGGCAACAGCCGCCGGGCCTGCGACATCGGCATCGCGGATTTGATCCCGTGTTCGCGCGCCTGATAGCTCGCCCCGGCGACCACGCCGCGCGGCCCCGCGCCACCGACCAGTACCGGACGCCGCGCCAGGGTCGGCCGGGTGAGCTGTTCACAGGAGGCGTAGAACGCGTCCATGTCGAGGTGGATGACCCACCGGTCATGCCCGCCCATCGCCCGGCACCTCGAGAAGACGATGCAGGGCCTTCGTGTACTCCTCGAACGCGGCCCGGCCACGGGTGGTCAGCTCGACGAGGGTCACCGGCGTGCGGTGCTCGAACGCCTTCGTGATCTCGACGTAGCCGGCGTCCTCGAGTTTGCGCAGATGGGTCGACAGGTTGCCCGGTGTCATGTCCAGCAGTTGCTGCAGCCTCGGGAAAGTGATGCTGTCCCCCGGCCCCAGGCTCGACAGCGCCACAGTGACCCGCAGCCGGGCCTGCGCGTGGATCACCGGGTCGAGCTGGGGCAACCCGTCTTCGCTCATCGCGCCCGCACCAGGAAGACCAGCGACGCCACCAGGAAGCCACCGCCACCCGCGAGGCTCAGCACGAGGAAGTTGTGCGGTCCGCCGGCCAGCACGCTCGCCGCGCCGCACGCGATGATCCACACGCCGAGGCCGTACTGCAGTCTGCTCTGCCACAGCATCCCGCCGGCGAGGTACATCAGGCCGGTCAGCATGAGCGAGGTGCCGGACCACAGCAACGGGATCAGCTCGGTGTCGAGGCCGAGGCGGATCAGCGCGGTGTTCACCACCGTCAGCCCGCCGAACGCGATCAGCCAGCTCCACCCGTACATCGCCCCGACGAGCCGGGACGGCCCGCGCACGCCGCGACCGGCCCGGATGCCGTAGATCGCCGAATACACCATGGCCCCGGCGAACGCGGCGACGGTGATCGCCCCGGCGGCCCACAGCGGCATCAGCGCGGTCGGCGGGGCGGAGAGGTAGATCAGCCCGAAACCGAACAGCCACACCAATCCCCAGACGGCGAGCAGTACCGCCGGATTCGGCCCGATCTCGCGCCGGGTCTTCTCCGACTGCGTGGCGATGAGCGCGAGCGACTCCTCGGGCGTCATCGGCCGCTCGTCGCCGTCCCGTTCATCCTCCACCACCTCGGAAAACTAACACGGGTTCACAGTCTCGCCGTGTCGAGCCGGAACCTCGCCATCACCACGAGCGCGGGGACCACGAGCCACGCCGCGAGCACCGCGACGGCGGTCAGCGTGCCCGAACCGCCGAGCACCGGCGCGCGGCCGATCTCCCCGAGCCAATACGTCGGCATGAGCTGCCCGGCGGTGTTCATCCAGCCGGGCAGGACCTGCAGCGGGATCCACAGCCCGCCGAACATGCCCAGCGGCAGCATCAGCGCGCCGGTCACGGCCTGGACGGTGTCACCCTTGCCGAACAGGCCGATCATCAGGCCCAGCACCGCGAAGGGCAGCGCCCCGAGCCAGAGCGCGCCGAAGATCGTCAGCCACTGGCCGGTTTCGAGCCGGATGCCGCGGATCATCCCGGCCGCGAAGATCACCAGCAGCACGGGCAACGCGACGAACAAACCCGCCGACACCTTGACCATCAGGTATCCCGGCGCCCGCATCGGTGTCAGTCGCAAGGTGCGCTGCCAGCCGTCGGTGCGCTCGGTGGCGACGCGGGTGCCGGTGAACAGCGCGGCGGTCATGGCGCCGTACGCGGCCATGTTCACCATGGTCACGGTCGCGGTCGAGACCCCCGGAGCGATGTCCCGGGCGCCGAAGATCCCGCCGAACAACAGGAACATCGCCAAGGGCATGCCGATGGTGAACAGCGCGAACTGCGGGCTGCGGACGATGCGCTTGATCTCCAGCGTCAGGTAGTTCAGGTTCATCTCACGGCTCCTTCGGCCTCGTCGGCGGTCAGCGCGATGAAGGCTTCTTCCAGTCCCACAGCGGTGATTTCGATGTTCGAGGCGAGCGGGAACTCGCGCAGCAGGCCGCGGATGGCGGCGTCGGAATCGGCACAGTGCAGTTCCGCGTGCCCGGCGCGCAGCACCGCGCGCGACACCCCGGGCAGCGCGGCCAGCTCGGTTTCGGTGGCCTGCGGGACAACGGCACGCAGCACGCGTCCGGCGACCGCGGCCCGGACCTCGCCGACCGGACCGTCCGCGACGACCCTGCCGTGCCGCATGAGCACGACGCGGTCCGCGTAGTCCTCGGCCTCGGCGAGGTAGTGCGTCGCGAAGAGGACCGTGCGGCCCGTCTCGGTGTACTCGCGCATCGACGCCCAGAACCGGCGCCGCCCGTCGACGTCCATGGCCGCGGTGGGTTCGTCGAGCACCAGCAGGTCCGGATCGCCGACCAGCGCGAGCGCGAACCGCACCCGCTGCTGCTCGCCACCGGAAAGCTTTCCGCAGCGGCGATTCGCGTACTCGGTGACGCCTGCCCGCTTGAGCACCTCGCGGACCGGCAGCGGATTCCGGTGCAGCGAAGCGAACAGGCCGACGAGTTCGGTGACCGTGGCGTCCCGCAGCAGCGTCCCGTTCTGCGCCATCGCGCCGACCATCCCCCGGTCCATCGCCTCGCTCGCGCCGAGCCCGGCGACCCGGACCTGGCCGGCGTCCGGTCTGCTCAGGCCCAGCAGCATGTCGATGGTGGTCGATTTGCCCGCACCGTTCGGCCCGAGCAGCGCCACCACCTCCCCCGGCGCGGCCCGCACACTGACGTCGTCGACGGCCAGGACGTCGCCGAAGCGCTTGACCAGCCCTTGGAGGCTGAATGCGTCCGCCATGACTTTCCCCCTTCGAGCACTCTGAACCACAAAGCTCACCCGCACTTTGTAACACAAAGTCCCCTGTCACGAAAACCCCAGAAGTCCGTGAAGGCCTCCTTCCCTACGCTCAAGGTAGGGAAGGAGGCCTTCACGGACTGGCGTTAGGCGGGTACCTGGGAGGTAGCCGCGTCAGGGGCCGAAGCGGCAGCGGCGGGCGCCGGAGGCGGCACCGGGAGCGGCAGCGGCGCGCATTCGACGTCGGCCGTCCGCCCGGGTTTGCGCTCGGGCAGTGCCCCGGTCGCCAGGTAGTCGGCGATCCGGTTGTCGACGCAAGCGTTTCCGCGCGGGGTGATGGCGTGGCTCGTGCCGCCCGGTTCACCGATCAGGCGAGCGCCAGGGAACCGGCTGCGCACTTCGAGGCTTCCTTCGTACGGCGTCGCCGCGTCGAGGGTCTCGCCGATCATCAGCACACTTGGCACCTTCGAGCCGTCGACCTTCACCGGCTTGGCGGGCTTCACGGGCCAGTACAGGCAAGGCCCGTTGAACCAGGCGTTCTGCCACGTGAAGTACGGCGCCTTCTCATACGTACGCCAGTTGTCGCGCTTCCACTGCTGCCAGCTCGGCGGCCACTTGACATCCGTGCACTGGACGGCGAGGTAGACGGCGTACCCGTTGTCGTCACCGCGGCCGCCGAAGGCCTCGAACAGCCCCTTCATCGTCTGCCAGTCGCCCTTGTTGACGAACTTGGCGAGCGCGTCACCGAGCAGCGTCCAGCGCAACTGGTAGTACGACGCCTGCTGGAAGACGTCGAGGAACTCGTCCGGCCCGATGTAGCCGCCTGCCGGAACCGCCGCCAGCTTCTTCAGCTGCTCGTCGAAGACCTGCTTCACCGCGGCCTGCGTCTTGCCGAGGTGATAGACATCGTCGTGCGACGCGACCCAGCCGAACCAGATGTTGAGGTTGACGTCGAAGGCCACGTCCTGGTTCAGGTTGGCCTGGTACCAGACGTTACGTGGGTCCACAGTGGAATCGAGGACCATCCGGCGGACGTGCTGCGGGAACAGCGTCCCGTAGACCTGGCCGAGATAAGTGCCATAGGAGTACCCGTAGAAATTCAGCTGCTCCACGCGGAGCGCCTTGCGGATACTTTCCATGTCCTTGACCGTGTCGGTCGTCTTCATGTTCTCCAGCAGCGCGCGGCTGTTCTTCGCCACGCACGCGTCGGCGTAGGACTTCGAACGCCGCAGCCAGGTCTTCTCCAGCTGCCGCGTCGTCGGCACGTAGTTCGGCCGGTTGTAGTCCATGTAGTCCGGGATGCACGAAAGCGCGGGCTTGCTGGAGCCGACCCCGCGCGGGTCGAACCCGACCCAGTCGTAGGCGTCGCCCGCGTGGTTCGGCACCCGCGTCCCGCGGGTGGCGAGCAGCAGCCCGGAACCGCCGGGCCCGCCCGGGTTGGTGAGCATGACGCCCTGGTACTGCGCGTCGGGTGTCTTGTGCTTGACGCGGCTGAGCGCGAGCTGGATCTTCTCGCCGCGCGGCCGCGAGTAGTCGAGCGGAACGGGCAGATAGCCGCATTCCGCGCCGGCGTTGATCAAAGTCTGGTCGGTACAGGCGCCCCAGGTGATCGTCTCCGCGGGTTGCGTCTCTTCCGCGGCGACGGCGGGCGCGGTCACCGCGACCGACGCGAGCGTGGCGACGGCCAGCGCGGTGGTGAGCAGACGTCTCAAGGTTTTTCCCTTTCCCTCCAAAGGTGAAAGCCCCGAAACCCTATCCACGTCAATGACCTGCGGAAGCCTTCCGGCGAAGGTCCCTACCAACGGCGGGTCCCGATCGCGGCAAACCGGGCAACCGGTTAATCGGTTGGGCGGTCTCGCGGGGCAAGCTAGGATCTCGATCATGATCTGTCACATCCGTATGCGCACCGCCTGAGACGGCGTGACCGCCGGGCCACCCGCGATCGGGAGGCCCCTTTTCTGCGCGCCGTCTGACGTCCCTTCACGGATTCGGACTTCGACATCATGCAGAACAAGCACATCGCCATGATCGGCAGCACCGCGCCGAGCCACATCTATCCGTCGCTCGCGATCATCCGTGAGCTGGTCGCTCGCGGGCACCGGGTCAGTTACGCCGTGGGCGAGCCGCTCACCGGGTTGATCGAGCCGACCGGGGCCGAGGTCGTCTCGCATCCGTCGATCCTCCCGCTCGGTGAGCAGGCGGCGTGGCCGGAGGATCCGGCGTCGCAGATGCGGGTCTTCCTCGACGAGGGCATCCAGGCGATGCCGGTGCTCACCGATTTCTACGACGACAACCGCCCGGACCTGTTGCTCTACGACATCGGCGGCCTCCCGGCTCCGCTGCTGGCCAGGCGCTACGACGTTCCGGCGGTGCAGCTTTCCCCGACGTACGTCGCTTGGGAAGGCTACGAAGAGGACATGGGCGAGATCCTGACCTCGATCCGGACCTCACCGTCCGGAAAGGACTATTTCGCCACGTTCACCCGCTGGCTGAACGAGAACGGCATCGAAGCCGACGCCTGGGACTGGATCTCCCATCCGCCCCAGGTGCTCGCGCTCCTGCCGAAGGCGATGCAGCCGAACGTCGAACGCGTGCCGTCGTCGGTCCGGTTCGTCGGCCCGGCGCTGGACCCGGAGCGCCTCGCCGACCGGAGCTGGACCCCGCCGTCGAGCGGCAGGAAGGTCCTGCTGATGTCGCTCGGCACGGCGTTCACCGACCAGCTCGACCTGTTCCGCGCCTGCGTGGACGGGTTCCGCGACTCGGACTGGCACGTGGTCGTCTCGATCGGCCAGACCGATCCGGCCGAACTCGGGCCGCTGCCGGAGCACATCGAGGTCCACCAGTTCGTGCCGCAACTCGCGGTGCTGGAGGCCGCGTCGGCGTTCATCACGCACGCCGGCATGGGCGGTAGCACGGAATCGCTGTGGTACGGCGTGCCGACCGTCGCGATCCCGCTGGCCACCGACGGTTTCGGCAACGCCGCGAAACTGGCCGAACTCGGTGTCGGTGAGCAGCTCGCGGCCGGCGAGGTGACGGCTTCTTCGCTGCGGGCCGCGGTCGAGCGGGTCGCCGGGTCGCCCGAGGTGGCCGCGCGGCTTGCCGAGGTCCAGGCTGAGACGCGCGGGAACGGCGGCATCGACAAGGCCGCCGACGCCGTGGAGTCCTTCCTCCGCTAGGCCCTCGTGAGTGGTAAGGACGGTTAGAACCGTCCTTACCACTCACGAGACGATCAGCCCCGGATCTCGTTCAGGTAGTTGTAGATCGTGTACCGCGTGACGTCGAGTTCCCCGGCGAGGTGGTCCACCGAATCCTTGATGAGGAAGAACCCCGCCTCGTCCAGTTCCCGGACGACGGCCGCCTTGTGCCGTTTCTTCATCAGGTCCACCGGGATCCCGGCCTTCGCCACGGCGCGCCCGACCAGGAACCGCTGCAGGCTGTCGACGTCCGGGGGGAACGTCTCGGGTTCGTGACCGTTGGCCTTCGGCGCGCCGTCGGACAGCCGGTTGACGCACAGGCAGCCGATCGCGACGCCGTCGGCGTCCCGCAGGAACAGCGTCGACGAGCGGATCGCCCGGCCGTCGGGGCCGTGGGTCTCGTAGTTCGTCAGGTCCTGCGTTGTGCCGCGACGGACCAGACCCAGCAGCAGATCCGTCATCGGCCCGCCGACCGTCCGGCCGGTGAGGTCACCCGCGATGGCGACGATCGAGTCCGGCAGCCTGCTCAGATCGTGCAGCAGGACTTCGTTGCCCGGCCCCAGCATCGCCGCGAGCGCGTGCACCGCCGGGACGAGCGCGGTGAGCAGATCGCCCGAGGCCGCCGACGTGACGACCGGCGCTTCGACCACCGTGACCGGCTTCTTCAGCCGTTCCAAGGCTGAACGCACCTGTTCCGCCGCGCTCGCCGGAGTCGACGCGTGCGGCGACAGCCGGACATGTTCGGGCCGCACGGTCGCGGCGATCCCGGCGTTCGCCAGCGCGGAACCCACTTGTTCGGCCGCGTGTCCCGGCAGTGTGAAGGCGAGGATGCCCGCCCGCCGGTCGACGGCCGAAACCACGTGCCCACCAACGGATTTCACGACTTCTTCGAGTTCGCCGACCCGTTCGGCGATCCGTCCGGCGATGGCTCCGACGCCCGCTTCCTCGACCAGCTCCAGCGCGGCCGCGAACGCACCCGAGGTGATCGGGCTCAGATTCGAGATCGACCAAGCGGCCGCGGTGTCGTCGGCCGGATGGATCTCGTCGTCGAACAGGCCGGGATCGCGGGCGCCGGTCCAGCCGGACAGGATCGGCTCCATCCGTTCCAGCGCGCGGTCGGACAGCACGGCGAACCCGGTGCCCCAGCCCGCCCGCAACCATTTCTGCCCGCCGACGACGAGCACGTCCGCGACCTCCCACGGCGCCTCGGTCACCCCGAAGCCCTGGATCCCGTCGACCACGAGCAGCCGGTCCCCCACCACCTCACGGAGCGCCGCGAGGTCCGCGCGGTACCCGGTCCGGAAGTCGACCGCGCTCACGCTGACCAGCGACGTCGCCGGTGTCAGCGCCGCCTTGACCGCGTCCGCGGTGACGTTCCCCAGCGGCAGCCGCCGCACGGTCAGCCGTCCCGCCTGTTCGGCCCGCGCCCACGGGTAGGTGTTGGCCGGGAACTCCGCCGCCGACACCAGTGCCTCGCCGCCGGGGGCGTTGAACGCCGCCTGGAACAACCCGAGACTGGTGTGCGGCAGCAGCACGGTGTGGTCGGTGTCGCTGCCCGAAAGCCGCGCCGCGGCGGCTTTGGCCCTGGTCTCCTGCCGCATCAGGTCGTCCACAGTGGATGGACCCGCTTTGGTCGAGGCGTCGAGCAGGCTCGCCGTCGTGTCGAGCACGGCGTGCGACGGCGGACCGAACCGCGCGAAGTCGAGGTACCCGGCCGGTTCGTCGAACTGCAGCAGGTACCGCGGGGAGATCCGCGTCATGCGAGGACCCGTGCCAGGAACTGCTTGGTCCGCTCGTGCTTCGGCGAACTCAGGATCTCCCCCGGCGGCCCGGTCTCGACGACCATGCCGTCGGCCATGAACACCACCTCGTCCGCGGCCTCGGCCGCGAACCCCATCTCGTGCGTCACCACGACCATCGTCATCCCCTCCGCGGCCAACGTACCCATCACCGCCAGCACCTCGCCCACGAGTTCCGGGTCGAGCGCCGACGTCGGCTCGTCGAACAGCATCAGCTTCGGTTTCATCGCCAGCGACCGGGCGATCGCGACCCGCTGCTGCTGCCCGCCCGACAGCTGCGCCGGGTAGGCGTCCGCGCGGTGCGCGAGGCCGACCCTGTCGAGCAGTTCGAGCGCCTGTTCCTTGGCTTCGTCCATGGGGACACCGAGCACCCGCACCGGCCCTTCGACGACGTTCTGCAGCGCCGTCCGGTGGCCGAACAGGTTGAACCGCTGGAACACCATGCCGATGTCGCGCCGCTGCCGGGCGACCTCGCGTTCCTTCAGCTCGTACAGTTTGCCGTCGCGCAGCCGGAACCCGATCGGTTCGCCGTCCACCCAGACCTGACCGGCGTCGATCGTCTCCAGATGGTTGACACAGCGGAGGAAGGTGCTCTTCCCCGCACCCGACGGACCGAGCAGGCAGACCACCTGTCCTTTGTGGACTTCGAGGTCGATACCGCCCAAGACCTCGGTGTGGCCGTAGCTCTTGCGGACGCCGACGGCTTTGAGCAGCGGCTCAGACACGTTCACTCCTCACCAGCGGCGCGGTGCGCAAAGCCTTGGCTGCGCGGGAGAACGGACTCTTCGACCGGTCCTCGGCGTCGAAGGCGCGCTCCAGATAGTGCTGCCCGACCCCGGCGACGGTCACCACGACCATGTACCAGACCGCGGCGGCCAGCAGGGTCTCCATCACCAGCAGGTTGTTGGACGAGATGTTGTTGGCGGCATGGATCAGTTCGGTCACGCCGATCACCGACGCCATCGACGTCCCCTTGAGCATGTTGATGAAGTCGTTGCCCGTCGGCGGGATGATCACCCGCATCGCCTGGGGCAGCACCACGCGGCGCAGTGTCGCGCCCGGTGACATCCCGATCGACTTCGCCGCCTCGGTCTGTCCACTGTCGACACTGTTCAGCCCGGCGCGGACGATCTCCGCCATGTACGCGCTTTCGTTGAGCGCCAAGCCGAGCAGGGCCGCGGTGAACGCGGTGATCAGCACGTTGGTCTGCTCGTGCAGCAGGTAGCCGCCGAACGGCAACGGGATCGAGATGAATTCGAAGACCAGCGCCAGGTTGTACCAGATCAGGATCTGCAGCAGCACCGGAAGCCCGCGGAACAGCCAGATGTAGCCCGCCGCGAACCAGCGCGCCACCGGATTCGCCGACCGGCGCATCAGGGCGATCACGATCCCGATGACGATCGCCGAACCCTGCGCGATCACCGCGAGCAGCACGGTGTTGAGCAGACCGACCGCCATCACCCGGTACCACAGGAATTCCGGCACGGAGTCCCACTGGATCTGCGCGTTCGCGAGCGCGATCCCCAGCAGCACCAGCAACGCGAGGATGACGACGGCGCTGACCCAGCGGCCCCAGTGCCTCAGCCGGACGATCGGCAGCGGCTCAGCTTCCGCCATTGAGCTTCGCCTCCTTGACCGCGCCCTGCTCGACGCCCCAGGCCTGGAGGATCTTGCCGTAGCCGCCATCGGCGATCAGGGACTGCAACGCCTTCTGGATCGACTCCGCGAGCGGCTTGTTCTCCTTGTTGACGCCGATTCCGTACGGTCCGCCGTTGATCGGCTCGCCGGGGACGACCTCGAAGAACTTGCCTTCGCCCGCGGTCCGCGAGATGTACACCGCGCTGGGCAGGTCGTTGAGGATGGCGGCGACCCGGCCGGTGCGGAGCTGGTTCTGGTTCTGGGTGTCGGAATCGGTCGCGGTCACGGTCAGCGCCGGTTTGCCAGCCTGCGCGCACTTGCCGTTCTGCTCTTCGGCGAACTTCTGGTGGCTCGTCCCCTGCACGACCGCGACGTTCTTGCCGCACAACGTGTCCGGGCCGGAGATCTGGTCGGGATTGCCCTTGCGGACCATGATCGTGATACCCGAGGAGAAGTAGTCGACGAAATCGATCTGCGCCTGGCGGGTCTTGGTGTCGTTCATCGCGGCCATCGTGAGGTCGACGCGGCCTGACTGGAGGCTGGTGATCAGCGAACCGAACGCCATGTCCTGGTGGTGCACGGTGACGCCCAGCTTCTTGCCGATGGCCTTGGCGAGGTCGACCTCGTAGCCGATCGGGGTCTTGCCGTCGGCGGCGTAGAAGTTGTTGGGCGCGGACTGCAGGTTCGAGGCCAGGTGCAGCATTCCGGCCTGCGCGTACTTCGCGGGCAGGGTGCCGGCGACGGCGGTGTCCTTCTGGACGGACTCGATCAGCGCCGTCGTGTCCGGGATCGCGGCGGGAGCGCCCGGAGCAGCGGGTTCCTGGCCGCCGGCTCCGTCGGGCCCGCCTCCGCAGGCCGCGGTGACGAGCGCGGCCAGGCCGGTGAGCACGGCCAGGCGCCAGGTTCGGGTCAGGGTGAGCGGCGTCGACGGCATGACGGACCTCCACGGGGGCTTCAGGTGGTCGCCGACGTTACAACTGGCTGTTGAAGGGGTCAACTCACAGTTGAAATCCTGTCCGGTGGATGTCCGTTTCGCACGTGAAGGCCCCCTTCACGCGGCTGAGCCGAGGGAAGGGGGCCTTCACGCGAGTCAGGTCAGACCGCGATGTAGTTCCCCGAGAGGATGAGCAGGACCTGCAGGGTGATGCCGGTGCCGTAGTAGTCCTTGGCGTTCGGCGTCCAGGTCGTGATCGAGGTCCACAGCTTGTCGAGCCAGGCCTGGCTGCCCGGGTCGTTCATCGCCGCGATGGCGAACGACGCGGTGAAGCAGGGGTGCTGCCCCGTCTGCCCCGGGATCTTGGCACCCGACAACAGATAGCCGGTGGTGATCTTGGCCGGGTCGCCGCCGGTGTTCTGCTGGATCCAGGTGTTCATCTTCCGCACCTGCCCCTGCGCGGGGCTGCCCGAGACGGTGATCCCGTCGACACCGAGCCGCCACGGGTCGCGGCAGGCGTTGTAGCTGTATTTGTCGTCCTTGCCCTCGAGGAAGTCGAAGGGTGCGGGCTTCGGCGTGGAGTTCGTGTTGACCACGAAGTCCGGGATCAGGCCGGTCTTCGGCGCGTACTGCTGCTGCAGCTGCGTGACCGCCTTCTCCTGCCGGGTCCGGACCTGACCCCAGAACGAGTCCCCGGTGACCTTTTCGAACGCGCGAAGGTGACCCGGCATCCAGTCCGAGGAACGCGAGCTGTTGATGTACTTGCCGCTGTCGGCCCAGTCCGCCAGCCGCATGAACTTGGTGGTGGGGTGCACTTCGCTGCGTTTGATCGCCTTGATGATCCGCAGCGCCTCGGCCTTGTAGTTCACCGAACCGCCGCTGCCCCAGACCTTGTCGGCGAGGAGCAGGCCGTACGCGATTTCGAGGTCCCCATCGGTCGCCGAGTCGACACCGTTGACACTCGTGCAGCTCTCGTTCTGCTCGGCGGCGTGCAGGTCCTTGTCGATCGACGAAGGGTGCGCCTTCACGAACTTCAGGATGCCGTCGAAGACCGTGCGCGCCTGGGGGTCCTTGCCCGCCATCATGGCCGCGATGGTCATGCCGTAACCCTGGCCTTCGGCCACGAAGGCGTGGTCGGCGTCCGGCGCCTTGACCGCGTAGGTACCCGCCCCGCACTTGGTGGTCAGGAAGTTCTTCTTCCAGTAGTCGTAGTACTTGGCGAGCGCCGCGTCCTGCGCCGACTGGGACACGGACGGGCGCAGAACGCCCGGCAGGTAAGGGGTCCCCTGAGTGGTCACCGCGGTGGCGGGGGCGGTCGTGGCGACCAGCCCGGCGGTCAGCGCGGCCGCGGCCAGCACGGTCCGAACGGTCTTTCTCATCGGCTCCTCCGGAAACGTCGTTGATGGCGGCGGCGCGTTTCGAGAGTGACACCAGGGTCGGCCAAAAACAAGAGAGTTAAGAAAGTTTCCTTACTATTACCTCAAAAGTCGTCTTGGTGAACGGTGGCCTAGCGTAGGCCGCATGACGATCGACCTGAGCGCGCGCGGCGAGTCCTTCCGGGACTTCTGGACCGAACGGCATCTCGCCACCCTGACCACGGTCCGTCCCGACGGCACCCCGCACGTCGTCGCGGTGGGGGTCACGGTGGACTTCGAGGCCGGGATCGCCAGGGTGATCACTTTCCGCTCGTCCAAGAAGGCCCGCCTGATCAAGGAAGCGGGCGAACAGGGCATTCCGGTCGCCGCCTGCCAGATCGACGGGCCCCGCTGGTCCACTTTGGAGGGACGCGCCGTGCTGCGCGAAGACCCGGAGTCGGTACGCGACGCCGAGAACCGCTACGCCGCCCGCTACCGGCAGCCCAAGCCGAACCCGGAGCGCGTGGTCGTCGAGATCACCGTGACGCGGGTGCTCGGCAACGCCTAACCCGCGAGCACGAGCCGGGTGTATTCGTCGAGGATGTCGCCGAGATCGGTGAAGCCGCCCGCCGAGGCCACCTGCTGGTACCCGACCAGCATCGCCAGCCCGAGCGAGGTCACGACCTCGGCGCGGCGCCGGTCGGGGATCAGCTCGGCCACCACCTTCCCGACCGTCTTGACCCGGGCGTCGTCGACGCGTTTCTGCGCCACGCGAACGGTTTCGTCGTTCGCCGCCCAGGCGCGGATGGCCGCCTCCGCGCGATGCCGGAGGCCGCGCGTCAGGCTCATCAGCGCGGCGAAATCCGCCTCGGGGCCACCGGAACCGAAGTCCAGTTCCCGCAGGATCCGCACCTGCCGTTGCGCCCAGAATTCGAGCAGCGCGCCGACGAAACCGGGCCAGCCGCCGAAATGGTGGTAGAAGGATCCGCTGGTCACGCCGAGGCGTTTGCCGAGCGTGCCGACGTTGAGCCCGGCGAACCCCGACTCGGCGAGGATGTCCAGCGCCGCGTCGAAGTACTTCTCGCGGCTGACGATCGACGGCATCAGACGGCGCGCTCCCGCCCCTCCCAGTAGGGGCGCCGCAGGGTGCGTTTGAGGATCTTGCCGGTCGCGTTGCGCGGCAGCGCCTCCACGATCTCGACCGTCCGCGGGCATTTGTAGTGCGCCAGGCGTTCCCGGCAGTACTCGACGAGTTCGACGGCGTCGACCTCCCGCCCTGGCGCGGGCGCGACGACCGCCTTGATCTGTTCTCCCCAGCGCTCGTCGGGGATACCGATCACGGCGACCTCGCCGATCGCGGGATGTTCGGCGATGATCCGTTCCACTTCGGGTGAGTAGACGTTCTCGCCGCCGGTGATGATCATGTCCTTGACCCGATCCTCGATGAAGACGAATCCGCCGTCGTCGACCCTGCCGACGTCACCGCTGCGGACCCAGCCGTCGACGATCGTTTCGGCGGTCGCCTCGGGTTTGCCCAGATAGCCCGCCATCGCCTGATCGGTGCGGAACCACAGCTCACCAGCGGTCCCCGGTTCGGCGTCTTCGAGGGTCGCCGGGTCGACGACGCGCATCTCCACCCCGGGCAGCACCGTACCCGCCGACGCCAGCCGCTCCGGCCGGGCCGGGTCACGATGCGCCTCCGGATCGAGCGCCGTCACCACCCCCGAGAGTTCGGTCATGCCGTACACCTGCACGAACCGGGTGTCCGGCCAGGCCGCGAGCGACTTCCGCAGCAACGGGAGCGGCATCGGCGACGCACCGTAGCCGAGGTACTTCAGCCGCGAGAACGCGGCGACGGCCTGCTCCCCCGCCTGCATGATCCCGGCGACCACGGCGGGCACCAGGAACGCGTGCGTGACCCCTTCGGCCAGCGCGCCCAGCAGCGACTTGCCGTCGGGCTCGCGGGTCATCGTCGTCGGTTGCCCGTAGTGGAAACCGATGATCGCGTAACAACTCCCGCCGACGTGGAACAGCGGCATCGCGACCAGATTGCGGTCGCCTTCCCCCATCGGGAACTGCGCCCCGGCGTTCCTGCTGTGCGCCAGCAGGTTCCGGTGGGTCAGCACCGCACCCTTGGGAAAGCCGGTGGTACCGCTGGTGTAGATGATCAGCGCACCGTCGTGTTCGCCGACCTCGGGTGCCACTCCGGCGGGGGCCGCACCGGCCAGGAAGCCCTCGTACTGGTCTTCTTCGCCCCCGACGACGATCACGCGCTCGACCGACGGCAGCCGATCGCGCAGCGCCTCGACGGCGGGCAGTGATTCCGGGCCGGCGAAAACGATCCGCGCGCCGCTGTCGGCGAGGACGTACGCGAGTTCCTCCGGGGCGAGGCGCCAGTTGACGACCGCGTTCGCCGCCCCGAGCGAGGACGCGCCGAAGGTCACTTCCAGGCAGGCGGGCGTGTTCTTGTCGACGAAGGCGACCCTGTCGCCCCTGCCGATCCCGGCGGCCGCCAGCGCGCCGGTGACCCGCCTCGCCCGCTCGTCGAGCTGGGCCCAGGTGAGCTTCCGTCCCTGGAACGAGAGGGCTTCCCGCTCGGGGATCGTCTTCGCCCAGTGCGCGAAAAGTTCACCGAGAAGCCGTACATCCGGACGCGCGTCGTCGGGCATACCGGACCCCTTTCGCCTGGTCAGAGCCACCATAGAGAGGTCTATGGTGACTCGGTGACCGGCAGGCGTCAAGCCACGAACAGGCTGAGCAGTCCTTCGACCGACCGCACGATCACGCGGGCGGCCGCGCGTTCGGCATGCGCGGCGTCGGCCCGTTCCGCCTCGTGCCGCCAGCGGACGAGCGCGCTTTCCGCGGCCGCGTGGATCTCGGCCGGATCCGCGTCGGGTTCGAGACCGAGCCGCTCGGTGGGCGCCGGCCCCTGCGCGCCGAGCAACCGGACGGCCTCCTCGGCGAGCTCTCCGGACAACGCCGTGCGGCCGCCGCGGATACCGGCGATGAGCCGTAGCTCCCGGAAGTCGTGCGCCGCCGCGGCGAAACGCTCCACGCGCGCGGCGAGCCGGTCGCCGTGCGGAAGCGGTTCCGCGGCGAGAAGACCTTCCAACCGCACTACCGCCGTGCGCGCTTTCAACGCCTCGGCCCGCGCGACGAAGCAGCCCGCCAGCGTGTCCCTCAGGTCGCCGAGACCGCTGCGGTGCACGAGTTCCGCCGAGAGTTTCAGCCTGCTGTCGCAACCCGTGCGGATCAGGGTGATCGCCAGCCGGACCCCGTAGAGCCCGAACCGCGCCACCAGATGCTTCCTCGATTCCGCCGGGACCCCCACCGGGAATGGATCGTCCACAAAGGAATCGACGGACAGGAGGTACCGCTCGAGCTCCGGCCGGGAGACCGACGCCAGCGCGCGGAGCACCTCGAATTCGTCGTCCCGCAGCGCCCGCCCCGCGTAGCCGAGTTGGCCGGCGACCGCGATGACTCCTTGGAATCCCGCGCAATCCGGGTTCTCGCGCCAGGCCCGCCGCGCCAGCTGTTTCGCGGTGAGCAAGGCGTCGATCCGGCCCGCGCCGACCTCGTCCGCCCTGCCCAGCACCAGTACGGAGTTCACCGCCGTCTGCCGGGCGAACGCCGAACCGCCCACCGGCCGCGTGCCCGCGAGTTCGTCGGGTTCGAGATGACGCACCAGGCGCACCGTCGCGTCGACGTGCTCGGCGGGCGACGGGGTGTCGAACAACTCGATTTCACGCAAGGACCGCGTCGGCCATTCCGCGAGCGCGGAGACCAAAGTGGACTTTCCGGTTCCCGGCGTTCCGGTGAAACCGACGCGCAGTGGTTCTTCCAGCCGCTCCAGGCATTCCCGCAGCATCGACACCGCGTGCGGGCGTTCCCGGTAGTGCGCCAGGGCTTCGTTCAGGAGTTCCCGGACGTCCAAGGCGGTGCTCACGCCGAAAGCTCCCGGCGCGGGGTGGCGCCGGTGCCGAGCGTCCCCGCCTTCCGGTGCAGGGCGGCCAGCCGGTCGATCTCCTTCTTGACCCGCTGGGTGCGCCGGTCCCGTTCGGCGGAGCCGGCGATGATCAGTTCCCGTTGCCGCGTCAGCTCTTCGGAGAGCTGGTCGGAGACCGCGGCGAAATGGTCACGCAGGCGGCGCTGCACCTGACGGACCTCGTCCTTGACCTCCTTGCTGAACCGGATGAACACGTCGTCGACGTGGCGCTGCGCGGCGGCCTTCGCCAGCGCCTGACGTCGCTGCAACCGCGTCCCGCCTTCGTCCCGCACGCTCTTGGTCGCGAACGCGACACCGGCGCCGAGCGACACCGGGTTGATCAGCGGCAGCCCGGCGAGACTGGTGACCAGGCCGAACATCAGCACGCCACCGTAGGAACCGCGCAATCCGGTGAAGAGTTTCTGCCCGATCTTGAACCGCTCGATCTTGGGCGCGCCGACCTCGGGAATCGAGTCCACGCCGGACCCGGTCAGCGGCAGGTCGGGCGCATGGCCGTAGTGCGGCCCGAAGGTCGAAGCCACGGCTTGGGCGATCCACTCCGACCGGTCGGACACCCAGTTGTAGTTCGTCTCGACGGCCTCGGCGAGGTTCTCTTCCAGCCAGGTCTGGAAATCCGGCCAGATCTGCACGGGATCGCCTTCGTCGAAGGTGCGGTCGATATGCCGCACGATCATCCGCGTCCGCTCGCGCAGGTCGTACTCGGCGTCGGAGATCAGGTCGGTGATCTCGTCCGACAACATGTTCTGCCAGCGGACGTTCTGCCGTCGCAGTTCCTCGGCGCGCCGTTGTGCCTGGTGCAGCAGGGTGACCTGGTCGACCCCGTTGTCCTGCGAGACCGCGTTGAGCCGCGTCTGGAGTGTCTCGACCAGTTCGACCGCCGCCGCGCGCACGCTCACCGCGGCGGCGAGCGCACGGGTGCGCTCGATCGGGCGCGCGGCCTGCTCCCCCACCCAGTTCAGCAGTTCCGGGAAACCGGACCGTCCGTTGAGGACGGTGTCGCCGGCTTTCGCAGCGGCCTGGCGCACCGTCGCGGACACCGGGAAGACGTCGGCGACGACCCCGGTCTCGGAGAGCGCCGCGCGATCGCGGGCGGCGAGTTCCCGCCAGTCCGGGCTCACGTCGATCTTGGTCAGCGCCAGCACCAGCGCGGGGCACCAGGTGCGGATATGCCGTGCCAGCGCGAGTTCCGCGGGCTGGAGTTCCTGTGTCGCGTCGGAGACGAGGATCACCGCGTGCGCGTCGGCGAGGACGTCGAGGGTGGCCGCCGTGCGCGGGGACCGGGGATCCCCGATCGCCGGGGTGTCCACCAGCACCAGCCCCGTGCCGAGCAGTTCGCGCGGCAGGCCGACTTCCACCCGGCGCAGGGAGCCGGGCGGCCGGACCTCGAGTTCCTTGGCCAGGTCACCGACCGGCACGCTTTCCCTGGCATGCCCGACCAGGGTCGCGGCGGGATCGGCGGCGTAGCCGATCTCCGTGGGAACGGCGGGCGTACTCGCGTCCCCGACCGCGCAGACCGGCGCGTTCAACAGCGCGTTGAGCAGGTAACCCTTGCCCTGCTTGGGAAAACCGACCACCGCGATCCGGGTGCCCGGCGCTCGCTCGTCTCGTCTGCGCCGGAGTCTTTCGGCCAGGTCGGCGCGGCCGTGGGCGGCACAGGCGTCCAAGGTCTCGTTGAGCACGTCGAGCCAGGCGGGGGCTGTCACGGGGATGCAGTGTTCCCTTAACCAAGCGCGGAATCAATGTGGCATGGGCCAACATGCCGTGCGGGCCCCGCGACCTGGTGCGGTCGCGGGGCCCTGACACAGAGCTGAAAAATGTTCGTATCAGCCGATGTGGATGTCGTTGTTCGACGCGATGTCGCCGGTACCGATGGTGACGTCACCGATGTTGCCGATGGTGCCGGTGACGTCGGAAACGGTGTCGTGGACCTCGGAGACGCCCGCGTGGTTCGCGACGTTGGCGACCTCGTTGGCCACGTTGCCCGAGACCGCGCCGGTCACGTCGCCGTGGTTGTTGGCGACGTCACCGTAGTTGTTCGCGATGTCGTGCACCTTGGTGGTGACGTCGGCGACGTCGACGTGACCGATGGTGCTGGTCAGGTCGCCCACCTCGGACAGGAAGTCCGGGGCACCGCCCGCGACACCGTCGGCGCGCGGCAGGTCACCGGTCAGGTCGCCGACGGCCGGGACCGAGTCGACGGCCGGAACCTGGACGGCGTCCACGGCCGGGACCTCGGGGGCCAGGCCGGTCGCGGTGTCGACGGCGCCGGTGGCGAGGTCGCCGGCCTGGCCGACGGGCGCGGCGTCGAGGCCACGGGAAAGGTCGTCGGTCAGGCCGAAGCTGCCGACGGTGTTCTGCGCGAGGGCGGTCACGCCGGCGGCGGCGTTCGACACGTCGGTCACGTCGGAGACGGCCGGGACGGCGGGCAGGCCCGGGACGTCGACCGGCAGGTCGCCGACGGCGGGCACGGCGGGCAGGCCCAGCTCCGGCAGACCCGGCACGGCCGGGAGACCGGTCTCGGGCAGGGCCGGGAGGGCGTCGGCACCGGGGATGGCGACCGGCAGGCCGGCGGTCAGCGCGGTGAGCTGGTCGATCGCGCCCTGGACGCCGTCGGCGCATTCGCCGTCGGTGCCGTCGACGGCGTTCGTGACGCCGCCGAAGCCGGCCAGGTTGTCGGCGGTGGCCGCGGTGTTCCCGGTGAGGTCGGTGACGGTGCCGACCGGCACGAAGTCGAGCACCAGCGGGACGACCTCGTGCACGTCGGCGGCGTTGATGTCACCGAGGCCGGCGTCGGCCAGCACCTGCTGCGGGTCGTTGGCGAACGCCGCGCGAGCCGCGGTGTCGTTCAGCAGGTTCAGCGTGAAGTCGTGCAGGGTCTGGACGGAACCCATGAAAGGACTCTCCTGGAGGTCTAGTCGGTGGGGAAGGCACAGCGGCCGGAGGGCACGGCTGAGCGCAGGTCACCGAAGCTAGTGACCCGGTGCCTCCGGGCACATCGGGGATCACTCCTGGTCGTCACTCACTCAGCCAATAGGGGATCGGTATGACATCGTTAGGGCGTTAGGGGCTTAACCGAGACGCACTCGGTTGGGTTTAATGCCAACCCTCACCCGGATGGGTCAAGCCGTTCAGGTGAGTGGCCCTATTTGGTCCTTAGGGGCTGGTCACGCGAAGGAGGATGCTCGTTGCCCTACGTCCTCGGCATCGATATCGCCTCGACCCGCACCACCGCCGCCACCTGCGTGGACTCCGGCGACGGCTGGGGCGTGCCCGAGCCGTCGTGGCTCGGCGCGCGCGGCCCGGCGGCGGCGTCGGCGGTGTTCCTCGACGACGACGGCTACCTGCTCACCGGGGACGCCGCGGTCGAGGCGGGCCGGTCCGCGCCCGCCCGCCTGCTCACCGGATTCCACGAACGGGTCGGCGACGACGTCCCCGTGATCGTCGGCGGGGAGCGGTTCCCGCCCGAATCCCTCAGCGCGGTCCTCGTGGACGCCGCGGTGGATCAAGCGGCCGAACGCTTCGGCGAGAAACCGCGCCACCTCGTGCTCACGCACCCCGTCGGCTGGGGTTCGTTCCGCCGGGACCTGCTGCGCCGGGCACTGGCCGAGGCCGGATTCCCCCGTGCCGCGCTGGTGGCGGCGCCGGTCGCCGCCCTGCACGCGTACCTCGCCCCGCACGGTGACGCCACCGCCGGTGTCTGCGAATTCGGCCCGGACGGCGCGGTGGTCACGATCGCCGCCGCCGGGATCAACGGCTGGCAGCCGGTCAAAACGGTGGAAGGCGTCGAGCCCGGCGAGGCCGTCGGCAAGGTCTTCGAGCTCGCGCACGGCGCCGGGATCCCGCCGCGATCCCTGGCAGGCATCGTGCTCTGCGGCGAGGCTCCGCCGGTTCCCGGCCGGACACCGTGCCCCCTCTTCGCTTCGAGCGACCCGGTGCTGACGGTGGCGATCGGGGCGGCCAACATCGCCGCGCGACGTGACCTTCCTCAACCCGGCGGGGCGGGATCGAACGCCGTCGCGGCCATCGAAACCACCCTGCTCCCCCGGGTCGACGTGCCAGAAGAGCTCACCGAGCGACCCGAACGGCCGCCGGTCGACATCACCCCCTTCCCCTTGCCAGAACGCACCGGGGCGGCGAAACTGCTCAGCCGGCGCAAGCCCCTCGTCGCCGGAGCCGCGGTCGTGGTGCTGGCCGCGACCACCCTGCTGCTCACCCTGACCACCCGAGAAGCCACCGCGGACAAGGGTCCCGAAGCCACTCCCACCACTTCGAGCTCGTGCGCGCCGGCCACTCCCGGTGCCACCCCGTCCACCCCCGAAGGTCGCTGTTGAACGCACTGCTCGACAAGCCCGGCATCATCCATCCGGGTGCCCGGAGCCTGCTCGACGAGGTGGCCACCGCCCCGGAACTCCCGGTGCGGGTCACCGTCGTCGCCCCCGGCGGGCACGGCAAGACCCATCTGCTCGGCCGGCTCGGACGTCACTACGCGGAGGCGGGGGTCGAAGCGCTGCTGGTCGACGACGCCGACCAGCTCGACGACGACGAGATCGCGAAGATCAAGGCCCAGGCCGAAGAAACCACGGCACCCGTGGTGCTGGCGTTCCGGCCGGCGGCGCGGACGACGACCCTGCGCGTACTCGCCGACTCCTTCGGCCGGTCGGTGACTCTGGGCGCGTTCGGCGTCGACGACGTCCGCCGGCTCGTCGAGCACGCCGGCGGTGACGTGGCCACGGCGGAAGACGTCCACGCCAGGACCGGCGGTGTCCCGGGATTCGTGCTCCGCGCGGTCACCGGCAGGCTCGCGGACTTCCGCGGTGAGCTGGAGCAGCTGGACGACGACGTGCACCGCTATCTGATCGCGGCGGAGGCGGGCGCGGGCCGGAATCTCGATCTCCTGGCGGCGTTGCTGAACCGCGATCGCGAAGGGCTGCCCGAGGTCTTCGACAGTGCCAGGGCGACCGGTCTGCTCGGCGAGGACGACGCGCTGCTGCCGATCGCCGCCGAAGCCATCCGGACCTGGGGTTCACCGGGGCGGCGGCTGACGGTGCTGCAGCGGCTGGTGGAACTCCAGCTGCGGGACGGGCTTCCGGTGCTGGAGCTCGCCCGTTCCCTGCTGGGCACGGGAAGTTCGGGCGCGAGCGCGGCGGCGGCCTTCGAGGCGGCCGCCCGTGAGGCGATGTCCGACGACACGAAACTCGCGGCGCGGTTCTACGAAGCGGCGTCCGAGGCCGGTGGGCGCGGCGCGGCGCTCACCGTCGGCTGGGCGCATGCCGCCGCGCTGGCCGGGGACCTCGACACGGCGCTCCGGCTCGGCGACGGCATGCTCGGCGGCACGTCGGACACGGACGCCCGGGCAGCGGGCGCCGAAGTGGCCGCGACCGTGCTGGCGCATCGCGGCGAACTCGCGCACAGCGCGGAGCTGTATCAATGGTCCGGCCGGGCGGGCTCGAAGGCGTTCGCCGCGATCGCGTTGCTGGGCACCGGAAAACTCGACGCCGCCCGAGGCGTGCTGGAGACTCCCGAAGTCCCGACCCTGTTCGCCGGCGCCGCTTCACGGATGGCGCGGGCGATCACCGACTCGGTGTCCGGCTGCGGCGCGGAGACGCTGTCGGCCCTGCTGGGCGCGGCTTCGATGCTGGAATCGGCGGGGGCGCCGGCGCCGCTCCCGGACAGCCCGGCGGCCCTCGCGGCGTTGGTGGGCCTGCATTCCGGCGAACTCGCGCTGGCCGAGTCGGTGTTGAGACGCGCGGTGGACGGGCGGATCGGCGGCGACCTGCTCGCGAAACGGCACCGGCTGCTGCTCGGCTGGGTCGCGATGACCGCGGGCGACCTGAAGACGGCCGCCGAGGCCTTGATGCCGCCGGACGGCCTCGAAGCACGCGACGAACTCTTCGCCGCCACCCTGCAGCTGGGGCTGGCGCGGCGGGCCAGCGACCTTCCCGGCCTGCAACGCTCCTGGGACCGGGCGTACCAGGCGTCGATGCGGCAGCAACCGGACCTGTATTCGTTGCTGCCGCTGGGAGAACTCGCGATCGCGGCCGCACGGGGCGGCGCGGGCGCCAAACTGGCGGGCAGGCTGGAGCGGGCGCACTCCGTACTCGACGCGCTCGGCAACCCTCCACTGTGGACAGCCACCCTGCGCTGGCACGAACTGCACGCCGCCATCACCGTCGAAGATCACGCGTCGGCGGGCGAACATCTGGCCGCCCTCGACGACTTCGCTTCCTGCGGCCGCTATCCGGCCGCCCTCGCCGCCGCCGCGACCGGCTGGCTCGCCGTCCTGACCGGAACCGTCGATCCCGAGGCGATCACCGCGTCCTCTTCGGAACTGCACGAACTCGGGCTCTGCTGGGACGCTTCCCGGCTGGCCGGGCAGGCGGCGATCCGGACCTCGGACCGGAAGGCGATGGTCCAGCTGCTCGAAGCGGCGCGGCAGTTCCAAGGACGGGCACCGGAACCCGCCGCGGCCACCGGGCTGAGCGCGCTGAGCGAACGGGAACTGGAGGTCGCCCGGCTGGTCGTCGACGGGCTGACCTACAAGCAGGCCGGGAGCAAACTGTTCATCTCGGGGAAGACCGTGGAGCACCACATGGCGCGGATCCGGGGGAAACTCGGCGCCGGGGACCGGCGGGAGCTGCTGGCCATGCTGCGGGAGTTGCTCCCCGCGAGCGAGGGCTGAGGCCGGCTACCGCTCCGCGAGGTAGGCGTCCTCCGCGGCGTAGTCGAACATCGGCGAGAAATAGTCGTGGTCGAAGCCTGCCGGGAGCCGCTCGGTGGAGCACAGCCAGTCCAGCTCTGCGCGTACGGTGGTGGCGTAGTCGCCGACCGGCCGGTAGCCCAGTCGCCCGGCCGCGGTCATGTCCAGCCGGATCCCCGGCAGGCGGTCCCAGGGGTGCAGGCCGAGTCCGGCGGGGGCGTGGTCGTCGAGGAGCACTTCCTCCCACCGATGGCCGAGGTGGTCCGCGACGGTTCTCGCAATGGCCAGCGCGTCGGGCGCGTCCGGGTCGGCGCAGTTGAGGACACGCCTGCCGGGGTTTTCCGCGACGGTTTCGATCAGCGCGGCGATGTTCCCGGCGGCACTCGGGTGGTCGACGCCGCGGCCACCGCGGGCCAGGAGAAGGACTTCGCGCCGGTCGGCCACGCGTTTGACGAACACCCATTCGCAGGGCTTGGCCGCCCCCTCTCCATGGACTTTGGACGGCCGCAGGACGGTGACCGGGTGTCCGCTGTCGAGCAGGACACGTTCCGCGGCCACCTTGTTGGCGCCGTAGCCGTCGCGAGTGCGGTAGCCGACGTCCCCGCGTGGGGCCATGGTGGGCTGCGACTCGCGGATCGGCCCGTCGAAAACCGGCGCGACGGCCGAGTTCACGTGGTTGCCCGCCGCGTCGACGTACACGGCCTTGCTGGAGATCATCACCGTGGACCCCACATCGTCCAGCAATGGCAGCAGATCACGGGCGTGTGCGGCGGTGAAGCACAGACAGTCGACCACCAGATCGGCTCCCGCGCCGAGCGCCGTCGCGAGTCCGCCGGATTCGCCGCGGTCCGCGGTGACGAACCGGCCACCCGCGACCGCGATGTCGTCGGGCATACGCGAGGAATCCCGGCCGACGACGGTCACGTCCCAACCGGCGGCCAGCAACCGGCGTGCCGTGGCGCGACCGATCAGACCGGTCCCACCGAGAACGACCGCGCGCGACATCGATCGACCATAGCGCCCTCCGGCCGCCGCGGGTTGGTAGACAGGACGGGTGAACGCCTTCTACCACCTGTGCTTCGTCGTTCGGGACATCGGACAGGCGACCGAGGATCTCACGCGCGCTCTCGGCGTGGCCTGGAGTCCGGTCCGTGCGGGCACCCTCGGGGATTGGGACTACGACATCGTGTTCTCGACCGGCGGGCCACCGTTCTTCGAAGTGATCCACGGACCCGCCGGCAGCCCGTGGGACGCGACCGACGGCTCCCGCTTCGACCACATCGGCTACTGGTCCAAGGACGTCGCGACGGACAAACAGCGCCTGGCGGATCGAGGCGCGCCGATCGAATTCGACTCCTGCCCCTACGGCCGCTCCTTCACCTACCACCGGCTCGACAGCATCGGGGCCAGGATCGAACTGGTCGATCTCGCGGCCCAGCCGGGATTTCGCGACACCTGGGCCCCGGACACACCGGCGATGCCTCCACTCGACCTCGACGATCCGTAACCGCTCAGCCCAGCACCGTCCCCGAGTTCGCGGCGTTTCGGTCGCGCTTGCGAGAGAACGCACCCAGGTCGATCTCCAAGCCGGTGCGCGGGGCCCGGAAACGGACGGGCGACGCGTCGTGGTCCGCGCCGTTCTCCACCCGGTCGATCAGCTCCGTCATCAGCTGCCCCACGACCGGCGCGTTCTTGAACTGGTTGCCGCTCGTTCCGATCGCGAGGTAGAAGCCCTCGAGTTCGGTGCGGTCGTAGATCGGAGTCCAATCGTCGGTGACGTCATAGACGCCCACCACGCCGCGCGCCCGGTTGGGCACCGTCAGGTCGGGCAACCGCCGCGCGGCCCGCGTCACCTGAGCCTCGAAGACCGCGGCCGTCGGGTGGATGTCGACGGCGTCCGGGTCGTCGGTCCAGTGCAGCGGATCGCACTCCGGTTCCGTTCCTCCGACGAGCAGGCCTCCTCCCTCACCGCGGAAGTAGGTGCCCAGATCCATGTCCGCCACCACGGGCCCGTCATAGCCCGCCGGGACCGGCACGTGCGCTACCTCCTGCCTCATCGGGCGCACGCCGACCGTGAAATCGGAACCCACGCCGGCCAATCGATTCACCGCGCCCGACCACGGACCGGCCGCGTTGACCACGACGGCACAGGGAATCCGGGTGCCGTCCGACAGTCGCACCGACGTCACGCGCCCGCCTGCCTTCTCCACC
Organism: Amycolatopsis sp. NPDC000009; assembly: GCF_055563465.1. Taxonomy (NCBI): domain Bacteria; kingdom Bacillati; phylum Actinomycetota; class Actinomycetes; order Pseudonocardiales; family Pseudonocardiaceae; genus Amycolatopsis; species Amycolatopsis sp. NPDC000009. The sequence goes on from NZ_JBVHDI010000005.1 coordinate 266,702, forward strand.
GCTGTCACCGTGCTGCGGAAGCGGAACTCCGCCCCGTGTGCCGAGGCCGCGGAGGCGAGGTTCACGGCGGCGAGGCCCGGGTCCGAGACGTAACCGGCGTCCGGGGTGTACACGCCACCGAGCGAGTGTTTCGCGTCCTCCCAGAATTCCTCGTCGTCGAGCCGCTTCGGCGGCCAATGGCGGCCGGGGTCGAGACCCGGAACGCGCTCGGCCAGCGTCGCGCTGTCCCATTCCTCGTAGGGAACACCGATCTCGTCGAACAACGGAAGCCACGACGCACGCGGAGCCGCCTCGACGTCCAACATGACGAGCCCGCTCTTACGGAACATCGCGAGGTCGCCGACATCGTGGCCGAGGTGGCCTGCCCAGTCGAGCCAGCCGAAACGCGCCTCCCACGCCGTCGCCACCCCGGCGGTGGTGGAGAAGTTGAACCGGACGATCGCACTCGATGCCGAGGTCGACCCCTGCCCGGCACCCGCCGCCCGATCGAGTGCGATGACCCGATACCCCGACCGGGCAAGCTCGAGGGCGATCGACGAACCGATCACCCCCGCCCCGATCACGACCACATCGGCACTCGGGCGCTTACCGGGCACGGCAGGTCCTGAGGTAGCTGAGGAACGAAGCCTGCAGCCCGGTCACGTGCGTTTCGCGCAGGACCGCGCTGGTGACGGCTCCGCCACGCGAGGAGAGGCGGTGCAGGACGGTGGCCGCGTTCTTCGTGAGGTTTTGGTAGATGGCCAAGTCCCCGAGCAGTTCTCGCTCGTTGATGGTCACGTGCAGCTTGGCGGCCTGGTGCCGGTCATCCAGCTCTTGGAGTTGGGCGAAGATCTGGCTGTCTTCGCCGGCGACGCCGGGGCTGCCCGCTCCGATGCTCTCGAAGAGCGTGTTGCCGGTGAGCCAGGTGTAGAGGCTGAACAGGCCGCCGTAGGAGTAGCCGAAAAGCCCGTGACCGCTCGTGGCCGTGCCGTAGTCGCGTTCGATCCGCGGGTGCAGTTCCGCGGTGAGGAAGCTCAGGAACGCGTCGGCGTGGGTGTCGCGCAGTTCGGCGAGGTAGGCATCGGATTCCTCGCGAGTCCTCGCGCCCATTCGGACTCCCATCTCCACGGCGTCGACGAGTTCCTTGGCGATGGGCTCGCCGGGTGGCACGAGATCCCTGTTGCGCAGCCGATCCCAGTGTTGTGCTTCCTCGCCCGCGTAGCCGACACTGACCTGGATGTAGGGCTGGATCCGCTGCATGGGATCCGCCTGGGTGACGATGAGCGGAGCCGTCATGCCCACGGCCCAATTGCCGTCGAGCACGTAGACGGCGGGCGCTCGCGTCGTCGCGGGGTCGTAACCCGGTGGTGTGGTGACCCAGACGCCGTAGTCGTGCCCACCACTGGAGCGGGTCTCGAAATAGTCGGTGTCGGCGAGGCAGCCGTGCCACATGGTGCTCATCGAAGGTCCTTCACGATTCGGCCGGCCTTGAGGACGAGGACGGCATTGGCGGGATCAGCGAACAGCTCCGGGTCTTCGACCGGGTTGCCGTTCCACAACACGAGGTCTGCCTGCGCGCCGGGGGCGATGACACCGACCTGGCCGGACAGGCCGAGAATCTCGGCGTTGGTCTTGGTGGCCGCCACGAGGGCTTCCATCGGTGTTTCGAGCTTCGCGCGCAGCCTGAGCTCCTCGCCTCGACGGTGCTGAGCCGGACCGATGAGATCGGAACCCAGCCCGATCCGTACTCCGGCCTCCTTGGCGACGGCGAGCGCCTCGGTCATCCGCTCGCGAACACCCAGCACACGGTCGCGGGTCGACTCGTCGAGGCCGGCGCCGGCGGTGTCGTGCAGCAGTTGCTCGACGACCGCGAACGTGGGCACGAGGGCGACCTCGCGAGTGGCCATCAGGGTGGCCGTGGACTCGTCGAGGTCGGTGCCGTGCTCGACACAGCGCGCCCCGGCCTCGACCGCGTTCCGGATGCCGTCGTTGTTGTGGGCGTGAACGGTCACGTAGGTGCCCCGCGCCGCGGCTTCCTGGACGGCGACGGCGATCTCGTCGACGGTGAATTGGGTGTCGGTCAGCCGGTCGTGGGCCCCGACCACGCCGCCGGTCACGCAGAGTTTCAGGAAGGAGGCTCCGCGACGGAAGGCCTCGCGCACGTTGTGCCGCAGCTCGTCCGCGTTGCCCGACATCATGGACAGGGCGCACAGACCCGGAACGTGATGGCTGCTCCACAGCTCGGTGGGTTCCCAGTCGGCTCCGTAGTAGCCGTGCCCGCCGATCTGGCACTGAACCGGTCCGCAGGACAGGACGCGTGGCCCTCTGACCTTGCCCTTGGCGATCGTGGTGACGACACCGCCGTCGATCCCGCCGGTGTCCCGAACGGTGGTGAAGCCGGAATCGAGCGCCGCGCCGGCCGTCGCGAAGATGTCCGCCGCGAGCTCGGCGGCGCTCATCCGGAACGAGAACTGCGGCTGGATCGGGCTCGACAAGCCCAAGTGGACGTGAGCGTCGATCAGGCCGGGCGTCATCGTCAGACCTCCGGCCTCCAGGCGCTCGCCGGGTGCGCCGGAGGCACCGACCTGGGTGATATGCCCGTCTTCGATGCCGACGTCGACGGTGACCGGGTCGCGACCCGACCCGTCGACGACCGTCGCGCCGACCACCTGAACACGTCCCACGAGTCGTTCCCTTCGCCGTTGCGAGCCGGCTGCGACCATGTGTGACGCGACACGGCACCGTCAGCGCTTCTTTTCCAATGGATAAACTGTGGGAGTGATCTTGTCAAGCGCGGAACACAAAGGCGACGCACGCGAGCGTCTCCTGGCTCGGCTTCTCGACGCCTTCGAAGAGGCGCTTCCCGCGCCGGAGGTGTCGCTCCGCGAGATCGCCGCCCGGGCCGGGACCAGCCACGCCCTCCTGCGCTACCACTTCGGGTCACTCCCGGGCGTGTTGGCGGCGATGCTCAAGGCGCAGCGCTCCCGGGACAACGAGGCGCTTTTCGAGACCGCCCGGCAGGGCACCTTCGACGACTTCGTCATGGCGATCTGGCGGGCATACACCCGTCCCGAGCAGCTGTCGCGTGTCCGCGGCTTCTTTCACGTCGTAGGTCTGGCCGCGTACAGCCCCGAGGACTTTCGCGAGTTCATCGACTCGCTCGACGACCTGACCAAGATGCTGGCCTCACTCGCGGAACACGAAGGGCTCGACGCCGAGGAAGCGCTGACGTTGGCCACGGTCACCATTGCCGCGATGCGCGGCCTGCTCCTCCAGGAGGTGCTGACTCCGACGGGCCACTCGGAGGCCGCGGTCGCTTTGATCCTGCGCATGAACAAGGGCTGAGCCGGTCCACGGACATGCCAGGGGCCTTGAGCAGCGTGGCGTCGCCCCAGTCGGGAAATGCTTACGCGACAACCGGCACACTCTGGCGGTGACCGATTTTCCGGCGGACGTGGAGACGCACTACCGACGTCTGGCAGCACAACGGCACTGGCCACTGGAGACCGAAGCCGCGTTCCGGGCGAGCGTCGCGTGGTACCGGGCGTTGGACGAGGGCTCCGAGCCTCGCCAGTACTACGAGTACGTGGACCACGAAGGCTTGGTCGACGAAGGAGCCCGCTGGCTGTGGGAGGCGATCGTGGTCGACCACGAGATGGTGGCCATCAAGCAGATCGAGCAGGATTCGTCCGGGGCCGTTCGCCGCTACTGGTGGCGGCACATCGAGGATGACGCCGGCGGGCTCACCGACCAGCCACTCGACCCCGGCCTCACACCTGTTTCCCGAGCTACGTTCTACGCGCTCTGGGACAGCGCCACCGGCAGGTGAGCCCACCGGTTCACCGCAGGCGCGGAAGTGGCCGGGAGCGGGACACGCTCCCGGCCACCGATCCGCTACTCGGGCAGGCTGTCGGTCCACTCGGCGTCGATCCTGGCGCCGGCGGGGTCGGCCACCTTGTACACCGCCCCTTCCATGGTGACGAAGACCGACGTCCCGTTCACCCGTCCGGTCGCCGGATCCACGACGAGCCGCTCGCCCGTGGGCAGCGACAGGCCCTGCCCGCCCGGCACAGTGCCGAGGTTCTCGACACCTGGATAGCCGGCGATCGCACGCAACGCCGTGGCCCGGACCTCCGGCGTGGCAGGCAGGGTGGACACCAGCGAGATCAACGACTGGAAGCCGGCTTGTTCCCGGTCGCTCGCGGTGAGCTCACCCGCGCTCGTCCTGGCGTCGCTGCGCTCCAGGGCCTCGGCGATCCATGCCTTCAACGCGCCCGGGTCCGTCGGCAGGGCACGCAACTGCTCGAGGGTCAGATCGACGGCGACCAGTGAGAACGGGGTGGCCGAAAGCGCTTTCACCGGTGTGACCTTGCCTCCCGTCTTCGCACCCCGCATCCACGACTGACCGTCCGGCTTGATCCAGTACTCATACCCACTCGAAGCAGCCGTCACCTTCACGTGCCAGTACGTGCCGGCCCCCTCGGGGGAACGCTCAGCGGCGGTGGCGGCCGCGAGCAGGACCTCCTGCCCACTGACCGTTCGCACCGGCGGACCGTCGACCGGCGCGGCCGGCATGGCCGCGATCGCCACGACGGCAGCGGCGGCCGCCGCGAGCCCCGCCCCCGCGATCAGCCATCGGCTCCGCCGCGCGGAGGCCCGGCCACCGCGGATCCGGTTCTGGAGCCGATGACGGCTGCGGTCGATCACGTCCTGGGACGGCTCGTCCGGGGTCAGCGCGGCGCGCAGCGTCTGCAGGTCATTCATCGAGTGCCTCCGGGGTGAGGATGAAGTTGAGCTTCTTGCGGGCACGGTTGAGCCGGGAGCCCACCGTGCCGGAGGAGATACCGAGCGCCGCGGCCACTTCCTCGTACCCGAGCTGGCCGAGCGCCACGAGCAGCAGCACGTCCCGTTCCCCGGCGGACAGCCGCGACAACGCGTCCGCGAGCTGAGGAAGGAGCCGCCGGGCGGCCACCGACGCGACCACCCTGCTCTCGTGCCCCTCGACCGCCGGTGCGACGTTCACCCGTGCCAGCGCCCGATAGTGGCGAGCCTCCCGGCGGCGGTGCCTGGCCACAAGATTCGTGGCGATACCGAACAACCAGACCCGCACCTCACCGCGTTCGGCGTCGAACGTGCCGCGCCGATCGAACGCGACGAGGAACGTCTCCGCGGCGATGTCCTCGGCAGTCTGCGCGTCCAGCCGCCCGGCCACATACCGGTAGATGGCCGCGAAGTAGCGATCGTGCACTTCGGTGAACAGTTCCGGGTCCTGCGGCAACCGGGCGGCCAGGTCGGCGTCGCTCACCTGCTCGCCCGTTCCCGCCGTCATGTGTCCGCCTCTGACATGTGGGTCCTTCCCGTCGACAGTCAGCTTTCACCACCACTTCGCCGTCGGGCGGTTTCTTCTTCCCCCGGCCCAGCCGCAGCGACGAGCGGGGTGGTGGCGACAGGAGTGCGCCTGATCGCGCTATACGGGAATTCCGTCCTAGTGTCGGCGTCCGAAACTCGTCGCGAATCGCCCCGAGAGATCAAGGTACTGGCTCCTGACGGTTTCCTGGAACGGCCCAGTGGACGGCGGATCATGTGCGCCCGGAGTTGGCGACCCGTGGCCGCTTCTTCCCCTGCCGCCCGGGTTCCAGCTGACGACGTAGCCGGGACTCGAACATGTCCATGGCGTTGGCCGTATACCGGTCACCGTCGAGGTCCGGTAGCGCGGCCGTGGTCCCTCGTAACCGTCGAGGCAGCCGCGTTGTCGTCGCTCGGTGCCCCGCGCGCCATCGGCATTCTCGGTCTTCCGGCCGTCCTCGCACACTTACTTTCCCCAGCAGGCGAGCCGGGATCTCCGCAGGGTTCCGCATGAGCGAGAGTCCCGTTCACTCTCCGCGTAAATTCGATCACGCTCTCGATCGCATTCGAACGTCAGTTCGAGTATGATCATGGGCATGACCACAACTCTCCCTTATAACCCGAAAGCCGCTCGCTTTCTCGACACCGCGTTCGACGAAGAGATTTCGCTTCGTCGAACACAGGCACGTCAGGCACGAGCGTTAGCCGACTTCGCCGCTCGTGGTGGATCACGAAGATCCGTGACCGAGGAGGTCGCCTTGCGCTTCTCGGTCACCCGCAATCACGCGTACCTGCTTGTCGAGACCTCTTGCGCTCTTGTGGCTCGCCTGCCGAACACACTGGCGGCGTTGGAGCGCGGCGATATCGACCTGTACAAGGCTTCCAAGGTCATGCAATTGACACGGGAAGTATCGGACGAAGTCGCGGCGCAGGTCGACGCCTGGCTGATCGGACGTCTCGCCGATCGCGATCCTGGCGCGATCCGGGGCTCGGTGAGCCACGCCGTGCAGAAATTCGATCCCGATGGCTATCGCGAACGAGCCGCCAAGAAACGCGCGTTGCGGCATATCTCGTTGGAACACCACGACGAGACCATGTCCACGCTCTCCGGCCATCTTCCCACGGAAGTCGCCAGTTCCGTTTACGCGTCGCTGAGCCGAGCCGCGCGAGCCCGGCGGAACAAGGACAAATCCCGCACCCTCGAGCAGCATCGTGCCGATATTTTCGCCGAACGCCTGCTGGCCGAGGACGGACACGGTAAGCCACGTGCGCACATCCACGTCTATGTCGATTTCTTGACACTCGTCGGCGCGCGCGACGACCCCGCGACACTCGCCGGGTACGGGCCCATCCCCGGTTGGCTGGTCCGCGAGATCGCCTCCGACCCCGGCTCGACCTGGTCACGGCTGATCACCGACTCCGCCACGGGCCAGCTGCTGGAAGCCTGCGCCGGCACATACCGATCACCGGCGTCCTTGGCACGGTTGATCAAGGCGCGGGATCGCGAGTGCACGCAACCGGGCTGTCACCGGCCCGCCGAATTCTCCGAGATCGACCACATCACCTCTTGGGCTCGCGACGGCAGGACCAACCAGCACAACTGCCACATTTACTGCAAAGGTCACAACCTGCTCCGAGAGGAACCCGGGTGGTCGGCCGTGCCCACCGGCGACGGCGGCATGATCATCACCACGCCGAGCGGTCATACCTACGAGACGGCGCCAGAGCCGTTCCACGAACCACGCACGGATCCCGATGACGACGAACCTCAAGACTGAGCACGGAAACGGATGGCCACGGAGGCTTCCTGCACGCCCATCCGAGGCATTCCCGGCGCGCCATGTCCGACGACCTGGGCCGGGCCGCAACGAACATCAAGCCCGTGTCTTCAACGCCTTCAACACCGCCCTGACCACCCGTCGCGAAGGATCCTCGACCATCGGCCTCACCGAATCGACCGGAACGGCATCCAGAATCCGAAGCGCCCCAACGGCTTGGGCCCGCACCCTGGCCGCAGGGTGCCTCAGCAACGGATACAGCAGCTGCCCGTCCTCTTCCCGCCCCGACTCGGCGAGCCCCGCGATGGCGCCGAGAGAAGGGTTCGCACCGGAAACGGCCGACCGGTACCAGCCGACGGCGTCGACACCCGTACGCCGGGCGGCATCCCTTGCGAGCGCACGGATCAGCGTGGAACGGTCGTCCAGCAGACCGGCGATCTCCTCCCAGTGGCCGAGACGCGCGAGTCCGGTCAGCGCGCTGATCCGCACTTCACCGTGGCGGCAGGCGGCCAGCTTGCGCAGGACGTCCACGCGACCTGTCCAGACGGCGTCGCGGGCGGCGGCCTCACCGGCTCGGGCGCGGACGCCCTTGTCGGAATTCGTCACGGCAAGCCGAACCAGCTCGTCGAGTCTGAGATCGCCACGCCGTGTTCTGACCTCGAGCGCGAACCTGCGCACCGCGGAGTTCATCGAGCACATCAGCTGCTCGAGCACTGCCACGGGAGCGTCGTAAGCAGCCGCGTACAACTGTTGAACGCCGAAGCCCCCGCGACGACGGCGTCGCAGGTGAAGCATCGTTTCGGCCGCGGGCCGCAAATACGTCGACGGATCATCGTGCAGCAGCCGGACGACCCCCATGCGGGCGACGTCTCGGATCGGAGACGCCCAGTCCGTCATACGCAACAGCAGGAACGGAAGTATCTCCGGGCGCGGGTTCGCCAGTATCCTCGTGACCGCCAGCTCCCGGATCCGACCGTTGCGGTGAGAAGCCGCGATAGCGGTTGTCAGCAGTCCCGCCTTGCCGGTCCTGAGTGACAGGGCGACGTCATCCAGCGCCCGCTCGTAACGCCAGTACTCGTCGAGAGCCACGACGAGCGCCGGTGTCTCGGTGATCGTCGCGAAGGCAGCCGTGATTTCGGCGGCGTCGCCGGACTTGTCGACGCGCACGAGCGCATCGACGAGCACGCCGCCACGGTGTCCCCGGCTTTCCAGAGTTTCCTGGACTGCCTCGGCCACGGACTTCCTTCTCCCGAAGATCACTTGGCCATCCTCTCCCACTACCCGCCCACCGCGCTCATCCTTTTCGCGGGTAGACGCCCGAACACGAGGCGCGTAGGAACAAGAGAATGGCTGAGGAAAGGTCCAGACGAGTTTTCCTGTCCACCTCGGCGGCACTCTCGGCGGCCGCCCTGTCTTCTACTGCCCTGTCATCTACTGCCCTGTCTTCCACTGCCCTGTCATCTACTGCCCTGTCTTCCACCGCCCAAGCCGGTGTCCCGGCCGGCGCCGAAGAACCGGAAGTCCGAGGCCCAGGCGAACGTCTCGCACCGCAACGTCCCGACGCGGAGCTCCGGGCGATCCTCCGGGAGATAGACGAACACCGCATCGAGGCCACCGTGCGCAGGCTCGCCGCCTTCGGAACCCGGCACACGTTGTCCTCGCAGACCGATCCCGTCCGCGGCATCGGTGCCGCCCGCGACTGGATCTTCGCGGAGATGACGAAATCCGCGCAGCGGTCGGGCGGCCGGATGACGGTCGAGCTGCAGTCGTATCTCCAGCAGCCCGCCCCACCCCGGATCCCGGTCGCCACCACGATCACCAACGTCGTCGCCACGTTGCGCGGCTCCACCACCCCCGAGCGGGTCTACGTCGTGTCGGGCCATTACGACTCTCGGTGTTCGGATCCGCTCGACGCGACGAAGGACGCGCCGGGCGCCGACGACGACGCTTCCGGAGTGGCCGTCGCGATGGAGCTCGCCCGGGTGCTCGCCACTCGCCGCCCGGCGGCGACCATCGTCTTCGCGGCGGTCGCGGGCGAGGAGCAAGGCCTGTTCGGCGCGCGGCACATGGCGGCGCTCTTCAAGACAGCGCGGTACAACACAGCGGGCACGAACGTGCAGGCGATGTTCACCAACGACATCGTCGGTTCGAGCCGGGCGGACGACGGAACAAGGGATCCGCGCACGATCCGGTTGTTCGCCGAGGGCGTGCCGACGTCGGAAACCCCGGCGCAGGCCGACATCCGGCGCGCGGTCGGCGGCGAGAACGATTCGCCGTCCCGCCAGCTGGCCCGGTTCGTGCGGTCGGTCGCGGAGAACGACGCGACCGGCATGACCGTCCGGGTGATCCACCGGCGAGACCGCTACCTCCGGGGTGGCGACCACATCCCGTTCCTCGAACAGGGCTATCCGGCCGCGCGGTTCACCGAACCGCACGAGGACTACACGCACCAGCACCAGGACGTCCGGGTGGAGAACGGCAAACGGTTCGGCGATCTTCCGGAGTTCTGCGACTTCCCGTTCATCGCCAGGGTCGCGCGGGTGAACGCCGCCACGATGTGGTCACTGGCGACCGCGCCCGGCACCCCCGAGGACGTCCGGATCCGGACCGACCAGCTGACGAACGACACGGATCTGGTGTGGCGCCGCGGGACGGACCCGGATCTCGCCGGTTACGAAGTCGTCTGGCGGGAGACGACGGCGACCGACTGGACGCACGCGATCGAGGTCGGCGACAGGAGCGAGGCTAAAGTGGATCTGTCGAAGGACAACGTGTTCTTCGGTGTGCGCGCGGTCGGGAAGAACGGCCGCCGCGGTCCGGTCGCGTTCCCGACACCCTTGCGTTAAGTGCACCCGCGTTGAGAGCACCGCGTTGAGGTCACCGAGTCGAGAGCGCCGAGTCGAGGTCAGCGAGCTGATGCCACGATGACAGTCACCCCCGGCGACCTCGACGCGGCGATCGCGAGCGTGACGGACAGCCTGCGCGAGGCGTCGGGCCGTGACTGGTCGGCGGCACCGGGCACCGGCGAACTGAACGCCTGGCGAACCGCCGAGCATCTCGGCGATTGCCTCATCTCCTACGCCGGCCTGCTGATCGCGCGGCCGCCGACACCTCGGTTCGTCTGCTTCGAAGCCGTCGCCGACCGGGCCGCGACTCCGTCGGAGATGCTGGAGTTCGTCACGGTGGGCGGCGGATTCCTGAGCGCCATCCTCCGCACGGTGGCCCCGGACGTCCGCGCGTATCACCCGAGCGGCCGCGCCGACCTCGAAGGATTCGCCGGAATGGGCTGCGTCGAGGTCCTGGTCCACGGCGAGGACATGGCCCGCGGACTCGACGTCACCCTCGACCCACCGCGCGACGTCTGCTCACGGGTCCTCGCGCGGATGTTCCCGGAGATCGACACCGCCGGCGTCGATCCATGGACGGCGTTGCTGTGGGCGACGGACCGGACGGAGTTACCGGGCCGTCCGTCGCGAGCCGGCTGGCAATGGCGCGGCGCACCGCTCGACGAGTGACCGAACGCTTCAGCGAGGCCTGAAAGCCACCACGGCGGCCTGAACCCCGTCCCGCCAGGCCACAACGGGCTCCTCGACCGGGCCGGCCCCCAAGGCACGCAGATGCCAAGCGGCAGGCGGATGCCATTCGGCCGAAGACGAATCGCCGAACAGCCGGGCCCGTTCCGTCACCGCGGGGCCGAGTACCGGATCCGCCGCGGCCCGCTCCCACCAAGCACTCCAGGGAGTTCCACCGTCGTCACTCGCGGACACCACCGCGTCGGCGTCCGGCATGTCGTCCATATTGGCCACGAATCCGCCCGCCCGCACGAGCCCGGCGAGTTCGGCGTACAGCTCGGTCAGCCGGCCGGGCGGCAGGTAATGCAACGCCATCACCGCCAGAACGGCGTCGTAGCGGCCATCCGGCAGCCGCGCGACCCAATCCGGGTCACGCAGGTCGGCCCGGACCACCTCCACCGACGACGGCAGGGACGCACCGGCGATCGTCAGCATCACCGGATCCAGATCGACCAGCGTGACCTCCGCCCTGGGAAGGCGCTCGAGCAGACGGGAACAGAGCGTGCCCGTGCCGCCACCCACGTCCAGCACCCGCGGCGCCGCACCAGCACAGCGCGACGCGACCAGGTCGATCATCCGCTCGATCGCCCGCTCCCGTCCTGGCTGGTACTTCGCCATGAGGCGCTCCCAGCTGTCGTTCCAGTCCCCAAGTGTCATACTGGCAATGATAATCGATATCACCAAAGCGGCGTTCCGTCACCAGCCGCCTCCAAGCAGTGGGCGAGGTACGGCCGATCGGCGCAACTTGCCCGCTGAAGCGTTTGCCAGGTCGGAACCCGGGAACTTTTCCGGTATGTCCAGATGGCGAACCACCAGCAGGAGCAACACCGCCGTACGGGTCATCACCGGCATCGGCGCGCTGTTCGCTTTCATCGAGTTGCTGTACATGGTGATGGTGCTCGCGGGAGCCAACGCGGGCAACGGATTCTTCATCTTCATCCAGGCACTGGCCAAACCGCTGGCGTTGTTCTGGCCGGGGCTCTTCCCGGTGAGTGACCCGAATCTCGCGGTCATCCTCGACTACGGTCTGGCCGCGGCGTTCTGGGTGATCCTGGCGGGTGTGATCGCCCGTTTCGCGGCCCGCTGACCCCCTGCGGCGGCGATCGGCGTCCCGTTCGGCGACACTGGACGGATGAGCGACGGCAGATGGTTCGACCTGAACCCGCTTCCCGAGCTGTTCGGCCTGGCCGCCGCCGGGCGGGCGCTGCTGCCCAACGTGCCCGTGACCCCGGCCGCGATCCTGAAGACCGTCACCGAACAGCTGGTCGGGCGGCGGCTGACGGCCAAGGTGGACGGGCACGACGTCGGGCTCACCCTGACGGGGCTCGACTACCAGGCCGACAGCCTCAGCCTGGCCGCGACCGGCAAGGTCGGCGACGTCCGCATCGTCGTCGAGGACGTCGACTGGCCGGAGACTCCGCTCGAACGCATCACCGTGCTGGCGTCGAACGTCCGGCTCCGCTCGCTCCCGTCCCCGGCCGCCATTCCCGAGCAGGTGAAGATGGCGATCCGGGTGTCACCGGAAGTCCTCCAGGCGCGCGTCGCCGAGGTCCGGCCGGGCATCATCGTGACCCCCGGCGACGACGGGCATTTCCACGTCCGCTGGGAAAAGCGGCCCCGCTGGGGGCATCTCGCCCTTGAGTCCACTGTGGAGGACGACGCCGTCGTCCTCCGGCCGATGGCCGTCCACATCGGACGCCGCCGGTTCGGCCCGCCGTCCCGCCTCAAACCGATCGTCCTGCCGCTGCCCGAACTCCCGCAAGGGATCCGGCTCACCGCGGTCGAGGCACACGACGGTCACCTCGTCCTGCACGCACTGGCGGAGGAATGGCCCGAGAAGCTGTCCACCATCCCGCTCGGTGACCTGCTGAGCTGGGTGACGACGGCGGTGGCCACGCTGACCCTGCCGGGACTCGGCGGCCGCTGATCGCCCGCGGCCGCCGAGCCGTATCACCGGGCTAGCTGTGCAGCGGTCCCTGCGCGACGCGCACCGCGGGCGCGACAGGCTTCGAGGAAGCGCTTTCCGCCTGCGGAACGGCGGGCGACCGCACGAGACCGGCCGACTTCCCGCACACCTTCTTCTTCTCGTCCGACGTCATCTTCTTGCCGACCGTCCTGGTCTGGCCGACCACACCGGGCGCCGGGCCTTCACCGCTGAAGTTCCAGACGTACCACTGGTGGTGGCCCCATCGGCGCTTGTCGTACCACATGTCGTACGAGCCGAAGCCCACGCGCATCACCGGAGAGCGGTCCAGACCCGCCCAATAGCCCGGATTCACCTCGATCCGGGTCTCGACGTTCTCGCTGGTCTCCCAGCCCCATTCCTGGCCCCACGTGCGCTTGTAGGCGACCGTCCACTGGACGAGGAACTCGAAGCCCGCGCTCACGCTGAGCTCGTTCGACACCGTGTTCTTCCCGCTGCGGGTGTCGCGTTTCCCGATCACCTGGGTGATCTTGTTGGCGCTGCAGTTGTAGACCGTGTCCACCCGGCTCCAGTTGCCGTAGAAGTCCTGACCACGCTGGTCGACGTGGGCGTTGCAGGTCTTGGTGGCGTGCCCGCAGTCCCTGAGCAGTTCGACGCGGGACGGCCCGCGCGAGTACACGACGGAGCTGCCGCGGTCGTTCATGTTCGACCCGTAGTTGGCGCTGTCGTTGGCGTACCACTCCTGGCTGGCACCCTGGTAGTCGGCGTGCTCGTACATCGTGATGTAGCAGTTGCCGAAGGTCTTGAACGAGGAGACCTTGTCGTTCCAGTCACCGAGAAAGCCCAGGTTCTGATTGGTCCCCTCGACACACGGCGATCCGGTGACGGCAAGGCTCGCGCCGCCGAAGTTCGCGTGTTCGTAGAGCACGCTGATCACCATCGCGGACGCGCCGACCTCGCCCCGCGACGCCGCGGCGAGGGACTCTCCGGCACTGTCGAAACAGCGGAACACTCCGGTGGCCGTGTCGGCGACGCAGTGTTCGTCGCGCTGTCCGGCGTTCGCCGGGACGCCGCCGGCGAGACACATCACCACCGCGGCCAGGAAGGCCGTCCCGAGTCTGTACTTGTGCACGTCTGAACTCCCTGAGGAAGACGGAATACCGACCATGACCGGATCGGCTTCACAAGTCCACCACGGGGAAACGGGTTTGCCTATGCGGAACGGCAGGTAGACTGTTTTTCGCTTACCACTGACCGGGACGGTCAGGTCGTTTCGCCGCGCTCGCGCAGATATCGCGTGTGGTCGGCCTGCTGGTGGACGTCGCCGGCATAGAAACGTTCCGCTAGGCGGTGCGCTTCGGTTTCCAGCAGCTCCAGCTGCGCGAGGAGTTCCTCGGACGCGCTCGGCTCACCACCGGCCCGGCGTTTGGCGGCGAACCACCACGGCAGATTCAGGTAGGTCTCCACCGAAAGCGGCAGATCGGTTCGCGCCAGCCGGGTGACGGCGTGTTGGACGTCCGGGTTGGCCGCCCACCGCTCCGGCCGCGAGAGCAGGTCGTCGAGCACCTCCGCGATCCGCCGCACACCGTCCACAGAGGACTCCGGCATCCGCTGCGCCCGCGCGGTCACCTTGTCCACCAACGAGTCGAGATCCCCGCGCAGCTGCCCCGCCTCGGCGACGGCGTCCACTGAGACCAGCCGGACCCGCTCAGGTGGCGCGAGCAGGGCGAACACCGCGTACAACCCCGCGACGACCAGCGGCCACAGTCCGCCGACGACGCCGGTCAGGTAGAGCGCCAGCCCGATCAGCCCGCCGACGCAGCCGGCGAGGTTCTTCGTGGAGCCGAGGTACCCGATCACTGGTACCCGCGGATTTCCTGGAACACCTTGGGCAGCACGTCGCCTCGCGCGTCGAATACGTTGCCGCCGGTGCGTTTCGCGACCTCGCCGAGTTCGGCGGAGTCGCCTTCGCCGAAGATCACGGTGAACACCGGGATCTGCCGCATCGCTTCCGGCAACGACGGGAACCTCAGCTGGAAATCCGAGAACTTCGCACCGTTCGCGTTCTGCCCGTCGGTCATCAGCACGATCGAGGTGAACCGATCCGGGTCACGCGCGACCAAAGGACCCATGATGTCGTACGCGCGTTGAAGGCTGTCGTAGATCGCCGTACCGCCGTTCGCGTCGAGGCCCTCGGCGAACCGCTTGATCTTGTCCAGCGCGGGTTGCGGGTCGCCTTCCGGCACGGTGAACGTCTCCGGGCTGCCGGGCACGGTGTCGAACGGCAGCATCGTGACCTCTTCGCGGCTGCGGAACCGGCGGTACCGGCCGGTCAGCGAACCGTCGGCGCCGGTCAGCCCGATCAGTGCGGTGCGGAGCGACTCGATCCGGTCGCCCGCCATGGAACCGGAGGTGTCGAGCACGTACAGCGTCCGCGACGGCCGCCGGATCTTGTCGAAGTAGGCGCCCAGCAACGCGTCGACCGCCTGCTGCGTCGCGGGGAACGGCAGCTCGACGAGGTCCTTCTGGGCGAACTGCCGTCCGAGCTGGACACCCGGCACGACCGGGCGGCGCTGCGTGGTCTCCATGATCTTGCGCTGGGTGTCCGGCGTCCGCAGCCGCTCGGCGAGCTTGCGGTGCGCGTCCCGCGCATCGGAATTCGCGCTCTGCACCAACGTCAGCGGGTAGTCCGCGGTGACGACGCCGTCGGACGGGTACACCAGCGTCAGCGGCTCGGGGAGCTTCCCGCTCGCGTTCATCGACAGCAGGACGGACTCGTAGTTGATCAGGCCGTCGACCTTCTTGCCGGGATCCACGCCGGTCGCCCTTCGTTGGTAGGCCTCGGAAAGCCAGCCGGACGAGCCCGCGGACATCGCCTGCGCGCTGAAGAATTCGGTCAGTTTCGGGGTGACGGAAGCGATCTGCCGCGCGTCGATCGCGTTGCCCGCCCCCGCGAGCGCCGACGCCACCCCGACCAGTGCCGAGAAACCGGAGTTCGACGCCGACGGATCGGTCATGCCGTAGGTGAAGGCCTTCTTCCCTGCCTGCTCGGCGATCTCACCCCAGCCCACCGGCCTGCCGGTCCAGCCGAGCCGCTGCGCCGACGACGCGGACAGGCCGAGCACCACCGGCGAGCTCATGATCTTCACCTGCTCGCCGAGCCGTTTCGCGGCCTCCGGAACCGCCGCCGGATAGCGGTTCGACGAGAACCAGACGGCGTCGTACTGACCGTCCACCTTGCCGTTCGCCAGCGACTCGGTGCCTTCCAGTGTGCCGGTGAACTGGAACTTCACCTTGACCCCGGTCGCAGCCGCCTCCTGTTCCAGCAACGGCTGCAAGTCGGCCAATTCGCTGCCCGCGAGCACCCGCAACGTGCCCGCTTCGGCCTCCCCCAGGTTCTGCGTCCCGCCTTCGCTCGAATCGCACGAAACCAGTGACAGTGCGCAAACCGCGCCGACCGCCAAGACCGCCCAGCGTTTCACGATGCCCCCTCGGCCGTCGCCGTCTCGTGAGACCGGCGCAGATGGTCTTCGGCCCGCCGGATCTCCCCCGACAGCGCCTCCACGGTCGCCGCCATCGTCGAGACGGCCCCCGCCTTGAACTCGTCGATCGCGTCGATGCTCCGGTAGATCCGCTCGAACGACTCGCGGATCGTCTCCACCGCCACCGCGGGATCACTGCCCGCGCGCTGGATCTCGGCGCCGCGCAGTTCCAGCACTTCCGCGTTGGCCCTGATCAGCCCGTCGGTGGTGGCCTGCACGGCCCGCACCTCGTCGAGGACGTCGCGCTGACCGGCGAGCGCCCCGCTCACCAGCAGCGCGACCCGCAGCGCCGCGACCGTGGTCGACACCGCCCGCTCGATCCCGCGGATCAGCTCGTCGTTGTTGCGCCGCACCAGGTCCAGCGCCAGATAGCCCTGCGCGCTCACCGCGAGCTGGGTCAGCAGATCCTGATGCCGTCTCCGGATCGGATGCAGCGCGTCGGCCCGCAGCGACTTGGCCCGCGCGGGGTCGGTGAAGTCGAAGATCCCGGCCTGGCGTTCGACGGCCGTGTCGACGGCTTCGGCGAACGCGGCCGCTTCCGATAGCTTGCCGAGCGTCGCCCACAGACGCTCTCGTTCACCCTTGAGCGCGGTGTTGTCCCGCCGCAGGACGTCCTGCCGCGCACGCAACTCCAGTACCAGCGCGTTCACCGGCTCGTTGGCCGCGCGATAGCGGTCCAGCGCCTTCTTCGCGCTGCCCGCGACCGGGATCAGCCCCATCAGTTTGCGGCCGGTGATCGGCAGTTTCGCCGGGTCGATCTCCGCCACGGTCCGCCGGAGACCGGCCAGGCTGACCGTCGCCTGCTGTTGCGGTGACCCGATTTCCGCGAGCGCCCGCGTCGACCGGTCCAGCAGCGCACCCGCGACGGTCGCCGCCGCGCGCATGTCGGACTCGCCGACCGCGAGCAGTTCGTCCAGGACGCGCGTGAAGTCCGGCGATCGGACGTCGAGCGCTTCGAGGCGCCGGGCGAATTCTTCCGCGCGCTTCGCGACTTCGGCGTGGACCTCCGGCGCGAGAGTGACCAGGCCGGCGGCCCGCTCGGCCGGGATCGCCTCCACCGGATCGGGTGGAGTGAGCGTGAAATCGTCCATCAGTACTGCTTCTTCACGGCGTCGAGCAGCCGCTCCAGCGTTTCGAACGACGGCGGCTCGACGGCGTCCACCAGATCCGCGGGCACCGGCGCCTTGGCCGCGGCGACGACGTCGGCGAACAACCGCGGGTCACCGGTACGGAAACCGAAGGTGGCGGCGAGTTTCCCCAGCTCCGGATCGGTCGCCAGCAGCCTGCCCACCTGGTCGCCATTCGGTTTCAACGGGACCAGCGTGTGCTTCGAGTACACCGTCGGCGCCGTGTAGAGCAGGCGCATGTCCGGCCGGATCGAACCGTCGGCGCGGACCAGCCTGTCGACGAACTGCGACTCGTAGATCAGCGCCATCGGTGTCTTGCCCATACCCGCGGCGAGGTAGTCCTCGAACGGGCCTTCGGTGCTGTTCTGCGTGTAGCCCTGGTCGATGAACAGCTTCGACACCGCGGGCAGCACCTTCGCCTCGGCCTCCGGCGTGCTGACCACGTTGTTGCCGTTGGCGACGAAGGAAACGATCGACAGGTACATCGCCGCCGAATTCGATTCACGCGGGTCCGTGGTCGTGACCAGCACGTTCTTGCGGGCGGGGAACGCGGTGTTGCCGGGAAGCTGGTCCCAGCGCGTGCCGTTGCGCGCGAGTTCGAGGTACTTCGCGATGTCGAGCACCTGGTACTCGCCGGCGCCCTTGCGCACGATCCCGTTGGCGCTCAGGAGGTTCACGATCGGCTCGAAGGTCGCGACCGCCATCGGCGACTGGAACGGCGTGTGCACGCCGGTCACCTTGTGATCGCGCTGGATCCGCTGCGCGGCAGGCGACGAGGACGGGAACGCGAACTCGTACTTCCCGAGGTCCATACTCGCGATCTGCCGCGAACCGGCGGTGTCGGCCTCGACCTTCAGGCCGTGCTTGGCGAACGCGTCCGCCACCCTCTTGTCGGAGAAGAAGGCGAGCTTCTCCGAACCGATGACCCCGCGCACGGCGGTCAGATCCGTGCCCTGCGCGGTGTTCTCGTCACCGTCCCGGCCCCAGACGATCACCGCGGCCACGGCCAGCAGCAGCACCACGGCCAGGCCGATCGACAGACGGCGTTTCACCCGCGCACCCCCTCGTTCACGGGCTCGATCTTTCAGCCCGTTCGACTCTTTTGACGCGCGGGCGAGCCATTTCGCAGTGAACGATCGATGAACGGAAGAAGTCGTCAGTTTCTGGCGAAACGTTGGGGTAGAAGGAAAATCAGATCACGGACTGCTCCGAGACCGGCAGGCACACGGTGAACCGGGTGTCACCGGGGGCCGAGTCGACCCGGAGGTCGCCCTGATGCCGTTCGACGACGATGCGCCAGGAGATGTCCAGACCGAGGCCGGTCCCCTGCCCCACCGGTTTGGTGGTGAAGAAGGGCTCGAAGATCCGCTGCCGGATCTCCGCCGGGATACCGGGCCCGGTATCGCCGATCTCGACGTGCACGTGATCGTTCACCCTGGACGTCCGCAGGGTCAGCGTGCCCTCGCCGCCCATGGCGCCGAGCGCGTTGTCGATGACGTTCGTCCACACCTGGTTCAGCTCGCCCGCGTACGCCGGGATCCTGGGGATCGCTTCGTCGTACTCCTTCACGACGCGGATCCCCGGCGCGATCTTGCCCGCCAGCATGACGAGGGTGGAGTCGAGTCCTTCGTGGACGTCGATCCACTGGTGCGGCGCGCGGTCCATCTGCGAGTACTGCTTGGCCTTGCCGACCAGCACCGAGATCCGGGTGGTCGAATCCTCGATCTCGCCCATCAGCATCTCGGTCTCGAGCGCGTACGCGAGCCAGCGCACGGCACCGTCGAGGAAGGTCTCGCCGACCGAGTCGAGTAGCCGGTCGAGATCCGGCACCGTCAGGCCCGCGCGGACGTAGATGTCGGCGAGATCCCAGCCCTGGTCGATACCGTGGCCGTCGAACCAGTCGCCGATCTCGTCCTCGCGGTCGGCCTGCTGCATCGCGGTCAGCTTCGGGGCCGAGGCGACCTGTTTGACCAGCTGCTCCTGGATGTCGAGCAACTGCTCCAGCAGCGTCGGGTCGACGTTCTTCTTCGCCAGCATCGCGAGCTTGTGCCGCATCCCGGCGACCCGCTCCCGCAGCGACGCGGTCGCGCGGACGGCGGCGGCCGCCGGATTGTTGAGTTCGTGGGTCAACCCGGCGGAAAGCTCGCCGAGCGCCAGCAGGCGGCGCCGCGAACCGATCACGGTGTCGCTGTTGCGCCAGCCGAGGTACATGCCCTCCAGCAGATGCGTCGCCATCGGGAACCAGCGGCGGAACTCGGTGGCGAACTCGGCCGCGGGCAGGGTCAGGAAGGTGAGGTCGCTGACCGCGTGCACCGAAGCGCCGTAGGTGTGTTCGGTCTCCTGATGCACGAAGAACTGCGTCGCGCCGCAATAGGCGCCGCGCTGATCGGACCGGATCGTCTCGACCTCGGTGCCGCCGACGAGCCGCGTCATCCGCAGCGCGCCCGACAGCAGGAGATAGAAGCAGGTGGCCGGTTCACCCTCGCGCATGACCGTGGTGCCGCCGGTGTACTGCTCCAGCACCGCGTGCTCGTCGATCCAGTCGAGCTGCTCCTCGCTGAGGTGCTCGAAGAGGAAGAGCCCGCGCAGTTCCTCCCTGGGCAGAACGCTCATTGCTCCTCCAAGTACCGGTGGACCAGGGTGACCGCCATGGCGCCTTCGCCGACGGCCGACGCGACACGCTTCACCGACGCGGCCCGGACGTCGCCCGCCACGAAAACGCCCGGGATGGACGACTCCAGGTAGTGCGGGTCGCGGTCCAGCGGCCAGCCCGGTGGCGGGCCGCCGTCGGTGAGCAGATCGGGCCCGGTGCGCACGAAACCGTGGTCGTCGCGCTGGATTTCATTGCCGAGCCAGTCGGTGCGCGGGGCGGCGCCGATGAAGATGAAGAGGTGACCGGTGGGCACGCTCTCGGTGGCGCCGCCGTTCTCGCACAGGGTCAGCCGTTCGAGGTGATCGTCGCCGTGCGCCTCGACCACCGTGGTGCGGGTGCGGACGTGGATGTTCGGTATCCCGGCGATCTGCTCGATCAGGTAGTGCGACATCGACGCTTCGAGCGACTGGCCGCGGACGAGGATGGTGACGTCGGCGGCGTGCTTGGAGAAGAACACCGCCGCCTGGCCCGCGGAGTTCGCGCCGCCGACGATGTAGACGTGCTCGCCCTTGCACTCGGGCGCTTCCGTCGCGGCCGAGCCGTAGTACACGCCCCGGCCGGCGAGCTCGGCGACACCGGGAGCCTCCAGCGCCCGGTAGGTGACGCCGCTGGCCAGCACCACGGAATGCGCCGAGATCTCGGTCCCGTCGCCGAACATGACCACCCGCGCCGAGCCGCGGGCCTCCAGGCCCACGACGTCACGGGCGGTGAGTACCTCGGCGCCGAACTTGAGCGCCTGGCGCCGCGCGCGGTCGGTGAGCTGGGCGCCGGAAACGCCGTCCGGGAAGCCGAGGTAGTTCTCGATGCGGGAGCTGGTGCCCGCCTGCCCGCCGGTCGCCTTGCGCTCGACGATGACGGTGCGCAGCCCCTCCGACGCGCCGTACACGGCCGCCCCGAGCCCGGCGGGCCCGCCGCCGATCACGATCAGGTCGTAGAACTCCTGCGCCGGGCGTGTGGACAGGCCGACGGCGTCGGCGAGCTCCGGCCCGGACGGCTGGCGCAGCACCGTGCCGTCCGGGGTGACCAGCACCGGGATGTCCTGCGGCGCCGCGTCCGCCGCCTCGAGGATCCGGCGGCCCTCGTCGTCGTCGACGGAGTACCAGCGGTACGGCACGGCGTTGCGGGCCAGGAAGTCGCGCAGGTGGAACGAGGGCGAGGAGTACCGGTGGCCGATGAGCTTGATCTCGTCGACCGGCCGCTCCCCCACCGTGCGCCAGGTCTCCACGAGCGCGTCGACGACCGGGTAGAGCTTCTCCTCCGGCGGGTCCCACGGCTTGAGGAGGTAGTGGTCGACGTCGACGACGTTGATCGCCTGGATCGCGGCGTCGGTGTCGGCGTAGGCGGTCAGCAGCGCGCGACGGGCGTTCGGGAACAGGTCCATCGCCTTCTCGAGGAAGACGATGCCGTCCATCTGCGGCATCCGGTAGTCGGCGAGGATCGCGGCCACGGCGTCGCCGCGCAGCTTGATCTCGCGCAACGCGTCGAGGGCGTCGGCACCGGAATCGGCCCGGATGATCCGGTAGTCCTTTCCGTACCTTCGGCGCAGGTCGCGGGCGACCGAGCGGGATACGGCGGGATCGTCGTCGACGGTCAACAGGATCGGCTGGCTCACCGGATCAGCCTATTACGTTACGGGCATGCTGACCGAAGCCGAAGAAGTGATCCACGCCCGTACCGCCGTCGCTTGCGAGGCGGCCACCGCGGCGGGGCTTCCCGGCCGTTTCGCGGCATGGCGTGAAGACGGCCTGCTGGCGGTCCTGGCCACGGCGCCGGACCTGCGATTCCTGCGCACGATCTCCGGGGTCACCGAGGAGAACCTGCCGCGAGCTGTCCGGCTGGCCGGGGCGTCGTGCTGGGACGGCGACCCGCCGACGCTGGTGCTCCCGGAGGGCTTGCTCCCCCGCGGCACCGGTCTCGTGCCCGCCGGTGTCCGTCCGATCGCGACTCTTCCGCTCGCCGGCCTCGCGCTCACGGACGCCGACATCGACGACTCGCCCGACGTCGACGTCTTCCTCCGCGTCCTGCTCGAAGGCTACGAAGCCGACGACGTCGTGACGGCGTTCATGGCCGCCGAGCACGCTGACCCGCGAATCCGGCGATCGTTGCTGGTCGAGGGCGGGGTGCCGATCTCCGCAGCGGCCCTGAGTTCGCATGGGCCCGGCGTCCTCCTCGGCGGCTCGGCCACTCCACGAGCGTACCGCGGCAAGGGTGCGCAGGCTCGGCTGCTCCTCCACGGCCTGGCCGCGGCCGCTCGCGACGGCCACCGGTTCGCCGTCGCGACCGCGGTGGAAGGTTCGCCGAGCCTGTCGAACCTGCGCCGCTCCGGAGCGCGGGTCCATCTCCGGCGGGCTTTCAGGCTTGGGTGAGCTTCCGCAGGCGGAAGGCCAGCACGAGCAGCATCACGCCGTACAGCAGGGCGTAGATCCCGACCAGCAGGGCGATCCCGAACGCGCCGGCGATCGGGTTGACCACGATCACGATGCCCGCGATCAGGGACAGCGCGCCCGCCGCGATGAGGAACGCCTCCCCTTCGATCTGCTTGCGCAGCCGGATCGCGGCGACGATCTCGACGATGCCGGTGAAGATCGCCCAGAAGCCGACCAGCAGCGCCAGCACGAGCACCGTGATCCCCGGCCAGATCAGGACCAGGACACCGGCGATGATCCCGAACGCGCCGAGCACTCCGTACGCGGCGCGATGGGCGGCGTCACCCGGCCGGAAGGCCTGCATGATGCCGCCGATGCCGTCGAAGATGGCGTAGATGCCGTAAAGGATCGCGAGCACCAGGACGGTCGTTCCCGGCCAGATCAACGCGAGAATGCCGAACAGGATGGCGAAAACCCCGCGCAGGGCGGCGAGCGGCCAGGCCAGACGGGGTTCGACGACGGTGAGACCGGCGAGAGGCATGGCCCGAGTATCGGAGCGACTGTGCGTCCGCGCGCGGCACGCCACCCGTTGGGGTGAGGCCGGTGCGCGCCGCGACCGCCATCGCGGCGCGCACCGGGGTCATCAGGGATAGGCGACGAGATTGGCCACATTCGATCCCGAGTTGGCAGGCCCGCCACGGTCGTTGATCACCCGGGCGATGGTCCCGTTCCCGCCGAGGGAGACGGCGACCATGCTGCGGAACCGGACGTTCGGGTTGTTCGGCACTTCGATCGCGCGATCCGCCACCACACTCGGATTCACGTTGAAGAAGCAGTAACTGCCGAGCCCGTAGGCCTCGTGGTTCGTCACCGAGTTCGCCACCTTGTAGGCCGCGTAGCCCCGCGTCGAGCCGTTCATCCAGGAGGCCTGATTCGGTGGGTCGTAAGGCATCTCGTTCTGGTAGAAGTACGTCCTGCCGCGTTCGCCGTTCCAGATCGTCTGGTACTTCTGGTAATGCTCGACGAACAGGCCGTACATCGTGATGTCGTCACCGTTGACGATCAGGCCGGTGTCGGCGGTGTTGGTGCTCCACCCGACGCCGTTGCCGTGGTCGGCACGCCAGATCCACAGATGGTCGCCGATGACGTCGTCGCTGTTGACCACCAGGCTGTTCGTGGCCTTGCCGACGCCCGCCCCGCCGACGCGGAAGAAGACGTCGTGCAGCGAGGTCGGGTTGGCCGCGTGGTCCTGGGCGGAGTTCGCCGGGCCGACCTCCATCAGCGTGTTCGAGTTGGTCGTGCCCGCGTCGATCAGCACGCCGGCGATCTTGACGCCGTCGACGTCCGCCACCGTCATCGCGGTGATGCCGTTGTCCGGGATCA
Source organism: Amycolatopsis sp. NPDC000009 (assembly GCF_055563465.1). Taxonomy (NCBI): domain Bacteria; kingdom Bacillati; phylum Actinomycetota; class Actinomycetes; order Pseudonocardiales; family Pseudonocardiaceae; genus Amycolatopsis; species Amycolatopsis sp. NPDC000009. Next base: position 290,372 of record NZ_JBVHDI010000005.1, read on the forward strand.
GCGTCGCCAGGCCGAGGCCGAGCACGACGGTGTCCGGCCGGGTGACGCGCAGCGTCTCGTTGAGGTGGTAGACGCCGGGCGTGATCAGGAGGTCTTTGCCCTCGGCGAGGGCCGCGTTGAGCTGCGACGCCGTCGTTCCGGGCTTCGCGATGAAGAACCGGCTGATCGGCAACGACGATCCCGGCTGGCCGGCGCCCCACGTGACGCCGGAGGCGTTGGTGCGCTTGGCAGGCACGAAAACCTGGTACGCGCCCGCGCCGTCGACGTAGAGGAACGGCTTCTCCCGCACGACCGGCGTCGTGTTCACCGTGGTGTACGGCGGATTCGGGAAACTGGTCGGCGGCGCGCCGTCGACGCCCGCGAACACCATGTTCCAGTTGGAGCCGCTCCAGCTCCCGAACTGCGAGTTGCGCGAGATCCACTGCTGCTGCGAACCGGACCGCACCTGGCCGTCGACCTTCACGTCGGACATCCACCCGCCGCTGGACCAGCCGCCGTCGTCGAGCTGCAGGTTGCCGCGGACATGCATGCGGCGATACGGCGCGGCCTGCGAAACGGCCCATCGGTCGGTGCCGCCGCTGGGGTTGACGGACAGGTTTTCCGCGCCACGCCAGAAGTTCTGTGTCGCGTTGCCCTGGAACCAGTCGGCCTCCGCGTGCACCGCGCCGTTGATCGTCACGTTGTCCGGGGAAAGGCCGAGCCCGAGCACCTGCGTGTAGAACCCGACATTGACGTCGACGTCGTACGAACCCGGCTTGAACAGCAACGCCTTGCGATTCGAACCGAACTGACTGGTCTCCTGCTGCGAGAACACGCCGTTCACCTGGGACTGGATCGCCGACTGCGACATGCCGGGGTCGAAGACCAGCACGTTCGGCCCGAGGTCGGGGTTCGCGGTGCCGGAGACCGGGGTGAGCCGGAAGGACTGGGCGCCCGTGCCGTTGCAGGCGTACTGCTGGAGCTGCGTGCTGTCCTGGGTCGAAAGACCGGGGATGTCCAGGCACTTGCCACTGTTGCGGCTCACGAAGTGATACGCCCCACCCGATTCCTCGACCGGCTGCCACTGCTGGTTGTTCCCGCCGCCGTAGGCCCACAGGTGGATCAGCCCGCCGTCGGCCGTCGACACCTCGGCGACGTCCCACACCTGGGCCGGGTTGTTGCGGGTGTTGACCCGGTAGTAGCCGCCCGAGGTGGGCTGGAACTGCCACTGCTGGGAATAGGTCTGGTTGCAGGCGTACTGCTGGACGACCGTGCCGTTCGCCGTTCCGGCGGCCCGCGCGTCCACGCACTTCCCGCCGGTGGTCGACACCGTGTACCAGGTGTCGGGAACGATGGCGGCCTGTGCCGCCGGAGCCACCACCATCAACGCTCCGACCAGCGAAAACAGTGCTATCAGAGCTGCTCTGGCCCTCATCGGGACCTCCTCCGCGTCATTCGGGCAGGGCGAGCTGAGGCGGAGCCCAGTGGAGACGCGGCGTAGCGGGCGGGGACCTCGGCGTCACGATGGTCGAAAACGTAACGGCGGTCACACGCAGAGTCAATACACGTCTAAAAATAAGTCGCAAAGATGCTGGTCAGGGCGATTTGAGGCGGCCAGAGGTGCATAGAGTGACCCCCGCGTGAACGGCCATCGCGGGCGGTGTAATGTATGGACACACGAGATGCGGAGAACAACGCCGCTCCGGGGCTATGGCGCAGCTGGTAGCGCACCTCACTGGCAGTGAGGGGGTCAGGGGTTCGAGTCCCCTTAGCTCCACAGCACGAAATACCGCCCACCTGGCAGTCCCGCCGAGGTAGGGCGGTTTTTTCGCTTCGTCACACTTTGAGAATTGGCGCGACGAACTTCAGTTACTGTTCAGTAGCTGGAGCAAATCTGGAGCACCACGTCCCACGGATGCCAAGTAAGTCCTATCGTCTGCTCCAGTGACGTAGTCCGATCGGTAGTTCCAGCCGGGAACGACACAGCATGCGGACCACCAGTCGATGAGCTGCGGATTCCCTCGGATTACAAGTCCCCTCCGCCGCGATGTCAACCAACGTCGCACAGCGCCGAATTTTGACCAACTATGCAGGTCAACGCAGGCCTAGCACCGTGCCCGGGTGTCGCGCCGTGTCATGGCGTGTCCGGCTCTACTTCGGCACCGGAGCCCAATCGGAGACGGCGCTGGCCCACATTCAAGTGCCAGACCAGGCCGTATCGCTCTCTGGAACTGTAACGGCTGACTTCGTCCGGCAATCATGAATAGCGTGAGGAGTGCACCGCTTGAGGACCCTGGTGTCAACTCTGGTCGTTCGCCGGAGATCGAAATCCAAAGCCGCATGCCTGAGGTGAAGTAGCTTTCGAGCCATCTTGCAGAGCTGGAAGGAAGGCAGAGATGGCTGTAAATCCGGAATTTGGGGAGTCAGTGCCCTGGGCTGGCAAGCGTTGAGCACGATCATCGCGGTAGGTGCGTTCATCGTCGCGTTGGGAGTCGGCTCTTTTCAGTTGCGCGCCTAGCCTGGGCCTTCGCCGCCGGCGGGATCGTCGCCGCGTCCAACACAAACCTACCGTCCAGATCGTGGCAGGCCAGGCGGTCACGGCAGGCGCAGCGGAGCGCCTGCGCTTCTCCCGCGCCAACGCGCGACACATCGGCGCCGCCTTCGACACCGTCCTCACCGATCCCGCCTACCGAACCAGGGCACGCCACATCCGAGACCCATTCCGGGGTGCCGGTGGCGCCACCGCGGCCGCAGACCTCCTCTGCCGGCTGCTCCCCGCGACACCACACTCTCCATGCTGACCGGAACCCGGCCGAACTCGCGGCGGCCGTACACAGCCCTCATCCGCCCCGGCGACATGACGGCTCCCGCCATCTCGGTGAGGAGCGCGCATCTCCAGCGATTTCGCGACAGCGATGACTCAGCGTCCCGCGGCTCCGCGGGGACCGCGCTTGGAGCCCGTGCGCCACACTGTTGTCCGTGAGCGGTCAGAGGGGCGGGCACGGTGGAATTTCAGGTGTTGGGTCCGATGCTGGTCCGACGCGACGGGCGGGCCGAGGCGCCGGCGGGACGGTTGCAGGGCATCCTGCTCGGGGTGCTGCTCGCGCGAGCGAACCAGCCGGTGGCGGTGGACGTCCTGACCGGCGCGTTGTGGGGCGAACGGCGGGATCCGCGGTACGGGCAGCGGCTGCAGCTACACGTTCATCGGCTTCGGGGTGTGCTCGCGGAGCCGGATCGGCTGTCGTTCGACGCGGCGGGCTACCGGCTGCGGGTGCTGCCGGGAGAGTTGGACTCGGAGCGGTTCGTATCGCTGTTCGAGGAGGCGCGAGACGTCGCGGACGAGGATCCACAGCGGGCGGTCGACCTCCTGCGCGGGGCGTTGGGCCTGTGGCACGGCGACCCGTTCCGGGACGTGGACGTCCCGCTGCTCGCCGACTGGGCACAGCGGCTCGGCGAGCTGAGGTCGGTCGCGCTGGAGACGCTCTATGAGGCCGAGCTGGCCTGCGGACTGAACGCGGCGATCATCGGCGAACTGACGGATCTGGTGCACCGGTATCCGGTTCGTGAGCGGCTGCACGGCCTGCTCATGACCGCCCTGTACCGCGCTGGACGGCAGGCGGAAGCGTTGCGGGCGTATCGCACGGCACGGGACACGCTCGTCGAAGAACTCGGCGTGGACCCGGGGCCCGAGTTGCGTGATCTGCACCAGCGCATGCTCGCGGGAGAGACACTGGGGCCGGACGAGAAGGTCCCGCACGTGCGTGTTCCCGCTCAGTTGCCGGTGGATGTGCGCGGATTTGTCGGCAGGGACGCCGAGCTCGCGGAGCTCGACGGCCTCCTCGCCACCGGGGAGCCCGCGCTGGTCTCGACTGTCGCCGGAACCGCCGGAGTGGGCAAGACGGCGCTGGCCGTGCGATGGGCGCACCGGGTGCGGGATCGGTTCCCCGACGGCCAGCTGTACGTCGACCTGCGTGGATATGGCCCAGACCAGCCGGTCTCACCGGAAGACGCGCTGGCGGGCTTCCTGCGCACGCTGGACTTGGACGGCGCGGCGATTCCGCAGGACCTCGCCGAACGCGCCGCACGGTTTCGCACCCTCGTCGCGCGGCGCCGGATGTTGATCGTGCTGGACAACGCCCGCACGGTCGAGCAGGTGCGTCCCCTGTTGCCCGGTAGCTCGTCGTGTTTCGTGATGGCGACCAGCCGGGACGCGTTGGCCGGCCTCGTCGCCCGCGAGGGCGCCCACCGGCTCGATCTCGATCGGCTGCCGAGCGGGGACGCCCGCGTTCTGCTCCGCGAACTGCTCACCGACCGGGTGGACGCCGAGCCGGAAGCGGCGAGCGCGCTGGTGGAACGGTGCGCTCGGCTGCCCTTGGCCTTGCGGATCGCCGCCGAGCTGATCCGATCACGGCCCGCTCGCGGCCTCGGCGAATTCGTCGACGAGCTTTCCGGCCAGCAGGACGCGCTCGATCTGTTGGACGTCGACGGCGATCCGCAGACCGCCGTGCGCGCCGTGTTCTCGTGGTCCTACCAGAAACTGGACGCGGTGGCGGCCAGGCTGTTCCGGCTGCTCGGATTGCATCCTGGACACGACACGGACGACCACGCGGCGGCGGCCCTCGCCGGCATCGGGCCACGGGAGACACGCCGCGCGTTGGACGTGCTGCGGCGGGCCCATCTCGTCGATCAGTCTTCCGACGGCCGCTACCGTTCCCACGATCTGCTGCGGGCGTACGCCGCCGAACTCGCCGAATCCACCGACAGCGCCGACCAACGCGCAGCCGCGCTGAGCAGGCTGCTCGACCACTACCTGTTCACGGCTTCGGCCGCGATGGACGTCATCGCGCGAGACGACTACGCCCCAAGGCCGAAGACGCCGGCACCCCACGGGGAAGCACCGCTGTTCTCGACCTACGACCACGCGCGGCGCTGGCTCGACGCCGAGCGGGCCAACCTGCTGGAGGTCTGCGGGCAAGGCGGACCGGCAGCCGTGATCCACCTGTCGGAGACCGTGTGGCGTTACCTCGACACCGGCGGCTACTACGACGATGCCGTGGCCCTGCACACTCGCGCGGTCGACGCCGCCCGTGCCCTGAATGACGAACGCACGGAAGCGAAGGCGCGACGCGCACTCGGTGTCACGATGTCCCGCCGGGGCCGGGACCGCGAAGCGATCGACCATCTCGAGTCGGCAATGGTCGCGTTCCAACGCACCGGGGATGAAGGATTCCAGGCCGCGACACTGAGCTTTCTCGGCTGTGTGTACGGGAAGAAGGGCGAGCTGGAAGAGGCCCGGCGCAGGTTCGAGCGAGCACTCACACTGACCGACCCGGACGAAAGCTGGTATCTGCACTGCGCGGTCAGGATCAACCACTCCCAGAACCTGCTGAGCCTCGGCCTTCCCGAAGAAGCCAGACATCACCTCGATGTGACTTTCGCCCTGTGCCAAGAGAACCACGACGAACACATCGAATGCAACGCGGTCAATCTCCTGGCCAAGATGTATCTCCACATCGGACACGACGACGACGCCTTCGACCAGGCCCAGCGCTGTCTGCGCCTCGCCAGGGCGGCGGGTTTCCGCACCCAGGAAGCGGATTGCCTGAGGGTTCTTGGGGTGGTGTACCGGCGACGAGGCGACGGCGAACAGGCCTTGCGCCACCACGAGGAAGCGGCGACACTCGCCCGTGCCATCGGTGACACGGAACTGATCACCGAGACACTCAACGCGCTCGGCGCCACCCACACGTCCGCGGGACGCCACGCCGAGGCCCTCCGCTGTTACGGCGACGCACTGGCCGTCGCTACCGAGGCCGGCCACCGCGAGCAACTGGCGCACGCCCACGCCGGCATCGGCGACGTCCACACCGAACTGGGCGAGCACGACAAGGCCCGCCGGCACTGGCTACGAGTACTCGCCTTCTACCACGACCTCGACGTCCCCCAAGCCGCCGAAATCCGGGCGAAGCTCGAACGCCTGGGCGCCAATGGTCCCGGCCAAGGCCACCGAGCTTGAGTCGACCATGAACCGCGGGTGGCCCGTCGGCCCGGCCCTTTCGCCGCCCACCGGGATCTCGCAGTCCTCGGTCAGCCCTTAAGCACCACCTTGCCGACGACGACGGCGGCCAGCTCGGTCAGCCTGCTCTGGACCTGAACGCCCTCGGTCTTGTTGAGGTAGTCGAGGAGGTAGACGACGTTGCGGTAGCGCACCGCGACCTTCGCCTGGTTGCCGTTCTTCGCAAGGGCGACCAGCCGGGCGTCTTCGGCGCCCTGCACACCCACCTCGGTCCCGTTCGGCACCCGGCGTTTCAAGTGCTCCTTCGCGGCGTCCACTCCCGACTTCTCGCGGGTGGCGTGGAAGACGTAGCTGGTGACGATCACGAACGCCGCATTGACCCTGTCCTTGATGTAGTGGTCGTTGTTGTTCCAACTGCACTGGCCCTGCTCGGACCTGTCCGACGAGGTGCTGCCCGATAGCGGCTTGAAGTTCATCCGGCCGGGGATGTACGGCGCCACCTCGGCCTCGGCGAGCACCGCGCACCCGCCCGGCGCCTTCTCCAGGTCCTGGGAGGCGTCCACTCCCGGAGACGCCTTGCCGGAATCGCTCAGTCCGAGGTACAGCAAGACCCCGCCGCCACCGACGACGACCATCAGCACGATGGCCAGCACCACGATCAGTGGGCCGGTCTTCCGCTTGCGCGGAGGCAGAGGTGGCTGCTGCCCCCAGCCGGCGCCCTGCTGGTGAAAGTACTGCTGCAGGTACGGCTGATGCCCAGGTCGGGTGAATGCCCCCGGAGGGCCGGGCTGAGTCATCGAACTCCTTGAGTCATCCATCTCTGCCGCTTCGCACCCTGGCGACATGAACACGCGTGGACTACCGGCGCCGCCGAGGGCCCGGATCCTCGTCCCAGTCCGGCTCGAAATCGAACTCCCGAGGCCGTCGTGAACTCGGTGGTGCGAAGGCGTCGCAGCGGTCCTCCGCCCTGCGCCGGATCGCGGCGACGCGCTTGCGCCAGCGTTGCGTCAAGGCCGCGGTCTTCTCCGCGCCGGCCTTCTCCGCCGCGTAGCACCGCTCGGCCCTGGCCGCGATCCGGTGCCGGTTGCCGTCGATCCGGTCCGCGACCCGCGCGCGCATCCGCTCGACGCGCTCCTCCTCGATCATCGCGGCATCACCCCCCGCCGCTCGCCGGAACCGGCCCGCGCGCCCTGTTCGAGCATCTCCCGCAGCACGCCGAGGATCTCCTCGAAGCCCTCGTCGGTGGCGTCGCAGACGTCCCAGAATGCCTCGACCCTCGTCTCCACCACCGGCACCAGGTTGCCGTCGCACCACTCGGCCGCCGACTGCCGGACTTCGGCCTTGACGTCGTCGCTGATGTTCAGGCACTCCTGATCGGCCGGTATGCCGAACTGCGAGGCCACGTAAAGGATGTCCTCGTCGCTCGCCCCGCCCTTGGCGACCGTGATCAGCCGGTCGACGATATCCGGCCCGATCCCGTTGATGTTCGACGAGAACAGGCCGTTCACGGTCTGCGCCTTGGTCACGCACATCTGCTCCAGCGCGCCGCGGACCTCGATCAGCACCTTGCCGGCGTCGGCCAGCTCCTTCATCAGGGCCCTGGCCCGGCCCACCGCGTCGTCGTAGCGCGACGACGCGGTGTCCGCGGCCTCCCCCTCCCAATCGGCGAACAGGTCGCCCTGGGCCGTGATGAGCTCGTCGACGTGACGCTGGAGACGGCCGACGGCCTGTGCGTACTGGTCGGCCTGGAGACTGATGCGCTTGAACACCACCTCACGCTGCTCGTTGTACCGGGCCTTGAAGATCCACTTGTCGGCGAACGGGTTACCGGTCAAGGACGTGCCGCCGCCATTGCCCGAACCACGGGCGCCCACCCGGGATCCGCCGCTGGCGTACCGGCAGTACCTCCCCCAGAACAGTTTGAAGAAGTCCAGCCCGATCTCGCCGGAGTCGAAGATCTCCTCCGAGCTCGCGGCGCCGGTGCTGCCGGTGGCCCTCAAGTTGTCCGCGTAGGACTGAAGCTGCCGGGCGTCCTCGCGCTGCTCTACCAGGTCGTCCGCGTACCTGCGGTCGTTCTCCGCCTGGTCGATCGCGGCCTGCATGTCCGCGCCGGGGTTGCCGGACCCGGGCAGCGCACCGGGGCCCCCGGGGTGCTCCTCGGCGTACGTCGCGATGGTCGCGGCGTCGTTGACCGCCTGACTCAACGCGCCGTTGTTGATGGCGTTCGCGGCGTAGTTGTCCACGTACTCCTGGGCGTCGTACTCCTCGACGTACTCCTTGACCTCGTCCGGCACGTTGTCCGGGTCGTACCCGGTCCGTTCCTGGGTGATGATGTCGCCCCAGATGTAGCCCGTCGCGTAGTCGTAGCTCCACGCGGCGATGAGCTCCCGCTTCGTCTCGTCGGAGACGTCGGGGTCATCGAGGATCGCCCTGATCTCCTCGTCGCTCGGGCTGACCTGCCCGTTCGGACCCGCCGGCCGGTACCTCGCCTTGGCCTCGTCCCACCAAGCCATCAGTCGCCCCCTTCGCGCAGGCCATCGAGCCGTGACGCGAAGTCCACCTCGGTCTCGTCGTAGACACCGGCGGATTCCCGCAGCAGGCTGGAAAACTCGTCGACCTCATGGACCAGCCGGCCGGCCAGACCCGCCAGCTCCCCACTCGCGTCGAGGTACACGGCGCCGTAGTCCTGGTACCGGTCACCGCCGAAGTCCAGCTGGGTCACTACGGCGTGCGCCACCTGCCCGCTCACCGACCGAAGCCCGGTGTTGATCCTCCCGATCTCGTCACTCACCTCCAGCAACTTTGCTGGATCGACTTCGAAGCCCACCCGGATCCCCTCTCGTCCCCTGCCTCCACCATGGAAGGCTAGGAACGCGGCTTTCACGCGGCTTTCATCCGCATGAAAGCGCCAATCGGACACCAGGCGACGCCGTCCGCAGTGCGCACCGGGAAACTGATTCGCAGGGTCCTCGCGTTTCGTCCTTCGCCCGAGCGAGGCCAGAACGTTCTGGGCCTGGCGCTCACTGACGCAGTGCAACCGCCTCATCCACCTAGCGCTCGAACGGGACGGCCAGTAATTCCCGAGCCATCCACTCGTCGAATACGTAGCCAAACGACTCGAATTCGCCCAGACCGGCACTCTGCCCGACAACGGCCGCTGAGGACACCACTATGGGGACAGTCCGGGAAAGCCTTCAGGCTCCGGCCTCAGGGGACGCGGTAGCGGATGAGGCGGGAGCTGTTGCCGACGACGGCGACGGAGGAGGCTTTGTGGAGGATCGCGGCCACCACCGGGGCGAGCGCCGCTGGCGGAGACGAGCAGTCCGGCGGTGTTGACCGCGATCGACATCCCGTAGTTCTGCCGGATCGTCCTGATCGTGCGCCGCCCGAGGTCTCGGAGGTCGAGCAGGGCACGCAGGTCGTCGGCGGCAAGCGCGACGTCCGCGGTCTACACGGCCACGTCGGTCCCCGAGACACCCATCGCGATGCCGATGTCGGCGAGCGCAAGCGCCGGTGCGTCGTTGGTGCCGTCCCCGACCACCGCGACCACGAACCCTTCGGCCTGCAGTTGCTTGACGACGTCCTGCTTGTCCTCGGGCATCACGCGTGCGCGGAACTCGTCGATCCTCAGCTCCGCGGCCACCGCGGCGGCCGTGTCCGGGCTGTCCCCGGTGAGCAGCACCATGCGGCGAACACCGTCCGCACGCAACGCGTCGAGGACCTCACGGGATTCGGGCCGGACGCTGTCGCGCAGTGACACCAGGCCGATCAGTTTCCCGTCCACCGCCCGGTTCTACTGGAACAGTCCCGGCTTAGCGCTCCCCCATGGGAGATGGCGCCCCGGACCACTCAAGCGTGGCGGCAGCCTGTGCCTGCGATCACTACGACAACTGTTGAAAACAGATTCTGAATCTGTTTTCATATTTTGGATACAGGGTCGGCCGCCTCATCAGACTCGAGGAGTTGGCATGAAGACCACCGAAGCCGTCGCGGCGACGTTCGGACTGAAGAATCAGGAGGCGTGGAAGCGGCACGCGAATCCGTGGAGTGTCTGGACCCGGATGGCCGGCCTGGTGCCGATCCTCGCGCCGGTCTTCTTCCGGGAGACCCTGGGATGGTGGGCCCTGGCGATCATCGCGCCGGGGATCGCGTGGATGTGGCTCAATCCACGCGCGTTCAAGCCCGTCCACCACCCGGTGAGGTGGGCGGAAAAGGGTATCTACGGCGAAAAACTGTGGTCCGCGGGCAAGTCCACGGCCCTTGCCAGGCATAAGACGGCGATGCGCCTGTTGCTCCTGCTGGCGGCGGCCGGTGCTGGGCTTCTGGTCTACGGCATGGTGGTCATCGAGGCATGGCCGACGATCTTCGGGGTGACCCCTCGTCCTGCTGAGCCAGCTATGGCAGATCGACCGGTTCGCTGCCGTCTACGACGAAAGCGCGGCCGTCGACCAGCGTTGATCTGCCGAATCAGACCGACGTTCCCTTGTTCTCGGGGCCCGCCAGGGTCCCGAGGTCACCTTCTCCCGCGGAGAAACCCATGCACACACCCGGAACCTCGCACCCACGGCGCTGGTGGATCCTCGGCGCGCTCTGCTTGAGCTTGCTGGTGCTGACCATCGACAACACCGTGGTGAACCTGGCGATCCCCGTGCTGATGCGCGACCTCGGCGCCGGCCCGGCGGATATCCAGTGGATCATCAGCGCCGGGGCCTGCAACCCGAGAACACCGACGCCACTCGGAAGCGCAGCGAACCGTGACCGAACGGGAAGCCGTCCAGCTAGTCCTCTCCGGGTCGGTCGTGCCGACGCCCATGGCGAGAATTCCCGGCGCAGGCCGGGCTGGTCCCGAAGTCCGGGCACTGGAGACCTTCCGCCGGAGTCCTCCCCGCTCAGGCGGACCTGGCACGTGGACCAGATCGACGTACAGGTGGAGACGATCCTCGTCCCTGCGCACGCGGGAATCCCCTTCCCTTCCCCGGGGCGCGGTGGCGAGTGAGGGAGGCTCACCCCTTTTGCCTGCGCTCGCGCAGCACGGTGAACGCGATGACCGCGGTGACGACGGCGCAGGCGATGCCGATGACGTTGAGCCCACTGATGTACGCCTCGCCGGCGGCGGCCATCAAGCCGTCGGCGGCCTGGGCGGACAGGCCCTGGGCGATCACCACCGCGTTCTCCATACTCGCTCCTGCCTCGGTAGACGGCGGCGCCGAGTCTTCCGAGCGTGGCCACCCCGAGCGCGTTGCCCAGGTCACCGCTGATGGAGGAAAGGCTGCTGCGGAGCCCGCCCGTGCGGGCGGAACGGAGCCGACGACGAGATTGGTGCCCAGGGCGCCGAAGGTGCCAACGCCGATGAACACGAATCCGGCCATGAGCACAGGCATTCCGCCGACTGAGCCGACGAAACCGAGCAGCAGGTAGCCACTGGTACCGGTGAGCAGCGCGACCCCGGGCAGCACGCGCACCTGACGATCACCTTGCGGTTTCCCGTCACCCTGTGGCGTCGCCGAAGCATCCATGTCTCGACCCCGCTCCGGGTGGCCGAACCACGCTCAGCCGATCACCGCCAGACGAGACGAGCTTCACGACGGAGCACACGCCTCGCTCCGCCGTCCGGATCCACAGCGCAGGGGCACTCGAACGTCGTGAAGGCGAAGCTAATGATCCACATCAGAAGTCCACACAACAGATACTGTCTCGCGACGACATCCTGGTCGCGATGTGACAGGCGTCCGCGGGGCCGGCGCGCTTCCTCCCCCTCGACGTGCCGGCTCCACCATCTCCGACGACCTACCCGAATCACTCTCGCCCGCCGTGACCAAACGCGCGATGCAGACCGCGGCGACAGGCCCCAGCCCTCGACTACTCGGCGCTCGGGACCGGGCTCAGCTCGTCACGATCGACTACGAAACCGGTCTGATCCCTCCTGGGGTAGCCACGACCACCGGGATTGACGGGCCGGACACGTCCGCCGGCCTCAACAGCGTCGTCGTCCTGCGCGGCCGCGATGTGCCCGACGGCGGCGCAAGTGGTCGTGCCGACTCCGACGGGGCGGCAGAGGCTGGGCCAATTCAGCCTCTCGCAGCTTGGGAATCAGCGATGCTTGGAGCACCGGAAGAAAGGTCCTCAATGGACTGTTTTCGATGGGACGCAAACTTCTGGCCGAGTCCGGCCAGCCGCCATATTCTCTTGTGCGGCCGCGGCCATCAAGGCGTCGGCCACCATAGAGACCGCGAGAATGGGCCAGTGTTACCAGTTCTCGCGGTCTCAATCAAGCAGTGACGCTCCCGCTCACAATCCGGGCGGTAGAGCTGAGGCCTGCGGCAGCACGACCCGAGCTAACCGACGGAAGGAAGTCAAAGTGAAAACGTTTCTCAGCAGGGTTGCACTGCGAGTATTTGCAGTTGCAGCCATCCTGATCACTCCCCTGGCTATCGGCCAGACACCGGCACAGGCAGATACCGGCTGCCGGGATAGTTTCCAGCGCCCGTACCCGAGCGACAAGGGCGGCAAGAACGCCACCGTGTGGATCACCCGCGAGGCTGAGTGCGGAGAGCTCAAGAACGCGCAACTTTGGGCCGTATTCCACGCTTACGATGAGCTTCTCGTCATCTACAATTACCCCGTCGCGGGCAAGGTCTATGTCAACGTGGAGGTACTCGACCGCTACGGGAACGTCTTGGACAAGGACAGGATCACGGGGACCGAAAAGACGCACGAACTCGGCACTCCGGACGGAAGCCGCAACATCACCGAAGGCCGTGTCGTCCGCATACAGGTATGCGGCACGATGATCCACTCGAACAAGAAAGAATGCAGTGCGTGGGGTACAGGCGTCGCCTGATAGGTCCACTCTTGTAGCTGTTCAACGAGGACGCCGAGTGGTCCCAATGGCCTGGGGCGCGAGGGTTCGTCGCCGGTGAACTCGGCATGTATGCCAAGGAGGCCGCTTCTTGCGCTCGCGCTCGACGAGCACGGCAGATCACCTGCGCGTGAAGAAGGCGATGCCGATGTTGCGGAGAATCGGTCCGAGTGCTGCGCCTAGCTGGGTAGCCCCAGTTTGTCGAAGAACGCCCGGTTCCGCTCCGTGGCCGAGTTGACCAGCCCGTCGAAGCTCATGACCTCGATGTAGGCCTTGGCGGAGTCATTGAAGCCAAAATATCCGAGGCCGTCGTGTGTCGGCCGCAGGTTTGAGATCTCGCACCGCTCGATCATCTTCGCCGTGAGATCGGCGATGATGTAGCAGAAGGCTGGCGGCTCGTGCGTCGGCGGGATTGGCCTTCCCGTCGCGGTCATCACGCCGCCTGCGCGGATCCTCTTGACATAGTCGAGGCACTGCTGGATCGGATTCTTGTCCTCGGTGGCGTCCTTGCGCATCGGACGTTTGATCTCGACCACGACGATCGATGGCAGCGGCAGCTTCTGCCCCTCCGCTGCCAGCACCGGCGAGTCATTGAGACGCGTCGCGAGTATGTCGGGTTCTTTGGTGGAAACGGACCCCGTGATCGGCATGCTCTTCAGAGTCTTGTCGGACGCGAGGTAGTCGTGAAAAGCAAGCCTCTCGTCGATGATCCACAGGTTTGATCCCTCGGAAGAGACCTCATTGGAGTCTGTCCGCATGGGAACGATCAACGTGTGGATCGCGTCCTCTCGGCTGTAGTTTCCGTCCTTGTCCGCACGGATCAGGCGCTCGAGCAGATCCAGCACCGTTCGGCGGCGCGCCACGTAGGCGGCCAGGTCTGATTGGTTGATCTCGCTGACGGTGCTGAGGTACGTCGCGAGCCGCTCCGCGTAGTCCTCCGCCGACTCCGAATCGGCTTCCGCAAAGATCGCCTGTCCTTGAAGTAACGCCTCGGATTCGATCTTCTGCAGGTGCCGATGAAGCAGGAGCTCAAGGTCCTGGTCCTTGACCGATGGATCGACCGTGATCCCACGCTCCTCGATCTTGGCCAGGACCGGTCGGTACCGCGGAGCATGCTTGCTCACGAAGTCGTGAAGGCGCTGCTTGCCCTGCTCGCGCGCCGACTTGAGCGGCTCTTCCAGGATCTTTCCGACTTCTTCGTAGACGACGTCCCGGATGTCGTCCAGCGAGAGGTCGTCGACGAGCGTCTCCCCAGCGGTGTGCTCGCTGATGTCGAACGCCGTCCGATCGGACCGGACACGGTCGTCAAGGTAATCCGATGTCAGATAGCACGCGTAGACGAACTCACCGGACTTCTGGTCCTTGAGCTTGCCGTGGAGTCCCGGCACTTTCCCGCTCAGGTTCTCCTCGATGACGACGCGGCTCGCCGCGCACCAGTGGAGGCGGGGGACGGAGTTGCGTGTCGATGACCTGAGCCGAAGGTTCAGCATGTCGAACTTCTTGCCCCTGACCTCGATCACCGTAGGCAACATCTCCGAGTCGACGAACTCGTCCATCAGGTCGGTCAGCGTCACCGACTCGTCGTCGTCCGTGATCGTCACACCAGGCGCGCCACCGGGCCGGAGGAAGTACCAGATGCAGTGCTCGAACACCTCGCGCGCGATGGCGTCGACGCCTTTCGGCGCGTGCTGCTGGAACGACTTCTTGAAACCGTCGAGGCTTACCACCGCGCCAGTGCCCGTGAACCCGTCCGCGTCGCCGTCGTGCTCGACCTCGCGATCGACCGAGAACCTGAACTGGCGTCCCTGCAGCTGCCCGCCCTCGTCCTCGTACGCACTGCGTACCGACACCCTGTCAAAGGCCTTGAGCCACAGCAGCCGGCCGACGCCGCGACAGCCAAGATCAGCCTTGTAGCCACTGTCCAACGTCTCGAACGAGGACATGTTCTCAGCCGTGAACCCCACACCGTTGTCCTCGACTGTGAAGCCGACGATCGGCTTCACAGGGACACGCCCAGGGCCCGATGGACCGAAGTCGAACTCGGCCTGCGCGTCGCGATGCACCCGCACATCAATCCGACCGGGCACCGCGGAGTACTCGTATCGCGCCTCAATCGACTGGATACCGTTGACGATCGCCTCGAGGAGCGGCAGGAGCGCGTGGCTCTTAGGCAGGCTCGTGTTGCGAACTCGGCCCGCCAGAGAGGTCGTCAGCGCCATGATCCATCCCTTCGCCGCAGACAGGGTGACCATACCGAAGAGCACCGACGACGGCCGTGAACAGATCCACTCGCAGCTACAGTCGTCGTCCCTAATCTCAACCTTGCCCAGCACCTGAGCGATCCTGGCAATGGTCGCGGTCGCAACGTCATTCTCCGCCTCGGCGCGAGCGATGGCCGGACGGGCCAGGCCCGACTTCTCGTCGAGCTCCCCTGCGATCACCCCACCTTCTTCCTGCCTTCGCGCATGAGCGAGACGGAGCCTGCCTGCTCCGTCTCGTTCCTGCTGCTGCACCGCTCTGTCTCGGAGCTAGCATCCGAGACAGAGCGGTGCGGGCCTGGAGAACGTCCGTAGCAATCCCTCTCTGTAGTAACGACATCTACCCACCACCTCTACCGTCAATCTGGCCTCTCACACCAATTTCCTGGAGCAGTTCTGGAGCACGACGTCGGTTGCGGCTGCACCCAAACAACACCGAACCGCATCGACCGGAGCACGACTGCTCCAGTCGACCAGCGGGCTCTCGATAATCGCAGGTCAGAGCCCTGCCAGAACCTGCCTGGCAGTGAGGGGGGAGGGGTTCGTGCCCCCTAGCTCCACAGTACGAAAACCCTCCCGAATCAGCGGAAACTTCCGCAGGTCAGGGAGGGTTTTTTCGCTTTACGGCGGATCGATTCAGGCCCCTCTGCTGGAGGATCGATCTCGCTGCGCTGCCTGCTCGATGATCAGCAGCAGGCGCCAGGCCGAGGGCTCGCGGTGAAGCGAGGCAGGGAAACGTCTCAGCTACTCCGATTTTCACCGCTGCTTTCCCGCCACCGTGGCGCAGTGGGGGTCAAGAGGCTTCGCGCAGATCCAGCCGGCTGTGGCGCATCCGGTCGGCCAACACCCGTGTGCTTTGCGCCAGCGGCGCTCGAGACAGCGGAGCGAGCGTCGCTCGACTTCAGGACGACGTGGCTATAAGTCTCGACGATGCGGTTGTCGAGTTGCGGCACTGGTCGGCCGGATCGGGACCGCCGGCGCCGGTGCCGAGGGACAGACCCTCCTGCTGACACAGAACTGCGACATGGCGTGGACGTATCGACGACAGTCGTGATGGAGTCTCGACATCGAGCACCAACGCGAAAGTGGTCGCAAGTCTCATTAGCGTGTCCCGCGACGAGGCGGTCGGACACGAATGGATCCGACTTCGCTCCACATGTCCGGGCAATGCCCTCGGCAATGACGATTTTCTTCATGCTCGGCCCTTGTATCGCTGACGGCGGGCATCGGGACAGCGATTGGTCATACCGCAACAACGCACGGCCGCCGAAGGAGGAATCAGTATGAACGTAAACACGTTGACAGCGAAGGATCTTGGGCGTGTGCATGTCGTCGGATGCGGCGGAGTCGGGATGAGCGGTCTCACGGAGATACTGCTGCGCAGAGGTTTCCCTGTGTCCGGCAGCGAGTGGGGCGACCGGCCGTCGGTGGCGCGTCTGCGCGCGTTGGGCTGCGCCGTGCGTTCGAATCATGGTGAGTCCGCAGTGGACGATGCGGACACCGTGGTGTACTCCACGGCCATTCCCGACGATCATGTGGAACTTGTCGCCGCCAAGCGGCGCGGCTTGCGCGTACTGCACCGCGCCGAGGCGCTCGCGGCCATCATGGCCGGCTATCGGAGCGTGGCCGTCACGGGGACGCACGGCAAGACCAGCACTACCGGCATGTTGGTCACCGCGCTGCGCCACAGCGGGTTCGATCCGTCCTTTGTGCTCGGTGGCGACTTGATCGGATTCGGGTCGGCCGCGCACGGGCGAGGCGATCTGTTCGTGGCCGAAGCCGACGAAAGCGATCGGTCGTTTCGCCACTACGACCCACGATTCGCGGTCGTCACCAATATCGACACCGATCATCTGGACACCTATGGTGACATGGCCGGTCTGCGGGCCGCGTTCCTCCAGTTCTGCGGTCAGGTCCAGCCGGGCGGTTTCGTGGTTACCAGTGCCGACAATCCCCATTGCCGCGCGCTCGCCGTGCACGCGCGGGGGCGGGGGATGGCCGTGTACACCTACGGACAGCGTGAGGACGCGGACCTGCGGGTGTCGGGTCTGTCCTCATCGGCGACCAGGACTCGCTATCACGCACATCTCGACGGCACACCACTCGGCGAGGTCACCGTGCCGGTTCCCGGCGCGCATCTCGGGCTCAACTCGGCTGCCGCGTTGTTGACCGCCACCCGCTTGGGCGTCTCCGCGGAGAAAGCGATGGAGGGCTTAGGGACCTACCCGGGTGTGGGCAGGAGATTCGAGCTCAAGGGATTCGCCGGTGGTGTGCGGGTTTACGACGATTACGCGGGCCACCACACGGCGCTGGCCGCCTCCCTGCGGACACTGCGTCACGTGGCGGGCGGTGGCCGTCTCATCGCCGTGTGCCAGCCCTGTGGCACCTTCCGGACCCGGCGTTTCCGAACCGAAGCGGCGGCGGCGCTCGCCCTCGCCGACCAGGCGATCGTCATGGAGGTGTTCGACCGCACCGCGGCAGGCGAACGAGGTCACCACGGAGCTGAACTGGCACAAGCGATCCCCTTGGCGGCCGGAGCGAAGGCATTCACGGGCGGCTGGTCCGAAACGATCGAAGAAGTGGTCCGCCGGGCGCGCCCCGGCGACCTGGTCGTCACGCTCGGAGCGGCCCCGATGTCGGCCATGGCCGAACAAGTGCTCACCGCTCTTCGCGTTCGTCCGGCGGACGGCCACCGATGACGCGCTCGTGGCACAGAACCGGACAGGCGAGGACTCTCGCCGCCGGCGCGAAACCTGTCCGGGACTTTCCCAACGCCTGCCGATCGGGTCCCACCCCTGTGGTGTGCGAAGTACGGCGTCCGGATCAGGCGATGCGCTCTGTCCGCAGAGGCTGTGCCGCGGTCAGCGTGGTGACCGAGAAGCGTTGGCAGCATGGCGGCCGCGAGGAACTCGCCGCGGTCCGCGCCGCGGTGGAGGCGCCGGTTCTCCTACGGAACCCGGTCTTCTCCGAGCGCCGGCTGTGGGAAGCCAAGGCCTGCGGCGCCGACGCGATCTCACTGGTGCAGGCGGCCCTGACCCCCGAACGGCTCGCCGAACTGTACGGGGTGGCCCTGCGGTCGAGCATGACGCCGCTGGTGGAAGTAGCCGATGAACATGGCGTGCGGCTCGCCGCGGAACTGGGCGCGCGGGCGGTGTATCTCGACTTCACCGAGCGAGCGGCCCAGGCCAGGGCAGCGGCGCTGCTGCCTCCGACGACGGTCACCCTGGCCGAGGCGGGGGCCGAGGTGATCTTGCTCGGTGGAAGCGCGATCGGTGATTTCGTAGGGAGCGAGCCATGAAGCCCGCGGACGCCTTCAAGGCAGAGGAGCGGGCGGTTTTGGTGGCCGGTGCGGGCATCACCGGCCGTGCGGTCGCCCGTGTCCTGAGCGCGGCCGGTGCCCAGGTCACCGTCACCGACGATGATGCCGGCCGGCTCACCGCCCTCGCGGACATCCCTGGTCTCACACTGTCCGTCGGGCTCACCGAACCGCCGGAGGATATCGACTTGGTGATCACCAGCACGGGCTGGTGGCTCGACAGTCCGCTTTTCGTCGCTGCCGCCGAGCGCGGAATCGAAACGATCGGTGAGATCGAACTGGCCTGGCGCATGGCGGCCGAACTGACCGACCCGCCGACCTGGTTGGTGGTCACCGGTACCAACGGTAAGACCACCACCGTAGGCATGCTGGAGTCGATCCTGCGGGCGGCCGGCGTCGACGCGATCGCCTGCGGCAATATCGGACTGCCGGTGGTGGAGGTGCTCGACTCCGGCCATCGGGTACTGGCCGTGGAACTGTCCAGTCACCAGTTGCATTGGTCGCCCTCGGTGCGGCCGTCGGTCGGTGCGCTGCTCAACCTTGCCGAGGATCACCTGGATTGGCACGGTGACATGGCCGCCTACCGCGCGGCCAAAGCTCGTGCGCTGACCGGCGCCATCGCCGTCGGCGGAGTCGACGACAACGCGGTGGCGGGTCTGCTGGCCCGGGCTCCCGCCGGCCGGAAGGTCGGGTTCACGCTCACGGAGCCCGCACCGGGTCAGCTCGGTGTCCGCGACGGCGTGCTGGTGGACCGTGCCTTTGGCGTGGCTGAGCGACTCGTCGAGACCGCCGAGATCCACCCGGCCGGCCCGGCCGGATGGGCCGACGCGCTCGCCGCCGGCGCGGTCGCCCGCGCCTATGGCGTGCCGGCCAAGGCGGTACGGGACGGCCTGGTCCGGTTCCGGCCGGCCGCGCACCGCGCGGAAACGATCGCCGAGGTCGACGGCGTGCGATACATCGACGACTCCAAGGCGACCAATCCGCACGCGGCGTCGATCTCTCTGCAAGCTCACGAACACGTGGTCTGGCTCGCCGGCGGTCAACTCAAAGGCGCTTCGGTGGACTCCCTCGTCGCCCAGACCGCCCACAGGCTCCGCGGAGCGGTGCTGATCGGCGCGGATCGCGACCTGTTCGCCACCGCCCTGGCCCGGCACGCACCCGAGACGCCGGTGCGGATATTCGACGCGGGAAACGACACGGACATGACTGCCGCGGTGCGAGCGGCGAGCATGCTCGCGCGCCCCGGTGACGTGGTGCTGTTGGCACCCGCGGCGGCGTCGCGGGACATGTTCGCGGACTATGCGCAGCGCGGCAAGGTGTTTCAAGCGGCCGTCAGCGCGTTGACCGGCTGAGGCCAAAGCCGACGTGGGCGCGGACGGATGGGCAGGTGGGCCGAAGAGGCCCTCCGTGGCGTGCTTCGGGCTTTTCGAGGGGCAGTCTCCGCGGCCCCGCCGATGTGTTGCGAAAGCCACTTTCGCAACCTTGAAGGTTGCGAAAGTGGCTTTCGCAACACGCTACTTCTGCCTTACCCGCTCGGGGCTGCCGGGGTGGCGGTCGAGCACGACCGGGTCACGGCAGTTTCGGAGCGGGGACAACGGTCATGATCACCTTGTGCACCAGCCATTCCAGTGGTCCGCGCCGGACCCAGCGCCGCCAGAGTACCGATGCCACGAGCGTCACCACCACTATCGCGCAGAAGTACCCGAACGAGTAGGCCTTCGGCTGGCCGATCGCCGACTGGTAGAGGAAATGCCCCGCGTACCACGTCATCGTCATGCCGCCTGCCGCCGCGAGCGGCCACAGGAGCCGTTGCCAGATCCGCCGGTCCGTCAGCATCAGGAAACCGCCGAGCAAGGCCAGCGCCACACCGATCATGAAAACGATCCCGACGATGCTGGTGGCATACACGGAATTGGGGCCCGGCATCACGAGCACCTCTTGCCAGACCAGATCACCCGGCGACCGCCCGTTGAGCAGCTCGTCGACACCGAAGAGCTTCGCTGCCGCAAGGTGGAGGACGACGGCACCGAGCGCGACGCACGACCCCGTGACCAGCATCTTGATCCGGACCGCCCGGCCGTGCAGGTCGAGCCTGCCGATGGCCAGCCCCGCCAGGACGAGCGGAATTCCGTAGCTGAATTGGAAACCGCTTCCGACTGACAAGAGCGTGACGAAGTATTCGCCCCAGCTTTCCGGATGGGCCAGCAACGCGAGACCGTCCGGAGTATCGGTCCGCATCCAGTCCATATGCGTCGAAAGCACCCACATCGCATACGAAGTGACAAGGGGGATGGAAATGGCGGAGAGGATGAACAGCGTCCGCGGCCGCAGGCGCGTGAAGGGCAGCAGGAACACCAGCAGTACCGCGTAGACGGCGATGACGGACGGAGCGAACTCGTCGATGCAGAGGCTGATCAACCAGAGCGTCACCGCGCGGACGACCACCCGCAGTACGGTCGTGCGCGTCCTCTTCCCTTGATAGGGGCGGGATCCTCCCGTCATCAGCGCCAGCGAAACCCCGGCGAGGAGGACGAACAGGCTCATCGCCCGCGAGGAGGTTTCGACGTTCACCCAGTACAGCAGCGCCGGGCCGGTGTCGTGAACCGGTCCCGCCCGGAACCATCCGTTCATCCGAAAGTGCTCGATGAACACACCGATGAGCGCCAGTGCGCGAACGACGTCGATTCCGGGCAGGCGCCCCCTCGGCACCCGGTGTCCGTGGTCGGCCGTGTGCACTGTGGACGCTGCGGGAGTAGTGGGAATCATGGCTGTCACGCTGCGGGCCGGACGTCCGAGGACAGTGGAAAACGTGTCGCAGTTCTGTCGCAGAAATCCGTCGGCGGTCGCCGCGCGTCGGCTGCGTATCCATAATGGACAGATGGTGTCGATTGTGCTGATCGAGGACGACCCGCTGGTCAGACGCGGTCTTCAGCTGGCGCTGATCAGGCACGGGCATGACGTGCGCGTCGCGGAGACCGGTGAGAAGGGGCTCGCGGAGCTCCGCGCCTCCTCCCCCGATCTGGTGGTACTCGACGTGATGCTGCCCGGTATCGACGGATTCGAGGTGTGCCGCCGGATCCGGGCGGACGGCCAGGTGCCAGTCATCATGCTCACCGCCCGCGGCGATGATTTCGACGTCGTCACCGGGCTGGCGGTCGGCGCGGACGACTATGTCGTCAAGCCGGCGCGGCCGGCGGTGCTCGACGCACGGATCCGTGCGGTGCTGCGGCGCGGCACAAGTGCCGACGACGACGTACGGGTGCACGACGACCTGCGTATCGACGCCGCCGCGCTGACCGTGACCGTGCGTGGGGACCCGCTGCGGCTGACCCCGACCGAACTGCGTCTGCTGCTGACCCTGTCGCGCACGCCCGGCCGGGTCTTCACCCGCACGCAGCTGCTGGAGGAGGTCTGGGAACACGACTACCTGGGCGACTCGCGGCTGGTCGACAACTGTGTGCAGAGGCTGCGGGCGAAGATCGAGGCGGATCCGTCCACCCCCGTCTACGTCCAGACGGTGCGTGGGTTCGGCTACCGGTTCGGGCCGTTGTGACCGCGCGGCGGCTGTGGCCACGCGGGCTGCGGGGGCGGCTGCTCCTCGCCTTCGTGCTGACCACGGTGCTGGTGGCCGCGGCGGCGGGCGCGGCGAGTGCCGGATCGGCGAGCAGCTCACTGGTCGACGCCGCCCAGCAGCGGCTCACCAAGACCGTCACCGATCAGCTCGGCGCGCTCACGTCCCAGCTGGACTATCCACCGGACCAGGACGCACTCGACCGGCTGCGGTCGGCTTTGGGTCCGGACACCCTGGTGACCTACGCGGCCCTGCGGTCCGAAAACGGGGCCGCCTCTCGCCTGGCCACCGAGGCGTTGCACGCCGAGGTCCGGTTGCGCCGGCAGCTCATCACCCAGCGGCTGAGCGTGGACGGCGTCCCGTGGCTGGTGATCGGTACCCCCGTCATGATCACCGCGCTGGACGGAACCCGCACCCCGTCGGGGATCGAGGTCTACTCCGCCCACGACCTCACCAGTGTGCGGCAGCAAACCGACGCACTGACCAGGGCGGCCGCGATCGCCGCCGCGGCCACGCTCCCGCTGTCGATCCTGCTCGCCCTGCTGGCCGCGGGCGGGGTCCTGCGCCCGGTCCGGCAGCTTCGCGACACCGCGCGCAGGCTGGCCCGCGGCGACCTCGGGGCGCGCACCGAACCGAAGGGCGCCGACGAACTGGCCGAACTCACCATGACCGTCAACGACATGGCCGAGTCCGTGCAGACGTCGATGGCCACGATGGAGCGGATGCGCAATGACGCCAAGAGGTTCGCCGCGGACGTCTCCCACGAATTGCGTACCCCGCTGAGCACCCTCACCGCGGTGGTGGAAGTGCTCGCGACCACCACGGACGGGATGGAGCCCGATGCCAGGGAATCCGCGCAACTGGCCATCACCGAAACCCACCGGCTCGTGAACCTCGTCGAAGACCTGATGGGGATCTCCCAGTTCGACGCCGGAACGGCTCAGCTACGGCTGGAGGAATTCGACGTCGCCGACGCCGTGTACCGCTGCCTGCGTGCTCGCGCCTGGCTCGAGGAGGTCGAACTCGAAGCACCGGACGGAATCCGCCTGCTCGCCGACCGTCGCCGCTTCGACGTCATCGTCGCCAACCTCGTCGGCAATGCCCTGCGCCACGGCGCGCGACCCGTCCGCGTGCGTGTCTCCACGTCCGCCGCCAAGGTGTACGTCGAGGTGACCGACCACGGCCCCGGGCTCTCCGAAGAGGTCTTGCCCCACGTATTCGATCGCTTCTACAAGGCCGACACCGGGCGCGCCCGTACCCCCGGCAACGGGCTCGGCTTGGCGATCGCCAAGGAGAACGCCCGTGCGCACGGCGGCGACCTCGACGCGTACGACATCACGGGCGCCGGCGCCCGCTTCGTCCTCGAGCTGCCCCGGAATCCGGAGGCCAGGTGAAACTTCTTCGAGCATTGGCCGCTTGCTTGCTGCTCGCGGGCTGCGGCGTGAGCCCGGACGGGCCGGCACCCGGCGGTGACGCCCCGACCGGAGTCGCGCCCGGCGTGACGCTGTACTTCGTCGACGCGCAGCAGCGATTGCAGCCTGATGAGCGCAGGAGCGGCAGACTGGGTTCGATCGCCGACGCGCTCGCGCTACTGTTCAGCGGAGCCGCTCCCGGCCAGGGCCTGCACACCGAAATCGCGCTGTCCGCGCTCCCCCGGGTCAGGGTGACGACCGAACTCGAACTCATCCAGCTCAACCTTCCCCTGGCGCGCAGAGAGGTGTCGCCGCTGGGGATCGATCAGATCGTCTGCACCGCGCTCGGCGTCCATGTGCAGGGGGGCGGTGCGCGCACAGCGAAAGTGCGGCTCGGATTCACCATCGGGACCACCGAAGCGGACGCGTCGCGGACGTGCCCCTTGATCAAGTAAACCGACCGAGCGGGCAAGAGATCGCGACCACCCGACGGGCGCGACCCACACGACAGAACCCGGCATCCGCGAGCCCGAGACACGCCCGAGAGGTCTGAAACGATCCGATACCTGCGACACTCCTCGACCAGACGAAAAGGGCTTGTTCGGCATCACTGCCCCTTCGGCGGAACGAGGGCCTGTCTCTGCGCACGCCAGCGCGCCCAAGCCGCCCCGAAGGATTCACCCGCCCGGTCCATTCGCGTAGAGAAAGCATAAAAAATCCACCGAGAAGGCATGCGCGTCGACCCAACGCCCCTAGCGTGAAACGCCAGCTATCGACGGCGACGAGGGGCAGGAAAGCGGCTATGTCGGCACCGATCTCCATCGTGCTTCTCTTCGCCTGCATCGGGAACCTGGCCCCTCGACCACGCTGAACGCGCGCTCGTCACCTGACGACCTGATCACCCAGCCAGGACGCCGACTCGGCAACGACGCCGCGGAACCAGAGGACGCGAGATGAAACTGATCCGGCTGTCCGAAATCGATTCTTCGATGATCGACCTGGTGGGCGGGAAGGCCGCCGGCCTCGGAGAGATGATCAAAGCGGGCGAGCGTGTCCCGGACGGCTTCTGCTTGACCGTGGAGGCGTATCTCTCGCGAGAGATCCCCGAGAAGGAAGTGACCGCCGCTTACGAGCGGCTCGGCGGCGGACGGGTCTCCGTGCGGTCCAGCGCCACCGCCGAAGATCTGCCGGATGCCAGCTTCGCCGGTCAGCAGGACACCTTTCTCGACATCGACGGGACGGCCTCGCTCGTCGAGGCCGTCCGCAAATGCTGGAACTCCTTGCATTCCGATCGGGCGGTGGCCTATCGCGCCTCGGTCGGTATCGACGACGCCGCCATGGCGGTGGTGATCCAGCGGATGATCGATCCCGCGGCGGCGGGCGTTCTGTTCACCGCCAACCCGATCACCGGTTGCCGCACCGAGATGATCATCGACGCCGCTCCCGGTCTGGGAACGGCGATCGTCGACGGTACCGTCGTTCCCGATCACTACGTCCTCGACCACCATGCGCGGACCGTGCCCGAACTCGCCGGAGGTTGTCTCGGCACACAGGCGCTCGGACAACTCCGGGACGCCGGCCTGCGCCTGCAACGACATTTCGGCTCTCCCCAGGACATCGAGTGGGCGATCGACTCCGACGGCGTGCTGTGGCTGCTGCAGTCACGGCCGATCACCACCCTGTTCCCGTCGCCGCCGGACACGGGCGAGACCCGGCTGTACCTCGAGTTCGGGCACATCCAGGGGATGCTCCGCCCCTGCACGCCCATGGGAGTGTCCTTGCTCAAGGTCGGGTCGGCGCTGTGGTTCCAAGCGCACGGTGTCCGGGGCGACGCGCGGGATCCGCTGCCCCGGCTGGTGCCCATCGGTCGACGACTCTATTTCGATCTGACCGACTTCGTCCGCCACAAGGCCATGCGTAAGCGATTGTCGACGTCCCTGCAGGTGTACGGACCGCGAGTGCAAGGCGCGGTCGAGCACATGATGACCGATCCACGCTTCGCCCCACGGCGTGGTTTTCCGTTCCGGTTGAGCAACATGCTCAGGGCGACCGCGTCGCTGGCACCGAGCGTGGTCACCGGAATCGTGTCCAGTCTGGCCCGCCCGGACGTGGCCCGTGTCCGCGCGTACCGTGCGGTCGAGGAGATGCGGCGCCTGATCGTGCCGCCCCCGGACTCGGCCACCTCGGTGGAAAGACTGAGGTGGGTGGTCGAGGATTCCCACCGGGCGATCATGGGTCACGGCATGCTGGGGCTCACGGGGCCCTTGATGGCCGGGATCCTCCTCAGCGTCGCACCATCCGGCCTTCTGAAGGGCGTGGCCTCGAACGAGGAACTGGACACCGTCCTCGGCGGAATGCCGCACAACGTGACCACCGAGATGGACCTCCTCCTCTGGAACCTCGCGGTGAACGCGCGGCAGCACCGCGAGGTCTTCCTCGGCACCCCACCCGACGAACTGGCGGCGCGGTACCGGGCCGGGAAGCTGCCCGACATCGGGATGGCGGAGTTCCTGGAGAAATACGGTATGCGCGCGGCCGCGGAGATCGACGTCGGCATGCCCCGCTGGGAAGAGGAGCCGGCGCCGCTGTTCGCCACGATCGCCAACTACCTCCGGGTCGACGACCCCGAACAGTCCCCGGACCGGCGATTCCACCAAGCCGCGCGAAAAGCCGAAGCGATGATCGAGACGCTGTCCCGCCGAGCACGACGCCGCCGGCCGGTCCGCGGCCGGATCGCGACCTTCCTCATGCGCCGGTCGCGCAAGCTCACCGGGCTGCGCGAGATCGGAAAGTTCGCTTGGCTGCCCGCGATTCAAGCCTCCAGACGGCAACTCCTCCTCATCGGCGACGACCTGGTGTCGCGCGGCCTGCTGGAATCCCGTGACGACATCATGTTCCTCACACTCGACGAAGTACGCGCGGCCGTCCACGACGCCACCGACCACCGGCACCTGGTCGCCTCGCGCCGCGCGGACCACCGACGGGAGCTCCGGCGGTCCGCTGTCCCTGGCGCCTTGCTCTCCGACGGAACCGACGTGGAAGCACTTGTCCCGCCGGGGCCCGCCGAAGACGGCGTGCTGACCGGAATGGCCGGTGCGGCGGGCCAGGCGACCGGGAAGGCGCGGGTGATCCGGGATCCCGCCGGCGCGTACATCGAGCCGGGCGAAATCCTCGTGGCACCGACCACCGACCCCGGATGGACCCCGCTGTTCCTGACCACGGCGGGTCTGGTCACCGAAACCGGCTCACCGGTCGCGCACGGCCCGACGGTCGCCAGGGAATACGGCATCCCGGCCGTCATCTGCGTCCGCAACGCCACCCACGAGATCACCACCGGCCAGCTGATCACCATCGACGGAACCGCGGGCACGGTGCGGATAATGGACGAAGACTGACACCGCCCGCGCCCGACCGTGACCGAACGGGAAGCCGTCCGGCCTCGCGTTCCACCATCGTGCTGGTGCACGTGACGGCGACTCGACCTCGGACATCCCGTCGCGTGGGCCGTTCTCTAACGAGCGTCGAACCGTGCCCAGTCACGCTCCCAGTACCGGTCACGGACCTGATTCACGATCCGATGAGTCACCGAGCAGGCCAGGCCCAGCGCACCGCCGAACAACAGCCACGACAGGACACCACCGGAGACCGCCGCGGCAGCGACGTCAGCGGGCTCCCTCGGCGTGGTGGCAAGACTGCCGTCCTCGTGAAGCCAGATCGGAATCTCCGTGCCGGCGACGGTTCCATAGAGGACGGACACCGTGCCCCGGCGCGGTTCGCCCGCCGGGCCGGGCCACTGGACTTCGACGTTCGCGGAGGTCACTTGCGGAGCAGCACGGAGCGCGACGACGTTCGGATACGGGGCGTCGGCCAGCGTGGTGGCGAGCACTTCCCGCCGAGAGGCCCGTTCCTCCGCGAGGCCCCGGATCTCGGCCGCGTAGCCGTCCTGCGCCACGGAGATCGTGACCGGAACGGCGGCGAGACCGAGACATACCGAGATCAGGACGATCACGCCTTCGAGGCGATCGCAGGGCCGCGTCAACGGCCCATGGCCGAGATAGACCCGCCGGAACCGGGTCACCCACGAAACCTGTCGCGCGCTCACCACCGACCTCCGTCCACCCGATTGGGACGAAACAGTCCAAACCCCCACGATAAGCAGGTGGCGCCTCGATGAGAAGCCGAACGTCGGGCGAGCTGGCGGCTCCGTGGCTCAGGACCGTGGGGAGGTGAGTGCCAGTTGCAGCAGGCGTGACGCCGAGATCACGCCGAGCAGGGTCTTGGCCTCCATGACGGCCACGAGCGGACAACGGAGTCTGGCCATGATCGCGGCGACCTCGATGATGGTGTCGTCCGCGTTCACGCGGGGCAGTTCCGCGGGCTCACCGGGCAGCAGGGAACGGACCTTCTTGCCACCGAGTTTGCTCGCGACGCTGTCCGCCATGGATTCGTTCAGCACGCCGGCGAGCGACGGGTCGTCCTGAACGTAGGTCGGGACCAGGAAGCGCACGACCTGGGACGCGGGCAGCACGGACTGCGGGCAGCCGCCGCTGTCGGTCACCACGATGCCCGGCAACCGGTGTTCGGCCAGTAAACGGGCCGCGTCGAGCGCGTCGGAGTCCAGGTCCACGACCGGGAACTCCTCCGCCATCTCACTGGCATGCATCACGCCAGCCTACGACCACCATGGCCGCCACGCCGGACTCATCCGGTACTTCTGTCGCGTTCTTTATGACCCGTCGGCAGGTTGTCCGGCGGTTCGAAGCTGAGCGCCTTCGCCACCGGCACGTCGGTCGAGGAATGCAGCACGATCGACAGTGCGATCGTGACCGCCACGAGGTCGAACACCAGCTCGTTGTCCGGGATCCCGGACTGGAGCGCGAGCAAGCCGTAGACCACGGAAGCGAATCCCTTGGGCCCGAACCAGGCCGCCGCTGAACGTTCTCGCCGGGTCATCGGTGTCCGGAGCAACGACAGCATCATCGCGGCCGGGCGCACCAGCACGATCGTGACGACCGCGAGGATCCATCCGCCGACGGTCAGGTGCGAAAGCCGGTCGGGCGTGATCAACGCACCGAACACGAGCAGAGCGGCGAATTTGGTGATCTCCGACAGCAGGTCGCCAAATGGTTCGAAATGCTCGGCCGCGACCCGGTCCATCGTCGCCAACGTCGCGCCGGCGGCGAAGGCCGCCAGATACGGGTTCGCGTGCGTGAGGTGGCAGGCGGCGAAGACCATGACCGCGATCGCGAGCGGCCCGAGCGCCTGCAGCCGAGGCTCCGCGGTCAGCACCTTCAGCCGCCACGCCAGCGTGACCAGGGCCGGGATCACGATCCCGATCACCAGGCCGAGCACCAGCTCGAGCCCGACTTCCCCCAGGTCGGACGTGGTGTGGGACGCGGTCGCGAGGAAGATCAACACGAACGGCAGCGCCAGCCCGTCGTTGAGCCCCGATTCGACGTTGAGAAGCCGTCGCAGCCGCAGCGGCACGTCCGAACGACCCACGATCGCCGCGGCGAACACCGGGTCGGTCGGCGACAGGATCGCGCCCAGCAGCAGGGCCGTCGGCCAGTCGACCCCGACCAGGAAATGCGCCGGCACGGCGATCCCGATCATGGTCAAGGGCATGCCGAGCCCCAACGCGCGGCCGGACAGCTTCCAGCCTTCCTTCAGCGCCGGGAGGCTGGCCCGCTGACCGTCGGTGAAGAGCACGGTGAACAACGCGATGTCGGCCAACGCGGTCACCAGCGGATCGCCGGGATTGATCTGGACCAGGCCGAAGCCGCCTTGCCCGATCAGCGCACCGGCGAGCAGGAACAACAATGCCGTCGACAGGATCGTACGAGCGGCGACGCCGGACAGCGACACGCTGACCAGGAGCACCACGCCGAAGGCGAGCACCAGTGCCATGAAAAACCGTCCCCAGAATCGGTGACTCCACCCCGACGTCCGGGGCGAAGTGCCGACCAGGCTTCCCGGCGCTCCGCGCGTAAAGATGCCGCAAACGTCGGACGCTGGCAAATCAGCCGGGCCACCGATCTGGAATCGTGATCCCGCACCAGAGTCAGGGGGACGCTCAGTGAGCTCAGGAGCCGATCAGACCGCGTTCGGACCGATGATCATCGTCGCGACCGATCAGTACGAGACCGCGCCGCTGGTCGAGGACAGCTGGGCGCGCCGTCTCCTTCCCGCGGGCGGGCGCCTGGCCGTCTCACTGGCGAAGTACCGGCCGGTGCGGCGCTTGCTGATCTCCGCGACCGAGAAGCAGGCCCACGGCTTGTGGGCGAGCATGCTCTGCCGCAAGCGCTACATCGACGACCAGCTCGTCGAAGCCGTCGAGTCGGGCATCGACGCGGTCGTCATCCTGGGCGCGGGCTTCGACACCCGCGCCTACCGGTTGGCCCAGCTGGCCACGCTGCCGGTCTTCGAAGTCGACCTTCCCGCCAACATCGCTCGCAAGCGGTCGAGACTGGAAAAGAATCTCGGCACCGTCCCCCGGGAACGTCACCCTCGTGCCCGTCGACTTCGAAACCGCCGACCTGCGCGAAGAGCTGACCCGGAACGGCTTTCTCCCCGGCTTCCGGACCTTCTTCATCTGGGAGGCGGTGACCCAGTACCTCACCGAGGACGGCGTTCGCCGCACCTTCGAGTTCCTCGCCGACGCGGAGGCCGGTAGCCGGCTGGTCTTCACCTACCTCCGCCAGAACTTTCTGGACGGAACCACCACGTATGGCGCCGAGAAGGCTTATGCCCAGTTCGTCCGTAAGCGGAAACTCTGGCACTTCGGGACGACGCCGGACCAGGTCGCTGGATTCCTCGCGGAATACGACTGGCAGGAAGCCGAGCAGGTCGGACCGGCGGAATTCACCGCCCGCTACCTTCGCCCCCACGGCCGCGACATACCGGTGTCGGCGATCGAACGCTCGGTCTACGCGGAGAAGCCGGAGCCGCGGAGGAAGTCTTCGTAGATCGCGGTCCAGACGTCGATCCGGCAAGCCGGAGCGCGAGCGCCCTCGCCGTGCGAACGACCTCACCTGGTGATTTCAGGGTTCTCTTATGAGATCAGCGCCGGTCCTGCCGCTGATGCATCACCCTGAGCAGGGCGACGAGGGCTCCGAAGGCGAGGATGAGGCCGATGGGAGCGAGAAGGTGCGACATGTTCACTCACCCCAGTGTCGACGTGACGGCTGTCACTTTTTCACCAGTGTAGCCCACGTGCCGCCGGGCTCTGACGGCACGTGCAGCAATCTTGCAGGACCGCCGAGGTCGAAACGTTCGCCGACCTGAGCTGAGCACGACCGGCGGCACACTCGCGCCCCGGGTTTGCCCCGCCGCGGCGATTACGGCATCTTTACGCGAGGTGCGCCGGGAAGTCTGGTCGGCAAGCCCGCTCCCCTCCGGGACTGGGCCGTACTGACGACGGCAGGAGCGCTGGTGCGGATACCCGGTGACGTGCGTTCGCACGAGCGCGCGGGAGGGTGTCCGTCATGAACACCGTGATCGCCGTCGCCGTCTTCGTCGTGGCCTACCTGTTCATCGCCACCGAGAAGATCCCCAAGATGGTCGCGGCGCTCGCCGGGGCCGGGATCGTGCTCGCGCTCGGCGTGGTCGGCGCCGAGGACGCGTTCTACTCCCATGAGACCGGCGTCGACTGGGACGTCGTCTTCCTGCTGCTCGGGATGATGATCATCGTCGGGGTGCTCCGGAAGACCGGCGTTTTCGAGTTCACCGCGATCTGGGCGGCGAAACGCGCCAAGGGATCGCCCCTGCGTGTGATGATCCTCTTGGTCCTCATCACCGCGGTCGCGTCGGCCTTCCTCGACAACGTCACGACCGTGTTGTTGATGGCGCCGGTGACGCTCCTGGTCTGTGACCGGCTCGACGTCAAGCCGGTCCCGTTCCTCATCGCCGAGGTCCTCGCCTCGAACATCGGCGGCGCCGCGACCCTGATCGGGGACCCGCCCAACATCATCATCGGCAGCCGCGCGGGCCTGACCTTCAACGACTTCCTGGTCAACATGGCCCCGATCGTCGCGATCGAGCTGCTCGTGTTCACCCTGGTGCTGCCCCGCCTTTTCCGCGGCTCGTTCACCGTCGACCCGGCGCGCGTCGCCGACGTCATGGCGCTCAACGAACGCGAAGCCATCCGCGACAAACGCCTGCTGATCAAATGCGGCATCGTGCTGGCCGCCGTCTTCACCGCGTTCATCGGTCATTCGGTGTTCCACATCGAGCCCTCGGTCGTGGCGCTGCTCGGCGCGGGGGTGCTCGTCCTGATCTCCAAGGTGAAGACCAGCGACTACCTCGCCGGCGTCGAATGGGAAACGCTGTTGTTCTTCGCCGGGCTGTTCATCATGATCGGCGCGCTCGTGAAGACCGGCGTCATCGAAGACCTCGCGAAACTCGCCGCCGACGCCACCGGCGGCAACGCGCTCCTCGCGGTGATGCTCATCCTCGTCGTCTCGGCTCTGTTGTCCGGGATCATCGACAACATTCCCTATGTCGCAACGATGAGCCCGCTCGTGCTCGCGCTCACCGCCGACATCCCCGACCCCACCCATTCGGAAGCGCTGTGGTGGTCGCTCGCGCTCGGCGCAGACTTCGGCGGCAACATGACCGCCATCGGCGCCAGCGCCAACGTCGTCGTCCTCGGCATCGCCGCCCGAGCCGGCAGCCCGATCTCGTTCTGGGAGTTCACCCGCAAGGGCGTGATCATCACGCTGATCACCGTCGCGGTCGCCGCGCCGTACCTGTGGCTGCGGTACTTCGTACTCGCCTGAGCGACCACAAGCGCTCGTGCCGCCACCCTCGTGGCAACGGCCCCGATCGATGTCAGTCCGCGGGTGGCAACGCGCGGGCGGGCCAGTCGAGCAGCCGTGCGCCCAGCACAGCGGCTTCCAGGGTGAATCGCTGCGCGGAGTCTCGTGGGTCGTACCCGGTGCGTTCCTTGACCCGGTCGAGCCGATAGCTGACGGCCCGGACGCTCAGGAACAACACGCGAGCCGTTTCGGCGGTCACTCCACCCGTCGCGAAATAGGCCGAGAGGGTGTCGAGCAAAGGCCGCGCGCCCCCGCGTGTGCGGTCCAACGGCCCCAGGACATGTTCCACCAGCTCGATGATCGCGGACCTGTCCCGGAACAGCACCTGGTACACCAGCAGGTCGCTCGCGTCGAGGACGGAAGCCGTGAGACCGAGGGACGTCGCCAGTTCCAACGCTCCCCGGGCCTCCTCGTAGGACCGCAGGATCCCGGTGGGCCCCGCATGCGCCCGTCCGATGCCGACCTGGGCACGCTGGCCGGTCGGCAGCATGGTTTCGACATGGCGGGCGAACTCCGAGATGACGTCGGCCCGGGCGCCTGGGACGACGCACAGGAGTAGCCCGTCCTTGGTCGTGACCAGGACGTCGCGGGAGTCGAACCGTCCGGCCAGCGCGGCCTCGATGCGGCGGGTCGTGCTGTCGCTGTCGGTGAAGGCCTGGTTCGCGCGCGAGGCCGCCACGACGTAGCTGGCCGCGAGGCGCAGGCCGAAGCGCTCGGCCCGCTCGGCCAGCCGCCCCAGATCGCTGCGGCCGTAGAGCAGGTCGTCGATGAATTCCCGCCGCTCCGCGCCCTCCTTCCGCATGACCAGCCGTTGCGCGCTGTCGTAGCCGTCGGCGAGCGCCACGATGGCGTCGTCCGCGGCGCGCAGGACCGCTTCGGCGATCGCGCTGACCTGATCCTTGCCGCTCGCCGCCGCAACCGCCGGAAGCTCCCGCCAGGACAGCCAGTTCGCGCTGAGGTAGAGGTCGACCAGCGCTCGCAGCGGCACGCTCTGCTCGGCGGCACCCGCGCCGAGTGCGCGCCGGGAGTCGAGCTCGGCACGCGTCAGCCTGCGTCCGGTGCCGCTGACCCCCTCGAGCATCTCGAGGTATCCACCGAGGAATGCCGACGACACGCCACCGGCGTCCTGTGCCGCGCGCTCGGCGAGCGCGGCGACGTCGAGTTCCCCGTGTTCGCTTCCGGTCATCGCAGTCCGTTCCGTGTCTTGGCCGCACCCTTGCCAGCGTCCGGCAAAAGTGACTTCAGGTCGCCGTTCGCGCGAATCCGTGGATACGGCCGTGGGCTACCAGCTCCGGCCCCCGGACATCACGGTTTCACAACCGGCCGGCCGCTGCCACAACTTGCCGGTTTCCGGCAACCGGAGAGGAAGGAATGTCGCCGGGCGCAGGCCTAGTCGCACCGGCGCCTGGCCGAACAGGATGAAGAGAACAGTTCGGGAGGTCCCGGCATGATCGACTGGCAGATCTGGCTGATCCTCGCGGCGGTGCTCGGTATCGCCGAGATCTTCACCCTCACGGCGGCTCTCGGCCTGCTCGGCGGCGCCGCGTTGATCACGGCGGGCACCGCGACCTTGGGCTTGCCGCCGTCGCTGCAGCTGCTCGTCTTCGCCGTCACCGCCACCGTCGGCCTGCTCCTGCTGCGGCCTGTGGTCCAGCGGCACATGCTCCGGCCGCAGCTGGAGCGATTCGGCGTGGACGCGCTCATCGGCAAGCCCGCGTACGTCGTGCGCGAAGTGACCGGTCTGGAAGGCCTCGTCCGCATCGGCGGCGAGGAATGGACCGCCCGCTCCTACGACGACACCATCGTGATCCCCCGTGGGGCGGTCGTCGACGTCATGGAGATCCGCGGCAGCACCGCACTCGTCTACCCCCGGGAGTAACGATGGAAATCTCCGCCATGCTGGTCGTCGCCGTCATCCTCGCGCTCTTCGCCGTCATGACCGTGCTGCGCGCCGTCCGGATCGTGCCGCAGGCCCGCGCCCGCAACGTCGAACGGCTCGGCCGCTACAACCGCACGCTGCAGCCCGGTCTCAACTTCGTGATCCCCTACATCGACCGGGTCTACCCGGCCATAGACCTCCGCGAGCAAGTCGTCTCGTTCCAGCCGCAACCGGTCATCACCGAAGACAACCTCGTCGTCGAGATCGACACCGTGCTCTACTTCCAGGTCACCGACCCGCGCGCCGCCGCCTACGAGATCGCCAGCTTCCTCCAGGCGGTCGAACAGCTCACCGTCACCACCCTGCGCAACGTCGTCGGCTCGATGGACCTCGAAAAGACACTCACCTCGCGCGACACGATCAACAGCCAGCTTCGCGGTGTCCTGGACGAAGCCACCGGAAAGTGGGGCCTGCGGGTCAACCGGGTCGAGATCAAGGCGATCGACCCGCCGAACACGATCAAGGAGGCGATGGAGAAGCAGATGCGCGCGGAACGGGACAAGCGTGCCGCCATCCTGAGCGCCGAAGGTCAGCGACAGTCCCAGATCCTCACCGCCGAAGGCGACAAGCAGGCCGCGGTCCTGCGCGCCGAAGGCAACCGTGCGGCGGACATCCTGAAGGCGGAGGGCCAGTCCCGGGCCATCGATCAGGTCTTCCAGGCCGTCCACCGCAACGACCCCGACCCCAAACTCCTCGCTTACCAATACCTGCAAATGCTTCCGGAACTCTCGAAGGGACCGGGCAACACCTTCTGGGTCATTCCCAGCGAAGTCACCTCGGCACTGCAGAGCGTGTCCACCGCCTTCTCCGAGGCACTGCCGAAGTCGCCCGCCACGCGCGCCACCACACCGGCCGACCCCGTGGCCGAAGACGCCACCCTCGATGCGGCGCGGGCCGCGGAAGCCGCGGCCCAGGCGGCGACCGAGGCGTCCGAACCCGTCGGTACGCCTTCGGCGGCCAGCGTGAATCACGCCGGCGAAGCACCACGTCCCGCCTGACCGGGAAGCATCGTGGCGACAAGATCCCTCGGCATGGCCGAGTCGTCTCCTGATGGCATGCCGGGCGGGGGTCTCGCCATCGTGACTTCGCTGCCCTCCCACCGCGCCGCGGCGCGGACACCGGTATGACCACCATCCTCGTGGTCGATGACGAGCCACGGATCCGCAGCACACTTCGGATCTCCCTCTCCGCCCGCGGCTACGACGTCCAGACCGCCGATGACGGGCGAGCGGCGCTCACGGCCGCCGCGGAGGGGAACCCGGATGCCGTGATGCTCGACCTCGGCCTGCCCGACATCGACGGCACCGACGCCATCTCGGCGCTGCGCGAGCGGACGACCGTACCGATCATCGTCCTGTCCGGCCGTACCGGCCCCGACAGCAAGATCGCGGCACTGGACGCGGGCGCCGACGACTACGTCGGCAAACCGTTCGGCATGGACGAGCTGCTCGCGAGGCTGCGCGCGGCACTCCGCCGGGCGCGTACCAGGACCTCCGTGTCGCCGATCCTGACGACGTCCACCCTGACCATCGACCTCGCCTCCCGGTACGTGCGCCACCAGGGTTCCGAAGTCCATCTGACCCCCACCGAATGGAGAGTCCTGGCGATTCTCCTGCGCAACAGCGGAAAGCTGGTGCGCCACGAGGATCTGCTTCACGAGGTTTGGGGGCCTGCCTCCACGGCGAAGATCCACTACCTACGCCTGTACCTGACGCAGCTCCGCCACAAACTCGAAGCCGATCCCTCACGGCCTCGCCATCTCATCACCGCACAGGGAATGGGATACCGGTTCGAGCCGTAGCCCGGCCTAGGACGCGGAATCGGCAGGGGCCAGTGCCAGCGCCAGCAGCCGCGACGCGGTGATCACCCCGATCAGCGTGCCGCCGCGCATCACCGCGGCCAGCGGGCAGCGCAGCCGGGCCATGATCGCCGCGGCCTCGACGAGAGTGTCATCGTGGTCGACGACGGCCAGCTCCGGGCTTCCGGCGGGCAGGAGCTCACGGACCGTCTTGTCCCCCAGCTTGTCCGCGACCCGGTCGGCCATGGATTCGGACAGCACTCCGGCCAGCGAAGGGTCCTCTTGGACGTAGGCGGGCACCAGGAACTTGACCACTTCGGAAGCGGGAAGAACCGAGTGCGGACGACCATCGGCATCGGTGACCACGATGCCGGGCAGCCGGTGCCCGGCCATGAGCTGAGCAGCTTCCAGGGCGAGGGAGTCCAACCCCACGATGGGGAACTCCTCGGCCATGTCGTCGGCACGCATCACCACAGAGTACGGCAAACCCGACATTTCCTACTAAAATGAGCAGCTCCCTGACCTGCCACTACAGATCCTTTACGCGGACTTTACTGGCCTTTACGACATCTTTACTCAAGGAGTGCCGGGAAGTCTGGTCGGCGGCTCGGCTCACAGGGGGTCGGGGACACGAGGCATGCCGTAGGGCGGAGGCCGATGTTCCAGCGAGTCGCCAAAGAACTTCTTTCGGGATTGACAGTGGCGATCGTGGCGCTGCCACTCGCGATCGCCTTCGGGATCACCGCGACCGGGACGTCCGAGGGCGCGCTCGTGGGCCTCTACGGCGCGATCTTCGCGGGATTCTTCGCCGCGGTCTTCGGGGGTACGCCTGGCCAGGTAACGGGGCCGACAGGTCCGATCACCGTGGTCGCCACCGGCGTGATCGCGGCACACGGACTCGAGGGCGCGTTCCTCGCCTTCGCCATGGCGGGGGTACTGCAGATCCTGTTCGGCGTGTGCAGGCTCGGATCGCTCATCCGCTACATCCCCCACCCGGTCGTGTCGGGCTTCATGGGTGGAATCGCGCTGATCATCCTCATCGGCGAACTGGACCAGGTGCGAAGAAGCTTCCTGGTCGTGGCGGTCACGATCGTGCTCATGCTCGCGTCCGCACGGGTGATCAAGTCGATACCGGCGAGCCTGGTCGCGCTCGTGATCATCACCGCGCTGCTCCCGCTCGCCGGCCCGCTGCTGCACGACGTGCGCGTCGGGCCGGTCTCGCTCAACGCCGCGGTCGATTACATCGGCAAGATCCCGGAGTCGATCCCGTCGATCGCCGTTCCCGAGTTCAGCGGGTCGTTGTTCCTCACTCTCCTGTTGCCCGCGCTCAGCATCGCCCTGCTCGGCTCGATCGACTCGCTGCTGACCTCGGTCGTCATGGACAACATCACCGGTGGCAGGCATCGCAGCAACAAGGAACTCGTCGGCCAGGGCCTCGGGAACATCGCCAGCGGACTGTTCGGCGGTATGGCCGCCGCCGGCGCGACCGTCAGGTCCGTGGTCAACATCCGGAGCGGCGGCCGGACCGCCCTGTCGGCCGCCACGCACAGCGTCATCCTCCTCGCGCTGGTGGCCGGACTCGGAGCCGTCGTCCAATACATTCCCCTCGCCGTGCTGTCGGGAATCCTGATCCTGACCGCGATCGGCATGTTCGACTGGGAGAGCCTGCGCAAGGTACACGTGTCGCCGCGCGGGGACATCGTCGTGATGTTCGCGACGATGCTCATCACCGTCCTCGTCGATCTGACCGTGGCGGTCGGTGTCGGCGTCGTGCTGGCACTGATCTTCCATGCCGTGCAGTCACGCCGTCGCAAAGCCTCGATCGTCCACGACGAAGCCGGCACACACCACATCGACGGACCGCTGTCCTTCCTGACCACCGACCGCGTCTTCACCGCCTTGCGCAATGGCGAGTCGAGCCTCACGGTGAACATGGCGAAGGTGAGCTACATGGACCTGTCAGGGGCGAGGGGCTTGCTGACTTTCCTCGATCACTCGCACATGTCCGGTGTCGACGTCGGCATCGAGGAGATACCTCCGCACCTCGAGCACAAGCTGACCGTGCTGGCGAACGACGAACAACGCGAGAAGTTGAAGAGTGCTGTCAGAAGCGGGTCGCCTGCGCCGGCAGGCGAAAGTCCCGCAACCGCTCAAGATCCGGAATAGCGGTGCCCTCCACTCACGGCAGGAGTTTCATGACCGCGATCGACGTACTGCTCAAGCGGAACCGCGAACTCGGCGATGTCGCGCCGGGCGATCGGCGCTCTCCGCAACCATCTCTGCGAGTGGCGGTTTTGACGTGCATGGACGCTCGTGTGCGAGTCTTCGAAATCTTCGGTCTCATCCAAGGCGAGTCGCATGTGCTACGCAACGCGGGCGGCGTGGTGACCGACGACATGATCCGCTCTCTCGCCCTCAGCCAGCGAAAACTGGGCACCCGCGAAGTGATGATCGTCCAGCACACCGACTGCGGGCTGTCGCTGGTCACCGAGGACGATTTCAAGGACGAACTCGAGGCCGACACGGGGCTCCGGCCGACGTGGGCGGTCGAAGCCTTCCGTGAGGTGTCCGACAGCGTCCGCCGGTCGATGCAACGAGTGAAGCGCTGCGATTTCCTTCCCCACACCGACAATGTTCGCGGCTTCGTCTACGACGTCAAGACCGGCGAGCTGACAGAGGTCGAGTAGAGCCTGCCCACCTCAGGGCCCCGGTAGCCGGTGCCTGATGACGCGGGAACGCGAAGAGGAACAGCGGCGAAATGATTCCGTCGTTGTAGCCGCTTTCCACGTTGAGCACGCTGCGCACCCGTGAGGGCAGGCCGCGATCACGCACGACGCGTTCGGCCGGGGCGAAGTCGATGGGCACGACCACTCCGGCGAGGAGCAGCAGCACCGGCCACGGCAGGTTCGGGAACAGCAGCCAGCCGAGCAGCATCGCCGCGACGAGGCTGACCGGCATCGCGATGAGCAGCACGGCGAGGACGATCTCCGCGACGTACAGCATGGCCTCGGTATTGAGCGCGATCGCGATCGAACTTTCGTACACGAGGCCGATCACGACACCCGCGGCGACCATGACGACCGGTGCACCGAGGTTCCACCGGTCCAGCCGTGACGCCAGGACCGAACGGACCGCGATGGCGATCGCGATCATGAGCAAGAGCGAGTTCATGTGACCGTGCTTCGGATCGATTTCGATGTCGGCGGAAGCCTGCTCGTCGGCACTGACCACTGTGGACTCCCCAGGCTCGTCCAGAGTGGCTCTCAGGTGTCCGATCGGCTGGCTGTCGCGGGATCACGGTGCCGGCGGCTCGGGCAGGACGGCGGTCATCGCGCCGTCCACGGTGACGGTCTCACCGGAGACGAACCTGGCCTGATCGCCGAGCAGGAAGGCGACCACGCTCGCGACGTCGCCCGGCCCGGCGAGCTCGCCGACCGGCTGCAGCCCGGTCAACGCTTCGCGGGTGGCCGCGTCACGCCAGCGATGCGCGTTACGCGGCACCATGACGAACCCCGGCCGGACGGTGTTGCACCGCAGCCCGCGCGGCCCGAGTTCCACGGCGGCCGCGCGGCCCAGCGCCTCCAACGCGGCCTTGGCCATCGCGTACGGGGCCTGCCCGCCCCACGCCAGGCCCGCGTGGATCGAACTGACCAGCACGGCGGCGCACGGCCTTCCCCCGGCACGGGCGACCAGCTGCTGCAACGGTTCCAGCGCGGACACCGCACCGACGTCCAGTACGGCGCGCAGCGCGTCCGGTGTCTGCTCGGCGAAGGGGGCGCGATGCTCGCTCAGCAGGCAATGCACCAGTCCGGTCACGCCGCCGAGGGTGTCGAACGCCGCACCGATCACGGCCGGATCGGTCGCGTCACCACGGATCCACGGCACGTCGGCGTGTTCCGGCGGCGGTGGCGCGATGTCCACCACTGCCACCGGCCGTCCCTCCGCCAGCAGCGCGCGTACCACGGCCGAGCCGATACCGCCCGCGCCGCCGAGTACCACCACACCACTCATGACCACTCCCCACCGGTGAAGAAGGCGCGCACGACGAGTCCCGCCGCCGCGACGACCAACGGATTGCCCCGTGCCAGTGGCCGGACCAGTGCCCGTGGCGGAGCCGTCTCGACGCGATCGCGCACCGCGTCGAGCCATCGGTCCGACGGCGCGCCGCTGCCACCGAGGAGGATCAGGTCCGGTCGCATCAGTTCGTACACCGCGTCGGCCACCAGAGCCACCTGGGCGCTGCGCGCCTCGAGAAGCCCGGCCGCGGCCGGATCCGTGTCCGCCAGGCGGATCAGCTCGGTCAGCGAGGCCGCCGGCACCCCGGCGGATCGGGCGGCGGCGAGCAACGCCACATCCGTCCCGCACTCGCCGAACGGCCGGTGACCGCCACCGGCGAGCTCCGGTACGAGGAAGCGACCGAAGCCGCCCTGAACGATGCCGTTCGAGCCGGTACCGAGCGGCCGGCTGAGGTACCCCGTCTCCGTGACGTTGCCGATGAACAGGTACGAGACGGCGTGCCTGCCGAGCCCCGCGCCGAAGGTGAGTTCGGCACCCAGCAGGGCGGGCACGTTGCCGTCCACCACGACGTCGAGCCCGGTCCGCTCACGCAACACACCGGCGACCCGGACGTCGGCCCAGCCCAGTACGTCGTTGCGCACGACCCGGCCGGT
Source organism: Amycolatopsis sp. NPDC000009 (assembly GCF_055563465.1). NCBI lineage: Bacteria > Bacillati > Actinomycetota > Actinomycetes > Pseudonocardiales > Pseudonocardiaceae > Amycolatopsis > Amycolatopsis sp. NPDC000009. The sequence continues at coordinate 331,006 of NZ_JBVHDI010000005.1, forward strand.
CGCCCGGTCCACTTCGCCGCCGGCGGTGACCCCGATGCCCAGCACCGGCCCCGGCGCGGCATCCGCCATCCCAGCCGCCAGTTCCGCGGCGTGCCGCAGGGTGGCCGCGCTGTCCGCCGGATCGCGGTTCTCGGAGAACGTCTCGACGCACCGGCCGGAGAGGTCGATCAAGCCGAGTGTGGTTCGTTCGAGGCCGAGATGCACACCGACCGCGTACCGGCTGGCCGAGTCGAGCTCCACCGGCACCCGTGGCCTGCCGACCCGGGCGGCGGTGGACTGCTCGACGAGTTCACGGACGACACCGGCGGACAGCAAGGGTTCGATGATCCGGCTGACGCTGCCGTGGTTGAGGGACAGTTCCTTCGCGATGTCGCCGCGCGCCAGCGGTCCGCTCCGGACGAGCAACTGGAGCACGGCGGCCGTGTTGGCCTGCCGGGCCTCACGCGGCCGGGTTCCGCTGCGGCCCGAGTGGTTCATCGTCATTCCGGCTTCCCGGACTCGACGCTGTTGGTTTCCTCGAGTTCGACACCGGTGGTGGCCAGCCACGGCGACACCAGCACGATCACCGCGCTCACCAGGAACGCGCAGGCGTACCACGCCACGACCGTGATCCCGTGCTTCTGCGCCAGCATGGGTGCCAGGAACACGTTGAGCGCGATCGCGAGCCGGGTCACGCACTGCGCGATACCGGATCCCAGGCCCCGCAACGAGGTGGGGAACGCTTCGGTGCTCCACACCCAGGACAGCACGCCCGGCCCGAACCAGGTCAGCATGGCGTAAACGACCCAGAAGGCCACCAGGCCGACGCCCTCGCCGGTGAACGCTATTCCCAACCCGGCTCCGAACACCCCGAGGCAAGTCCACACGCCCAGCCAGCGCCGGTTCACGCGGTCGATGATCGCGGCACCCCCCACCACGGCGACCAGTCCCACCACGAAGCCCAGCAAGGAAAAGTACAGCGTGTTGGAGACCCCGATGCCGGTACTGCTGATGATCAGCGGTCCGGCGACCGTCGCCACCGCGCCACCGAAGGCCTGGATGGCGAAGAAGGCCGTGACCGTCGCCAGCCGCCGCCAGGCACCACCGGCCAGCAGCATCCGGTAGCTCCGCTTCTCCGAGACCTCGCGCTTCGGCGGCTCCAGCCCGAGTGCGTCGTAAATTCGTCGTGCCTCCTCCACGCGGCCGCGCGCGCTCAGCCAGCGGGGCGACTCCGGCAGGAACTGCCTCGCCACCAGCACCGCGGCCGCGGGCAGCGCGGCCAGCCCGAACAGCCACCGCCAAGTCTCGTCACCGAACACCGGCTGGAGCGCGAGCGCGAGCACCACCGACGTGACGGCACCACTCAGCCACATCATGTTGGGCAGGCTGCCCGCGATCCGGCCCCGGCGGGATTTGGGCGCGATCTCGGTGAGGAAGGCGTGGGAGGTCGGGATGTCCATCCCCACCGCGACACCGAGCACGAACCGGGCCGCGACCAGTTGCCACACGTCCTGGACGAACGCCGCGGCGAGGGAGGCCACCACGAAGACCACCAGGTTGATCATGAAGATCACCCGGCGGCCGAACCGGTCGGACAGATCGCCGAAGACGACCAGGCCGAGCGCCGTGCCCACGAACGCCGCCGCGGTCACGAGGCCGATCTGGGCGGCGGTGAGGTGGAACGACGGCTTGAGGAACAGGATGGCGGCGCCGATGACGAGCAGGTCGTAGCCGTCGATGAACTCGCCGAACGCGACCAGCCTGCCGGTCCAGTTCCGCACGAACCGCGCCCGCCTCGGCGACATCGCCGAGCGGCTCGTCATCCCCGACACCATCAGGATTCCTCCCCCGCTCCCGCTTTTTGTGCGACGAACACCAAATTAGGAGCGGGCTCGCCTCCCCTGCCCGTATCCGGCGTCTTGGGGGACGATCGGCCCGCCGAATCAGGTCGATCGGGCAAGCGCCCTGCCGATCAGCCGTTCCCGGATCCGGTTCTCACGATCCCGGCGCCGGTTTCATGCCGGACCGATGGCCATCAGCACCGTCCGCGGGTCATCGGGGAGGCGACGACCCGGGGTGCACCGAGTCGGCCCGGGCCGGGTCGACTCCTGTCTCAGGAACACGGCGGACTGTACGGCAGCTCAGCCGACACGAACTCGTCCCACATCTCGCGAGTGAGCGTGTTCCCCGTGATGGCGCAGATGCTGCGCATGGCTTGGGGCACGGTCATGTCCCACAGCCGCACGGTGTGGTCATGGCTGCCGGTGGCGAGGGTGGCGCCATCGGGGCTGAACGCCACCGCGTTGACCTCGGCCTGGTGGCCGGTGAGCGGCTGACCCCACTGCGTCCGGTCGGCTGTCCGCCAGAGCCGCACGGTGTTGTCGCCGCCGCCGCTGGCCACTGTCCGCCCATCCGGGCTGAACGCCACCCGGCGTATGTCGTCCTGGTGCCCTTTGAGGGGTCCGGCCAGCAACGTGGGCTTGGCCGGATCGGAAATGTTCCACAACCGCACCGCGACGTCGCTGTATTCGGTGCCCGTCGCCAGGGTTCTTCCGTCCGGGCTGAACGCCACCGCCAAGGCGTTGGCGTCCGGTCCGATCACGATCTGGGCCAGCAGCACGGGTTCGGCCGGGTCGGCGACGTCCCACAACCGCGCGGTGTTCTCGTCCTTCACATCGCCACCGGTGACCAGGATGCGGCCGTCCGGGCTGAACGCCAACGACCGGACACCGTCGGCATGCCCGGTGATCGGCGCGCCGATGGACGCCGGGCGGGCTGGATCGGTGACGTCCCACAGCCGCACGGTCTGGTCGCCGCCGCCGGTGGCCAGCACGCGGCCATCCGGTCTGAACGCCAAGGCGTTGATGTCGTCTTGGTGGCCGGTGAGCGGCCCGCCCAGCTGCCGCCGATCGGCCGGCGCCCACAACCGGACGGTCCGGTCGCCGCCGCCGGTAGCCAGGATGCGCCCGTCAGGCCTGAACGCCAGCGCGTTGACTTCCCTCGTATGTCCAGTTAGGACAGTGTCGGGTATGTTCCACAGTCGTACCGCCCGGTCGCCACTGGCGGTGGCCAGTACGCGGCCGTCCGGGCTGAACGCCATCGACCGGACGCCGTCGGCATGCCCGGTGATCGGCGCGCCGATGGACGCCGGGCGGGCTGGATCGGTGACGTCCCACAGCCGCACGGTGTAGTCGTCGCCGCCGGTGGCCAGCGTCCGCCCGTCAGGCCCGAACGCCAACGACCGGATGGCGCTGGCATGCCCCGTGATCGGCCTGCCCAGCGCCTCGGGGCGAGCCGGGTCGGCGACGTTCCACAGCCGCACCGTCCGGTCGTTGCTCGCACTGGCCAGCATCCGTCCATCGGAACTGAACGCCACCGAATGAACGGCCGCGGTGTGTCCGGTCAACGGTGGCCCGAAGGGTTCGGCCCGGTCCGGCGCGGCGATGTCCCACAGTCGCATCGTCCGGTCATCGCCGCCGGTGACCAGAGTCCGGCCATCGGGACTGAACGCCACGGAGTAGATGGCGTCGGTGTGCCTGGCCATCGGCGGGCCGAGTGCCGTGGGCTGAGCGGGGTCGGTGACGTTCCACAGCCGTACGGTCCGATCGTCGCCCGCGCTGGCCAGCGTCCGCCCGTCAGGACTGAACGCCAACGACCGGATCGTCTTGGTATGCCCCGTGATCGGCGGGCCGAGCACCCCAGGGCGGGCTGGGTCGGTGACGTCCCACAGCCGCACGGTGTTGTCGGCGCCGCCTGTGCCCAGAGTGCGCCCATCCGGGCTGAACGCCAGCGCACGGGTCGCTTCGCCGTGACTGATGATTTCGTTCAGTAACACCGGGCGGGCCGGATCAGCGATGTTCCACAACCGCACGAGCCGGTCACCGCTACCGCTGCCGGTGGCCAGCGTCCGCCCGTCGGGACTCAACGCCACCACGCTGACGTCCTTGGCGCCCGAGGGCAACGTGGCGGACAGCGGCGCGTTCGCGTCGACGATCAAGTGGGTGCCCGTGTCCGGATCGGCCGGGCGCATCCGGTGGGCGACGAGATCGAGCTGGGCCGCCAGCGACACGTCGATGGCCCGTATCCGGTTCGCCTCGGCGGTGACCTTGTTGAAGATCGCGGCGTCACGTTGTTCCTGGGCGATGTCACGTTGCTGGAAGGCGTAGACAGCGGTACTGGACGCGACGAGGCCAAGAACGGCCAGCATGGTGACCGCGGTTCGACGCACTCTGGCCCGCCGGCTTTCGTGCCGGATCGACGCGCCGAGGAAGGCCGCTCCGAGCGGCGTGAAAGCGGCGCGGTGCTCACTCCTGGACTGCCACCCCCTTGCGATGGCCAGCCGATCGCCGCGATACAGCGATCCGACCGGTTTCCCTTCTCGCTCCCACTGTTCGGCGGCCTCGATCAACTGCTGCCGGATGACCTGATCGGTGCGGCCCGTCTCGATCCAGGCGCCGAGCCGCGGCCACGCCCGCAGCAGCACTTCGTGGGAAAGCTCGACGGCGTTGTCGTCCAGCGTGACCAGACGTTTCTCGATCAGCCAGCCGAGAACCGTCTCAGCGGTCCGCGGCGCGTCGAAACCCTCGACGAGGCCGGCCGGATCCACGCGCCGCCTGGCAGGCGGCGCGTCGTGCCGGACCACGACCAAGTGCATGAGGATGTGCTGGAAGATCACGCGCTGCTCGACCGTGGAACAACGCGCGTAGGCCTCGTCCGCGGTAGCCACGATCGCGCCTTGGATCCGCCCGGTCCGGTCGTAATCCGCCAAGGTCAGCTTGTCGCCAGTGCGCCGCTGCCAGGTGACGGCCAAGGCGTGGGCCAGCAGTGGGAGTCCGCCCGCGTCCGTCCCGATCTCGTGCAGGAGGACCTCGACCAGACTCGGCTCGACGTCGACGCCGATCTGCCGGGCCGGCCGCTCGATGGCCGCTCGCAACCCGGCCGGAGTCATCGCCTGGAGGTTGAACTGGCTTGCCGGCAGGAACGTCGCGAGCTGATCGTCAGCGAGGCAATGGTCGTAGAAGTCGCCCCGCACCCCGAGGACCGCACGCATCGCGATCAGTGCGGCGATGAAACGCCGCCGCTCGGCCTCGCCGGCGCACAGGGTGAACACCTCTTCGAACTGATCCACCACGATGACGGTCCCGTCGGGCAGCATGCTCGCCAGCAGGGCAGGATCAGATCCGACCGCTGAGAGCACGCCATCCACGCTGCCGTCGATGAGCTGCGCGACCTGCTGTGCCAGTGTCTCGCAAGGCTCCTTTCCCGGGGTGAGCAACAACCATGGGCGTCCACTGTCGGCCACCGCGGTTGTCACCCCTGCCCGAAGCAACGACGACTTGCCGGCACCGGACGGTGCGACGACGAAGACCGGCCCGCCGCGGTGATCGATCTTGTCCATCAACACCGACAAGGCCGCCTCGCGGCCGAAGAACCACCGCGCTTGGCCGGGTTGAAACGCACGCAGACCCGGATAGGGGCAGACGTCCTCCGGCCACTCCGCCTGGCTGACGTCGGGCGGGTACGGGTCGTCCGGCAGGCAGATCCACCCCAGCGTCTCCGTTTCCTTGACCCGGATTCGTTTGGGCCGATAGCGGGTCTCGTCGGCAGCGCTGTGCCAGACCACTTCACGGAACAACCAGTCGGAGGTGATCACCGCGAGCACGCCGGCGGACCCGGCGAGGGCCTCCTTCAACGGCGACGCGTCGAGCAACCGGAACGTGTGGTTGATCGCGACGCCGGTCGCGCCGTGCGCGTCGAGCAGAACTTCCCCAGCGTGCAACGCCATCCTCAGCCGGATCTGCTCGCCGGTCCCGTGCGCGCGGTTGTGTTCGTTCAACGCTTTCACCAGGCGACCGGGCACCTGCTCGACGAACAGTTGCTTCGGAACATCCGCCGGCGCAAGGAGAAACACACCGTCACCCCGGTCTTCGCGATGACAGGCGCCCCAGTGCGGGCCGAGCGCATGAGCCAACGCCGTATAAACCGCGTTGCGCACATTCCTCTGTTCCGGGTTCTTCCGGCCGCTGAATCGCTCCACGTCCACAACCAGAACAGTGCGATGCAGCGCATCAGGCGACACGCAGCCTCCCCAGATCACGTCACTCCGCCAACGATTCCGCCATGGTCCCCGCAACCGCGCATAGCCTGACGAGCTTTCACTCGTTCGCGTGAAAGCTCGACATTCTGCGGGTCGGCAACGTGCCGATCATGGATCAGAAACCCGGCGCCGAAGCGGGGGCGCGCAGTGTGCCGAGATACGAAGTCGTTCCCCTTGCTCCTGAATTCGCCGACACACAACAGTTGGAGCGTCGGGGTGCACGCGATAAATCGTCAATACGCGCGCTATTCGGTGGGCTGGGAAAACGAAGCGAATAGAGCAGGGCGGAGGGAGGTCGGCTCGGGCGCTGCCTGGGGGTTGTACAACACCCGAGCCGGCCGATGACACCTTCCCCACCGTCCGGGAATCTATTCGACCTGACTCAGAATCTTCTCCATGGCGGCGAACCGGACCTGCAAATCGGCGAGCTGCGCCTTGGTTTCACCGAATTGCTTGTCGACGTTCTCCTGCGCGGCCACCGCACGCTCGGCCAGCGATCGGTACGCCGCCTCACGCGCGATGTTCGCCTTCGCCCTGACGGAGGCGGCGACCTGCCAGATGGCCACCGTGATCACGCAGGTCAGGAGCACGAAGATGCCGATGACACCGACGAGCTCTTGCCAGCCGCGGATACCCATGTCAGTCTTCCCTTCCGTCCGCCGCACCGGCGGGTTCGTGCGCGGGCAGCGTGCGCGCCGCAGCCGCGATGCTTTCCGGCGTGAGGTGGTACGCGAACGGGGTCACCTCGTAGAACTTCATCGCCTTCCCGTCATGCGAGATCTCCAAACGGGCTTCGACCAGGCCCACTGCTTCGAGCTTCCGCAGATGAACCTGCAGGAGGGCCCGGCTGATCCCCAGCTCCCTGGCCAGTCTGCTGACGTAGTTACGCTCGCCGACGAGAGCCGCGATCACGCGCATGCGGTGCGGGTTCGCCAGCGTTGCGAGAACCTGGGCCAGCGCCTCCCCCGTAGGCGGTTCCGTGGTCACGTGGATACCCAGCACATGCCAATAGATACTAGCACATGTTACCCGGAGCTACCCTTTCCTGACGCAGGCCCACCGGCGGAGTCCCGAGACCGGGGAAGCCCGGGAATTCAGCTCGAAACCGTCCGCGCCCGACGAAATACCTACGCCATGGCGCCACCGGCACCGGAATCGATCCGCTCGCGGTCGGATTTCCCCTGCTCGCCCGGCCCGGTGCCCCATACGCATCGCCCGCCTTCGGGTGAAGCGCGTATGCGAACACGGCGGTAACACTGAACGAGTAACAAGTCGGGCGATCAAAATCTCGCGCCGGTCGCTGGCCACACCGGCGCCGATCGACCGGCCCAGCCCTCGGCGCATCCGCAGCCCGGTACGGGCGATCGCCTCGTTGCCGGGTCGTGCGGCCAGTGGTTCGACCAGTATCCGCACCGTCGGCGACCGGTCGCCGTCGAAGGCCACGGACCATTCGACCGGGGAATGGTCATCGGCCACATCGGACAACCAGGCAGGGCCTTCGCCGACCGGCCGGTCGGCGGTGTCACTGAGGAACAGATCCAGCAGTTCCTTCGCCGCGGCATGGGATTCGCGCAAGCCGAGTGCGTCCAGCAGATTCGCGACGGCGGCTTCCGCTTGTGCTACAACGACACCACTTCCCGTTCCCGGGGCTGTGGCCGATCCGCCTTGCCGTCCGGGAGCCAACGCAGCCAGCGAGGCAATGTCCACGCCCGCTCACCCAGCAACGTCAGCGCGGCGGGCACGAGCACCCCGCGTACGACCGTCGCGTCGATCGCGATGGCCACCCCGAGGCCGATCCCGAGCATCTTGTTCTCGATCGAGGTCAACGTGACGAACACGCTGAACACCACGACCATGATCACGGCCGCGCTCGACACCACGCCGGCGCTGTGCCCGATGCCGCCGATGACCGCGTCCTTCGCGCTCGCGCCGGCCGCCCAGCGTTCGCGGACCCGGCTGAGGATGAAGATGTGGTAGTCCATGCTGAGCCCGAACAGCACCACGAACATGAACAGCGGGAGCCAGCCCATCACCCCGCCGTACGAGGTGAAACCGAGCAGGCCGCTGAGGTTGCCGCCTTGGAAGATCCAGGTGACCACGCCGTACGCCGCGCCGATCGAGAGCAGATTCAGCAGGATCGAGACGATCGGGATCGCCAGCGACCGGAAGGCGAACACCAGCAGGATGAACGCCAGCAACAGCACGAACGCGAACACCATCCAGGTGTTCTCCCGCAGCTGCACGGTGAAGTCGTACGCCTGCGCCGTCTTTCCGGTCACCGCCGCTTCGACGCCGGGCACCTGGCCGACGGTCGCGGGAACCGCCTTGCCACGCAGGTATTCCAGCGCACGCTCCGAAGTCTCGTCCGTGCTCGACCCCGCCAGTGGTACCCGGACTACCACCGCCCGGTCGACCCGGTCCACGGTGATGGGTTCCGCCAGCAGTCCGCCGCTGGCCGCGATCTGGCCGTGCAGGCCGTCGATCGCCTGGCGCAAGGCGGGCGAGTCGGCCTGAGCGCCGTCAGGGTTCGAGATCACCACCCGTGCCGGTACCGGAACACCGGGGAACGCTTCCTGCATCCGGATCGCGGCGTCCACAGTGGGCACGTCGCGAGGCAGGCTGTTGATCGCCGCGGCGTCCTGCAGGCGCATGCTGAGCGCCGGCATCGCGACCATCAGCAGCACCAGCACGCCGGCGCCACCCCACAGCAGGGGCCGCTTGGTCACCAGCCGCGCCACTCCGGTCCACACCTTCGACTCCTCGGCCGCGGTCCGGCTGCGCCCGAGCCACGGGATCTTGCCCTTGTCGACGCGGTGGCGCAGCGACGCGAGGATCGCGGGCAGCACGGTCACCGAAGCGATCATCGCCAGCCCGACGACCAGGGACAGGCCGATCGTCCCGCCGACGAACACGCCGAGGCCGGTGAACAGCAGGCCGACCAGGCACAGGATCACGGTGAACCCGGAGAAGAGCACCACATGCCCGGAGGTGCGCGCCGTGGTCTTCAGCGCCGTGGCGTCGTCGCGCCCGGCATGCCGCTCTTCGCGGTAGCGACGCAGGTAGAACAGTGAATAGTCGATGCCGACCGCGACCCCGACCAGCAGAATGATCGCCGAACCGGCGCTGTTGATCGGGATGACCTTGCCGACGACCATGACGAGGCTCAGCGCGCCGACGATACCGGTGATCGTGAGCAGCACCGGGATACCGGCCGCCACCAGCGAGCCGAACACGATCAGCAGGATCAGCAGCACGAAGGGCAGGGAAAGCAGGTGCGAACGCTGGAGATCGTCCTTGACCGCCGTGTCGACGGCCGAGGTCAGGCTGCGGTCGCCCGCCTGCACGACCCGGACGTCCTGGTGGTTCGCCGCGACGGTTTCGACCGCCTTGGTGGCGGTGTCCATGTGCTCGTAGAACTGATCGACGGGCCAGTTCACCACGAACGAGACCAGCCCGGACGAGCCGTCGCGGGAGACGTAGCCCTCGGCGGCCGACTCCAGTGGTGACTTGACCTCACCGACCGCGTCCGGATGCTTTTTGAGCTCGGCGACCAGGTTTTCGGCGGCCGCGACCAGACGCGGGTCGTCTTCGAACCGCCCGCCGCCCGGTTCGAGCGGCTGGATCAGCACATTCTCGTGGTAGCGGATGTACTCGTTCTGCTTGTTCATCGCGGCCTGTGCCCTGCCGCCCTCGCCGGGCTGCAGGTTGACCGCGTCCGGTCCACCGATCGTCATGCTCGCCACCACGGCGAGCAGCACCAGGCCGAGCCAGCCGAAAATGGCCGTCTTGCGGTGCGTCGCGGCCCAGACCGCGATGCGTTCCGCGAACGCTCCTTGCCCCCGGCGCCCCTTGGGCGGCGTCGGCGAACCGTCCCCGTCCGCTCTGTCGCGCGCCGGCTCGCGAATGCCGTCCATGAGCTGTCCTTTCCCCTGAAGACCGCGGAAGGCTAGAGAAGCGAAACTCATCACCTGCAAAGTAACGCTAGCACATGCTCTCTACGCCTATCAGGAGCTCATCGAGAGTGAGGCGCGGCCGGTCCACGCCCCGGGCGATCGCGCACTCGAGGTGGTCCACCCGATGCCCGACCTCGGCCGGGCACTCGCCGAGCCCGCGGAGTTCGCTCTTGACCTGCTCGGCGAGCAGGCGTTCTTTGCGCCGCCAGGCCGCGGCAGCCACCACTCCGCCGACGAGAACGACAGCCCCGAGCAGCTGCCCGAATGTCAACCCGCACCTGGCACTCACTCTTCGACCCCGTTCGTCACTCACCGTCGGAGTGAGCTACAGCTGGCGCAGCGGAACGCGGGGCAGCCCGCTCACGCATCACCGCGGCGATCCGGACGGCATACAGCGAGTTGCCGCCCAACTCGCAGAAGGGGCGAAAGCGGCACCAGCCGACGGTCACGGCCATCGCCGAACACCTGACCGGGCTTCTCGAACCGGCCGCGTGAGCGGATAGCTCGGCTATAGAACGGATATCAAGAAGCCCCGATGATGCTCAGGACAAACGGTTCGAACAACAAGGAGCTCCCGTGACCGACGATCAGGACGACGACCAGCCGGCTTGACATCCACACACCATCGCGATGGACGACGTTGCCGACCATACGCCGGCCCATGCCCGTCCGAACCCTTGTGCCGCAGGGTACTGACCTCGCCGGGCACGGCTGCTCAAGCGAGTCGTACCAGGTATACCTCGACGAGGCTCACCTGTTTTCACGAGCGTCGCCGGGCACGGCGTGCTTCACCACGTCGTGTACCTCGACCACGGTCACGGCTTCGATCTCGAACCTCTCCAGGTCGTCGAAGTATCGAGGATAGTCACCCCGCCTGGTGAAGAATCTTACTGTCGCGCCGTGCGTGAGGTAGTCGTCTTCAATACCGACGGACAGCACGGCGACCAGCGATTTCGAGGCCTCGAAATCACGCGCGGCCAGCATCGCGCCGGTGATGAATCGCCGCGCCCTGGCCACCATGCCGGACAAGAACCGGTCGCGTTCCCGCGGAATCCCTGTCGGAGGTATCCAGACGTCGTTGGTCTCATATTCATGGTCGGCGATCCGATCCGCGGAAACTGGCTCTCGATCCGTGGAATACAGACTGCCGAGCAGCAGCGAACCGGCCGGGCCGATCAGCCAGCCTGCGTCGAGGATATCTTGCAGGTCACGCGGAAACTCGGCATCGTGGACACGCTCCGACTCACTCCAGAGCCGCTCCATCGGCGAATTGTGTCTCACGGCCTTCCCAACCCTAGATATCGGTATGCTCTGGCGATGGCACTCGCCGGAATTTTACGCGCTGCACGCTCGGGTAGGACAGCGCCATTACCAGCCACCCACTTGCCGTCCTCTGGTCGGAAGTAGTACTTGTTCGGATCGGCACCGCGTCCCATGAACTGGAGATGGATACCCGCCCCTGGCCGGCCAGGATTCTGGTTTTCCAGATCCACGCGGAACGAGTTGTCCTTCGCCGTGAAGAGCGTCTTGCTGTTGATGATCGGAGCCGATGCGGCACTGGTCAGCGAACATCCCGTCGGAGGGGCGTTGTGCACCAGCACCGGCAGGTCACCGGCGACGACGTAGTAGGTGTTGATGCCGGCGACGCTCAGGTTGTGCACGGTCTGCGTCACTGTTCGCTTCACGCTCGACGTGATGGCCGCCGATCGGCCGTCGGGTGTTCGCAGGCGTTGGCCGGGTATGAGGACTTCGGCGTCGGTCCAGGTCCGTGAGCTGTCGTTCCAGAACGGGTGGCCGTCGGTGGCCACGATCGTGCCGGTCGCGTCGCCGACGTCCCCGTCGGTGTCGAGGGTGATGTCGACGAGGTCCTTCCGGCCGGAACCGGTGATGAGAGCGGCCACGGACCTGGCGCCCGATGTACCGGTTTCCGGATCGGTCGCGGCGACCAAGTCACCGACCTTGACGGATTCGATCGGTTTACGGCTGCCATCGGCCATCAACACCAGAGTGCCGGGCACGAAACTGTTCGCCGGGCATCGATCCGGCTGCCCGGCCGTGCCGGAATCCTCTTCGGCGTCTCGGTCCGTCGCAGGCTTGCCGCTGGTCCGTTCACCAGACGGCACCGACGGCGTGCCTGCCGATTCGCGGGTGCCTCGCCGGGACGAGCCACCATCTGGCGTCGAGTCCCTCGATGACCGATCGGCCGACCGTCCGGGCCGGGACACGTTCGGCACTTCGGTCACCGGCATCGGAATGACGCCCGGTCCACGGCCGCCACCGCCCTCGGCGCGGCGCGAATCCGTGCCCGGCCGGGCCGGGGTTCGTCCGGCTGACGCGTCCACCGGGGCGGCAAGGGGAGCGGGCGTGGTCGTGTCAGTGGGTTGATCACCGGCGTTCGGCTCCGGTGCCCGCCCGTCTTTCCGGTCGGGGATGGCCGCGTCGATCGCCTTCACCGGTTTGGCGAACTTGCCCGGCCCCACGACGTCGCTCAGGATGCCGCCGATGCCGGAAGCGGGAGCGTCCTTGAAGTCCTCGACCGCCTTCTCGGTGCTTTCGACGGCCCGGTTCCACGTTCCCTGAGGATCGTTCCAGGCATCGGTCGCGGTGTTCGCGATGCCTTCGGCGGCGTCCTGGGCGTACTTCTCGATCTGCCGCTGTGCTTCCTGATCGCCGTCTTTCGCGCGGTTGAGCAGGTCCAGGGCTTCCCCGGCCTGCTGGGCGCCGTCGTGCAAAGACGCGTAGCCGCCGGCCGCGGCACGCCGTCCCAAGGTGAGCCAGTCGGCGTTCTTGTCCTCGGCCGCGCGTTCCCGGGCGATCTCGTCCTGGGCCCAATCCCTGGCCGTGGACAGTGCACCTCCGACCGTGCTCTCGACGGACTCCTCGACCTGCGCCAAGACACTCTTCTCCGGCGGGTGGGGCCGTGCCGTGCTCGACCCGTCACGTGGGGCGGGCTTGTCCGATCGAGGCATCAGCAGCGGAAACCGCTCTTCCCGGTCGCGTGTGGGCGAGGCGGCCAGAACGTCCTTGAGATGCGGCGGAACAGGTTCGCGGTCGGCTTCCCGGACGTCGTGAGCGGCGGGGAACAGCGGATCCCTGCGCTGAGGCTGCTGGCCCCCCATAAAGGAGGTCGCGAAGATGTTCCGGCATCCGCACCGGCGCGGAAGGCTTCTCGTCACCCTGGGGTGGGATCCGCGCCGCCGTGCCAGGGTCGCCAGGCGGGTTCGAGCCGTTGTCACGCGGCCGCGCATGCGGCGATTCGGGATTGGCGTACGCCAGCCGGTTGCGTGCCTGCCTGCGCGACTGTTCCTCACGTTGCCCGGCGGTCGGTTCCGGTGCCGTGGAGCGGACGGTCACGGCGTTCCTGTCGCCGCGTGGCGGTTCGGGGTTGGCGTAGGCGAGCCGGTTTCGCGCCTGTCTGTGTGCTTGTTCCTGGAGTTGCCGAGGGGTCGGCTCGGGCGCGGTCGATCGGACGGTTACGGCGTTCTTGTCGCTGCGCGGCGGTGCGGGATTGGCATACGCCAGCCGGTTGCGTGCCTGCCTGCGCGACTGTTCCTCACGTTGCCCGGCGGTCGGTTCCGGTGCCGTGGAGCGCACGGCCACCGCGTCCTGGCCACGGCGAGGCGACGAAGAACCGCTCGCCGAGTGCGACGAATCGGACTGTCGTCCCCGCTCCCGGTCGGCGGGCCGCGCCCGTGCCTCATCGCCCGATCGCCGTAACGCGGTGTCACGGCCGCCATCCGTGCCACGCCGGTCCTCCGCCTTCTTCTTCTCGGCCTTGGCGATACGCGCCTTCTTGCCACGCTGCTCATTATTGCCAGACGGACCAGCATCGACACGCTTACGATTCTCGACCTGCCGCTTCTCCGCGACCTTCCGGTCCTCCGCCTTCCTCTTCTCGGCCTTGGCGATACGCGCCTTCTTGCCACGCTGCTCATTATTGCCAGACGGACCAGCATCGACACGCTTACGGTTCTCGACCTCCTTCTGCGCCGTGTTCTTCCCGGGCGAAGGCGGCGAGATGGGTCCGGGCGCGGCTTGCGCCTGCTGTGCCGCGGCGAGAACGAAGAAGACGGATATCGCCCCACCCGACACCGTGTACAGAAGCGATCGCTGGAAGGAATCCCGCCTACTGTCCATGCACCCCACCTCATCGGTCCGGTCGGCAAGACCGAAAGCCTGCCCCGAACCGGTTCAGTGGCCATACATTCCCGGTACATTCGCAGCCTGCCGTTCGGCACACCAGACCGCGCGTGACCCGGCGAATTCCCACTTCTCGCCGGGTGAACGCTGCTGCCCACCAGGTCCGCCGCCGAGCCTGGGACCAGCGCGGTCGACGTCTGTCAGATGGGTGCTGGTGGCAGTCGGGATCTGTATGCAAAGAACCCTTGTCGCTGAGTGGCGAGGGTGCGCTGCTGCTGTTCAAGGTCAGCCAGGCCGGAGCCCCGGAGATCGCAACTCGAACTGGTTCACCTGAACCTGACAGGTTTCCCTCGTCAGAACGAACCGTCTGGAGCCCCTGACGGCACTGTCGATGATCCACCGCCGCATCGGCACCATGCAGTTACAGCCATAGCGGCGGTGTCAGCCAGCGGCCGTTCGTTTGACCAATCTCCTGATCTGGGCGCTCCTGGTCCTGTAGGTGAACAAGAATGAGCCGCTGGCTGACAGGGCACCAGTGAGCGTTCGGGGCAGGGACGTCCCGCTCGATGATGACGGTGAGCTTCTCGGCCACCCATCTACCGAGCGCCCTGCCAGGGGTTCAGGCCCTGGACGTAGTCAGGCGGGCGGAAGAGGCCGCCGAGGACGTGCACAAGGCGGGGGCAAGCCGTAGTGTCAGTGGCGTGTCGGCAGGTGGCTGAAAACCAGCGTCGTCGACGGTATCCGCCCCGTCGGCGAACGCGGCGAAGTACCTGCCCACGCGGATCTCGCAAGCAGCTTCAAGCATGGTCTTGACGACCCGCGTGGCACTAGCCATCTTCTTCCAAGTTCAACAAAAGACTCCTCGCGGACGTAATTCCGCTGTTCATTGCTCGGCGCAGGAGTTTCCGAGCTTCGACCTTGTCGCCATCTTCTATTCGCAACTCAGCAATTCTGATCAACGCCCAGTGATCACCCTCTCCTGCTAGGCGCCGCAGAAGATGATCCGCTCCGGTAACATTTCCACGCTTCCGTCGAGCTTTGGCGACCTCGTACCATGCTGAATTGTCCGACTTGACCACAGACGCACGCTCGTATTGCTCGGCAAGCCGCTCCGCCTCAGCGCTATCACCGGCTTCCTCTGACAGCACGGCAAGTCTCACAAGTGCGTATTTCTGCCCAGCCTTCAACAGCCGTCGATAGATTTTGCGCGCGCGCCGTTTTTGCCCCTGTTTCGCGCGAAGATCTCCCAGTTCCATCAACGCCCAGCCGGATCCGGCATTAGAAGCCCGCCACAGCAGACCTATTCCGCGACGCTCATCTCCGTACCTCAAGTGCATCGTACCGGCAACACTCAACGCATTTGGGTTCCCGAATTTCTCCGCCAAATCACAGTAAGCAAGAGTCAGATTCGAGTCCCCGGACGTACTGGCGATGATGATCATCTCAGTGATCGCGCCACGAAATCCAAGTTTCATAGCATGCATCATCACAGCCAATGCACGATCCTTGTCTGCGGATACATACCTCCACGCCAGGCCAGTGAGAGCCTCGTCGTTGCCGTTCAGGAAAGATCTCGTGGCGAGATGCAGAGCGAGATCGTGCTCGTCTTGATCAGCAAGATCCCTGGCCTGATACTCGACAGCCCTTGCCCCTCCAATAGCGAGAGCCTGCTCGTACAGTTGCCCTGCTCGATCGGACTCCCCCAGACGTGTATGGATCGACGCTAACCCGACGATAGCGTGAGGGTTTTCTCCGTCGTCAGCCAAGGTGTACCACGCCTTTGCTGCATCCCATTCGCCCTGGTCTTCGTGCCAAGTACCCATAAGCACCTGGGACCAGGTGTCGCCGTTCTCGGCTGCCCGCCTCCGGTACAACAAAGCAGCTTCACGGCCTTCGGCTTCGCTTATCAAGGAAGCAAACCCTGCTAATCCTGACCCGACACCGCGCACTCCGGCGGCCCGAGCCAGCTGATGAGCGATAGCCGTCCGACCCCGGGTGTAGGCCGCCCTGGCAAGTGCAGCCTGATCCTCACCCGCGACGTCATCACACAGAGCGGCAAGCCAGAATGCGTCTGGCGGACAGATTTCCGACCGCGTCCGCTTGCCATATTGCTCAAGGTAATCAACCAGTCGGTAGCTAGTCTCAAGCTCCGCCGCCGAGTTCTTCCTGACACGAGACAAGGGGCCACGCGCTCCTCGACACAACGGCAGCAAATAGTCGATTGCACAGGAAAACCAGTCATTTGACAAGCCATCCCGTTGCAATTCAGTCAAATATGCCTCCGCGGCATCACCCAGGAACGTCGCGGGCAGAGATGATTTCCAGCCAAACCTGCGCGCGTCCATAGCAGCATGCAAGATGGATTGCGCCGCAGGATCCGCTGTTAAATAGCGTTCAACCTGAGCTGGGCCACCCGCCAGGTATTGCGCAACGTGACCCTCCTCGGCATTGGATTCAGCTTCCGCAAGCCGCGGGTCATTTTCGGCCGCTCCAGCGAGCAGCCGCAACTCAACCTCGGTAAAGGTCTCTGGCACCGGAATGAAGTGTCCAGTGACAAGTCTGCGTACCTGCGGTCGGGTATCGTTCTTGATCTCTGCCGGAGCGAGCCGAAGGCGATACTCATGCCACAGAGTCCCCAGAATCAAGACTGGCGCACGGTCGAGATCCTGGAGTACCGCGATGAGCCACGAGGCGATCGCTTCATCTCGCTGGACGTCGTCGGTATACAGGTATCGATGCAACTCGTTGAGCCACAGCACCGTATGAGGACCAACTTCTGGTAGCTCTGTCAGTAGTTCATCCGCAGAGGTCGGGTGCCACAACCGCCACGGTTCAGGTAGGCGCTGAACCTGTTCCCAGGCCGAGCGTGTCTTGCCAGTTGAAGAATTGCCCAACAGCACGGCGAGGCCACTCTCGCCGGCCAACGCCCGATCGACGACCTTTTCAAGATCACTGTCATGTTGGCGTCGGACATATGTCGGCAACTGCGGCAGCCGGTGGTCGAGTTCAGAAGAACTGATCGCCTCATGCACCTCTAGCGCGTACGGATCCTGAATCTCAGATACCCGCCGGCCCAGCGCGACCTGAGCGTCAGGCCCGGGGGCCCTCGGTGCCGCACAGCGCAGCAGCTCCGACGCTGCCGCAGCATCGAAAGCTTGATGCTGTTTGTCCACGGTTATGGTCCGTGACGCGCGCCGCAGCGGATCAGCGAACTCCGCCTGGATATCGACCCACCACGCTTCACCCTGCTCAGGATGTGACAGGACAAGGATCACCGGAGCATTTCCGCGAAGCCAAGAGTTGAGATCACGCTCGTCACATGTGTACCGGAATGAGGTGTCAGTCTCGGCCGTGAACGGTAAGGTGCTGGCCTTGCTCTGGACAAGCAGTACCAGGTTGAGCACCTCAGCGCTCGACGGGTCAACGAGATCGATGTGACCGTCGATGCCGTGGTCGACCCTGCGCGGATGGAAAAGAAAACCCATCTCGGTGACCCGAGTGTGGATCAACGCAATACCAGCTTCGCCGATGAGCGTCTGGCGACTGACCTTCTTACCTCGGGACACTAGGCAGTCAATCCTTACCGCTCACACAGAGTCCGACGACATGGGTGTTGGGCCAGTGTGCCGCATGAGAACGACACTGCCGGTAACTTGGCAAGGGCACTGTCTACATCCTCCGTCAGCAACTCCCGAACTCCTGGGCGATCAACCAGCTCGGCTGCATCCTCGCGGTAGGCTACCGAAGACCTCGGCGCTGTTGATGGGCTCGGGGTGCCGTACTCGCCGCTAGACGGCACCGCACTCCTGGATCACCGGCAGAGCCTGGCTGGGCGTCAGCGCCACGGCAGCCGGGGCTCGGGTTCTTCTTGGCACAGCTAGCCGGTGCATGAGCGCTGCGTAATCGGAGAGCCGGTCTGTCATGACGACTGAACCAACGCTATGCCGCTCGCCCCGCTTCCAGTCGAGGCCACCTCTGAACCAGCTCGTCGCTCGATACACCTCAGCCATTGTCGTTGCCCGCATCTCTCACACCGAACTTTCCTAGAGCAGTTCTGGAGCACGACGTCGCTTGCAACAGCGCCCAACAAAGCTGAAACCGCGTTCTGGCAATGCGGTGGTCAGGGTTCGAGTCCCCTTCAGCTCACGGTCTCGAAACTTCAGTCATGGCATCCGCCGGAGCGGATCTGGAGCACCAGCCTCGCGGCCGGGCCAAAGCTCCCAGAGCTACGTCAATCTGCTCCCGGCTTTCCTACGTGGGACAGTGATCCACCACCGCGCGCGAGGGCAAGTCATCCATCGTCGTCGGGGAGCCGGTCGAGCGCGGGCCCGATGAAGTACCGCCGGACGGCGGTGGCGATGGCCGTCCGGCCCGCGTCGCACTCTTCGCGGACAGTGTGTCCACGCTACGGTCGGCGCGCGACCGTCCTCCGAGTTGCCGGGCGGCCGCCGCACAGGGATTCTCGACCTATGACTGCCGTGACGATCCCCCGTCCTGTCGCCGGTGACGTCGTCGACCTCATCCTGGACGATCACCGTCTGTTCGAACAGCTCCTCCGTGATCTGCGGGACGCGACCGCGGACCGTGAAGGCACCCGGGCCGCGTTGTCGGCGGCGCTGATCGCGCATGGCGAGGCCGAAGAACAGGATGTCTATCCCGCCCTGCGGCGCAAGGACGCCATCGACAAGCATGAGCAGGAGCACGGCGAGGAAGAACACGCCGAAGGCAACCAGGCGCTGTTGGACCTGCTGGAATGCAAAGGCACCGACACCCAGAAATTCGACGACGCGGTCGAGAAGCTGTCCGAGGCGCTGATGCACCACATCGGCGAAGAAGAGCAGACGATTCTCAACCCGGCGCGCACCGAGGTGAGCGAGAAGGTCCGACAGGATCTGGGCACGGCGTGGGCCTCGCGCCGCAACGCGCTGCTCGACCAGGACTGCGGTTCGATCGAATTCGTCAAGAAGGTGGTGGCCCGAGCCGAGAAGGACGGCTTACTGTCCTCTGACGACGAGTCCTGAGGCCCGCATCGTCGAACCGTGGGGCCGGATCCGCGACGGCTGGCCACCCCCCATCTAGGGTGACCGCATGTCGCTGGTGGGAAGGGACGTCGAGCTGGCGCGGATCCGGCGTCTGCTGACGAACGCGCGCGACGCGCGCAGCGGTGTGCTGTCGCTGCGGGGCGCGGCGGGCATCGGGAAATCGGTCCTGCTCGACCACGCCGTGTCGATCGCCGAAGCCGAGGGCATGCGCGTGGTCCGCGGGGCGGGGATCGAGTCCGACTCCGAGCTGGCGTACGGCGGTCTGCACCAGCTCCTGTTCTCCCATCTGGGCCGGCTCGACGCCCTGCCCGCTCCCCAGGCCACGGCATTGCGGTGCGCTTTCGGCCTGGCCGAGGGAGACGAGGCCAATCGGTTCCTGATCTCCGCCGGCACCCTGTCGTTGCTCGCCGATCTGGCCGAGGACGCCCCGCTGCTGTGCGTGGTCGACGACCTGCAATGGCTCGACCAGGGTTCCGTGGAGGCGCTGCTGTTCGCGGCCCGCCGCTTCGTGGCCGACCCGATCGCGATGCTGTTCGCGGTGCGCGAGACGTCGGCGCCGTTCGAAATCGCGGGCGTCGAGGTCGTGGATCTGTCCGGTCTCGCGGCGCCCGATGCCGCCCGGCTGCTGGACGACCACGCTCCGGAACTGCTCGAACCGGTGCGGGCCCGGGTCCTCGCGGAATCCGTCGGCAATCCACTGGCGATCATCGAACTCGGGGCGTCGCGGCTCGCGGCCCACGACACCGACGAGCCCGACCCGGCCGAGCAGGTCCGTCCTCTGCCGGTGACCCGGCGCGTGCAGGAGACCTTCCGCCGCCAGATCGTCGAGCTTCCCGAACCCACCCAGCGTGCGCTTCTGGCCGCGGCGGCGGACACGGCGGCGCCGCTCGCGACGATCCTGCACGTCATCGAGGCCCTCGGTGGCGCCCCCGGCGATTTGGCGCCGGCCGAACGCGACCGGCTGCTCCGGATCGACAGCCGGATCACGTTCCGTCACCCGCTGGTCCGGGCGGCCGCCTACCAGGACGCGCCGCTGCACCGGCGGATCGAGGTACATCGCGCGTACGCCGACGCGCCCGACGCCGACGCGGATCGCCGGGCGTGGCACCTCGCCGCGGCCGCCACCACGCCCGACGAGGCGGTGGCCGCCGAACTCGAAGCTGCGGCGGAGCGGGCCTGGCACCGAGGCGGCGCGATGGCGGTGTCCGCCGCCTACGACCGCGCCGGCCGGCTCAGTGCCGACCGGGAGCTGAAGGCGCGGCGTATCGCCCTGGCCAGCCAGGCCGCGTTCGACGCCGGCAAGGCCGACCGCGCCGCCCGGCTGGCGGCCGAAGCGCTCTCGCTCACCACCGACACCGGCGTCCGGGCCGACGCCATCTACACGCGCGGCGCGGTGGAGTACGAACGCACGTCCCCGCGGGCCGACGCGGAGTTGGCGATCGGGGCCGCCGAGCTGGTGCGCGACACCGATCCGGAGCGCGCCGCGCTCAACTTCTTCGAGGCCGTTCACGCCGCCCGGCATGGTGCGGCGCACGACCTGCTGGAGCGTGTGGTCGACCTGATGCGCGGGTTCACCCCGCCGGAGCACTGGACGCCGGTCGTCACGGCCCTTTTCGGTTGGGCGGAGCTCTTCGCCGGGCGCCCGGAGGCGGCCGTCGGCCCGATGCGCGAGCTCTACACCACCACGAGCGGCGGCGGGAACGACCTGATGCATCGCGTCACGGCCGGGTTCGGCGGGCTCATGATCGCGGACGACGACGGCGTCGCCGCCGGGACCGAGGACATGCTGGCCCAGGTGCGGGCCACCGGGGCGCTGGGCTGGGTCCCGTACACCCTGAACGTGCTCGCCGTGGCGCGGCTGTTCCGCGGTGAGTTCGCGGACGCCCGCGCGTGCGTGGCGGAAGGCGCGTCCGTGGCCGCCGAGCTCGGGAACACGACCGAACGCCTGGCGCACCGGTCGGTGGAGGTGTGGCTCCACGCCGTCTCGGGTGACGAGCCACGCTGCCGGGCGCTCGCCGAGGAGGTGCTCCCGCGGGCCCGGGCCCGGCACCGGGTCAACGCCGAGATCGCGGAGTGGGGTCTCGGCATGCTCGATCTTTCCGCCAGGCGGTTCAAGGAAGCGCTCGACCGGCTCGAGGCGGTGTGCCGGGGGCCCGCGGGCCGCGACCTTCTGCTGCGGGCGGTGCCGGATCTGGTGGAGGCCGCTGTGCGTGGCGGCGAGCCGGATCGTGCCCACGAACCGCTGGCCGCGTTCCGGCACTGGGCCGAGTACGTCGACCGCCCGGTCGCCACCGGCCTCGCTCTGCGGTGCCAGGCCTTGCTGGCCGACGACGACGCCCTTTACGCCGAGGCATTGCGGCTCCAGGAGCGGCACGGCGGCCCCTACGAGCGAGGCCGGACCCAGCTGGTCTACGGCGAGTGGCTGCGCCGCCAGCGCCGGCGTACCGAGGCCCGCGCCCATCTCGCGGCGGCGGTGTCCGCGTTCGAGGGCCTCGGCGCGGAGCTCTGGGCCGTGCGTGCGCGCGGCGAGCTGGCCGCCTTCGGCGAGCGGGGTGACGAGCCTCGGCGCAGCGGTCCGCTCACCCTGTTGACCCCGCAGGAGCTTCAGGTCGTGAGGCTGGCCGCCACCGGTCACACGAACAAGGAGATCGCCGCACAGCTTTTCCTGAGCCCGCGGACCGTCGGCCACCACCTCTACAAGGCGTATCCGAAACTCGGCGTCACCGGTCGCGCCGCGCTGGCCGGCCTCGTCTGACGGCGGGCGCCGGTCATCGGCTTACCCGATACCGGTCACGATGACCGATGCCTCACCGGGGAGCCCCCGCATAGCGTTTCCGGCATCACCGACGACGAGGAGACGACCATGACGAAGTACTTTCTGAGCCTCCCCCACGACTCCGCCGAGGAGCCGACGATGGAGAACATGGACCCGGCGGAGCTGCAGGAGATCATGGCCGCGGTCGGCGCGTTCAACACCGCCGTCGAGGAGGCGGGCGCGTTCGTGACCGCGGGCGGTCTGCAGCCGCCGTCGACCGCGACGACGGTGGACTACTCCGGTGACAGCCCCGTGCTGACCCCGGGCCCGTTCGTCGAGGCCAAGGAATACCTCGGCGGTTTCTGGATCATCGAGGCCGAGAACGACGATGTCGCGATCGAATGGGCGAAACAGGCCTCGCGTGCGCTGCGAAGCAAGGTCGAGGTGCGGGCCCTCCAGGAGGAACCCGGCGCCTGACGGTTCACGGGTGGGCTCGGCCCAGTTCGGTGTCGATGCGCTGTTCTTCGGCGTCGCGGAGCCTCCGGTAGTGCCCGGTTCTGTTCTCGTCGCCGACCCTGACGGCCGCCGCGGCGGCGCTCCGCAACACCACCAGGGACAGGCCGGGCACGTCGCGAGCCTGACGGTCCGCCTCGGCGAACACCGCCTCGGCCAGCTCACCCTCCGCGGACCGGGCCAGCAAGAACAGTTCCTCCACGTACATCCGGCCCATCCCCACCTCCTGCCACCCGGGCACGCCGTCCAGGGCCCGGCGGCACTCGCGCAGCGCCTCCCAGGCGGCGTGGTGGTCGCCGGCCTGGCGTTCCAGTCCCGCAAGGGTCCGCCACGCCAACGCCGATTCTTGGACGGTGCCGGCGAACGCCAGGCTTTCGCGCTGCGCTCGGGCCGCCTCGGCGAACGCCCCCAAGCCGGCCAGATAGTGGCGGAGCAGGCCCAGTGTTTCCTTGTCCCGCCCGCGGTCGGCCGCCCACCGGTCCAGCTCCCGGCGGATCAGTTCACGATCGCCGGTCAGCCGGGCACGCCTGACCCAGGTGAACGGGTCCTCGGCGGCCGGATCGGCGGGGAATCGAGAGCGCTTGCGCTCCGACCACTCCGCCAGGCCCTCCTCGGATACGCAGGGCCTGCCCTTCTCGTCGAGCAGACGTTCAAGCACGGCGTCACGGTCGGTATGCCCGCTGTCGCGGACGAAGGCGGTGGTGCCCCGTACTCCGGCGGCGAACAGGTGCCTCCTCGTCGTAACCAATCCAGGTGTCGAAGTTCGCCACCTTGATTTCCCAGTGCAGCCACACGTCCTCGACCTGCCGGTATTCGGCGAGCAGGAAACCGGCCAGCTCGGTCTCCTCGCTCAGTCCCTGGAACGGCGCCTCGTGACGGCACACCGCCTCCTGCCCGGCCAGCCACCGCACCAGCGGGAGATCGCCGGGCCGGCGGTCGTATTGCAGCGCCCACAACACCTTCGCCCGCCGCACCGCGTTCGCGTCGCAGTCGTCGCCATCGGCATCCGTGGCGCGCTCGTAGCGCACCTCCTGCCAGGCATCGGACGATCCCCGCATCCGCTCCAGCTCGCGTCTCGCGCTCTCCATCACCGGTCAAGGATCCCAGACCGCGTACTCGATCTCGGCGGAACTTCCGAAATGGACCATGACTGTCCACAAGGGGCTCTCGTGCCGAAGACGGCCACCGAGAGGTAAGGCAGCTGGCCGAAAGGAGCTTTCGCTGCGTCTGGTGCGGCGATGTGCCCCTTCGCGTCCTGCTGGTTGTCCCCAGCACTGGCGAGTCGAGCGCGCCCTCAGCGCGTCCGGGGAGGAGTGCGGCGCGGTGCCGTCGGGCGCTTCGCGGTCGTCGTCTTGCGATGGGTCGTGGTGCGCTGGGTCGTCGTGTGAGTCGTCTCCGGCGTCGTCCGGGTCGTGGTGGTCGCCGGGGTCTGCGGCGGCCGCGTCGTCGTCTTCACGAGGCCCGTCGTCGTGGTCGTCGAGGGCACGACCTGTCCCTTCCCCGCCCCGCCGCCACAAGCGCCGAGCAGCGCGACCGCGCCTATGACCAGGCCACACCACCACACCCGCATGGCGGGACCCTAACAGCCCGGCCGCCGCGGATCCGGCGAAACGGCGAACCCCGAGGCCGGGCTAGACCGCGGTTCGCAGGCGATAGAGCTCGGCAAGGGTGGCACCGTCCGCGCCGATCTCCGCATCCGTGCCCAGCCAGGTGGCCGCCTCGTCTCGCGGCAGCCGGGAGATCTCGATCTCCGCGAGGCAACGGCCCGGCCGGACCACCGCGGGGTGCAACCGCGCGACGTTCTCGTTGGTGGTCAGGCAGACGAGGATGTCCAGGCCTTGACCGAGCAGTCCGTCCGTCAGGTTGAGCAACCGGGACAGGGCCTGCCCGGAGTCGCGCTTCGCGTCCGCGCCGACCAGTTCGTCGCAGTCTTCGAGGATGAGCAGCCGCCATTTCCGCTTGTCCGCCCGCTCCTCGCCGAGCACCACCGACGTCAGATAGCCCGGGTCGGCGAACAGGACCTCGGGGTCGAGGACGTTGTCGACCTGGCACCAGTCCCGCCATTCGTGCGCGAGCGCGCGTACGGCGGTCGTCTTGCCGGTGCCCGCGGGGCCGTGCAGGAGTACCAGCCTGCCGGTGACGTCCTGCGGCCGCACCGTCATGAGCGTGTCGAGCGCGGTCACCGCCGACCGCGGGTAGTTGCCGCGGATGTCCTGCCACGGCGGCAGGTCCATGGTCCGGGGCGCCCGCACCCCGGCGCCACCACAGCCCTGCACGTGCCAGAAACCGACCGGTACGGCCGATTCCCCCGGTGTTCCCGTCCGTGCGGTCCGGACAGCGGCCGCGAGCACCTCGTCCGCCAGCTCGCCCGAGGTGGCGGACACGCACACGGTCGCGGCACCGGCACGTCTCCGCAGCGCGACGAGTGTCCATTCAGGTCCGAAGGCGAGGTGCGAGTGCCGTCCGTCCAGCTCGTACGTCAGATCCGCGGTGACGCCCGGGGGCAGCAGCGCCGCCTCCGGGGAGACCTCGGTGATTTCGGCGGCTCGCGCGTGCGGCTGCGCACCGGTGATGAAAGGCTCCATCGCCAGCGAATTCAGCACGCCTTCCATCGGCGCGTTGCCGCCGAAGAACATCGCACGGTCGAGGGTTTCGGCCGGTACGGGCCTAAATGTTTCCAGTGTCCTTGCTGTCACCACGCCACGATCCATCCGGCGAGGCGGGCGCACATCAGGGACCGTCCCCCAATTCACCCCTGACAGGGATACCGAAATGCGCCGGGCCGCCGATCTGCGCCCAAGCGCAGCCGGCTGAGCCCGTCCCCCACCCCCGGCGCCCCGATGATCGCAGGGATGCTTGTCTGGTGCCGGAACGGACATGCCCACGGCTCGGACGAGAGAGAACCGCATGACCAGAGACGACAACCCCGGAATCGTCGGCGTGACACTCGACGGCTGGAGCGAAGGAGCCGCACGATGAACGGCGCGGATCCGGACGACGCCTTCGTCGAGGTGATCGCGCGCGAGGTGGAAGCCGATCCCGGCAATCTGGCTCTGCGCGAAGACTTCGTGACGCTTCTGCTGGAGCGGGAGCCGGGCCGTGCCGCCACCGAACTGGCGGCGTTCGAGGCACACGGCGGTGATCCGGCGCGGGCCCGGCTGCTGCGCGCCCGGTTGATGGCGGCGCGGTTGCGCGCCTCGAACCCGGTTCCGGCCCCTGCCGACGAAGACCGTCAGGAGAACGGCACCGCTGTTTCGGCTTCGCTGTGGGACGCCGAGCGCCCGAAGGTGACTTTGGCCGACGTCGCGGGTCTCGCCGAGGTCAAGCAGCACCTGGACACCGCGTTCCTCGCTCCGCTGCGCAACCCCGGGTTGGCGGCCGCGTTCGGGCAGAAACCGGGCGGGTCGCTGCTGATGTACGGCCCGCCCGGCTGCGGGAAGACGTTCATCGCCAGGGCGATCGCCGGCGATCTCGGCGCGTCCTTCCTGCACGTGACCCTCGCGGACCTGCTC
The DNA here is from genome assembly GCF_055563465.1 of Amycolatopsis sp. NPDC000009. Taxonomy (NCBI): domain Bacteria; kingdom Bacillati; phylum Actinomycetota; class Actinomycetes; order Pseudonocardiales; family Pseudonocardiaceae; genus Amycolatopsis; species Amycolatopsis sp. NPDC000009. The sequence goes on from NZ_JBVHDI010000005.1 coordinate 356,997, forward strand.
AGCAAGTGGATCGGCGAGAGCGAGAAGGCGATCCAGAGCGTGTTCCGCCACGCCCGCGCGGCGACGCCGTGCGTGATCTTCTTCGACGAGTTCGACGCGCTCGGTGGACGGCGTACCTCCGGTGGCGGCGGATCGCACGCGATGCGGATGCTCGTCACCCAGCTCCTGGAGGAGCTCGACGGCATGGCGGGCGCCAACGACGGGGTCTACTTCCTGGCCGCGACGAACCGGCCGTGGGACATCGATTCCGCGCTGCGCCGTCCGGGCCGGATCGACAAGACGGTGCTGGTGCTGCCACCGGACGCGGTCGCCAGGGCCGCGATCGTCGACGGCGCGCTGGACGGCAAACCCGCCGCCGATGTCGACGTCGTGGCCGTCGCGGCGGCGACCGAGGGGTTCTCCGGTGCCGACCTCGGCCATTTGACGACCACCGTGCTGCAGACGGCGATGGTCGAGTCGATGAGCAGGGGTGAGCTGGTGCCGGTCACCACCGACGCGCTGCTGGCCGCGGTCGGCGGCATCGTCCCGTCCACGACGTCCTGGTTCGACCAGGTGGCGCCGGTCCTGGAATACGGCGTCGACGACGGCACCTTCGACCAGCTCCGGGCGTACCGGGTCAAGCGGGGCATGCGATGAGCGACACCGTCGAGCGGGACCTCGACCTGGCCTGGGAACTCCTCGAAGCGCAGCCGGCGCATCCCCGGGTCGCCGAGCTGGCGGCGCGGGTGCTCGCGGCCCAGCCGGAGCGGAGCAGCGCGCTGATGGTGCTCGCCTATCACCGCGAGTCGCTCGGCGACGCGGACGAGGCGCGGCGCCTCTACCTCCGAGTGGCCGCCGGCCGGGACAGCCAGTTCATCTGGGCGGCTCGTGCGCTTCGGCATCTGGAATCGGTGGAGCACAACCACGACGAGGCGTTGCGCTGGGCGCGCACCGTGCTGGGCCAGAACCACGAGGGCTGGGACGACTGGATGCAACTGGGCGACGCCCAGGCGCGTTCCGGGCTGCACGAGGCCGGGTGGCGGCAACTCGACGAGGCGGTGGAGCTGTGCGCGCGGACGGCGCCGGACGACCTCCCCAAAGCGCTGGCGAAACGCGCGGAGTACCTGCTGGCGAGCTGCGCACCACCCGAACGGTTCGCTCCCGCGGCCGAGGAGGCCATCCGGGCCAACGCGGCGGACTCCTGGGTCGCCATGCTGCTGGGCTACGCCTACCTGGCGCAGTACCGATTCGACGACGCCGAACAACTCGGTCTCCGGCTGTTGAGGCAGGACCCGACCGACGACCTGGTGCAGAGCCTGGTGGATACCGCCCGGACCATGCAGCGAATCGTCGAAAAGGCGCGCGGCGACGACATCACCCTGGCGGACATCCAAGGCACCGGCGTGCTCGAGATGGCATGGCAGCAGATCCGCGACCAGAAGCTCGGCATCGACCTGGCCTCCGCGCTGGCGGCGCTGGACGCGGTGATGCCCGCCGAACTGCGCGCCACCCTGCGGCCGGGAGCCACGGCGGACGATCTGGCCGAGGGCGAGGAAAAGGTCGGCTCCATGGTCGCCGAGGATCTGCTCACCTGGCACGACGGTCAGCCGCCCGGCTCCGGCGCCGCCTGGGGCTGGACCGAACCGTTCCGCTTGCTGTCGGCGGCCGAGATCCTCGCCATGGACGCCGGGATCGAGGCCGATCGGGCGGCGCATCCCGATTGGCCGGAGAAGGAGATCTGGGAACAGGTGATGACCGACGACGCCGGGACCTACCTGGTCGCCGTCGCGTTCGGGGCGCTGGTGAAACGCCGGCCGGGACAGCCGGACGAACCCGTCGCCGACTCGATGGCGGACTGGATCTGGGACCGGGTGGCGGATTTCGGCGGCCGGGACCCGCGGCCGGCACCACTGAAGACCGAGGAGCCGACGGCCGATCCGCTTCCCGCCCCTGGGACGCCGCTGACCGGTGTCATCGTGACGATGTGCGCCGCGCTGGGCACGCCCGAGGATTCCGCGGCGTACGCCGAACTACGCGAGCTGTTCCCTGGCTCGACAGTCCGGCGGAGTGAGCTGGTCCCCGATGAGCCGAGCGTCGACGGTGTCTACCTGGAGGTGCTCGACGGGCTGGTGACGAGGGTCGGTGTCGATGTCGCGGTCTGCCCGGACGCGGACCGGCTGATCTCCGGGCTCGACCTCGGCGGGCATCGTGGGTCCGTCGACGCCTACGTGCGGGCGCACGGTGCCGTTCCGCAGAACAGCTGGGTGAACCGTGCCAACGGCGAAGCCACGGTCGTCTACGACTTCGCCGGGCACCGGCTCGGTTTGCGCTGGGCGGACGGGAGTATCGCCCACATCTACGTCACCGGTGCCTGAGCGGGCCGGTCCGTGAAGGCCTCCTTGAGGGACCCTGGGTCCCTCAAGGAGGCCTTCACGGACCACTGCGCTCAACCGCGGGCGACCTCGCTGGCGGTGGTGAACTCGTATCCCTGCGCCCGCAGGCCGAGGACGACCGTGCTCAGGTGCTCCAGCGGCAGGAACGGGTGGAAGAAGAAGCTCGCCACGTTGTCACGGACCACTTTGGACTTCGCGCCGTCGGCGAGCAGATCCGCGGGCAGGCGGGCCGGATGTTGGTTGAACGGCTCCGGCGCGACGTGGTCCAGGTTCTCGGGGATCACCACCGCGCCATAGACATCCCTTACCGGATAAGGAAAGTACTGACCGTACTTGGTCTGGTACGACACGGTCCCGGTGGAGCCGCAGGCGCCGCGCGGGCAGTATCCGGCGAAGTAGCTGCCTTGGTCGTAGCGCGCCGCGAAATGCGAACTGACCTCTTTGTAGTCCACCGCGGAACCGCCGTAATGCGGGAACTCGAACACCTCCGGCTCCGGCAGCCCGACCCGGCGGAACTCGCCGAGCCCGGTGGCGATCCGCCCGCGGAACCATTCCGCGGAATCGCCGGGGACCGGGCCGGTCTCCACGACGTGGTTGTTCTTGTCCACGATCGCCGTGTAGAACTCGTAATCCGCGGAGCTCGCCCCGCCGTAGGGGTTCGCCAGCTCCTCGAACTGGTGGCTGTAGCCGTGCATGATCAACGTCGCGCCGCGCCGGATGGCGTGGTGCAGCGCGTCGACCAGGGCCGGGCTGTCCACGAGCCGGGCGAAGGTCGGCCTGCCACCGTTGGCGACACCATGCGGGTCCGCGTAGTACGGATAGACCGCGAGCGAGAACGGAATCCCTTGCCCGCCGAGGAGATCCGCGATCCGGCGGATCTGGCCGGGATCGGTGCGCGGCCCGATGTCCTCGATCCGCACGAGCGCGCGGTGCCGTTCCGCGGTCTTCGGAGCGAGGGTGCCGAGCAGGATGTCGGCGGCGGCGAGGTACCGGTCCCCCTCGTTGACGTAGGAGAACGGCGCCTCCGCGAGGTAGGTGAAGGACCCGGAGCGCACCGCCCACGGCGTGGGCTCACCGCCCGTCCCACTCTCCGCGAGCACTTCGTTGACCGCCGGGTTTTCCCGCCGTACCAACGGAATCGAGCCGATCTCGGGGTTGCGTTCGAGCGGCACGTTCTTGTAGCGGACCTCGGTCGGCGAGGTCGGGGTGCGGCCCACCGGCGTCCATCCCCAGCGCGCGGTGATACCGGGGTCGTGTTCCGCCAGGCGATGGATGTTCTCGCCCATCCAGACGACCGGCACGTTCGCGGCCGCCACGTCCGCGAGGAACGCGGCGGGCAGCGCGGCCTCGCTGATCGAGCCGACGTAGACCAGCGCCTGGTAGCCGCCGATCTCGCCCGCCTGGTAATCGGCGGCGGCGCGCATCGTCCAGCTGCCCGCCCGCGAGACCAGGTTCGCGGTCTGCATCGCGTGCGCCTCGGCCATTCCGGCTTCGTCCGCGGCTGCGGGCGGGTTCGGCGCGTCCCGCTCACCCGCGTCGTAGACCACCAGCGTCCGGTGGGCGCGGTTCCCGCCCGGCCCCGGGCTGCCGACCTCGCTGCCCAGCGCCAGCCGGTCGCCGAGGGAGACCGGGGCGGCCGCCGGCGACGCGAGTATCGCGCTGGCCGGACGCGTGTACACGACCAGCATCACCAGCCCGGTCGCGACGACGACGGCCAGCGCCGCGAACCTCAGTCCGGCGGGCGTCCGGCGGCGCCGGTGTCCCTTCCGTTTCCCGGTCATACCAGCACACCTCCCGGCAGCGCGGCGAATTCCTCCACCGGCTCGGCGCTCAGGCCGAGAAGCCGGGCCAGCGCGAGCTCGGTGCGCGACGCGGCCTTCCCGTCGCCGAACGGGTTGCCGTTGCTCATCATCGCCGCCCGTGCCCGCGGGTCGGTGAGGAGTTCCGACGCCGTCCGCACGATCAGCTCGCGGTCGGTGCCGACCAACCGGGCGCAGCCCGCGTGCACCGCCTCCATCCGTTCGGTGACCTCCCGCAACACCAGCACCGGCACGCCGAAGGTCGGTGCCTCCTCCTGGATCCCGCCGGAATCGGACAGGACCAGCGTGGCCGCCGCGAGCGCGCCGGCGAGTTCGTCGTAGCGCAGCGGCTCGGTGACCACCACGCGAGACACGCCGCCCAGTTCGGCGCCGACCAGCTCGCGGACGGCCGGATTCGGGTGCGCGGGCAGGACCACGCGCAGGCCGGGATGCCGGGCGACCAGTTCGGCGACCGCGCGCAGCACCTGGCGCAGGGGCTCGCCCCAGGATTCGCGGCGGTGCGCGGTCACCAGCACCAGCGGCTCCCCCTGAGTGGCCGCCTCCACGGCAGCGGCGACCCGTTCGTCGCGGTAATCCACCGCCCCGCGGTCGGCGATGGCACGGATCGCGTCCACCGAAGTGTTGCCGGTGACCAGGATCCGCTCCGCGGCGACGAGTTCACGCGACAGGTTCTCCGCCGCGGCCGGTGTCGGCGGCAGGTGCAGTGACGCGGCCTGGGTGACCAGCCGCCGGTTCAGCTCCTCCGGGAAGGGCGCGGCCAGATCGAACGAGCGCAGGCCCGCTTCCAGATGCACCACCGGTATCCGGCGCCAGAACGCGGCGAGCGTGCCCGCAAGTGTGGTCGTGGTGTCCCCCTGGACCACCACCGCCGCGGGCGGTTCACGTTCGGCCAGCTCGTCCAGGCCGGTCAGCATCTGGCCGAGCAGTTCGGGCTGGCCACCGTCGCGGCGGTTCAGCGGCAACGTGACGTCCGCGTGGGCACCGAACGTCTCCAGCGCCTGATCGACCATCGTCGGATGCTGCCCGGTGGCGACCAGCACGGGTTCCATCCGGCCCGCCGCGACGATCGCCTCGGCGACCGGAGCCAGTTTGATCGCCTCCGGCCGGGTCCCCATCACGAGCCACACCCGCGGCCGGGTCACTTGTTCATTCCAAACCATTACTCCCCCAAGGTTCGAATATTCTTTTCGGCGACTCCGCGCACTTCGCAAGATCCTTTGTGCGGGGCGCTGTGCCCGGTGCGACGCAGAGTGGTTCTGTCCGGTTCCCGTCGAATTTCCTCACCCGATCGAGGGAACCGGGACGCGACTCCTCACGTCGTAGCCGACGAAGCGGAACCGGCCGGGGGGCCCGGACGCATCACGCGCAATCCTTCGCACACAAGGATTTGAGCACTTCTAGCTCTGGGGGAGAACATGTCTGTGATCCGGATCGGACCGGCGGTCGGCGTGACGGCGACCATGGGGCTCACCGCGAGCGCCGGGATTTGGCTGCCGCTGTCACTCGCCGCATTCGTTCTGTTGCTTTTCGCCCTTCGCTCGATTCTCGTCCGAATCGCGCCCGCGCCGGAAAGGGGGCAGTAGCGAAATGGAAACCAGTCTGTCCGTCATCGCCACCATCATGGTCGGCGTCCTGATCTGGTGGCCGCTGCAGAACCTCGTCCTGGCGGTCTTCGCCTGGCGGTCCCCGCAACGACCACGCAGTGTGCGCCGGACGCCGGATCCGGTGCCGTTCTGGATCGTCATCCCGGCACTGAACGAAGAACGCGTCATCGCGAACACGGTGCGCAACGCGCTGGCCACCGGAACCCGGTACACGCCGGTCCGGGTCGTCGTCGTGGACGACGCCTCCGACGACGCGACGCCGCGGATCCTGGCCGGTATCAGGGATCCGCGGCTGCACGTGCTGCGCCGTGAGCTCCCGATGGCCCGGCAAGGCAAGGGCGAGGGCCTCAACACGGCGTACCGCTACATTCTTGAAATCGCGCGCCGGGAAGGCACGATCGAGCAGACGATCGTCGGGATCGTGGACGGCGACGGCCGTTGCAGCGAAGGGATGCTCGACGAGATCGCCGAACTGATGGCGGAGAAGTCGGTCGGTGCCGTGCAATGCCGGGTGCGCATCCACAACCGGCACAAAACGCTGGCCCTGCTCCAGGATCTGGAATTCGGTGCCATCGCGGACTCCGCGCAGTCCCTGCGTGACCTGGTCGGCAGTGTCGGCCTGGGCGGCAACGGCCAATTCACCCGGCTGTCCGTCCTCGCCCGGTTCCACCCGGGCCCGTGGTCGGCCTGCCTGGTCGAGGACCTGGAACTCGGTCTGCGGTTGCACCTGGCCGGGATCCGCGTGCGCTACACGAAATCCGCGTGGGTCACCCAGCAGGGCCTGACCGACGTGAAAAGGTTGCTGCGCCAGCGAACCCGGTGGGCACAAGGAAATCTGCAATGCTTCCGGCACCTTCGCAGGCTGACCACGTCGAGGTTCGTCAGCGGCGTCGGGCTCACCGACTTCCTGATCTACCTGCTCTCGCCCTGGCTGACCGTGCCCATGTCGCTGCTGCTGGTCGGGCTGGTCGCGGCGTCCGCGGTGGCGCTGGCCACCGGGAGCACCCTGGGCGGGCTGGTGGCCACAGTGGACACTCTGCCGACGTCGGCCGCGATGCTGGTGGGCCTGGCCATGCTGCCGAGCCTGCTCTGGGGGCTGGTCTACTGGGTCCGGCTCCGCGACGAGAACATCTTCCGCTGCCTGTTCGCCGGGTTGCTGTACCCGGGGTTCCTGGCGCTGGGCATCATCGCGACGTGGCGTGCGCTGTTCCGGCTCCTGTCCGGCCGCAACGGCTGGGCCAAGACCGAACGGCTCGCCGAAGACGGCCAGGCCGCCCCGCCGATGCCGGCCCCGATGCCCGCGCCCGTCTCCGTGCCGTTCCCGCTGCCGCGTCCGGCCGCGCCACCGGCGACGGTCGATCCCAGCGTCACCCAGCCGATCCCCTCGGAGGTCCTGGCCGCCGCCGAACGGACCCGGCCGGTGCCGCACCCGCTGGCCGAAGCCGAACCGACGCAACGACTGGAGCGGGTGTGATGGCAGGCAGGCACCGGCACGGCCCGAACCGGAACAGGCTCGTTCTCGTCCTCGCGGCCGTCGTGCTGGCCCTCGCCGCGGCCTCCGCCATCGACCGCGGCGACGCCGGGAAGGAGTCGTCCGCCGGGTGGTACGTGACCGTGTACTACACCGCCGTCGAAACGCATCACGACGAAGATCCCGTACCGGTCACCGGCTGCCTGGTGATCGACTGCGAACGCGGCGACGACCCGCTGGGGCGCTACCCCGAAGGGTTCGTGCAGGCCGTCGAGGACGAAGGCACCGGCCGCATCGTCAGCGGCCGTCACGCCGGCCGCTACCTGAACTGGTCGCACGACATCGGTTTCTGGCTGGACAACGCGCCACGGGACAGCCACGGCCGTCCGCTGGAACCGTTCGTCTCCGCCGCCGCGGATCCGAACGTCCTCGGCGCCGGCCGCGAACTGCGGATCACCGGCTGCGGCACCGCGGAGGACGGCTCGGCGATCGACGCGGGCGTCTGCGAGCGGTTGCGGTCCGCGTCCTGGCGGATCATGGACGAGTTCACCCCCGGCCTCGGCGGCGACCGGCACATCGACGTCTACCTCGGCGAGGAGACCGGGCCGGACTTCACTTCCGACCCGATGTACTCGTCGCTGCACAACGCCACGCTGGAGCTCGGGAAGCCCTGACCGTCAGGAAAGCCTCCCGGCCTCCGCCAGCGCGCGCTCGCGCACCTCCCGCACGACACGGGAATTCGTGAACGCGGACGACATGGCGCTCAGCCAGGCGCTTTCGTCCCGCACGCTGGGTTGTGGCCCTGCCGGGTGATTCGGCCAGCTGCGGCCCGCGTCCCGCATCACCAGCGCCGCCGCGAGTTCGGCGGCGGCGCGCGTGGGTCCGTCGACCGGGGTGCGCAGCCAGTCCCCCAGCTGCGGCGGAACGTGTGCCCGCACCGCGAGCAGACCGTCACGGATCTCGATCAACCTGCGGTACAAGGTGAATTCGAGGTCGTGCCGCACGGGCAGCGCGATCTGCGGATGCGCGGCGACGAGTTCCTTCCACAGTGGCGTCACCGCCCGGATCCCGCGCCACGCGCGCACCAGCCGGAGCGCGCCGTCCCAGGTGGTGAACAGTCCGCCGACGACCCACAGCACCATCGCGCAGAGTCCGACAAGGCGGGCACGTGGCATGATCGAGGTCCGCGAGGTCGGTGATCTCCAGCCACAGCGAGGGAAGCCCGGAGAACACCGCCCACACGATGGTCGCGACGGCGGCACAGAAGAGGATCCGCAGGCCGGTCCGGAAGGTCCCTTGTGGACGGACCCTGGCACTGCGGGCCAGCGTGCGCGTGAACATCACCAGGCAGGCGACCCCGTATGTCGTGAGGACGGCCTGGTAGGCGACGACGCTCCACCGCCACTGGAACGCGGGCGTGCCCACCTCGAGCCGATGCGGGACGATGTCCACGTAGCACACGACCATCAGCGCCCAGCACAGCACGATCGGCCAGAACGGTGTCGGCTTCTCCGGTGACCGCGTACTGCGGACCACCTGGACCAGCGCGCGCATCGCGAGCAGTTGCAGCGCGTTGGTGACCAGCCGCGGGAGCAGTTCGTCCCCGAGGAACCGGACCGTGGCATCGGCGGAGACGGCGAGGCCCGCCGCCATGCTGAGGAAGAACGTGGCCAGATGCCTCGGCCCGGCGCGAACCGTCATCAGCCGGGTGAGGCCGATCGCCGCCAGCAGCGCGGCGGACAGATAGCTGATCATGAACCGAGGGCGTGGCGCAGCCGGTCGGATTCCGGCGCGGCGCTCACGGCCCGGCGCATGAGCAGCGATGCGACGAGTTCGGCCTCTTTCTCCTGCTCCTGCGCGTACGTCGTGCGGCCGAGGACCCGGCGGACCAGGTCGGCCGAAAGCGAGGGCGCGACCATCGCGGCGATCGCCTCCGGCCGCACCTCGCCTTCGACGTGCCCGCACAGCAGATGGCCCAGTTCGTGCAGCAGGATGTGCCGCTGGTGCAACGGAGACGTGTCCCGCGTGTAGAACACGTAGTCCGCCCGGCCGGTGGCCGCGAGCACCCCGCACGGCGCCCCCGGCCGCGCCTCGAGCGCCACCAGTTCGATGGGCCGCCCGCGCATCGCCGCCACCTCGCCGAACAACGTGGTGACGTCGAACGGATCCGGCAGCCGCACGGTGGCCGCGATCCGCTCACATCTGCGCCAGAGCGCGCTCTTCCTGCCCAGCATGGCTACTCCCCCTGGTCACGCATGGCCTCGCGCCGCTTGATCGCCTCGACGATGTCGGACACGGTGCCGAGCCCCTCCTCGGACAGCGTCACCGCGCGCAACGCCAGGTTGCGCACCGCGGTGTTCCGCAACGCTCCCAGCAACTCGACCTCTTCGGCAAGAGCCCTTCCCTGCTCGTCGTCGAAGAAGTACGCGGGCGGCACCTGGAAGAACGCCGCGAGCGCTTCGAGGTGCCGTTTGGTCGGATTGTCCCGGCGGCCCGTCCGCAGCTGCCACAGGTAGGCGGCGGAAAACGACTCCCCGGTGCTCTCCCGGCAGGCCCGCGCCACCTCCTCGTGGCTGTGCTGCTCGCCGTTGGGCCGCCGGACCACCTGGAAGAGGCGGTCGATCCGGTCGGTGAGCGTGGTCGCCCGTGGTTCGGTCATCTTCACCTCCGTATGCTGAGATGAATCTCAGTCAGCTTGACATTCACATGAGTTGACATCGGCTTCAGCGGTCCCTTACGGTCACCACGTTAGCTGAGATGAATGACTGAAGGGAGTCAGTCGATTCTGGCTGACGACTCAGAGGGGAGCTCTCATGAAGAAGTTGCTGACCGCGGCCGCACTGGCGGTGGCCGCGATGACCGTGTCGGCGACGCCGGCACTCGCCGTGGAGACCGCATACTTCTACGGCTCCGGCATCGGTCCGGGGCCGTCGGACGCCATCACGTCGGCGGAAAAGGTCGCCCGGTTGTACGCCCGCAACACGAACTGGCTGGATTCGCAGTGCTACGTCCGCGCGTCCGACGTCCGGTCGCAGTTCTACTACTACAGCGCGATCGTCGAGCTCTACTGCCAGCGATGAAACCAGGAGGGGAAACGATGAACAGGACGATCGCCCGCGCGACGGGGGCCGCCGTGGTCCTCGCGGGACTCATGGCACTCGCGCCGGGGGTGGCGAGCGCCGCGGAGACCCGGGCGTTCCTCGGGACCACCGTGGAGAAGACGTCGGCCTCGGCCAAGCGGACGGCGTTGCAGCAGGCCTACGACCACGCCTCCGCCTACGGGTACACACCCGACCAGTGCGTGACCATTCACCTGTACTCGGTGAAGATCAGCTTCGTCATGTACCGGGGTGAAGCCGGGATCCACTGCACGAAGTAGGCAGCGTCGCGGAAACCCCAATAGGGGCCCCCCAAAAAGACTAACTGGGCTTGAGCACACCCCCCCCCCCCCCGGTCGCGCGGCGCGGGAAGCCACGGTGAACCGATTAGTGTA
>NZ_JBVHDI010000005.1:367766-483156 GCF_055563465.1 Amycolatopsis sp. NPDC000009
CTTAGTTGCCCGCGTCCCAAACCCCACTTTCGGGACACCAGACGTCTCGAAAGTGGCTTTCGCGACACCCGCGCCCCCGGGGGACGCGCGGAGCGGCAGGCTAGGTTGACCGGATGAGTCTTCTCGATGACGTGGCCGAGCGCGACGGCTGGCGCTGCTGGGTGTGCGACGAACCGGTCGACCCCGACATGTCGGTGAACGACCCGCGCGGGCCCAGTGTCGACAGCCGGACCGCCGACCGGAAGGCCAAGATCCCCGAGCGGCTCGCGCATCGCGGGTGCAACACCCGCAAGGGCGCGGTCAAGGTGGTCATCGCCTGGCCGGACCGCCTCCACGTGGTCGAACCCGCGCCGTTGATCACCGTGGCCGGACGGCTGGAGCGCAAGGGAGGCCGCGAATTGGTCGCCCGTTGCCCAACCGAGCAAGACGCCAAAGAGGCCGCGAAGTGGCTCGAAGACCGGTTTTCCCGTCTGGTGCCGGGTTTGCCGGTGACCGCGGGCGTCGAGCCGGGCGGCGGCCAGTTCCTCGTCATCCTGAACGCCGGCCGTCGCTGAAGCGGCCGACGGAGCGCGTCCGTCCTCAAAGGACACCTGGCGATAGCCCTTTCTCCGTCTTCGCGCAAGCCCTGAACACACCATTGTCCGAGCCGTGGCCTGCCTGTTCACTCAGGGACGCCTGACGACGACAGGGTTTGATCGCCCGGGAAGCGAGGACACCGTGAGCGGATCCGGAAAGGCGTTACGGCGCAGGGTTGGCACGATGGCGGCCGCCGTACTGATGGCGGCCGGTCTCTCGATCACCGGCTCCGGCACGGCTTCGGCCGCGAACTACTACTACGAACTGCCGTTCCCGGCGGGTGAGGCGTACACGGTCACCCAGGGGCCCGAAGGCACCTTCTCCCACACCGGCCCCTACAACGAATACGCCTGGGATTTCGCTCTCCCCGCCAACTACGAGGTTTCCGCCGCGCAGGGCGGCCAGATCCTCGTCTCGGATTGGTCGCCCTACTGGCAGAACGGCATCGAGGTGATCATCCGGCACTCCAACGGCACTTGCACGCATTACGCGCACCTGAACCGGGCCATCTACAACGCGGGCACCCGGGTCCCGCAGGGCCGGGTCGTCGGCTGGTCCGGCACCACCGGGGCGTCCACCGACCATCACCTGCACTACCAGGTCATCAATTGCGCCACCCGGGTCGGGATCTCCTCCACCCTCCAAGGCGGCGTCCCCCGGACCGGTTCCCGCCCGGTCAGCGTCAACACCAGGGCGTAGCTCCTCTCACGGGCGCCGGCCGCAATTCACCACGGAACTTGAGGCCATAACGGCAATTTCACCCGAAAGTGGGTACGACGTCCGTGTTCCCCGCATTTCATCGGTATTTCATCGGCGCTCATTAACGTTCGGCCGGTAAACCCGACAGTGGGGAGAAACCGATGAAAAGAACCGGAGCACGTCTGCTCGCGACCGCCGTCCTGTCCGTCGTCACCCTGGCCGGCGCCATCGCCGGATCGGGCGCGGCACAGGCGGCGCCCGCGCGGCCCGACGGCCCGTGCGGGCCCGTCATGTTCGTCGTGCCGGGTTATCAGGACGGCGGGGCACAGAAACTCCTCGACCGGGCGTTCTCGCCCGGCGGCGCCGACCCGGTGCGTATTCCGTATCCGAACGGCGCCGGGGACGTGAATCTCTACGCCGACGTCGACGCCGGCGTCGCCAATCTCCGGACGGCGCTCTACAACCTCTATGTCACCTACGGCTGCGACCTCGAAACGAAGGTCTACATCGTGGGGTTCAGTCTCGGCGCCCTCGTCGCGGGCACGGTGCTGGAGACCGAACCGCCCGGACGCAACATCCAGGGGGTGCTGTTCGCGGACGGGCGGCGGCAGCCCGTCGAGTCGAATTGGCCGGGTGACCCCGGCGGGCTGATCGGGCACCTGCCCGTTCCCGGCCCCGGCGGCGCCGGTTTCCGGCCGGTGGATTCCTTCCGGTACCCGACGCTCAGTCTGTGCAACGGGCCGAGGGCGGCCGGTGGCGCTGATCTGATCTGCTTCGGCGGCACCAATCTGGACAGCTATTTCAGCTCGCACCCGTATTACAGCTTCGAGGTGAGCAACGAGCTGAACATCCACGGGGAAGGCCCGTACCCGAACAACCTGCGCAACCGCGTCATCCCGTAACCGGCTTCGCGACCTCCCCGGCGTTTCGCGCTCCACGCCGGGGAGGTTGCGTGGCGAACCGAGGTCGTGCCCTGGGGGACACGGCGGTCCGGACCTTCGGGCAACCCTTCGCCGCACCTGCTCTCGAAAGCAACCGCATTCCGCTTCCGGCGTCTTCCGGACAAAGCTTCGAACAACGGATGCGAGAGGGGCGCCGAAATGAAATTCACCGCGAAGAAGACGATCAAAACGGCCATTGTTGGCGGGGCGTTCGCCGCCACCGCACTCCTTTCCGCGTGCGGCGGGAACAATGTCGCGGGAAATGGTTCTCCGGTGAAGAACGCGGCCGTCGAACAGGCGCAGGCGGGTGGCGGCCAGGGGGCGGCCGCCGGCGGTTCCGACGCCGAGTCGGCCGGCGGCGATGTCAACTGCAGCAAGCACGGCGGCCAGGTCGGCGCCCCGGGGCGGCCGCGGATGGATCTGATCGCGGTGGCGGCGACGGACGGCACCACGCCGGGTTGCACCGAGGCGTACAACGTGATCACCGAGTACTACGAGAAACTGCCGCAGGCCGAAGGCCCCGGCGAGCGGGTGCTCGACGTACAGGGCAAATGGACCTGTGCCCGTCTGACGGAATCCGGGACCGAGGTGGTCTGCGGCGTGCCGAACAGCTCCCTGCAACTGGAGACCAGGCCCGCGGGCGGCGAACAGAACCGCAAATTCCCGGACACCACGCAGGATGTGCAGTTCACCGGATACGACGCCAATCTGCGAATGGTGCGCTTCCAGCTGATGGCCGACCAGTCCGGCGGCAAGACGTACCGGCTTCCGCTGCGGTCCGGCGCGGAGGTGTTCAGCGCGGCCACCCTGTGCCCCGGCGAATCGGTCACCGTCGACGACGAGGGCTACGGCAACCTGCCGTGCGGCAGGGACCAGCTGATCCGGCAGTTGCGGGACGGCAACCCGGTGCTCGCGCGGATCAGCGTGAACGGTGCGGACCAGATCACCACGGTCAAGGAGATCCACCGCCCCTGACACCCGGAAGGCGGAAACCGGTGGCCGTGGTCGAACCGTGCCGACCGCAGGCGTGACCCCACGCGAAATGTCCACAAGGACACTCCGCCTCGACGGAGCACCCGATTCATGCCCTTGTGCACAGTTCCCCCGTGGGGTCGTGAGTGAAAAAGAGGGTTAGAACGATCATTGCCACTCACGACCCCCGGCGCAAAGCGCGCAAATCGGGCACCGGGCGAGCCCTGGCGTCCCTTGCGGACGATTACCCCTCCAGATGAGCGAGCACTTCGGCCGCGGCGCGATACCCGGAACGGACGGCGCCGTCCATGTAGCCGTTCCAGATGTCCGAGTTCACATCTGTGCTAGCGTTCAAATGTTCTCAACATCTGATCTGAACATCTTGGATGGACACGTATGCGGATTCTCTTCGCCAGCCTCGCGTCGGTCGGCCATACCTATCCGCTGATCCCGCTCGCGATCGCCGCCAGGGACGCCGGGCACGAGGTACATTTCGCCGCCGGAGAGAACGTCCACCCGCCGCTGCTCAGGAACGGTCTCAAGCCCTTTCGCCCGGCGGACGCGTTCTACGAGATCTACGCCGAGGATCTCGAAGCGGACCTGGCCCGGCTGCGGCCCGACCTCGTCGTGCACGAATGGGGACAACCCGGGGTGGCCGTCGCCGCGGAACGCGCCGGGATCCCCGGCCTCTGGCACGGGTTCGGCCGCATGTTCCCCGACGGGATCGGGCTGGAGCCGCCGACGCGGCCCAGCCGGCCGCATCTCGACATCTGCCCACAGTCCTTGCAGGACAAGAACTTTCTGGCGACCGCGGAACGCGTCGCGCTGCGCCCCGTGCCCTACTCCGAACCGGCGGTGCCCCCGTGGCGCGTCGAAAAGTCCGCACGCCCGCTGGTCTATCTGACGCTCGGCACCGCCTTCGGCACGCCGGAACTCCTCACGACCGTGATCCGCGGCCTGGCTCCGCTCGGCGCGGACGTGGTGGTCGCCTCGGGCCGGGTCCGCCCGGAGGAACTCGGCACCGTGCCGGACAACGTGACGGTGCGGGCGTGGATCCCGCAAGCGGATCTGCTGCCGCACGTCGACGTGGTCGTGCACCACGGCGGCAGCGGCACGACGCTGGGCGCGCTCTCCGTCGGAGCCCCGCAGCTGGTCCTCCCGCAGGGCGCCGACCAGTTCGCCAACGCCGAAGCCCTGTGCGCGGCGGGTGCCGCGCTGAGTCTTCACCCCGGCGAACCGAGCGCGGAAGCCGTCACCGCGCACATCGGGAACCTGCTGGGGCGCGACGACCATCGCGACGCGGCCAGGGCGATCGCCGAGGAGATCGCCCGGATGCCCTCCCCCGGCGAGATCGCCCGCGTTCTGCCGGACTGGGTCTCGTAAGCGACTCAGAAGCCGAAGAGCTCCTGCGGCACTTCGTGCTCGTCCGGCCAGGTCAGCCAGGCGACGTCGGTCGGGCCGATGGCGCAGTTGGCCACCCGCCAGGACCGCGGGTCGTCGTCGACGCCCGTTTCGCTCCTCTTCTTGAGCAGGGCGACGTAGACGTCGGACATGACGCCGTCGGCCCGCTTGTTCTCGTAGATGGTGCCGGCGTAGTACGAACGGCCGGGTTCGGTGCCGCGCATCGTCCCCTGCAGGAACACCCAGGGGCCGAGCCGGTCGAGCTGTTCCACGGCCACCTGGACCCGATCGCCGAACTCCTGGTCGAGCCGGGCGGTGGCGGCCGCGAGTACCGCTTCCCGGACCGGGTCGCCGGGGTTCAGCGACACCGGAACGGGTCGTGCGGACGGGGTGTACATCAAGCTACCTCCCACTGGCGGGCGGCGACGCGAGTGAACGCGTCCGCCTGCCCGGTGCTGCTACGGCGTTCTGTCGGATCAGGTCGGCGGGGTGAGGATCTTCACGAGGCCGCCACCGCCGCCCATGCTGATCTTCTGCGAACCGTCGGGGTTGACGTTGTTCGAGCCGATGAACTGGCCATCGCCCGCGTACAACACGACGTGCCCGCCGTTGTTCGAGATCACCACGTCGCCCGGTTTCGCTTCGGAGAGCGGCACCGACCTCCAGCCGTCCGCTTCGAGGTTGGCCGTCAAGCCCGCGACCGAGGCACTGGCCTGCCCCTTGTCGATCAGGCCCGCCGCCTCGAGACAGCCGGAGACGAAGTTCGCGCAGTTGACGTTGTTCGGCACCCACGACTGCATGGCGGGCAGCTCGCCGCTGCCCTTGAGGTCGCCGGCGTTGCGGCCGAGGAACTGCTCGGCGATCTTCGCCGGGTTGTCGCCCCGCGCGTCGATCGGCTTCGCGGGCCTGCCGTCGCCCGGCACCCCGGCGGGGCCGCCACCGCCACCACCGCCGCTTCCACCACCGCCGCCGTCTCCCCCGCCGTAGCTGGGTGTGCTGCTGAGGTTGGAGTTGACCGGCTTCGCGTTGACGCTCGACGCCGTGGTCTGGCCGTCGTCGGCGGGGATGAGCTCGATGAAACCGCCTTCGATCTCCAGGCCGAGCGGCTTGAGGAGATCGTCGATCTGCTTCTCGGCGTCGTCCAGCGCCTTCTCGATCTCGTCCTTCTTGCCGTTGGAGTCTTTTTCGTTGAGCTGCCGGAGCCGCTCGATGTCCGACGCGGCGGCGGCGATCTCGTTGTCGTCCTCGGAGCTGTTCTTCCGGCGGCGGGCCGAATCGATCAGCTTGCGGTTGTCCGCGTCCTTGTCGTTGGCTTCCTGGGCGAGCTGTGCGACCTTCTTCTTGACCTCGTCGAGGATCTCGGACACCCGCTGGAGGATGTTCTTGGCCGCCTCGGCCTTGTCGCTGACCTTGTAGCTGGCCTTGCCGAGCTTTTCGAGGTGGTCGGCGACGGCGTCGGCGTCCTTGCCCTCCCAGTGGCGCAGGACGTCGTCGCGGAAGACCTTGAGATCGTCCCCGAGGTCGTTGGCCCTGGTGGCGGCTCCGCCGACCTTCCTGGCCTGGTCGTTGACCGCGCCTGAGTTGAGCTTCTGCGTCTGCTGGGCGTGTTTGTCGATGGCGTCCAGCGACTTCGGGCGGTCGTGCGACGGGTCGTCGAGCGTGCTCGGATTCCGCTCCGCGGTGGTCATCGGTAAATCCCCCTGGTTCCCGTCTTCAGTCCGATCAGTCCCGCTCGCGACCGTTGCCGCGGAGGGTGTCGACACCCGCGGCTTCGTCGTTCCGCATCCGCTGCGCGGCGTTGGCCAGCGCGTTCGACGCGGCGTCGACGAGCTTCGCGGCGGCCGCCAGTTCGGCGTTCACGCCGCGGTGGAAACCCTTCATCGTGGTCCCCGTGCTGGCCGCGTTCTTCAGGTCGCCGAACGCGCTTCCGGGATCGCCGTCGCCGAGGTCCTTGCCCGTGCCGCTGTAGCCGTCCTTCAGCCCGCCGACCTTCTTGGCCAGCGCGGCGATCTGCTCTGGATCGAATCGGCGAGTCATGAATGATCCTCCAGTCCGGCGCCTGCGCGCGTGCTTACCTGACCCACACTGCTCTGCGCACCCTATGAGTTCACACCCACGCGTGCGCACCGTTTCCCGAAACGCGGTGACGCCGTTCGTGCACTACCGACGCATCCGGCTACGCGTTGGTTCCCGGAAGATTTCCAACGGCATCCTCGGCGTGGAGATCTTACCCTCTCGGCACCCACCGCCAGCAGCCGAAGCTCACCCGGTCGGGGGGCCGGTGAGAGCGCGGAAACGCCTTTCCCGGAGCTCGGGCCTTTGCCAGGATGAGCCGCGATGACCATCGATCGGCGCACTCGCGCCTTGAACTCCCTGTCCGGCTTGACCCTCGGCGACGCGCTCGGTTCCCAGTTCTTCGTCCCTGAAAATCGCGACCACTGGGCGCGGCGGCAACCCCCGCCCGGCCCGTGGCAATGGACCGACGACGCCGAGATGGCGTGTTCCGTTTTCGCCGTCCTGGACCGGGCCGGCCGGGTCGACCAGGACCTGCCGGCCGCGAGTTTCGCGGCGCGTCACGACTTCGACCGGGGCTACGGCCCGTCCATGAACCGCTTGCTGCGGTTGGTCCGCGAAGGCGGCTCGTGGCGTGAACTGGTCGCGGATCTGTTCGACGGGCAGGGTTCCTGGGGCAACGGCGCGGCGATGCGGGTCGCGCCGCTCGGCGCTTGGTTCGGCGGCGATCCCGACGAGGCCGCGCGCCAGGCCGCGCTTTCGGCCGAGGTGACCCACACCCATCCGGACGGGGTGGCCGGCGCGATCGCGGTCGCGGTCGCCGCCTCGCTGGCCGCCACCCCGGAGCAGGCGGCACCGAAGGACTTCCTCGACCAGGTACTGCGGCGGGTGCCGCCGGGCCGCGTGCACGACGGTGTCCGCGCCGCCGTCCGCCTCGCCGGCGAGCCCTCGGCCGCGACCGCCGCCCACGAGCTGGGCAACGGCAGCCACACCGGCGCCCACGACACGGTGCCGTTCACCCTGTGGGCCGCGGCCCGGAATCTCGACGACTACGAGAAGGCCTTCTGGACCACGGCGGGCGCCGGTGGCGACGTCGACACCACCTGCGCCATCGTCGGAGGCATCGTCGCGACCCGTGTCGGGGCCGACGGCCTTCCGCCGTCCTGGCGGGACGCGTGCGAACCGCTCCCCGGCTGGGCGGGCGTCTAGACCAAGCCCAGCTCGCGCGCCCGGACGCCGGCCTGGAAGCGGGACCCGGCGCCGAGTGCGGCCATCAGCTCGGCCACCCGGCGCCGGTAGGTCCGCACGCCGAGGCCGAGGCTCCGGGCGGCGGTTTCGTCCTTGACGCCGCTGCCGAGCAGGTCCAGCACCGCGGGCGCGAGCCGCCGGATCTCGGACACCCGCGCGTCGAAGACGGCTAGCTCGGTGGCCGATCGCCAGGCCGCCTCGAACAGCGACATCACGCCCTGCACGGTTTCGGGCTGGGTGATGACGCTGTAGCCGCGCCGGCCGGCGGTCAGGTCACCGGCGAGGATGACGAGCCTGCCGTCCATCACGATCGTCTCGTTGACGTCCTCGGTGGAAATACGGACCTGGGCTCCGTGCCGGTCGCGGACCCTCGCGAGCTCCCGCGCGGTTCCCGGGTCGAGCAGCAGACCGGCCCGGTAGATCTTGCGGATCCGGACCTCGCCAGCCCGGCGCTCGGCGATCTCGCCTGCTCCGTGGGCGGCGACCCAGGTCGCGAGGTCGTTGGCCGCGCACGCCATGTCGGTCACGGTCGAGAACAGGTGCCCGACGCGGCGGAACAGCTCCTCCTCGCCGCGCACGACCGTGACCGCATCACTCGTCCGCATGGCATCGATACTGCCTCAACCGCGCGATCAGGTGGCAGGTTGTTGCCATTTTCTGACTACGGACGGCCTCGTCACGACGCTGGCGGTCATGACGAACCTTCACGACACCTGGCGGCTCGGCGACCTCACCGTCAACCGGATCGGCCTCGGCGCGATGCGGTTGACCGGGATGCCGTGGGACGAGAAGCCAAAGAGCCGCGAAAGCGCGATCGCCGTCCTGCGCCGCGCGATCGAACTCGGCGTCGACCACATCGACACCGCTTCGTTCTACTTCACACCCACGCGCTCGGCGAACGAGCTGATCGCCACCGCGCTCCAGCCCTACCCCGAAGGCCTCGTGATCACCACGAAGGTCGGCGCGGGCCGCGACCGCGACGGCGAATTCTCCTACGCGCGCCCGGATCAGCTCCGCGGCCAGGTCGAGGAGAACATCCGGCAACTCGGCCTCGACCACCTCGACGTCGTCAATCTGCGCTGGGGCGCCGCGATGGGCAAGGAGCCCGGCTCGGTGGCGGAGCACTTCGCCGCGCTGGCGGAGCTGCGCGAGGCCGGCTTGATCCGCCATCTGGGTGTCTCCAACGTCGTGGCGGACCAGCTGACCGAGGCGCTGTCGATCGCTCCGGTGGTCTGCGTGCAGAACCGCTACGGCCTGGCCGACCGGGAGGACGACGCGCTGGTCGACCTGTGCGGCGAGCACGGCATCGCGTTCGTGCCTTTCTTCGCCGTCACCACTTCGCTTCCCGGCGCCGCGACACCCGACGCCGTTCCGGGGCAGGCCGAGATCGCGAAAGTCGCCGCGGCGCACGACGCGACCCCGGCGCAGATCCGGCTCGCCTGGACCCTGCACCGCGGCGCGCACGTTCTCGCCATCCCCGGGACCGGCGACCCCCGGCATCTGGAGGAGAACGTCGCGGCGGGCGGCATCCGGTTGAGCGATGAGGAACTGGCCCTGCTCGACGGCGTCGGCCAGGCGAGTGGTCGTGAGGGTTCGACTTCGCGAGGGGTCGTGAGGGGTAAGGAGGGTTAGAACGATCATTACCACTCACGACCCCGCACGAAGCGTCCACATCGGGCATGCAGGCGAGTCTTGGTGTCCCTTGTGGACGGTGCGGTCACGAGCAGCCCGACTGGCAGGTCCCCCGGCATGCAAGACGCCACCTTTGGCTTTCCCTTCGGCTCACGACCCCGGTGGCCCGCTCGTGCCGGCGCCTCAGCGGCGGATCCGGTGATCCACGGCGACCCAGTTCGTCTCCCAGGTCGTCCCGCCGTCGGCCGAGAACGCCTGCTCGAAGCGCGCCACGTCCGGGCCTTGCCGGAAGACGAGGAAGCGCACCTTGATCGGACGGCCGCCGAGCTGGTCGTCGCCGTGGAACTCACCGACGCCGTCGCGGAATCCACCGTGGACCGCCGGGGTGAGCAGGCCGTCGCGCATGTTGACGAAGGTCAGGCTCCACCGCCCCGCCTGCGGTTCGTACAGCCGCAGGTTGAGCGCGTCGATGCGCCCGCTCGGGCCCGACACCTCGAATTCGAGGGCGTTCGCCCGCCGGTCCATGAGCGGGCGGACGGTGCTGGTGCCCGCGAACTGGAGCCACTGGTCCGCGGATTCCGAAAGCGGCTCGGCGAGCACCCGCACCGTCGAACGCCAGGCGCCGATCTCCCAGTCGAAAGCCCGCTGGGGATCAGTGCCCGAGGTCGACGCGTCGCCCGACGCCGCCGTCGCGATCAGCATCAGGGCCGAAAGGCCCACTGTCAGGATTCGTTTGTATGGCACGGTCATGGTCGAACTATCCGAGCGGAGGACGACCATGGACAAGAAGGCACCTGCGGGTAACCTTCCGCGGCCCAACCCGCTGCCCGGCTGTCCGATGGCCGCGGCGTTCGCCGCGATCGGCGGGAAGTGGAAGCTGACCCTGTTGTACTGGCTCGCCCACGGCGAGACTCATTTCGCGGGCCTCCGCCGCCGGGGCGCCCCCATCACGCCCAAGGTGCTGGCCGAACAGCTCCGCGAACTCGAAGCCGACGGGCTCGTCGAACGCGTGGTGACCGGGCCGGTCCCGGCGCGCGTCATCTACCGGCTCACTCCGTACGGGGCCACGGTGCTGCCGGTGGTCGAGGGAGTCCGGGTCTGGGGCGAGGCGCATCTCGAACGCACCCGAGGCGACGCCGCCCCGAACGCGGCGATGGGCTGTGCCGACGCGATCGGATAGCGCACACGCGTGATTGAACGGCGCACACGCGTGATCAGACGGCGAACTCGCGTGATTGAACGGCGAACTCGCGTGATCAGACGGCGCGCACGCCGGACCGGCGGGCGGCGGTCGCCGTGGCGAGGGCCTCCAGCACCTCCTGGGTGGCGGCGAGGTCGATGCACGCGTCCGTGATGGACTGACCGTAGGTGAGCGGCCGGTCGGGGTGGAGGTCCTGGCGGCCCGCCTTCAGGTTGGATTCGAGCATGACGCCGACGATGCCGCGCTGACCGTTCTTGACCTGTTCGGCGATCTGGCCGGCGACGACGGCCTGCCGCAGGTGGTCCTTGCGGCTGTTGTCGTGGCTGGCGTCGATCACCACCCGCCGCGGCAGCCCCGCGTTCTGCAGGGTGGTGAGCGCCGCGCGGACGGACGCCGGGTTGTGGTTGGGCGCGCTGTTGCCGCCGCGCAGCACGAGATGACAGTCCGGATTGCCGACCGTGTGCAGGATCGCGGGCAGGCCACTGGGGTCGACACCGGGGACGACGTGGCGCGCTTCGGCGGCGCGGATGGCGTCGACGGCGACGGTGACGTCCCCGTCGCGGCGGTTCTTGAAGCCGACCGGCATGGACAGCCCGCTGGCCAGCATGCGGTGGTTCTGGCTTTCCACCGTGCGGGCGCCGATCGCGCCCCACGAGACGGTGTCGGCGAGGTACGCCGGGATGGTGGTGTCCAGCCATTCGCACGCGGCGGGCAGGCCGCCGTCGGCGAGTTCGAGGAGCAGGTCCCTGGCGATGCGCAGGCCGCGGTTGACGTCGCCGGTGCCGTCGAGGTGCGGGTCGTTGATGAGCCCCTTCCAGCCACCGACCGTGCGGGGCTTCTCGAAGTACACGCGCATGACGACCAGGAGATCGTCGGCGAACCGGCCGGCGAGGGCGGCGAGGCGGTCGGCGTATTCGAGGGCCGCCGCGGGATCGTGGATGGAGCAGGGCCCGGCGATCACGAGCAGCCGGTCGTCCGTGCCGTCGAGGACGCGCAGGACGTTTTCCCTGCCGTGCCGCACCGTGTCGGCCGCGTTGGCGCCGAGCGGCAGTTCATGGTGCAGCAGGGCGGGCGTGACCAGCGGGACCATCCGGTCGATACGCTGGTTGTCGAGTTCGACCGTGGCGAGGGTTGTCATCACAGATATCCAGGGTTTCTGCCGGCACCGGTGCGGGAAAGCCGGGTTTTCCGGCCCGGCCGGCGGTCTCGGGTGAACGAAGAAACAAACCCGGCGTTATTCGAGCGAGAAAGTCTCTTACCCGGAATCTTCCACCATTCGCCACGCGGAACAACGGTCCAACCCGAATTCAGCGACCGGTCCAGACCGGATCCCGTTTCTCGGCGAAGGCACGGGCGCCTTCGCTCGCGTCCGCACTGGTCCGTCGCCGTTCTTCCCACGGATACGAGGTTTTGAACGCTTCTTCGAGTGGGAGGTCGAGCGAGCGCAGCGCGGCCTCCTTGATCGCGCGGACCGAAAGCGGGGCCGCGCGCACCAGGTCGTCCGTCCATTCGGCGACACGCCGGTCCAATTCGGCGAACGGCACGACTTCGTTGACCAGCCCGTGGTGCAATGCCGTCGCCGCGTCCATTCTCCGCCCGGTCAGCAGATATCCCATCGCCACCTTCAGCGGAAGCTGCCTCGGCAATCGGAACACCCCGCCCGCGCCGGCGATCAGGCCGAGCCGGACCTCCGGCAACGCGAAGACCGCCTCGTCGGAGGCGACGACGACGTCGCACGCGAGCGCCAGCTCGAAGCCGCCGCCCAGCGCGTAGCCGTGCACCCGGCCGACCACCGGTTTGGACAGGGTGAACCGGTCGGTCAGCCGGGGATGTCCCGGCTGACCGCTGCTGCCGAACGTCGACGCCTCGACGCCTTCCTCGGTCAGCCGCGCGCGTTCCTTGAGGTCCTGTCCGACCGAGAACGCGCGATCCCCCGCGCCGGTCAGGACCACCACACGGACGTCGTCGTCGGCTTCGACGTCGTCCCAGATCCCGGCGAGTTCCGCGTGCATCCGCCGGTCCATCGCGTTCAGCACTTCGGGCCGGTCCATCGTCACGTACGCGACGTGGTCCTTCTTTTCGTACCGCACCGGGCTTTCGCTCATCGCGAGCCCACCGCGAACCCGTCCACCTTGCCGATCACGTCCGCGCCGTAGATGCGCAAAGCCTGCTGCAGCGCGAATTCGGCGATGTACCGGCGGAATTCCTCCGGTGGTTCCTCGGCCAGGTTCAGCATGCGCCGGTTCGCGACCACGGCCTCGCCGTCGAGCCGGGCGAGTGCGCCGCCGATCGCCGCGTCCATCTCCTCCGGCGCGACGACCTCGTCGACGATCGACCGGGCGGCCGGCTCGTCCGCCCGGAGCTTGCGGCCACCGAGGATCACCTGCCGCGCCACGCGGGGCCCGGCGATCCGCGAAAGCCGGAAGTTCGACACCCCGGGGATGATCCCCTCCTTCGCCGCGGGCAGGCTGAGGTACGCGTCCGACGCCGCCAGCACGTGGTCGAAGACCAGCAGCAGCTGGGTCCCGCCGCCGATGGCGAAGGAATCGACGGCCGCCATCCAGGGCTTGTCGGTGAACCGGGAATGCCAGGACTCGCCGGTCAGCAGGCCGCGGAAGATCTTCTGGATATAACCCGTCTCACGCCGCAGAAGGAAATCGACGAGCGGGATCTCGCCGGCGCTGAGCTTCTTGAGGTTGATCCCCGCGCAGAACACCCGGCGCCCCAGATAGCGGGGATGGCTCATCACCCCGCCCCGCACCAGTCCCATCCGGACGGACGGATCGAGCAGCGCCAGGTCGACCGCCGTCTCCATGTCGTCGACCTGCTGGGCGTCCTCGGCGTTCAGGCAGTCGTCGCGGCACAGGGTCAGGTGTGCGACACCGTCACGGCGTTCCAGCCGGACGGCCTCCATCTCCACGACACCGGTCTCGGCGAATTCCGGTAGCAGCCGCTGTGCCCTGGCGGTGGGCCGGAGCATCGCGTCGAGCAGATGCGGGCCGGCCTTCGGCGCGCGCAGGATCCCGCGCAGGAAGATGCCCTGGTCGATCTCGCGCCCTTCCTTCGCCGCCTGCGGACGCGACCGCTCGGCCGCCATCTGCTGCTCAGAGGGCACCAGGCCGGGGAAGGCGAGCGCGGCGGCACGGACGAGTTCGTCGACACGCAGGTACCGCGTCCGGCCGTCGGTCAGTTCGGCGTAGATCTCTTCGGCGTGCGCCTCGACGAAGGCCGTGCGCGCGGCCCGGATCTCGTCGTCGACCCGGTGGGCCTCCCCCGCCAGGGCCCGGAGATCGAGCCCTGGCGCGCTGTCCGTCGTCACGACTTGGCTTCCCGGCGCAGCGCCCGGTCGGCCGCGGCCAGATGGGAACCGAGTGCCTCCTCGAAGGCGGTCGAGCCCGCTTCGAAGATCAGCTGACGCCGGATCGCCGCCTCGGCGCCGTCCAGCACGCTGTCCAATGAGGACAGTGTCGCGGCCGGGTCGGCGGACACCTCGTCGATCAGGTCGAGGGCGAGCGCGCGGTCCGTCCCGATCGGGGTACCGAGCAGCACGGCCCGCCGGATGCCCGCCGCACCCGCCTGTTTGGTCAGCCGGTACACGCTCATCCCCGGCCAGGTGCCGCCACCCGCCCAGGCGAGCCGCAAGGTGGTGCCCGGCTCGGCGATCCGGATGTCGGCGGCGAGCAGGAGATCCAGTGCCATCCCGGCGCACTCGCCCGACGCCACCACCGCCGTGAGCCTGCCGAGGCGTTCGAACCGGCGCACGGCCCGCTCCCATTTGGACACCAAGCCGACCGCGAGTCCCTTCGCCCAGCCGGCAGGCGGGGCACCCGTGACGTGGATGGTCACCGGTCCCGGCTCACGCTGGTCCTCGGCGCGATCGCAGAGCGCCGCGATCTCCTCGACGGCCGCGGCCGACAGCGGACGGGAGCCGTCGAAACGCAGCACCAGGTCACCCTTGTTCTCATTACGTGTCACCATTGAATAAGCGCCATTTCGATTGTGGAGCCAGGCCCCATGGTCATGAGCACGCCGTAGTCCCCCGGGCGGGCGACGTCTTCGTCGGCGAGCCGCTCGTAGGAGAAGAGGAAGGAGCCGCTGGAAAGGTTCCCGTAGTCGCGGAGCACGCCGGTGGTGTGGCGGACGTCGTACCGGCTCAGGCCGAGGTTGACGACGACCGCGTCGATCACCTTCTTCCCGCCGGAATGCACCAGCCAGTGGCCGATGTCGCTGCGGCGCAGACCCGTCCCGGACAGGAGCCGGTCGATGACGATTTCGGCGTGCGCCCCGACCACGTAGGGAATCTGCGGATCGAGGAAGAAACTGAACCGGTCCTGGTCACGGTCCCAGTCGTAGCGCATCGCGTCGACCGCGTCGGTGATGATGTAGCTGGCGAATTTCAGGACGCGCGGACCCGGCACGCGCCCGTCTCCGGAAACGAGCGCGAGCGCCGCGGATCCGTCGCCGAAAAGACTGTTGACCACCGCGGTCCGCATCGTGCCGTCCAGGGCGTAAGCGGCGGAGCACGCCTCGCTGCACAGGACGACGCCGAGTTCGCCAGGGTGCGCCGCGGACCAGCCCGCGACCACGTTGAGCGCGTTGAGACCGGCGTTGCAGCCCATGCCCACGATGTCCGACCGGCTGCAGTGCGGGTCGATGCCCAGCTCGCGGATGATCAGCGCGCTGAGGCCGGGGGTGAGGAAGCCGGTCGAGGTGACGCAGCAGAGGTGACGCAGGTCGGAAAGCGTCGCTCCCGCCGACTTCAGGCAGGCTTCGAGCGCGCGGCAGCCCATGTCGACGGCGATCTTCTTGTGCTTGTCGAGCAGATCGCCCTGCGGTTCGGCCGCGCGGGCGCCGCCGCGCTCTTCCGGTGGCAGGGTGAGGAAACGCCGCTCGATGGCGCTGTTCAGGAAGACCGAGCGGATCTTCGGATCCTCGATGCCGAGGATTTCGAGCAGTTCGGCTTGCGAGTAGGACGCCGAGGAGACCGCGGTCCCCACGCCGGCGAACCGGGTGATCTCGGTGAGTCCGGTGAGGACGGAAAGGTCTTCGGCCGGTTCGATGATGGCAGTCATCGGTACATCCACCCCCATGTTCTGAGCTTGCTCCGAAGCAGCTGCTTGACCTGCGCAGCGGGCATTGGTCTCACCTTTCGCGGATCTCAGTGGACAATTCCGAAATTAGGCTTCGCCGATCTCGTCGGTCAACGCGTCCAAGCCCTTTTCGCGCCGGAAACCGTTACCGGCTCACGATTCGGGACCGAGTGGAACGTGTCGCGAAAGCCACTTTCGGGACATCTGGTGCCCCGAAAGTGGCTTTCGCTACATGTGGCGACTGTCGCAAGTGGACCGACCGCGCGTCATGGAGGCCGGCTGTCCGTGAAGGCCTCCATGACTACCTTCAGGGTAGGGAAGGAGGCCTTCACGGAACGAACGACTCACGGGCGGCGGTAGATCGTCATGGAGTGGCCCACCCGCTCCACCTGCGTGCTCCCGGCGATCAACGCCGCCAGATCGCCGGTCGCACCGCCCGGCTGACCGCCTCCACCGGTACCGCCTCCGCCCATCGGGTCGGAGAAGGCCCCTAGGACCGCGGAATCCGACACGGCGAGCACCCCGTGCACCTGGTCCGCGGGCACCGTGAGCGGATCGGCGGCGTCGATGCCGTAGTGGGACGGCAGACCACTCCCCTGGTAGACGAGCCAGGTGCGCTCACCCGCGTAGTCCGTCTTCAGCCGGTCCGCCAGGCGGCCGAGGTCCTGCCCCCAGTCGACGTTCGAATCCAGCAGGTACCGGTGGGTGTTCTCCGGCCCGCCGAACGCCTCGTTGGAGTACGGGAGGTAGTACGGGAACGTCATCAGCGAACTGACCGCGGCGAAGGCCACGACGACCACCGCGGCAGCCTTCACCCACCGTCTGCGGACGACGAGCACCGCGGCCGCCGCGACGGCCAGGAACATCGGCGCGAAAGCCAGGTACCGCACGCCGTTGTCGCGGACGATGACCATGGCCGTGGTCATCAGCAAGGCGGTCGGAAGGAGTACGTACGGCGCGGCCGGGCGCAACCGCCGCACCGACAACAGCACGGCGGCGCCCGCCAGCCAGATCGCCATCGCGCCCAGTGGCGTCTTCACCAGCAGCGCGGCCGGGCCGTAGTACCAGAGCGATCCCGTGTAGTGCCTGCCGAACAGGAAGTTGTGCCACACGTGGTCTTCGAGTTCGAACTGGAACCGCATCCCGTCCTTCAACGGCTGAGGGAACGGCAGCCAGTCGACGAAGGTGCGCATTCCGTGGAGCGGTTGCATTCCCTGCGGTGTCTCCCAGCGCAACCGCGGATCCACCACGAGGTAGGAGGCCCACACGACGGCGATCGCGATCAGCGCCATCCCGGCGGCCGCCAGCACGCCGCGTCCGATCAGCATGGCCGGGGCCTTCAGGTCGAGACCGAGGGCGCGGCGGGCGTGCCACACGGACAGCACGGCCAGCGGGATGAGCACCGGGACCGCCACCAGGGAAAGCACTTTCGTGGCGGTGGCCGCACCGAGGGCGAGCCCGGCGAGCGGGAGATAGAGACCGGGGCGGCGCCGGGCACGCCACACCAGCCAGACCGACGTCAGCAGGAACCCCGCCACCGGCACGTCGAGCGTCGCCAGCGAGCCATGCGCGATGACGTCGGGCGAGAAGGTGAACAGGGTGAGCGCCAGCAGCCCGCCGGCGCGGCCGGCCAGATCGGACGCGAACGCGAAGACGACCAGCCCGAACAGCAACGTCAGCAGGATCACCGGCAGCCGCGCGAACAGCATCAGCCGTTCCGGATCGTTCCCCGCCTCGTAGACGACGTGCTTGCCGAGTTCCCATTCATGCCCGTTGAAGCCGGGAGCCACCTTCGGATCGGTGAAGGCCACCCCGGTCGCGATGATGAGTTTGCCCAGCGGTGGGTGTTCGGGGTTGTACCGCAGGCTGTGCTCTTCGAGATAGACCACCGCGGTGCCGACGTAGACCGGCTCGTCGATGGTCGGGGACTGTTCCACGGCGGTCGTGATCATCGCGATCGCCATCTGGGTGAGCAGGGCGAGCACGGCGCCCGCGAACAACCACCGCTGGTGTCTTCGCACCCAGGCGATCCACTTCGAAGTGTCCATTGACGGCTGAAGGCCATCGGTCGTCAAGTTCGGCGTCCTTCCCCCGGCGGGCCGGTGCGCCCGGCCCGCCCTGGATAACGATTACCCGGCCGGGCACCCGCGCCTTCGAGGGCCATCACGGCCGGCGCCGCCGTTCGGGCGGCGCCGGGTCGGGTCCGTGATGGCCCTCGTCGGCCGGGCGTGGATGAAGAGAAAGTCAGACGGAGAGCGGAAGAACGGACAGCCGCCGTTCGATCTCCTGGCAGACGTTGTAGTCGGGGAGCATTCCCTGCCCCTCCGCCTCGCCGAGGGTGAGGGCCGCCGTGTCCCGTTCGGACAGGATCGGCACGACGTCGGTGTCGATCGGCAGGCCCAGCGCCGGGTCCAGGGGCGAAAGGGCGAGCTCGTTCTCCGCCACGTACGGCGAGGAGATCATGTACGACATGACGGTGTCGTCTTCGAGCGCCACGAAGGCGTGGCCGACCCCGACCGGGAAGTACATCGTCCGGAAGTTCTCCTGGTCCATCAGGACCGCGTCCCATTTGCCGAACGTCGGCGAGCCGACCCGGATGTCGACCACGATGTCCAAGGCCTTGCCGCGGGGACAGTAGACGTACTTCGCGGTGCCCGGCGGCGTCACGGTGTAGTGGATTCCCCGCACCACACCGCGTTTCGACCGGCTGTGGTTCGTCTGCGCCACCGGGAAGAGCGGGCCGCCGTGGGCCTCGATGAACGCCTCCTCCTGATAGGGCGACACGAACAGGCCCCGATCGTCGGGGAAGACGCGCGGGGTGAACTCGAGCGCGCCTTCGACGGCGAGTTTGCGTGCTTGCACGGTTTGCTCCTGTGGTCAGAGGGTGGACAGCACTTCGCGGACCGCGTGGATGACCTTGTCCTGAAGGTCGGGCGAGAGCGCGGGGTACATCGGCAGCGAGAAGATCTCGCCCGCCAGCTTTTCGGTGACCGGGAGCGAGCCCTTCTCGTAACCGAGGTGGGCGAACCCGGTCATGGTGTGCACCGGCCACGGGTAGCTGATGTTCAGGTGGATGTCGTAGGCCTTGAGGCGTTCGAGGATCTCGTCGCGGCGCGGGTGCCGCACCACGTACACGTAGTAGACGTGCTCGTTGCCGGGGACGGTCTTCGGCAGCTTCAGCTCGGTGTCGCCGAGGGCGTCCACATAGCGCTGGGCGACGGCGCGGCGGCCTGCCGTGTAGGCGTCGAGCCGCTTGAGCTTGCGCCGCAGGATCTCGGCCTGGACCTCGTCCAACCGGCTGTTGTGGGCAGGCGTCTCGACCGTGTAGTAGCGCTCCTCCATGCCGTAGTACCGCAGCCGGCGCAGTTTCGCGGCCACGTTCTCGTCGGAGGTGAGGGCCGCGCCGCCGTCGCCGTACGCGCCGAGCACCTTGGTGGGATAGAAGGAGAACGCGGCCGCGTCGCCGGTCGAGCCCGCGATCGTGCCGTTCTGCCGCGCGCCGTGCGCCTGGGCACAATCCTCCAAAATGGACAGTCCGTGCTTCGCGGCGAGTGCCTTCAGCGGCGCCATGTCCACGCACTGGCCGTACAGGTGCACGGGCAGCAGGCATTTGGTGCGATCGGTGATCGCGGCCTCGACCTGGCCGGTGTCCATCAGGAAGTCGTCCTCGCGGACGTCGACGAAGACCGGGGTGGCGCCGGTGCCGTCGATGGCGACGACGGTCGGGGCGGCGGTGTTCGACACCGTGATCACCTCGTCGCCGGGGCCGACGCCCAGCGCCTGAAGGCCGAGCTTGATCGCGTTCGTCCCGTTGTCGAGCCCGACGCAGTGCCCGGCCCCGTGGTACGCGGCGAATTCCGTTTCGAAACCGCGCAGGCTCGCGCCGAGCACGAGCTGCCCCGAGTTGAACACCGTCTCGACCGCGTCCAGCAGGTCGGCCCGTTCGGTCTCGTATTCGGCGAGGTAGTCCCATACGCGCGTGGTCATGTGCGAGCCTTTCCGTGAACTGGGGTGGTCAGCGCGGCGACGGTGCGACGCACTCCTTCGGGCAGTGAGATCTCCGGACGCCAGCCGGTGACCGCCCGGAACGGCGTGGAATCGATGGTGACGCTGCGAAGATCCGTCGACGGCGCGTGCGACGGAGGCTCGACACAGACCACGTCCACCGGCTCGCGTCCGGTGTGCGCGGCCATTTCCTTCGCCACCAGCCGGAAGACGTCGGCCAGCTGGTCTCCCCGGCCGGCGCCGAGCAGCCAGTGGCCGCCGACGAGCGCGTCCGGGGCGGCCAGCGCCGCGGTGAACGCGGTCGCGATGTCCTCGACGTGGACCAGGTCGCGGCGCACGGTGCCGTCGCCCCAGATGGTGAGGTCGTGCCCGTCGAGCGCGCGGCGAGCCATGGCGGACACGACGCCGCGGTCGGAGTTCGCGCCCTCGGTCAGGGTCTCGCCGAACACCGTGGGCAGCCGCAGGCTGATTCCGCGCACACGGCCGTCGGCCGTGGCCTGCTTGAGGATCTGCTCCGCCGCCAGTTTCTGCTGGTCGTACGGGGTGCCCGGCTCGTCGGGCTCGCTACCGTCGATCGGCTCCCGGGGCGGCACCCCGACCTGCGACGCGGCACCGCCGTAGAGCACCAGCGGCTTTCCGCCGACGACGTCCACGAGATCCCGCATGACGCCCAGGTTCACGCGTTCGGCCTCTTCGGTCTCGGCGACCCGCCAGCCGCCGTCGGCGAGGAGCAGGTACACGATCGCGTCCGAGCCCGCGACCGCTTCCGCCAGCGCGGCGCGGTCGGTGAGATCGGCGGTGACGACGGTCGTTTCGGCCTGGCCACCGGGCGGGGTGAGCCGCCTGCGCGACACCGCTCGCAACCGGATCGGTTGCCGCGCCAGCGCGCGCGTGACGGCCGAGCCGACGAAACCCGATGCCCCGAGGACGGTGATCTGTTTCATTTCATGCCCTCTCGTTGCGGCTGTGCCGTCGCGGCGTTGATACAGGCGAGCAGGGTGCGGGCTTCGACGTTGACGTAATGCCCGTGCCGGGTGAGCGCGGTGAGCTGGCCGGGGGTTACCCAGGCGTAGCCCGGCGGGGCCTCGACCGTGTCGTCCGCTTCGATCGCGAGGTACCGGGCCCGGACGTTGAGGAAGCGGCCGCCCTCTTCGGAATGCATGGCCTCGTACCGGATCCGCGATCGCGGCGCGTTCAGCACGTGGTCGAGGAAGGGCGGACGGCTCTCGGCGGGCAAATGCGCGTAGTTCTGGGGCGTGCACTGGACGGTCGGCGCCAGCTCGACGGTGTCCAGGAAGCCGCCGTCGGCGCGGGCGTGCACCAGTACGTGCGGCACGCCGTCGATCTCGCGGACGAGGAACGCGACCACCCCCGTGCCGACCGATTCCAGCAACGGCTGGGTCCAGCTGATCTTCTCGCGGTTGCCGCCCTTCACGGCGACCGCGAGGACCTTGAAGTACCGGCCGTCCTCGTGCTCGATCGCTTCCACACCCTGTTTCCAGCCGCAGACGTCGGTGAGCGGGATGCGCCGCGCGCGCACGTCGTGGCGCGAACGCTCGTTCGTGAACCACGACAGCAGCTGGACGTCGGACAGCAGCGCGCCGGGAGCATCGTCGTGGAAGGGCAGACAGGACAGCACGCTCCTGGCGTTCATGTTGATCGTCTCGTCCTCGTGCATGAGCTCCGCGATCTGGCCGAGGGTGAGCCAGCAGAAATCGTCCCACATCGGCACGTCTTCGACGGTCTCGACGATCATGTTGCGATTGGACTTGCGGAAGAACCACGAGCCCTGCTCGGCCTGGAGGACGTCGACGATGACCCGCTCCGGGTCCGGCGGGGCGAAGTACTCGATCAGTTTGACGTTCGTGCCGCCGTGCGCCTTGGTGTAGTTGCTGCGGGTGGCCTGCACGGTCGGCGACAGCTGCACCAGATTGGGGTTCCCCGGCTCCATCTTGGCCTGCATGAGGAAATGCAGGACGCCGCCGAACTCCTTGGCCAGGATGCCGAGAATGCCCACCTCGGGCTGCTTGATGACCGGCTGCCGCCACTCGCGGTACGGGCCGTCGCCGTGGGGGCCGTCGGCCTCGACCACGTGCAAGCCCTCGATCGCGAAGAACCGCCCGCTGCTGTGCACGAGATTCCCGGTCACGTCCTCGAACCGCCACTGGTCGAGGTCGGCGAAGGGAATGCGTTCGACGTGGAAGACGTTCGCCTCACGGCGTTCGGCGATCCACGAGCGGACGTCCTTGGTCGGCATGTGGACCCCGCCGGTGGTCGCGGCCGACAACGCGATGCGGTCGGCGTGGTCGCGATCGGCGCGAGGGCGCACCGTCACGGGCGCGAGAAGGGGCAGCATGGACCTCACCTTTCGTATCGAGTGCTCAACCGCCGGATCGCGCGCACCGAATCGCAGCCCGCCAGCCCCATCGCGTTCCGGAGTTCGACGGCGAGCAGGTCGAGCACCTGCCGGGCGCCCTCCTGGCCGTCCGCGGCGAGCCCCCACATGAACGGCCGTCCGACCAGCACACCGGACGCGCCGAGGGCGATCGCCTTGAGCACGTCCCCGCCGGTCCGGATCCCGCCGTCCAGCAACACTTCGCAGCCGCCGGAGACCGCGTCCGCGATCTCGCCCAGCATCGCGATCCCCGGTACGGCGCCGTCCAACTGACGGCCTCCGTGGTTGGACACCACGATCCCGGCGGCACCGGCGTCGACGGCCCGCACGGCGTCCTCGACCGCGAGGATCCCCTTGAGCACCACCGGAAGGTCCGTGTGCGCGCGGACGGCCTCGACGGATTCCCAGGTGGCCGGGGCGAATTCGCGCGCGGTGTGATCGGCGACGGCGGAAAGCCCTTCGGTACGGCGATGCGCGGCCGCACCGGCGTCGAAGTTGGCCGCCGTCACCGATTCCGGCAACGCGAAACCGTTCCGCATGTCCCGCAGCCGCCGTCCCATCCACGGCACGTCGACGGTGAACACGATCGCCTCGCAGCCCGCGTCCTCCGCGCGGCGCACGAGCTCCAGCGACCGCTTTTCGTCGCGCAGCCAGTAAAGCTGGAACCACGGCCGTCCACCGACGGCCGCGACCTCCTCCAGCGGGACACTGCTGAGCGTGCAGATGGTGTACGGCACGCCGGCGTCCCGCGCCGCACGGGCCGCCGCGAGCTCACCCTCGGGATGGAACAACCGCTGGTACGCGACCGGCGCGACCGCCACGGGAAGCGCGGCACGCCGGCCGAGGACCTCGGCCTCGGTGGTGCCACCGGTCAGCTCGCGCAGCATCCGGGGGATCACGAAGATCCGCTCCAGCGCGGTGCGATTGGCCTCCAGCGAGGATTCGGCCCCGCTGCCCCCGGCGAGAAAATCCCAGATCTCGCCGGGGAGGGCCGCCCGGGCGGCACGTTCGAGGTCGTCCAGGCAGAGGTGGGTCATCGCTGGGCGGGGCCCAGCTTGCTCTGCCCGGTGCGCTCCAGCTCCACGGCTTCGTACAGGGCCTTGATGTTGGAGCTGCCGAACGTGCCCGCGCCCTGGCGCTCGATGATCTCGAAGAAGATCGTCTTCCGCGGGTGGGTGGAGGCGGTGAAGATCTGGAACAGCTGGCCGCCGTGGTCCTCGTCGGCGAGCAGCTTCGTCTCGCGCAGGTCGTCCAGCGAGTGCGTCTCCAGCTCGATCCGCTCGCCGAGCAGGTCGTAGTAGGTGTCCGGGGTCTTCAGGAATTCCACGCCACGGGCGGAAAGCTCCTTGACCGCGCGGACCGCGTCCGGGCTGGTGAACGCGATGTGCTGGACGCCGGAGCCGTGGTGCTCCTTGATGAAGTCGTCGATCTGGCCGGGGTCGGCGGTCTTGTCGGGCTCGATCAGGGTGAGGGTGACCGCACCCGACGTGCTCTGCACGACGGTGGAGTTCATCGCCTGGGCGCCGACCACGATGTGCTCTTCGAAGATCTGCTTGAACCCGAGGGCCCGCTCGTAGAACGCCACCGTGGCGGCGAGGTCGCCGGCGTTCAGGCAGACCGCGAAGTGGTCGATCTCGTTCAGGTCCACGCCGCCCTTGCCGCGGAAGGCTTCCGGCGCTTCCTCGGTGTCGTCGCTCTGGACGAGGGTGTGCACGACATCGCCGAAACCGCTGACGGTGGCCGTGACGACCGAGTCGGCGCGCTTCTCCGGCTCGCGGATGGGCTGCGCGCCCGCCTTCACCGCGGTCTCGAAGGCGGCGGCCACGTCGGGAGTGCGCAGCGCGATGTCCGCCACGCCTTCGCCGTGGGTCTGCAGGTACGTCGCCCCCGGATGCCGGTCGGTCAGCGGCTCGGTGAGGACCAGCGCGATCGTGGCGTGCCGCAGCGTCACGCTCCGGTGGTCCTCCGACCGGTCCGTGGCCGCGACGGAGAAGTCGTACCTGTCCATCCAGCCGGACGCGGCGGCCTCGAGGTCGGCCACGTACATCTCCACATAGTCGATCTCGAAATTCTGCGTGCTTTCGTGAGCAGACAAGACATTCCTCCGTGGAATAGATGTGATCCTCATGGCAAGAATGGCGCGAAGCCGATTCCGCATCAATGGTGTCCGCTTGACAGTTCAGTCCAGATAGGACGGTCAACGTCCGGTGAAGCGCACCGGAAGTTCCCGGTATCCCTGCACGACGACCGCCCGCAACCAGGACGGCTCCTTCGTCAGCTCCACTCGCGACACTCGCCCGGCCACTTCCCGCAGCACGACCGCCAGCTCGATCCGCGCGAGCGCGGACCCGAGGCAGTGATGCATACCGTGCCCGAAAGCGATGTGCCGATTGGGTTTCCGCCCAGGGCGGAACGTGTCGGGATCCTCGAACACGGCGGGATCCCGGTTCGCCGCGGGCAGCCAGGCGACCACCGGCGTCCCCGGTTCCAGGTCGCGGCCGTTGAGGGTGACCTCTCCCGTCGTCACGCGCAGGACGTGCATCGCGGGCGAAGTCCAGCGCAGGACCTCGTCCACGACGGTGTCGACGTCCACATCGCCGTCCCGTACCTGCGCCAGGAGCCCGGGCACGGTGGCGAAAGCGTGGACCGCGCCGGTGATCGCGTGCCGCGTCGTCTCGTTGCCGCCGATCAGCACGTTGTCGCAGTTGAGCAACACGTCGTCGATCGACAGTTCGTCGTCGGAAAGCAAAGTGCTGACGAGGTCTTCGCCGGGGCTCTCCCGGCGCGCGGTGATCAGTTCGTCGAAATAGACGAGGATCTCGGTATGGGCCTGGCGCGGGGTCATCCCGTCGAACAGCTCGTCCTCGCCGCCGAACGCGTGGTTGGTCAGATCGATGAGCATGTCCTGGTCCTCGGCGGGCACACCGAGGATCTCGCAGACCACGGCCGCGGGGATCCGTGGGCCGATCGCCGCGGCCACGTCGCACACGTCGCCGTCGAGCACCCGGTCCAGGACGCCGGACACTTCGATCCGCACCCGCTCCGAGAGCTTGCGCGCCGCCGCCCTCGAAAGCAGCGGCCCGACCAGCTTGCGCAGTTTCCGGTGCTGGTCCTGTTCGGAGACCACCATCATCTGGCCACCCGAATTGTCGGGATGATCGCGGTCGAACCCGATCATCATCCCGTATTCGGAGGTGAACGGGGCCGACGGCCCGAGCACCGCGGCGCACGCGCGATGCGAGAACACGGACCAGAATCCGCCGGGCGAGCTGCCCGGCTCGCTCCACACCATCGCGTCTTCCGCCGCGTACGCACGCCATCGGTCGTGCCGGTCCAAAGTCGTGTAGAGGTCGGGATTTCCGAGGTCGACGGCTGTCGTCGTCTGCATGACTGGTCTCCAGGTCAGGTGTGGGCGCCGTCGAGCACCTTGGCCAGCCGGGCCACCGTCGGCGCGTCGAAGAACGCCTGCACCCTCAGCCGGATCTTCAGGCGTTCCCGGATCCGGCTCACGAGCCGGGTGGCGAGCAGCGAATGGCCGCCGATCTCGAAGAAGCTGTCGTCCACGCCGACGCTGCTGACGCCGAGCACTTCGGCGAACAGCTCGACCAGGATGATCTCCGTGGGAGTGAGCGGTTCCCGGCCCGCCGCGGCACGCCCGGCGTGCTCCTCTTCGGGCGTGGGCAGGGCGACCCGGTCGATCTTGCCGTTGGGCGAGACCGGCAGGCTCGGCAAGCCGACGATCACGTCGGGTACGAGATATCCGGGCAGCTGCGCGCGGAGCGGCGTCAGAAGGCGTTCAGCGGGGACACGCTCTCCACCAGTGCCGACCACGTAGGCGACGAGCCTGTTCTCGTGCTCGGTCACCACCGCCTGGGCCACCCCGTCGACCGCCAGCAGCGCGGCCTCGACCTCGCCCGGTTCGATCCGGTGGCCGCGTACCTTCAGCTGGTCGTCGACCCGGCCGACGAAAACGTACTGGCCGTCCGCGCGCGTCCGGACCCGGTCCCCGGTGCGGTACATGCGGCCGCCCGGCGCACCGAAGGGATCCGGCAGGAACCGTTCCGCGGTCGCGGCCGCTCTTCGGAGATAACCGCGGGCCAGGCCGGGCCCCACCGTGTACAGCTCGCCGACGTCCCCGTCCTCGACGGGACGCAGCCTGTCGTCCAGGACGTAGGTGCGGACACCGGTGATCGGCCTGCCGATCGGCGGCGTCTCCTCACCGGTCAGC
The DNA here is from genome assembly GCF_055563465.1 of Amycolatopsis sp. NPDC000009. NCBI lineage: Bacteria > Bacillati > Actinomycetota > Actinomycetes > Pseudonocardiales > Pseudonocardiaceae > Amycolatopsis > Amycolatopsis sp. NPDC000009. The sequence continues at coordinate 394,168 of NZ_JBVHDI010000005.1, forward strand.
GGCTCGCTCGCGGTGACCGCGACCGTGGTTTCGGTCGGGCCGTAGGCGTTGATCATCACGCGGTCCACCGCCCACCGTTTCGCGACGGGGGCGGGGCACGCCTCGCCGGCGACCAGGAGGGTCAGCCCCGTGGGCAGGCCGCCCGACTCCTCCAGCGGCGCCAGCGCGGACGGCGGCAACGTGACATGCGTGATGCCCTGTTCGCGCACCAGCCGGGAAAGCGGCTCGCCGGGGACCAGGTCCGGTGCGGAGGCCAGGACCAGACAGCCACCCGCCTGCCAGATCGGCCAGAACTCGGCGACGGCGGCGTCGAAACTGGGCGAGGCGAAGGCCAGCAACCTGCTGTCCGGCCCCAGTTCCTGACGGCGCACGTAGTCGTCGGCCAGGTTCGGGATCCCGCGGTGCGTGACCAGCACGCCCTTCGGCCGCCCCGTCGAACCGGACGTGTAGATGACGTACGCCGGATGGTCGGGACGCAGCGGGCCGATGCGCTCCCCGTCGTCCAAGTTCGGCTCGGACAGTCCCGGTTCCCGTTCCACGGTCAGGACGACGGGGGCACCGGCCACGTCCTGCCCCGGCAGGCACAGCAGGCAGTGCGCGGCCGCGTCGTCCAGCATCTGCCGCTTGCGCTCCTCCGGATAGTCCGGGTCGACCGGGACGTACGCGGCTCCGGCCTTGTGCACGGCCAGGATCGCGATGACGAACTCGATCGACCTCGGCATCGCCAGCGCGACGAGCCGCTCCGGGCCGACACCGTGCGCGACGAGCCGCCGGGCGAGCCGGTTGGCCTCGCCGTTCAGCTCGGCGTAGGTGAGGGTGGTGGTGTCCATCGCCACCGCCTGCCGATCCGGCAGGACGGCCGCGGTCGCCTCGAACAGATCGGGTGTCGTGGCCGCCGAAAGGACGGTCATACGGTCTCTCCCAGTGTCTCGCGCGATCCGGCGCGGAGGAACCGGATCAGCTCGCGGTTCACCGCTTCCGGGTTCTCCAGGTAACCGAAATGCCCGCACTCGGGAATCGTGCGGTACGTCGCGCCGGGGATCGCGGAGGCCAGCTCCAGCCCGCCCGCCGGTGGCGCCACGAGGTCGTGCTCGAACGAGATGACGTGACAGGGCACCTTGATCGCCTTGTAGGCGTCGTGGCGGTCGGGCAACGCGCTCACGAGCAGCTGCGCCCGGACGCCCGGACCCCAGGCCCCGGTCGCCGCGAACAGGTCGAGCCAGTCGGCCGCGGTGTCGTCGTCGGCGAGCGTCGCGGGCCCCAGGTTGTGCATGGCACGGACGGCGGCGAGGAAACCCGGCGGCAACTCGATGCCCTGCTCGATCAGCTTCGCCTCGCCCTCGGCGAGCTCCCGCTGGACGAGGCTGCTCTTGCCGCAGGCCGCCATCAGCACGACCGAATCCAGCAGTTCCGGTTGGGCGAGCGCGAGTTCCTGCGCGATGTACGAGCCCATCGACGTGCCGATCACCCGGCAGGGCACCGCGTCGAGGTACTCGATCAGCGAGGCGACGTCGTCGACGAGGTCCGCGATCGTGAACCCGCCCGCGCCGTCGTCGCTCGGCGGGATCCCGCGGTTGTCCATGGTGATCACCCGGAAACCGGCGGCACGGAGCGCGGGTACCTGATGCAGGTCCCACACCGAACTCGGCGCACCGGTGCCGGTCAGCAGAAGGACCGGCGGGCCGTCACCACAGTCGTTGTAGGACAACCGGATCCCGTTCTCGGTTGTCATCAGCATGATGCTCCTTGAGGGGAAATGGCCGCTGCGCCGGGATTCGTTGGCGCGGCGCGGATCCGACCGTACCTTCGGGGATCGAGTGTCTGGACGATTCGGCGATGGACATTCTCCGGAAATGGCGTCCACGGCCCGTTCTTGACACCTCAACGGCGTATGGAAATCCTAGTATTCATGGATTCAAACGGTCTGTCCACTCACTGGAACGTGGAAACACTGCATGGATCGCTCACCGATCCGGCCATCTCGTCGATGAATCTGCTCAACGAACTGATCGACGAATACCCTGTGGCCATTTCCATGGCGGCGGGCCGGCCGTACGAAGAGTTCTTCGACATCCGGCTCATTCACGAGTACATCGACGCCTATTGCGCACATCTGCGCGAAGATCGAAAACTGGACGAGGCTGGGGTCACCCGCACGCTCTTCCAATACGGCACCACCAAGGGCGTCATCGCCGACCTCATCGCGAAGAACATCGCCGAAGACGAGAACATCGACGCCGCCCCGGAATCCGTCGTCGTCACCGTCGGCGCGCAGGAGGCCATGTTCCTGGTCCTGCGCACCCTGCGCGCGGGCGACCGCGACGTCCTGCTCGCGCCCGCCCCCACCTACGTCGGGCTGACCGGGGCCGCGCTGCTCACCGACACTCCCGTGTGGCCGGTGCGCTCGACCGAGAACGGCATCGACCCGGACGACCTCGTCCTCCAGCTGAAGCGGGCCGACGAGCAGGGCAAGCGGGTGCGGGCCTGCTACGTGACCCCCAACTTCGCCAATCCCACCGGCACCAGCATGGACCTGCCGTCGCGGCACCGGCTCCTCGACGTCGCCGAGCAGAACGGGATCCTGCTCCTGGAGGACAACGCGTACGGGCTGTTCGGTTCCGAGCGGCTGCCCTCGCTGAAATCCCTCGACCGGTCGAACTCCGTGGTCTACATCGGCTCCTTCGCCAAGACGGGCATGCCCGGCGCCCGCGTCGGCTTCGCGGTGGCGGATCAGCGGATGGCCGACGGCGGCCTGTACGCCGACCAGCTTTCGAAGCTCAAGGGCATGCTCACGGTGAACACCTCCCCCATCGCCCAAGCCGTGATCGCCGGGAAACTCCTGCTCAACGACTTCAGCCTCACCAAGGCCAACGCGCGGGAAATCGCCATCTACCAGCGTAATCTGCGGCTGACGCTGGGCGAACTCGACCGCAGGCTCGGCTCGTGCGCCGGCGTCAGCTGGAACACCCCGACCGGCGGATTCTTCGTCACCGTCACGGTCCCGTTCGTCGCCGACGACGAACTGCTGGAAGTCGCCGCCCGCGACCACGGCGTGCTGTTCACCCCGATGCACCACTTCTACGGCGGCAAGGGCGGATTCCATCAGCTCCGGCTTTCGATCAGCCTGCTCACTCCGGAACTGATCGAGGAGGGTGTCGCGCGGCTCGCGGCGCTCATCACGGCGCGGCTTCCCTGAGGTCGCTCTTTGTACGGGAAAGGCCCCCATCCGAGGTCGGGATGGGGGCCTTTTCGTGGTGTTCATGAAGGATTCAGGACGTTGAGTGTCCCGATTCCTTCATGGACGACCTTCGTGACACTGGGCTCGCACTCGCGGCGAGATAGGGCACGTTGCGAAAGCCACTTTCGCAACGTTGAAGGTTGCGAAAGTGGCTTTCGCAACCTCTCCGGGCCCGCGGTCGCGAGCCGAGAGGGCGAAGGTGACATTGAGTGAGGGGTGCGTGGAAATAGAGACGTCGAGTGTCCCTATTTCCACACACCCCACCACGAGAGGACCTGTCACAAGTACGTGAAGGGGTCCTTCACGTACTCGCGGCAGATAGAGCACGTCGCGGGCCGGGCAGCCGTCAGGGCTTGGTACCGGTCACCAGCGCGTGCTCGAACGGCAGCTCCACCGAACGCACGTCCACACAACCCACCGACTTGAGCCACGCCGAGGCCTCGGCCTGCGGCCAGGCCATCCCGCGCCCGGTGGCGAGAATGTTGAGATACAAGGAAAGCCGCGCCGACAGCGGCCCGCCGGTCTCGTCGTCCGCCGCCGCGAAGCCGTAGATCGAGATCTTCCCGCCGGACGGCAGCACCTCGTACGCCTTGGCCAGCAGCATGACGGACTGCTCGGCCGTGAAGGTGTCGAGCACATGGCTGAACAGGGCGTGGTCGGTGCCGCCGGGGAAAGCGTCGGTCAGCAGGTCCGCCGGGTGCAGGGTGAGCCTGTCGGTGACTTCGGCGGGCACGCGCTGCTCGGCCAGCTCCACGCTGCTGGGCAGGTCGAGCAGCGTGGCCTTGAGTCCGGGGTTGGCCTTCAGCAGGGCCGCCGCCGTGGTGCCGTCGCCACCGCCGACGTCGAGCAGGTGCCGCGACGACTTCACGTCGATGTGCTCCAGCAGCCCCGGCATCGTCTGCAGCGAGAACGCCGACATCGCCGTGTAGAAGATCCGCGCCTTCTCCGGGTCGTTGCCGAGCCGCGCGTACAGCGTGTCCCCGGGGCCGTCGAGGGCGTCGAGGGCCTCGTTGGTGCCGGCGCGCAGCGCGGAGGTCATCCGCGCGAACGCCGGGTAGTAGATGGTCTTCCAGCTGAGCAGGATGTGCTGCCAGCTCTCCGGTCCGCTCGTGGCGAGCAGTTCGGTCGCGACCGGGTGGTTCACATAGTCGACGCCCCGCTTCTCGATCAGGCCCGACGTGGTCAGCGCGAGCATCAGGACGCGGACCTTGTGCGGCTCCAGGCCGGTGAACTCGCCGAGCGCCGCCGCGTCGGCGCCCCCGCGCTCTTCCAGGAAGTCGAAGATGTCCAACTCGATACCGGACACCACCGCGTTGAACAGGGCGGGACCGTTGGCGATCAGCTGGAAACGGCGGTGAACCTCGGTGGAGTCGAGCGATTCCTGCATCGGCAGTTTTCCTTTCCGGCCGGCGGAGACTTCCGCAGACGTTGAGAACGACACCGGCCCGCCTCAGAACGAGCCGGACGCCGGCCCGGCATTGGCGTCGAAAGAGCTGCCGGAGTAATCGGGATGGAGTACGGAGAAGGCATAGGTGGCCGGCGCGGCGATCATCGCCGCGACACCGAGGGCGAGGGCCGCGGTGACCAGCGATTTCGGGGCGTGCTCACGCATTCGGGCCACGATCAGCACGACGAGGGCGGCCACCCCGAGCACCAGCGTGCCCCATTTCGCCCACGGCAGGAAGTTCGGGTAATGGGACCACAGCCAGGCGCCCCAAGCCAGCTCCGCCGCGATGGCGATCGGCAGGATCCAGCCCTGCCTGCCACCCGCACGGTACGCCCGCCAGAAGGTGACGATGCCGAGCCCCGAAAGGGCCGCGATGGCGGGAGCGAGAGACGCCACGTACGCGGTGTGCGCGACAGCGCTCGCACTGAAGACGAAGAGGAAAGTCACCAGCCAGACGCCCCACATCACCAGCCCGCCGCGCACGGGATCGGTCCGCTCGGCGCGGCGCCACCACCAGAGCCCGCACAGCAGGGACAGCAGGGCGAGCGGGAACAGCCAGGCGATCGCGACGCCGAGGTGACCGTCGAGCAGTTTGGTCGCCCCCATCGGATCCGCTCGTGTCTCCATTTTGGACGGATCCGGCTGCGGGCCGCCAGGACCGAGGGGCTGGCCGCCTTCGGCCTTCGGACCGAAGTCCCCGTTCTGTTCGTCCTGGTGCTTGGTCCCGAAATTCCCGTTCTCGTCCAGGCCCTGACCGCCGCCGGGGCCTTGCGGATCGCCGGGGCCACCCCCAGGACCGTCACCCGGGCCGCCCTCGGGGCCTCCAGGCCCACCGGGGAAGTCGCCTGGACCGCCGCCGGGACCGCCCGGGCCCAGCGACGGAAGGCCACCGCGGCCGTTGGGGTCCTCGGCGCCGGGCAGGTGGACGCCGACCCGGCCGAGACCGTTGTAGCCGAACACCATGGCGAACGCGCTGTTGTTCGTGGTGCCGCTGATATGCGGCCGCGAACTGTCCGGAGTGAAGGTGTAGAGCGCGATCCACGACAGCGACACCGCCAGCGTCACCACGCCGGCGAGCGCCAGATGCTTCATCCGGCGGCGCAGCTCGACCGGGGCGGTGAGCAGGTAGCCGATCGCCAGCGCGGGCAGGATCATCCACGCCTGCACCATTTTCGCCTGGAAGCCGATGCCGACCCAGACACCGGCCCAGACCAGCGACCGGAGCCGCGCCTCGAGCACGGCGCGCTGATAGGCGTCGACGGCCAGCACCAGGCACATGGTGAGCAGGCCGTCCTGCATGCTGTGCCCGAACATGGACGCGAGGACCGGGGTGAGGGTGAAGATACCGGCGGCGAGCAGACCCGGCACCACACCCGCCCAGCGGCGCACGACCCGGTACAGCACGAGTACCGAGATCACGCCCTCGATCACCTGCGGCAGTGCCAGCGACCATTCGTGGTAGCCGAAGATCTTCGCCGAGATGGCCTGCGGCGCGAACGATCCCGCGAGTTTGTCGAGCGTGTACGTCGCTCCCGGGTCGACGGTGCCGTAGAAGAACGCCTTCCAGCTCTCGGACATGCTCTTGGCCGTGTCCGAGTACAACGGCGCGAAGTCGACCCTCGGCAGGTTCCAGGCGTAGAGCACCAAGGCCACGAAGGCGATGCCCAGCAGCGCCGGCCGGGCCCACCGCGGCTGATCGGCGGGTGAGCGCCAGAATGCCCAGCGGCCGCGCACACCCTCGGGCGCGGGGTCCAGTGACGGTGACGGCAGATGGGTGAGTGTTGCGGACACTCCGGTACCTCGCTTAACCGTTGTTGTCGTCGAGGAGAACGGGCCAGGTGGTTTCGCCGAATCCGCCCCGCGGCGAATTCTTCCGCGCGTGCTCGTCCAGCCTTGCGAACAAGTTCTTGTTCCTGCCGTTGAGCATCGTCAGCTGGGAAGAATAGCACTCGACGGCTTCACGTTTCCGTTTCCAAGTCTCCGTCTTCGCGGACTCGAATTCGGAAGTGCCGAGCCGGAAACCGGCGGGAAGTTCGATCTTTCCCGGTTTGAACATCGAATAGGGAAGGTCTTCCCACAGCCGGATCGGAACGTTCTTCGCGCGCGCGGCGGAGGACGCCGCCAGGGCGGCGTCACGGGTGGCCAGATTGTCGGGATGGTCGACGACGGCCGCGCACGTGAGGATCAGCGTCGGCTCGAACTCGGCGACGATCGCCTCGATGTCTTCCTTGATCTCGGCGACGAGGCCGTCGTCCCCCGGCGAATCCTGGGCCACCGCGAGCTTTTGCCCGCCCTCCACGTGATCGGTGAGCCATCGGCCGTCCGGCAGCCTGCGGTAGATGGAGTCGAGGAACCGGCCGTGCCGGTACGCCAGCCCCAAGTGGGCGAGCGCGGCGATGTCCTCGTTGCGGCGATGCAGCGGCGCGTCGTCCTCCGGGGAAAGTCCCCAGACCGCGTGCATTCGTTCCGCCGCCGCGGAATAGGGAGGCGGGGCCGTTCCGGCGAAGACCGTGTTGACGAGCACCTCCGCGCCGTCCCCCGCCGCTTGGGCGAGGGTCGCGCCGAGAGAAAGGACCGCGTCGTCCAAATGCGGGGAGATCGCCAGCAGCCGGGTCTCGCCGGGGCGTGGAAGCATGGTGCTGATTTTGGTTACCGCCTTGTCGCGCTTCAACGGGTGAGTCTGGACAGTGCCCGGGCCTCGTGAGTGGTAAGGACGGTTCTAACCGTCCTTACCACTCACGAGCTCAACGCACGACCGCGGCGCGCACGAGGTCCGCGGCCACCGTCGTCCCGTCGGTGCGGATCGTTCCGGCGACGGATTTCGCGCGGGCGGAGGGTTCCGGGGACAGCGCGGTGACGAGCGCGGCGGACAAGGATTCGACCGTCGGGTTCGGGCCGTCGTGCGCCACGCCGATACCGAGTTCGGCCACCTTGGCGGCGAAATGCGGGTGGTCCGCGATCTGCGGGACCACGACCTGCGGGACACCCGCCAGTGCCGCCACATGCGTCGTGCCGGTGCCACCATGGTGGACCGCGGCGGCCACTCGGCCGAACAGCGCCTGCAGGTTTTCCTCACCGACGGCGAGGCAGTCGGCGCCGTCGTCGGGCAGCGTCAAACCGGCCCAACCGTGGGAAAGGACCACCCGGCGCCCCTGGGCGCGGATCGCCTCGACGGCCACCTTGGCGATGTCGGCGGGAGCGGGCGAACAGCCGAACCCGACGTACACCGGCGGCGCACCGGCCGCGAGAAACGCTTCCAGCTCGGCGGAGAGCGGCCGATCGTCGGGGTGGATCCACGCGCCGGTCCGGACGCCGTCGGCCGTGGGTGCCAGGAGCGGATCCGCCGCCAGCAAGGGCTTGTCGGTGGTGCTGAAGTCGTACAGGTCCTTCACCGGCGGGAGGCCGATCGAAGCCCGGAGCTCGTTGAGCGCGCCGCCGAACATCCCGTCGGCGCCGTCGTTGTACATGCCCCGGTGTTCGGGCGACGGCACGAGCGCCGGCGAGGGGACGACGTAGAAGTACGGAATGCCCAGTTTCTCGGCCACCGAACGGACACCGATCGCGCCCGACAGCAGACCGGTCGCCACCACCGCGTCACAGCCTTCGGCGGCCGCCGGGATCTTGTCGAACTGCTCGGCGATCCCCGCGATCGCGGCCTCGGGCGATTCGGGCGGGCCGCCCAGCGCGCCCGCTTCTTCGAGCACCGGCTTGCCGACCAGGACGTGCGGCACGCCGACCTCGGCCAGCCGCCCGGTGTAGTCGGGCGGCGCGCACATCCGCACCTCGTCGCCCAGTTCGCGCAACCGCAGCGCCAGTGCCACCAGCGGTTCGACCTCGCCGCGGGTTCCGTACGACCAAAACAACACGCGCATTTCGTATCCCCTGGTGTGTTTCAGCGCCGGACCGCGGCGATGCCGACCGTGGCGTAGTTGATGGTGAACGACCCACCGATCTCGTCGATGGCCGAGCCGAGATACGCCAGGAACCGGACGCGCGCGTCCTCCGCGAGGTGGTTGAGGCCGCCCTGCGTCGGGATCTGGTCCAGCCATTCGTCCCGGGTGCAGACACGCGACCACTCGAACCGCAGCTCCTCCGGCTGGCTGAACGCGCCGGTCCGGAGGATGCCTTCCGCCGCCTTCACGTACTGCTTGGCGTAGATCTGCTCGACGTACTCTTCGACGTCTTCGTCCTTTTTGGACGGAGGCTCGAACTTCACGTCCGGCATGGCGTGCCGGTACGCCTCCCCCTGCGCCGCCATGACGGCCTCCGGGAGTTCGAAACCGTTGTCGAACAACGCGATCAGGCCATGCGGGGCGAGCACCTCCGCCACCTTGGCCGCGCCCGCGAACGGGTCCACCCAGTGCCAGGCGGTCCCCGAGGTGACCGCGTCGAAGGTGCGGCCTGCCGGGTCCCAGTCCTCGAACTTGGCGACCTCGACGTCGAGCCCGCGCCTGCGGGCGACCTCCGCCATCCGCGCGTCCGGCTCGACGCCGAGCACCGTGCACCCGGCGGCCTGGAACGGCCGGGACGAAAGGCCGGTGCCGCAGCCGACGTCCACGAAGTTCTTGCCGGGGCTCATCGAGACGACCCGGTCGACCAGGGCTTCGGGGTAGGTGGGCCGGGCGCGGTCGTACCGTTCGGCGTCGGCGCCGAACCACTGCGCCATCTGCCGGTTCTCGTGCGGTGCTGCAGCCAGATCGGACATTTTCCTCACCCTGGTCGGTTGATGGTCAAACGGAAACGCGGCCGACGGCGGCGCGCAGCCGCTCGGCGGCGACGGTGCTCCCGTCGGTGCGGAGCGTGCTCGCGACGGCTTTCGCGCGTGCCCGGGTCTCCGGGGACAGCGCCGTGGCGAGCGCGGCGGACAACGAATCGAAGGTCGGCGCCGGGCCGAATTCCTCGAACGCCACGCCGATGCCCAGCGCGGCCACCTGCTCGGCGAAGTACGGCTGGTCGGTGATCTGCGGCAGCACGACCTGCGGAACACCCGCCCGCGCGGCCACGGTGGTCGTGCCACCGCCGGCGTGGTGGACGACGGCGGCGACACGGGCGAACAGCGCCTGGAGATTCACCTCTCCGACGGCGAAGCAGTCGGCTCCGTCGTCAGGGAGGGCCATATCCGCCCATCCCCGCGAGAGGACCACCCGATGCCCCTGCGCGCGGATCGCCTCGACGGCCAGCTTCACCGTGTCCGCGATTTCGGGCGTACTGCCGAAACCGACGTACACCGGCGGCGGACCGGCGGCGAGGAACGCCTCCAGGTCGCCGGGAAGGGGCCGTTCGTCGGGCAGGATCCACGCGCCGGTCTGCACGGCACCGAGTTCGGGCCGGGGCGGGGCCAGCACCGGATCCGCCGCCATCCAGGGCCGCTCGGTGAACCCGTACCGGACGAGGTTCTCCACCGGCGGCAGGCCGAGCGCCGCGCGACGGCCGTTGAGCGCGTCCGAGTACCGCCGGGAGAAGACCTCGTTGTAGAAGTCCCACAGCGCCCGGTTGTCGTCCATCGCCTCCTCCGGCGGCCGTCCGTCGCCCCGCGACAGAGGTGGCGGGTAGTACGGCGACGGCAGGTAGATCGGGCAGTAGGCGGCGTAGAAGTACGGGATGCCCAGGCTTTCCGCCACCGACCGCACACCGATGGCGGCGGACAGGACGCCGGTCGCCAGCACCACGTCACAGCCCTCGGCGGCCGCCGGGACCCCGTCGAACTGCTCGGCGAGCTCGTCGGCGGGGCGCCGGGGCTCCGGCCCCTCCGTCATCCCCCGCATCATGGCCTGCAACGACTGCCCGACCGGGACGAACGGGACGGCGAATTCGGCCAGCCGCTCCCCGGTGTCCGGCGGCGCGCACACCCGCACCTCGGTGCCGAGTTCCCGCAACCGCACCGCCAACGCGACCACCGGCTCGACGTCTCCGCGGAGTCCGGTCGTCGACAACAACACACGCATCTCGTACCCCTGGCTTCAGACGGAAACGCGGTCGACCGCGTCGAGGAGGAATTTCGCGGCCACGGCTGCCCCGTCGGTGCGGACCGTGCCCGCCACGGCGGTCGCCCGCTCCCGGGTCTCCGGGGCGAGTGCCGTTTCGAGCGCGGCGGACAGGGACTCGAAGGTCGGGGTGGGGCCGTCATGCGCCACGCCGATGCCCAGTTCGGCCACCCGGCCGGCGAAGTACGGCTGGTCCGCGATCTGCGGGACCACGACCTGCGGGACACCCGCCCGGGTGGCCGTGGTCGTCGTGCCCGCGCCGCCGTGATGGACGGCGGCGGCTACCCGGCCGAACAGCAGCTGCTGGTTGCCCTCCCCCGCCGCGAAGCAGTCGCTCCGGTCGTCGATCAGCGCGAGATCGGCCCAGCCACGGGAAATGATCACACGGCGGCCGTGGGCCCGCACCGCCTCGATGGCGACCTTGGCGGCCTCGTCGGGGGCGCGCATGCTGCCGAAACCGACGTACACCGGCGGCGGGCCGGCGGCGAGGAACGCCTCCAGCTCCGGGGCAAGCGGCCGCTGGTCGGGCAGTGTCCAAGCGCCGGTCTGGACGACGTCGAGATCCGTCGGCTGGCGCGGGGCGAGGGACGCGTCGGCCGCCAGCAGCGGGTGATCGGTGAAGCCGTACCCGAAGATGTCCTCGACCGGCGGAAGGCCGATCGCGGCCCGCTGGCTGTTGAGCGGCTCGCCGAAGCGGTTGAGCGCGCTCCGGCTGTTGCGCTCCCACAGCGCCCGGTTGTCGGTCCCTTCCGGCGCGGGCGGCTCGCCGAGCGGGGGCGGCGGCGCGTAATGCGGCGACGGGATGAAGCGCGGGCAGTAAAAGCCGTAGTAGTACGGGATTCCGAGCTTCTCCGCCACCGACCGGACGGCGACCGCGGTGGCCAGCATCCCGGTCGTCACCACGACGTCGCAGCCCTCGGCGGCCGCCGGGACCTCGGCGAACTGGACGGCCATCGCCTCGGCCGAAAGCCGCGGCCCGTCCTCGGGGGACGGCGGCTTCGCCCCCCTGATCGCGGTGCGGGTCGACTGGCCGACCGGCACCAGCGGGACACCCACCTCGGCCAGCCGTTCGGAGGAGTCCGGCGGCGCGGCCATCCGCACCTCGGCGCCCGCCTCCCGCAGCCGCACGGCCAACGCCACCAGCGGCTCGACGTCTCCTCGGCTTCCGGATGTCGCCAGCAACACGCGCTTCACGTAATTCCCCGTTCTTTCAGTTCAGGCGGGAACCGACGGCTTTTCGCGGCTGACCGCGTCGCGCAGCAGGTCCACGGCCACGGTGGTCCCGTCGGCGGGGATCGTGCCGGCGACCTCGATCGCCTTGGCCCGCGTCTCAGGGGCCAGTGCCGTGGTGAGCGCGGCGGACATGGCCTCGAACGTCGGGGCCGGTCCTTCGAGGGCGACCCCGATCCCCAGTTCGGCGACCCGGTCGGAGTAGTACTGCTGGCCGACGATCGACCGCACGATGATCTGCGGCGAGCCCGCCCGCGTGGCGATATGCGTCGTGCCCGTGCCGTCGTGGTGGATGGAGACGGCGACCCTCCGGAACAGCTCCTGCAGGTTCACCTCGTCGACGGCGAAGCAGTCGTCCTCGTCCTCGGGAAGGTCCAGACCGGCCCAGCCACGGGAAAGGATCACCCGGTGGCCCTTCGCGCGGATCGCCTCGATGGCCACCTTCGCCGCGTCCGCGGTGCCGGACGAGCTGCCGAAACCGACGTACACCGGCGGCGGTCCGGCGGCGAGGAACGCCTCCAGGTCGGCGGGAAGAGGGCGCTCGTCGGGCAGGATCCAGGCGCCGGTCTGCACGGCCTCGTGCCGCGGCTCCAGCGGCGCGAGGATCGGATCCGCGGCCAGCAAAGGCTTTTCGGTGGAGCAGTAGTCGAAGAGGTTGTTCACCGGCGCCAGGCCGATCTCGGCCCGCTTCGCGTTGAGCGCGTCACCGAACAGGCCGTCGGCCCCCTGGTTGTACATCTCCCGCTGCGGAGCATCGAGGTGGCTCGGCAGGTGGATGGGGCACAAAGCGACGTAGTAGTAAGGGATTCCGAGCTTCTCGGCCACGGACCGCACGGCGACGGCGCCGGACAGCAGACCGGTCGCGACCACGACGTCGCAGCCTTCGGCGACGGCGGGCATCTGGTCGAACTGGTCCGCGATCCCGGCGGCGGCGAGTTCGGGATCCCGGCCCTCGCCGTCGTTCATCCCGCGGTCCGGCCGGGCGACCGGCGCCAGCGGCACGTCGATCTCGGCCAGCCGCTCCGCGCTGTCCGGCGGCGCGCACACCCGCACCTCGGCGCCGGATTCCTTCAACCGCGCGGCCAGCGCCACCAGCGGTTCGACGTCCCCGCGTGAGCCACACGCCCACAACAACACGCGCATTTCGCTTCCCCTCTACCAGGTGACCGGCAATTGATCCGGGCAGTCGATGAACGCGTTCCGGAGCTTGACCTCGTCGTTGGACACCGCCAGGCGCAGCCCGGGGAACCGCTGCCACAGGGACTGATAAGCCATACGCAGCACCGACCTCGCCACCGCGGCGCCGATGCAGTAATGGATGCCGTGCCCGAAACCGACGTCCGAAACCGGCGGGCGCCGCGCGTCGAGGACGTTCGGATTCGGCGTCAGCGCTTCGTCCCGGTTCGCCATCAGGATCGAGCAGAGGACGTAATCCCCCGCCTTGATCAGCTGCCCGCCGACGACGACGTCCCTGAGCGCCATCCGCGGATTCGGCTGCTGCACGGGCGAGAGATAGCGCAGCAATTCGTTGACGACGCGATCCGCCTCTTCCCGGCCTTCGAAGAGCATCTGCTTCTGGTCCGGGTGATCCAGGAGCGCGAGCACGCCGAAGCCGAGCATCCCCGCGACGGTCTCGACACCGCCGAGCAGCAGCGCCGTGCACAGGCCCTTCAGCTCGTCGTCGGTGACGTTGTCGCCGTGTTCGCGCACGAGCATGCCGAGGAAACCGTCGTCGGGATCCTTGCGCTGGCGGGTGATAAGGCCGAGCAGGTACTGGTTGAACGCCGCGCTGTCGGCCGCCCTCGCCTTGAAGCCGCGGCTGAGATCGACGTTGCGCCGGATGCGGCGGATGAACTCGTTGCGGTCGTCGCGCGGGATGCCGAGCAGTTCACAAAGGACACCGCCGCCCACCGGGTCGGCGAAAAGTCCTTGTACGTCAGCGGGTGGGCCCTCGGCCTCCACCTCGTCGAGACGTTCGTCGATGAGTTCCTGGATCGCGGGCTCCAGCCGCCGGATCCGCCGGACGGTGAACTCCGGCGTCAGCATCCGCCGCAGCCGCGTGTGCTCGGGCGGGTCGTAGGTCGAGATCTGGCCGACGAACTGCGGCGCCATGGGAACGTCTTCGCCGTTCGTCGTCCGCTCGGCTTCCGCCTCGGTGAGCCGGGGGCGCGTCGTGAAATTCTCGTGGTCGCCGAGGATCTTGCGCACGACGTCGTAGCCGAGCGCCTGCCAGACGTAGCCCTTGCCGAGCTGCGTGGACGCGTCGCCGAGAATCCGGACCAACGGTCCCTTCTCCCGCAACGTGAACATGTCCTCGTGCGGATCGCAGTGCGTCCTCATCATGTAGTTCGCCGTCGGCTCCACGGCCGGCGCGACCTCGTCGATTGCGTGCTCCATACCGATGGAAGCTCCTTTGGTGACCTGCGGTCCGGCCGTCTGCCGCGCCGCAATCTTCATCCGCGATCGGGCGGGACGTCCAGCGCCGCCATGGACGTCTCGTGAGTGGCAAGGACGGTTCTAACCGTCCTTGCCACTCACGAGACCCAGCGCCTGACCGCCACTTCCCTCACCACTCGACCATCAGGCTCGTGAGCCCGTAAGCCGGGGTGGTGAGGCGGAACATGGTGTCCTTGGCGGGATCCGCGAGCCTCAGGTCCGGAAAACGCCGCCACAGCAACGTGAAGACCGTGCGCAGTTCGAGCCGCGCCAGCGAAGCGCCGAGACAGTGGTGGATCCCGTGCCCGAACGCCACATGCGGCGCGGGCTCCCGCGTGAGATCGAGCCGGTCCGGATCGGTCACCAGCGCGGGATCACGGTTCGCCATGGGGAGCGAGCAGAGCACGGTCTCGCCCTCCTTGATGATCTCGTCCCCGATGGCGACGTCCTCCATGGCCGTGCGCGGTGTCGGGGCGTACGGGACCGTGAGGTACCGGATCAGCTCGTCGACCGCCCGGTCCGCCGCCGGGCCGTCGCCCCGGATCGCGGCGAGCTGCTCGGGATGCCGCAGGAGAGCCAGTACGCCGAGGCCGATCATGCCGGAGATGTTGTCGTCACCGGCCAGCATCACCTGAACGCAGAAACCCCGCAGTTCCTCGTCGGTGGCCTCGTCGCCGTGTTCGGCGACGACCGCGCCGATCAGCCCTTCCCCGGGCTCCTTGCGGTTACTGGCGATCATCGCCAGCAGGTAGCGGGAGAACGCCTCGCCGGCGGCCGCCCGTCTCCGCTGGCTCAGCGAGGCGTCGAGATGTCCGTGGCACAGCTTGAGGAACATGGCGCGGTCGTCACGGGGCACCCCGATCAGTTCGCACAGCACGGCTCCCGGCACCTCGTCCGCGACGAGCTCGATCACGTCGGCGGGGGATCCCTCGTCCGCCATGACATCGAGCCGTTCCGTCACGATCTGCTCGATGTACGGCTCCATACGCCGCATCTTCCGCAGGGTGAATCCCGGGGTCAGCTTCTGCCGCATCCGGGTGTGCTCGGGCGGGTCGTAGTCCATCAGGTTGCCGACGAGCTCCTGCGGCCGGAAGATGCCCTGTCCGCCGACCTCGTCCTGCTCATGCCAGCGGCGCCGGGTGCTGAACCGCTTGTGGTCGCCCAAAACCTGGCGGACGACGGAGTGTCCCGCGGCCATCCAGATGGTTTCGGCGTCCGCCCCGGTGCCCACCGTGACCTTCGACAGCGGCCCGGCGGCACGCAGTTCGTCCGCCGGGTCGAGATCCTGCCTGCGGATGTGCAGCGGACGCGTGTCCTCACCACTCAACGGGGAGCTCCTCGATGTTGAACGGCGCGGGTTTGCCCGCCACGAACCGGAGTTCTTCCTCCGGGACCGCCAGCCGCAGCGCCGGGAACCGTCGCGCCAGGATCGGCAGCGCCACCCGCAGTTCGAGCCTCGCCAGCGGAGCCCCGACGCAGTGGTGGATGCCGTGCCCGAAGGCGAGATGCCCCGGGCTGTTCTCGCGGGTGATGTCGAACTTGTCCCCGAGTGCGCGGTTGACCGCCAGCATCGAACAGGTCAGCACGTCACCGGCACGGATTTCGTGGCCGGCGATCCGCAGGTCGACGAGCGCGGTCCGGGGAGAAGGCGCCTCGACGATCGTCGGGAAGCGAAGGACCTCCTCGGTCGCGCTGTCCACCAGTTCCGGACGCTCGCGCAGCAAGGAGAGCTGAGCGGGGTTCGTCGCGAACAGGAGCACCGCCATCGCCAGCTGGGCGGCCATCTGCTCGACGGCCACGATCAGGATCGCCTCGGCGAGCCCCGAGAGTTCCTCGTCGCTGACCTTGCCCCCGTGCTCGCGCACGATGAACCCGATCAGCTCGTCGCCGGGATCGCGCCGTTCGCGGGCGGCGAGCTTTTCGCAGTAGTTGACGACACCGAGGCTCGACTGGGCCCGCTGCTTGGGGATCCGGCTCTCCCGGCTGTCCCGGATCATCCGCGACAGATCGGCCTGATCGTCGCGCGGGACACCGAGGAACTCGCAGGCGATGAGCGCCGGGATGGGCCAGCCGGCGTAGCGGACGAAGTCGATCGGCGAACCCATGCTCTCCAGATCGTCGAGACCCTCTTCGATGACTTCTTCGACCCGCGGCCGCAAACGCTCGATCCGGCGGACGCTGAACGCCCCGGCCACCGTCCCGCGAAGGCGGGTGTGGTCGGGCGGGTCGTAGGCCTGGAGGATCCCCGGCAGGTGGGCGCGGTCCGCCTCGTCGTCGACCGGCCGCATCGAGCTGAACCGGGTGGCGTCGGCGAGGATCTCGCGCACCTCGTCGTATCCGGTGACCAACCATTGCCTGCGGCCGTTCAGCCCGGTCTCCGTGTCGTATCTGTGCAGCGGGCCTTCCTGGTGCAACGCCCAGAGCTCCGGCGCCGGATCGAGCCGGATCCGCTGATGCGGCAAGGGAACTACCATGATTCTCCTCAGGCTTGCTGGCGTTACCAGTCGAGCGGCAGGGCTTCCACGTCGAACGGTGGCGGTCCGAACTTGAGCTTGCGGTCGGGCTCGGCGAGCCTCAGCTTGGGAAGACGCCGTGCCAGCGCGGGAATCGCCTCCCGGAACACCATCTCCGCCAGCGGCCTGCCGAGGCAGTGGTGGATCCCGTGCCCGAACGAGACATGCGGCGACTTCTCCCGGGTGATGTCGAATTCGTCCTCCGGCGCGGGGAATTTCGCCCGGTTCGCCCCGAGCAGGGAACACGTGACGGTGTCACCGGCCTTGACCAGGCGGCCGCCGATCGTCACGTCCTCCTTCGCGATACGCGGGTGGAGCTTCTCGTCGGTGGTGAGATACCGGTTCAGCTCCTCCAGCCAGTCCGGGATCGTGTCCGGCTGGTCCCGCAGGATGTCGAACTGCTCCGGGAAGTCGGCCATCAGCAGCGCGCCCGCCGCGAGGAAGCGGGCCACCTGGTCGCCACCGGCGCCCATGATGAACGCTGCCACCCCGGCCAGTTCCGCGTCGGTGATCTCGTCGCCGTGTTCGCGCACCACGACCCCGAAGAGGTCGTCGCCGGGATCGCGGCGGACGCGAGCGACGGCCTTGTTCATGTACTGCATGTACTTGTTGCCGGCGGCGTTGCGCCGCTTGTCGGTCCGCTCCGTCCGGCTGGCGTGCAGGGTGCGGGACAGATCCGCCTGGTCGTCCCGTGGGATGCCGAGGAAGTCACAGGTCGCCGTCGTGGCGATCGCCCAGCCGAAATGCGGGACGAAATCCACCGGACCGCCCATGTCCTCGATGGTGTCCAAGGCGTCCTCGACGATCTGCGCGACCTCGGGCCGGAAGTCCTTCATCCGCCGCATGGTGAACGGCGGGGTGACCAACCGGCGCAGCCGCGTGTGGTCCGGCGGGTCGTAATGGGTGAGGAAGCCGGGCCAGGCGATACCGGCCGCGGTGCCCCCGTAGATCAGGCGCGCGCTGAACTTGTCCGAGCTGAGGACCTGGCGGACCTCGTCGTATCCGGTGGCGAGCCACGCCGTCCGCCGATCGCCGTCTACCTCGGTGCCCAAGGCGGAAATGGGACCTTCGGCCATCAGGGCGAGGAGTTCGGCTCCCGGATCGAAGCGGTTCCTCCGGTGGATTTCCAGGCCCTTGACGACGTTGAGCTCCTCGAACACGGCAGTTCCTTTCGCCTCAACCGGCCGTCACGCGCGGAAGGGATGTTCCCGGCCGGCCGGACGAGCGTCGAGTTCGTCCAACCGCCCGGATCTGGGCGTGCTTCTCGTTCCGGGCCTTCGCTACCCGCGCCGGAGCGCGTCGCCATCGGAGGTGGGCGGGAGCGGGCTGCCGGGAGTGGGCAGGGTGGCACGTTGCGAAAGCCACTTTCGCAACGTTGAAGGTTGCGAAAGTGGCTTTCGCAACCTCGGCGGCGGTCGGCTGCTCGCCTCGTGAGTGGTAAGGACGGTTAGAACCGTCCTTACCACTCACGAGCGCAAGCGGGCGCCGAGCTCGTCCAACCGCCCGGATTGAGCGGCTGGACACCCTCGCTCAGCCGTTGACTTCGGCGATCAGGCTCTTCGGCCGCAGGTCGGTCCAGTTGTCCTCGACGTAGGCGAGGCATTCCTGGCGCGAGGCTTCGCCGTGGACGCGGGTCCAGCCCGCGGGCACCTCGGCGAACGTCGGCCAGAGCGAGTGCTGGCCCTCGTCGTTCACCAGCACGAAAAAGGAACCGTCTTCGTTGTCAAAGGGGTTGCTCATGATCGCTTTTCCTTTCACGCGCCCGGCCGGGGCCGGAGCTTCTCGGCGACGATGGATCCAATCTGGACCAACGCCGCGGGTTGCACCATGTCGTAATGGTTGGTCGGGATCTCGTGGTGTTCGATCGTGCCGCTGGTGAAGTCCTTCCAGCCCGCGACGGCCTCCGACACGGGCAGGTGCGCCGGCCGGTCCTCCGAGGCGACGAACAGCAGGATGTCGCCGTTGAACGGCGACGCCGTGTGCTGCGGCCCCACCTTCCAGAGGTTCTTCATGACCGCTTCCAGCCGCTCCCGGGCACCGGGGCCCTGGACCATCCCGCCCGCCAGCTCCAGATCCTGCTGTTTCCGTTTCTGGAGGCCGTCTTCGTCGCGCGCCGCCTCTTCGGTCACCGTGCCGGTCGCGTTCCGTCCCATGTAGACGGGATAGGCGTCGAGCAGCGCGAGCAGACCGAGTTCTTCCCCGTCGGCTTCGAGCATCGCGGCCATCGCCTGCGCTATCCGGCCGCCGAGCGACCAGCCGAGCAGGTGATACGGCCCGGTCGGCTGCACGGCACGGATATGCGCGAGGTAGTCGGCCGCCATCTCTTCGACGCTCTCGGGCAGCCGTTCGGTCCGCGCGAGGCCGCGTGCCTGCACGCCGTAGACCGGCTGGTTCGCGGGAAGATGCCGCAGCAGCGGCCCGTAGTTCCAGCTCAGCCCGCCGCTCGCGTGCACGCAGAACAGCGGCGGCCGGTCGCCGCCCGCCTGCAGCGGCAACAGGATCTCGTAGTCGCCCGTCTTCACCGAAGTGCTCGTGCGCCGCCGCTCCCCCACCACGATCAGGGTCTTGGCCGGGGTCTTGCGGGCGAGCAGGCCGGTGTTCAGCATCCGGTGTCCCGGCTCGCCGAACGGGCAGGGCTCACCGGACTTGCCCTCGTCCACCGCCGGTCCGGTGACGTAGAGGTCGCCGACGACGCCAGGGGCGACAGGTCGCTTCTGGCCGTCGAGCACCAGCGCGCCGAGCGGACCCAGCTCCGCGACCACCGAAGGCACCTCACCCGCCCACCGGGCCGGCGCGATCGCCGGACGGCCGCGTTCGGTCTCGTCGAGGAAGAGGTCCAGCTCGCTGATCCGCCGCTGCGGATCCTCCGCCACCTGCTCCAGGACGTGGACCAGCCGCCGTGCGACCGATTCCGCCGTGGCCTCGTCGAACAGGTCCGCGGCATACCGAAGCGTGCCTTCGAGACCGTCCTCGTTGTCGTCCTCGTCGAGCCGCTCGGTGAGCTTGACCGCGAGATCCAGTTCCGTGGCCTCGATTCCGCCGGGTTCGACGCTGGTGCGCAGCGCGGGCAGTTCCGCCGCGTCCCACGCGCCGATGTCCTCCTCGTCGACCTCCAGCCCCACCTGGAACACCGGGTGACGGGACAGCGAGGCAGGCAGGTCAAGCAGGTCGACGATCCGCTCGAACGGCACGTCCAGCTGCTGGCGTGCACCTCGGACGGCCTCCTGCACCCGCGTGACGACCTCGAGGAAGGTCGGGTCACCGGAGAGATCCGTGCGCAGGGCGAGTGGCCGGGCGAACGGCCCGATCATCGGTTCGAGGTCGATGAGGTCCTCGTCCCGCGCCAGCTTCGTCCCGATCACGAGGTCTTCGCCCGCGCCGAATTTGCTCAGCAGCATGGCGAGCCCGGCGTGCACGACGTGGATCGTTTCCGCGCCAAGCCTTTCCACCGCTTCGGTCAGCCGGTCGTACGGCTCGGCGCCCAGCCGCAGCGCGACCGTGCCCGCCTGCCGCGACGGGACGGCCGGACGCGGCCGGTCGAACGGGAGCACCGTCTCGCCTTCGATCCCGGTCAGGGTGTCTCGCCAGAAGGCGACCTGTTCGTTGATCAGGCTGCCCTGTTCGTCCTCGTCCGCGAGGAGCCGCTCCTCCCAGATCGCGTAGTCGGCGAACTGCAGCGCCAGCGGCGCGCGCTCCGGGACACGGCCCGAACGCCGGGCACCATAAGCGGCCGCCAGGTCGCGGAAGAAGACGTCGAGCGAGTCGTCGTCGGCGAGGATCCGGTGCAGCCGCAGATGCAGCACGTGTTCCTTTTCCGCGAGCGCGAACAGATCGCAGCGCCACGGCACCTCACGAGTGAGGTCGAAGACCGACGCGCGCAGCCCGGCGAGCAGGCCGGGAAGCTCCTCCTCGGTGGCGGGCACCGGGGTCAGCTCGATGGCCGCGGGCTCGTGGACGAGCTGCCGGACGTTCTGCGCGTCTCCGGGGAACGTCGTGCGCAGCACCTCGTGCCGGGTCGCGACGTCGCCGAGCGCGGCCGCCAGCGCGGCCACGTCGAGCCTGCCGCGCAGGCGCAGTGCGACCGAGATGTGCAGTCCGGCGGTCTCCTCGCCGGGGCTGGCCAGCAGCCAGGCGCGGAGCTGCCGCGCGGTGAGCGGCACCCGCTCGGGCCGCTCGGCGGGCTCCAGCGCGGGACGGGACTTCGCGGCGAGCGCCCTGGCGACACCGGCGGGCGTCGGCGAGGAGAACAGCTGCCGGATCGGCAGATCCACGCCGATCACCTCGCGGATCCGCGCGATGAGCCGCATCGCCAGCGCCGAACTGCCGCCGAGGTCGTGGAAAGCGTCGTCGACACCCACGTTCTCGACGCCGAGGATCTCGGCGAACAGCTCGCAGAGCACCTTTTCGGACTCGCTCTCGGGCGCCTTCTCCGACGCGCGGCCCGCGAGATCCGGAGCGGGCAGCGCCCGGCGGTCGACCTTTCCGTTGGGCGTGACCGGAAGACCGGGCAGGGCGACGACGGCCATCGGGACCATGTACGCGGGCAGCACGAGACCCATCTGGCGCTTGATCTCCTCCGGGCCGGCGTCACCGCCGTCGGAGACGAAGTACCCGACCAGCCGCTTCTCGCCCGGCTGGTCCTCGCGCGCCATGACGACGGCCTCGACCACGCCCGGCTGGGCCGCCAGCACGGATTCGACCTCGCCCAGTTCGACGCGGTAGCCGCGGATCTTCACCTGGTCGTCGGCGCGTTCGAGGAACACCACCTCGCCGTCGCGGGTCCAGCGGGCCAGGTCGCCGGTGCGGTACATACGCTCGCCCGGAAGGAACGGGCACGCCACGAAGCGCTCGGACGTGAGGCCCGGGCTGTCGAGATATCCGCGCGCCAGCCCCGTTCCCGCGATGTACAGCTCGCCAGCCACACCCGGCGCGACCGGCCTCAGGAACGCGTCGAGGAGGTAGATCCGGCGGTTCGTCATGGGGTGGCCGATGGGCAGTTCCCGGCCGACGACGTCGCCGGGTTCGATCGGGAGCCACGTCGCACACAGGGTGGTCTCGGTCGGCCCGTAGGTGTTGCGCACCCGCAGATTCGGCTGGGCCCGCCGCAGGTTCTCCACGGACTGCGCGGGAAC
Source organism: Amycolatopsis sp. NPDC000009 (assembly GCF_055563465.1). Lineage (NCBI taxonomy): Bacteria > Bacillati > Actinomycetota > Actinomycetes > Pseudonocardiales > Pseudonocardiaceae > Amycolatopsis > Amycolatopsis sp. NPDC000009. The sequence continues at coordinate 416,148 of NZ_JBVHDI010000005.1, forward strand.
GATGTCGCCGCCGGTGCCGATTTCGACCAGGCCGTCGAAGCATTCCGGCGACGTCTCCGCGAGCGCGCGGAAGGTACCGGCGGTGAGGTGGACGTAGTTCGCGCCGCGGGCGACGGCCTGCCGCACCCCGGCCGCGTCGAGCACGCCGGGCTCGGTGAGCAGGACGCGGGCACCCGTCGAAAGCGGCACCCACATCGCGTACAGCGACGGGTCGAAGACGTGCGTCGCGTGCATCAGGACGCCGTCGCCGGGGCCGATCTGCCAGCCCTGGTCGCCGGCCAGACCCGCCACGCCACCGTGCGGGATCCCCACGCCCTTGGGCAGGCCGGTGGAGCCGGAGGTGTACATGACGTACGCCAGATCGTCCGCGCTCGGCCGGAATCCCGGTGCCGTGGCGGCGGAAGCTTCGATGGCGGCCCGCGTTTCCGGGGCGTCGAGGACGATCGTGTCCTTCGGGACGACACCGCTGGTCGCCTGCGTGCACACCACGACCGAGACCGCGGAGTCGTCGAGGACGAACGCGATCCGCTCGGCGGGGTACTCGACGTCCACCGGGACGTACGCGGCTCCCGCCTTCCAGATCGCCAGGAACGCGATGAGCAGCTCCGGCGACCGTTCCATCGCCACGCCGACGCGGTCGCCGCGGCCGACGCCACGGGCGGCGAGGTACGTGGCGAGCCGGTTCGAGGCCCGGTCGACGGCGGCGTAGGTCAGATCCGCGCCCGCGGCGTCGGTGATCGCCACCGCTTCGGGCGCCTCGGCCACCTGCCGCGCGAACAGTTCGACGACGGAGTCACCCGGTACCGGTCCCTCGGTCGCGTTGAATTCGTCCACCACCAAGGCGCGTTCGGCCTCGCTCAGCAGCGTCAACCGGCCGACGAGGACGTCGGGTTCGGCGACCAGCCGCTCCAGCACGCGGGCCAGCGCACCGACGACCGATCCGGCGACCTTTTCGTCGAACAGACCGCGGTCGTAGTCGAGGATGAGCGGCATCTGCTCGCCGGGACCGGTGACCAGGGTGAACGGGTAGTGCGAGGAATTGCGTCCCCGTTTGACCGGACGCAGGGTCAGGCCGTCGTGCGCCTGGCCGAGTCCCTTGCGGGGGAAGTTCTCGTAGATGACGAGCGTGTCGAACACCGCGCCGGGTCCGACCACCGCCTGCACGTCCTGAAGGCCGAGATGCTGGTGCGCCATGAGCGCCGACTGGTCGCGCTGCAGTTCGGCGAACAGGTCGACCGCCCGCTTCGCGCCGTCGAGCCGCACCCGCACCGGCAGGGTGTTGAGCAGCTGGCCGACCATCGACTCGACACCCGCCAGTTCGGCGGGGCGGCCCGAAGCGGTCGCGCCGAACACGACCTCGGTCCGGCCGGCGAGCTGTGACAGCACGACGGCCCACGCGCCCTGTACGACGGTGTTCAGCGTGAGGTCGTGGCCACGCGCGAGATTCGCCAGCCCGTCGGTGAGTTCCGTGGACAGCTCGACGATCGCGGTGTCGATCTCCGGCACCCGGCCGGGATCGGCGGGCGCGACCGCGGTGGGCGTGTCGATCCCGGCGAACTCCTCGCGCCAGGCCGCGCGGGCGATCTCCTTGTCCTGCTTGCCGAGCCAGGCGAGATAGTCCCGATAGGACACTGTGGGCGGCAGCCCGGACGCGTCCCCGCCCGCGGCGTAGATCGCGGCGAGTTCACGGTGGATGATCGGCATCGACCAGCCGTCGGTCAGCACGTGGTGCAGCGTGTGCACGAGCCGGTGCCGGTCCGGGCCGAGCCGGATCAGGTGCAGCTTCATCAGCGGCGCCACCTCGATCCGGAGCCGCTCGGCCAGCTCGTCCGCGGCCAGCCGGTCGACCTCGCTTTCGAGGATCTCCTCCGGCAACCCGGTGAGATCCGTTTCGCGCCAAGGGATCTGTGCGTCCCGGCTGATGACCTGCACCATCTGCGCGCCGCTGACGTAACGGAAACAGGCCCGCAGCGCGGCGTGCCGGTCGACGAGTGCCTGCCACGTCGCCCGCAGCAGAGCGGCGTCCAGCGGGCCGTCGATGCCGTAGACGGTCTGCACGGTGTAGGTGTCGGGCCCCTCGTCGTCGAGGGCGGTGTGGTAGAGCATTCCCTCCTGCAGCGGGGAAAGAGGCCAGACGTCCTCCACGCTGGAACGCGGCTTCGCGCGAGTGTCGTCAACGGTCACGATTTGCTCCTTGGTCGAGTGGGTGAGTGAACTCGCGTGTCCGATGGGGCTCGTGAGTGGCAAGGACGGTTAGAACCGTCCTTGCCACTCACGAGAACCCGGCCTCAAGCTGTTCCAACTGATCCGCGGAAAGCGCCACGAGCGAACCCCCGTCGGGTTCCGGCTCCGGGGCGGTCTCGCCTTCAGGTGGGATCTCCTTGACGAGCGTCGCCAGCCGTTCCGGTGTCTTCTCCTCGAACACCTGCCATGGGCTCAGTTCCAGCCCTTCGCGGCGGGCGCGGGCCGACAGCTGCATCGAGATGATCGAATCGCCGCCGAGTTCGAAGAAGCTGTCGTCGGGCCCGACCTGCTCAAGGCCCAGCACCTCCGCGAACAGCTCGCACAGCTTCGCCTCCATGGCCGTGCGCGGGTCGCGGCCGGAGGACAGGCCGGAGAAGTCGGGTGCCTGGAGCGCCCGGTGGTCGAGCTTGCCGTTCGGGGTGAGCGGCATCTTCTCCAGCGCCACGAACGCCGCGGGCATCATGTACTCCGGCAGCCGGGCGGCCGCCAGCTCGCGCAGCACCGACGTGAGCGAACCGTCGGCCTCGTCCGCGGGCACGACGTAGGCCACCAGCCGTTTGTCGCCCGGCCCGTCCCGGTGCACGGCGACCGCGACCTGGGCGACGCCCGGATGTCCGGCCAGCACGTTCTCGATCTCCGCGGGCTCGACGCGGTAGCCGCGCACCTTGACCTGCGCGTCGACCCGGCCGACGAAGATCAGCTCGCCGTCGGGAGCCCAGCGGAACCGGTCGCCGGAGCGGTACATGCGCTCGCCCGGCGTGAACGGATCGGCGACGAACCGTTCCGACGTCAGACCCGGCCGTCCGAGATAACCGCGGGCGAGTCCCGCCCCGGCGATGTACAGCTCGCCCGCGACCCCCGGCGGCACCGGCTGCAGATACGCGTCGAGGATGTAGTGCTTCACGTTCCGGATCGGGCCGCCGAGCGGGACGATCTCGTGTCCCGGCGACAGCGGGGCGCTCATGGTCGAGCAGATCGTCGTCTCGGTGGGGCCGTACGCGTTGATGAACCGGCGCCCCGGCGACCAGCGGTCGACCAGCGCGGGGGTGCACACCTCGCCCCCGGTCAGCACGCCGCGCAGGGTGTCCGGCAGATCCTCCTCCACCGCCAGCACACTCGGCGACACCGTGAGATGCGTGATCCCCCACTGCCGCAGCGCGTCGCCGAGAGTCACCCGCGGCGGCATGCTCTCCGCGTCGGCCAGCACGAGGGTCGCACCGGCCAGCAAGGACATGTACAGCTCGGAGACGATGGCGTCGAAACCGATCGCGGACAACTGCAGGACCCGCGACGACGCCGTCACACCGAGGCGTTCGATATGCGCGGTCGCCAGGTTCCCGAGCCCGGAGTGAGTGACCTGGACGCCCTTCGGCACCCCTGTCGACCCGGACGTGTAGATCACGTACGCCGCGTCGGTCGCCTTCACCGACGGCAACACGACCGACGGATCGGCGGCCGGAAGTTCGTCCAGCAGCAGGATTTCGCCGTCGAACGTCGACGGCACCACCGCCCGCGTGGCCGCCGTGCACACCAGCACCCGCGGCGCCGAACTGGTCAGCATCAGCTCGATCCGGTCGGCCGGATAGTCCGGGTCGACCGGGACGAACGCCCCGCCGGCGAACGTCACGCCCATCATGGTCACCACGAGCTCGGCCGACCGTTCGACCAGCACACCGACCCGGGTCTCCCGCCGGACACCCAGCCCCACGAGCAGCCGCGCCAGCGTCTCGACCTCGCCGAGCAGTTCGCCGTAGGTCAAGGTCCGCTTCGCGTCCTCGATCGCCACGGCGTCGCGCGACCGCTCCACCTGACGGCGGAACAACACCGGCAGGGCCTCGGCCTCGAACGGCACGTCGGTCCGGTTCCACTCCTCGATCACCAGGCGGCGCTGCTCCGGCCCGATCAGGGCGACCCGGCCCACCGGTACCCGCGGCTCGGTGACCACCTGGTCGAGCGCCCGGATGATCGAGGCGACGATCTCCTCGATCCGGTCACGACCGAACACGTCCGGCCGGTAGATGACCTCGCCGTGGACGCCACCGCCTTCGGAAGCGCGGATGGACAACGGATAGTGCCCGGTGTCGTCCGGGATCCCCGCCGGGCGCAGGGCGAGGACGTCGGGATCGTCGGACGGCGGGGGCGGCGGCGGATAGTTCTCGAACACCACGATCGTGTCGAAGGCCGCGCCGGGACCGGCGAGCTGGTTGATCTCGGTCAGCCCGACGTGCTGGTGCGGCATCAGCGCGACCTGGCGTGCCTGCAGATCGGCCAGCATCTCCAGGAACGGCTGGGCGCCGGTGAGCCGCGCCCGGACCGGCAGCATGTTCATGAACAGGCCGACCGCGGATTCGACGCCGGGGATCTCGACCGGCCGTCCGGCCACCGTGGTCCCGAAAACGACGTCTTCGCGCCCGGTGAGCCTGGCCAGCAGAAGTGCCCACACACCTTGGAAAAGCGTGTTCGTCGTGACGCCGTGGCGCCGCGTGAACTCCATCAGGCGGCCGCTGAGGTCGTCGTCGAGTTCGAAGCGGACGCGGTCCGGCTCGATGGGTACGGCGATCGTGTCCGGTGGCACCACGTGGGTCGCCTCGTCGAGCCCGGCGAGTTCGGTCCGCCACGCCTCCTTCGCGGCCGCCTTGTCCTGGCGGGAAAGCCAGGCGAGGTACTCGCGGTACGACGTCGGTGTGGGAAGCGACTGGTCGCCTTCGTACGCCGCCATCACCTCGCCGAGGAACACCGGAAGCGACCAGCCGTCGGCCGAGATGTGGTGCGACCGGAGCACCAGCCGGTGCCTGCGGTCGGTGAACCGCACCAGGTGCAGATGCAGCAGCGGCGCCTTCGCCAGATCGAACCGCTCGGCGTGGGATTCCGCCGCGAGCCGCTCGAATTCCGCCAGCGCCTCGTCCTCGGGCAGATGCGACAGATCGGTTTCCCGCCACGGCACCGGAACGTCGCGGACGACGGCCTGGACGGCGGTCCCGGAGCCGAGGCGGTGGAAACCCGCCCGCAGCGCGGGATGCCGGTCGAGCAGGGTCTGCCACGACGCGCGGAACCGGACGACGTCCAGCGGACCGTCGAGGATGATGTCACGGATACCGGCGTAGACGTCCGGGCCGCGCTCGTCGACCGCGTGGAACAGCAACCCTTCCTGCAGCGGGGAAAGCGGCCAGATGTCGTGCAGGCTCGGGACGAGGGCCTCGACGTCCGTCACTTCCTGCTGGGTCAGCGAAATCAGCGGGAAGTCCGACGGCGTGTGCCCGCCCGCGCCGCCCGCGGCGTGGCGGGCGAGCTCGGTCAGCATGTCCAGCCATGCCTGGCCGAGCGCCTCCGCGTCGGCCTCCGTGAGCAGGCGTTCCGCCCAGGTCAGAGTCAGCGAGAACGCCCCGTCGAGCACGACCGCGTCGATCTCGACGGCGTGCCGCAGCGGCAGGTCGTCTTCCGCCGTGCCACCGATGGTCCCGGCCAGCTGCCAGGGTTCCGCGTCGCCTTCGGGCCGGGCCGAGAACCGCCCGAGGTAGTTGAAGCCGATCTCCGGCGCCGGCAGCGCAGCCAGTGCCTTCCCGGTCTCCGCGTCGAGATACCGCAGCATCCCGTAGCCGAGCCCGCCGTCGGGCACCGCTCGCACGTTCTCCTTGACCTGCTTCAGCAACCGGCCAGGCGTGTCCGCCCCGGCGGTGTCCAACCGGAGCGGATGGACGTCGGTGAACCAGCCGAGCGTCCGCGACAGGTCCATCCCGTCGAGGGACTCACGACCGTGACCTTCGACGTCCACCACGACGGCGGTGCCGCCACGCCACTGAGTGACCGCGCCGGCGAGGGTCGCCAGCAGTATCTCGTGGACGCCGCAGTGGAAGGCCGTCGTGGCCTTCTCGACGAGCACGCTCGCGCGATCCCGCGGCAGCGTCCACGACTTGCGCCCCGAAGTCGCGATGGTGTCGCGCTGAGGATCGAGTTCGCCGACCCGCGCCTGTGCGCCGTCGAGGATTCCCTTCCACAGCTCCAGTTCCCCGGTCCGCGACGCCGCCTGGCCTGCCAGCGTCCGCGCCCAGCGCCGGAACGAAACGGGCGGCGGGTCGAGCACCGGTTCCTCGCACGCCGCTTGCAGATCCGCCAGCAGGACACGCCACGACACCACGTCGACCGCGAGGTGATGAGCGGCCAGCACGAGCCGTCCCTCGGATCCGGCATCCACCCAAACGGCCTGGAGCATCACGCCCGCGGTGGGGTCGAGCCGTCCGGCGGCCTCGTGCGCGTGACGCTCCGCGATCTCGTCGAGGTCACCGTCTCCGCCCTCGACCCGCTGAAGCAGCGCCGCCGCGTCGACGGATCCGCGTTCCGCCACGACCAGGCGGGAATCGATCACCTTGCTCCGCAGCAGGTCGTGCGTGTCGATCACCGCGCGCAGACCGGCCGTCAACGCCTTGAGTGAAAGGTCGCCGGGCACGCCCGCCGTCACCCACTGCGCCAGCGCGCCCCGCGACATCGCGCCGGGATCGCGTTCGAGCAACGCCCGCACGACCGGCGTCCACGGCACCTCGCCGACACCGTCGGCGACCTCGGCCTCCTGCACGCCGCGCTCGGCGACCGCCGCGATCCCCGCGGGGGTCTTCTGCTCGAAGACCTGCTTGGCACCGAAGACGAAGTCCTCGCGCCGGGCGCGGGCGGCCAGCCGCATCGACAGGATCGAGTCGCCACCCAGTTCGAAGAAGCTGTCGTCCGCGCCGACCCGCTCCAGGCCGAGGATCTCGGCGAAGAGATCGGTCATGACGCGTTCGGCCTCGGTCCGCGGTTCGCGGCCTGCCGGTTTCCCGGCGAACTCGGGGGCGGGCAGGGCGGCGCGGTCGATCTTTCCGTTGAGCGTCAACGGGAAGGTGTCCAGCACCAGCACCACCGCGGGCACCATGAACTCCGGCAGCCGCTCCGCGAGCCGGGTGCGGATCGTTTCGGATTCCAGTCCCGATTCCGCGGTGACGTAAGCGATCAGCCGCTTCTCGCCGGGACGTTCCTCCCGCGCCACCACGACCGCCTGCGCGATGTCGGGCAGCGCGGTCAGCGCCGCCTCGATCTCCCCCGGTTCGACGCGGTAGCCCCGGATCTTCACCTGGGAGTCGGCCCGGCCGCCGAACAGCAGCTCGCCGTCGTCGGTCCAGCGCGCGAGGTCGCCGGTGCGGTACATGCGCTCGCCGGCCGCGAACGGGTTCGCGACGAACCGCTGGGCCGTCGCGGCCGGAGCGCCCAGATAGCCGTGCGCCAGACCGGCACCGGCGAGGTACAGCTCGCCGGTCACGCCCGGCGCCACCGGCTGGAGGAACGCGTCGAGCACGTACGCCTGCCTGCCGGCCAGCGGTCCGCCGATCGGCAGGACGTCGCCCGTCTCGGCACCCGGTTCGAGGACGAGCCAGGTGGCGCACAACGTGATTTCGGTGGGGCCGTACAGCTGACGGAACCGGACGTCGGGGCAGGCGCGGCGCATCCGCTCGACGGAGGCGAGCGGCACGGCGTCGCCGCCGGTCAGGATCTCCCGAAGCCCGGTGAAGGATTCCGGCGCTTCTTCGGCCACCACGCGGAAAGTCCCGGCCGTCAGGTGGATCGTGGTGACACCGCGTTCGACCGCTTCCCGCACCCGCTGCGCGTCCACCGCGCCCGGTTCCGCGACCACCACGGCGGCCCCGCTCACCAGCGGCACCCAGATCTCGACCAGCGACGCGTCGAACGCGTGGGAAGCGTGCAGCAGCACCCGATCCCCCGGCCCCTGCGACCAGCCCGGGTCACCCGCGAGCGCCGCGACACTGCCGTGCGGCACCGAAACACCCTTCGGCACGCCGGTCGATCCCGACGTGTACATCACGTAGGCCGTGTCGTGCGCGCCGATGGTGACCGGCGGTGCCTCGTGCTCCGTCACACCCATGACCACCGGCTCGACGCCGTCCGGCACCGCGTCGCGGCTCGCCGCCACGCAGATCGCCAGCGCCGCACCGGAATCGGCCAGCATCCGCTCGATCCGTTCGGCGGGGTAGTCCACGTTCACCGGGACCTGGGCCGCACCGGCCTTCCAGACCGCGAGCAGGGCGACGATCAGGTCCGCGCCGCGTTCCATCACGACACCGACGCGGTCACCACGCCGCACGCCCAGCGCGGCAAGCCGCCCGGCCAGCCCGTCCGATTCCCGGTCGAGTTCGGCGTAGGACAGCGTGCGGTCCCCGTCGACGACGGCGAGGGCGTCCGGAGACTCCCCGGCCCGGCGCCGGAACAGCTCCGGCACCGTGACCCCCGTGGTCACCTCGCCCGTCGCGTTCCACCGCTCCACCACGGATTCGCGTGCGGGTTCGCTGGTCACGCCGAGGCGTCCCACGGGAAGCGAGGCCTCCGCCGACACCCGCTCCAGCACCCGCACGACCTGCCGGGCGACCTCGGCCGCCGTTCCCGCCTCGATCCGGTCGGGCCGGTAGGCCACGCGGATCTGCAGGCTCTTCCCGGGCGAAACGCTCATGGTCAGCGGATAACCGGTGCCCGTCCTGGTCTCGACCGAGCTGATCGAAACACCGCCGTCGTCGCCGAGACCGTCGGCGTCGTGCGGGTAGTTCTCGATCATCACGATGGTGTCGAAGACCGCGCCCGAACCCGCCGCGCGCTGCACCTGCGACAGCCCCAGGTACTGGTGCTCGGTCAACGCGGACTGCCGGGCTTGGAGGTCCTGGAGCATTTCCAGCACCGGCAGGTCGCCGTCGAGCCGCACGCGGACCGGGACGGTGTTGATGAACATCCCCACCATCTGTTCCACGTCCGGCACGTCGGCCGGACGTCCGGACACGACCGTCCCGAACACGACGTCCGTCCGGCTCGCCAGCCGCGACAGCACCAGCGCCCACGCGCCCTGCACGATCGTGCTCAGCGTCAGGCCGTGCCCGCGGGCGAAGCCGGTGAGGTTCCGCGTCGCCGTCTCGGACAGCCGTTCGGCGTGCTCACCCGGCACGACCATCGCCTTGTCCGCGTCGGCGTCGACCACGGTCGGTTCGTCGGAACCGGCGAGTTCCGTCCGCCACGCCGCCTGCGTCGCCTGGACGTCCTGGCGGCTCAGCCAGGTCAGATAGTCCCGATAGGACGGTGTCTTCGACGGGTTTTGCCCGCCCGCGTAGGCGATCGACACCTCGCCCAAGACCAGCGGCGTCGACCAGCCGTCGAGGAGGACGTGGTGCGACGTCAGCACGAACCGGTGCCGCACCGGGCTCAGCTTGATCAGCATCAGCCGGAGCAGCGGCGCCTTGGTCACGTCGAACCGCTCGGCCTGGTCCTCGGCGAGCAGCCGTTCGATCTCCGCGGCCGCGTCCGCCTCCCCGACGCGCGAGAGATCGACCGTGCGCCAAGGGATTTCGGCTTCGGCGGCGACGACCTGCACCGGTTCGCCGGATGCCAGCTGATGGAAACTCGTCCGCAGCGTTTCGTGCCGGGAGACCACCTGGTTCCACGCGGCGCGCAGCCGCTCGGCGTCGAGCGGCCCGTCGAGGTCGAGGATCCGCTGGCTCTGGTAGACGTCGACACCGTCGTCGGCGACGGCTCGCTCGAACAGCATGCCTTCCTGCAGCGGCGAAAGCGGCCAGATGTCGGTCAGCCCCGGCGTCGCGGCTTCCAGCTCGGTGACGTCCTGTTGTGCCAGGTCGACGAGCGCGAAGTCGGACGGCGTGTGCCCACCGGCGGCGGAATCGGCGGCGAGCGCGTTCAGCGTCGCCAGCCAGGCCTCCCCGAGGCGTTCCACCGTGGCGGGGTCGACGTCCCGGCCGTCGATGGCGAGCCCCAGCCGGGGTCCGTCCGGCGTGTCCTGGACCTCCGCGCCGACCTCCACGGGGTGGGCCAGGATCATGTCCGGGCCACCGCCGAGCGGGCCTTCACCCGCCGGCTGCCACGCCGGGTCCTTGGCGGAAAGGCTTGTCCGGCCGAGATAGTTGAACCCGATCTGCGCGGATGGCAGCTCCGCGAGCCTGGCGCCGGTGTCGGGGTTGAGGTACCGCAGGAGCCCGTAGCCGAGCCCGTCACCGGGAATCGCGCGGATCTGTTCCTTGGCCGTCTTCAGCAAGTCTCCCGAAGAGACGTCGAAGCGGACCGGGTGCACGCTGGTGAACCAGCCCACGGTGCGCAGCAGGTCCTCGCCGTCGGCGGCCTCGCGGCCGTGGCCCTCGACGTCCACCAGTACCGCGTCGCCGGTTCCTCGCAGCGCACCCGCGAGACCCGCCAGCAGGACGTCCTGGATCCCGCAGTGGAAGGCGTTCGGCAGCCGGGTCAGCAGGTCGTTCGCCACTTCGCCGGACAGCGTCGCGGACCACGAGTGCGTCTTGCCCGGGCTCAGTTCCACGGCCGGTTCCGCACCTTCGAGGAGGGCGATCCAGCGTTCGGTTTCGGCCACGGTGCGCTCGTCGCGCGCCTGCTCGGCCAGCCGCCGCGCCCACTGCCGGTAGGGCGTCACCACGGGTTCGAGCGCCGCGTCTTCGTAGGCCGAGCGCAGATCGGGCAGCAGGATTCCCCACGAGACCGCGTCGACGGCCAGGTGATGCGCCACCAGCGCGAGCCGTCCCTGCCCGGTGTCGGGAGAGTCGATCCACACCACGCGCAGCATCGCCCCGGCCGCCGGGTCCAGCGTGGCCGTCGCCTTCCGGACCTCGCGTTCGGCGGCCTCGTCCAGGTTCTCTTCCACCACCCGCGTCACGAGTGCGGCCGCGTCCACCGCGCCCGGCTCGGGCACGATCAATCGCCCCGATTCCACCCGCGCCCGCAGCAGATCATGCGTGTCCAGCAGCGCCTGCACGGCCTTGACCAGCGTGTTCTGGTCGAATTCCGCAGGGGTGACGATCACCCGTGCCTGCGCGAAGCCGGGGCGCACGGCGTTCTCGCCAAGAGCGAGCATCACCGGCGTCATCGGGATCTCGCCCACCCCTGACTCCACTGTGGACGGTGCCGCGGTTTCCTTGGCCAGCGCCGCCAGCCGTTCGGGCGTCCGGTGCTCGAAGACCAGCCGCGGCGTCAGGGAGATCCCCTCGCGCCGGGCGCGGGCGGCCACCTGCATCGACGAGATCGAGTCGCCGCCCAGCTCGAAGAAGCTGTCCTCGACACCGACCCGCTCCAGCCCGAGGACGTCGGCGAACACTCCACAAAGGACTCGTTCGTCGTCGGTCGAAGGTTCCCGGCCCGCCGCCTTCGAGGAGAAGTCCGGCTCGGGGAGCGTCTGCCGGTCCACCTTGCCGTTGACGGTCAGCGGAAGTTCGTCCAGGACCAGGATCGCGGCCGGGATCATGAACTCGGGCAGCGTCTCGGCGAGCCGGCCGCTCAGGCGCGCCGGGTCGAGATCCTGCCCCGCTTCGGGGACGACGTACCCGATCAGCTGCTCACCGCGGGCGATCACCACGGCCTGGGCGACCCCGGGCAGCCGGCCGAGCGCGACCTCGATCTCCCCGGGCTCCACCCGGTAGCCGCGGATCTTCACCTGGTCGTCGGCGCGGCCGGCGAACGCCAGCGTGCCGTCCTCCGTCCAGGACGCGAGGTCCCCGGTGCGGTACATCCGCCCGCCGGGCACGAACGGATCCGCGACGAAGCGCTCGGCCGTCAGCGTCGAACGGCCGAGATAGCCTTGCGCCACACCGGCTCCGGCGACGTACAGCTCACCCGGCAACCCCGCGGGCACGGGTCGCAGGAACGCGTCGAGGACGTAGACCCGCCGTCCCGCGAGCGGACGGCCGATCGGCAGCACCGATCCCATGTCGTCGCCGGGGTCGAGCAGCCACCACGTCGCGCACAGCGTGGCCTCGGTGGGCCCGTAGAGATGCCGCACCCGCACGTCCTGACAGGTCCGCCGCACTCGCTCGACCGCCGCGGGCGGCACCGCGTCGCCCCCGGTCAGCACCTCGCGCAGCCCGGCGACCGACTCCGGCGCCTCCTCGGCCAGCACCCGGAAACTCCCGGCCGTCAGGTGGGCGGCCGTGACGCCGTCCGCCACGTAGCCTGCCAGCGCCTCGCCGTCCACCGCACCCGATCCGGCGAGCACCACCCGGGCGCCCGAGACCAGCGGCACCCACATCTCGTACAGGGAGATGTCGAAGGCGTGCGAAGCGTGCATCAACACCGCGTCGCCCGGGCCGACGTCCCAGCCCGGTTCGCCGACCAGGGCGGCGACGTTGCCGTGCGACACCGCGACACCCTTGGGCGTTCCCGTCGAGCCCGACGTGTACATCACGTACGCGACGTCGTCCGCCGTGGCGCCGATCGACAGCCGGGCGGACTCCGCGACCCCGCGCCGGGTCTCCGGATCGTCGAGGACGATCGGTGCGAGACCGCCGTCCAGGACGGCGTCCCGGTGCGCTTCCGTGCACACGACCGCCGACGGCTCGGCGTCCGCCAGCATGAACTTCACCCGTTCCGCCGGATACGCGGGGTCCAGCGGGATGTACGCCGCTCCCGCCTTCCACACCGCGAGCAGGGTCGCGACCAGGTCTGGCGACCGGTCCATCACCACGGCGACCCGGTCGCCGCGCCGGACTCCCTTGCCGCTCAGGTAGCCCGCGAGCCGCTCGGCGCGCTCGGCCAACTCGCCGTACGACAACGTCTCGTCACCGGCGACGACGGCGATCGCGCTTTCGTCCTGACGCGAGAACAGATCCGGCGCCAGGACGTCCGGTTCGGCCTCGGCCGGCACACCCCACCGGCCGACCGTTTCGCGCTCGGCCGCGGTGGTGACGTCGATGTCGGCGACAGTGAGTTCGCGCGACAGCTGACGCAGCACTCCGGTGAACCGCTCGACGATGACTCGCGCGGCGGCCTCGTCGAACAGGTCCGTGAGGTAGTCGAGTTTGACGAGCATCGACTCGCCGGGGACGGCGACCAGCGTCAGCGGATAGTGGGCGGCCTCCTGGCCCTGGTTCACGCGAATACCGAAGGGCGCGGCGGAATCCGGCCCGCCGAGCTCACGCGGGAAGTTCTCGAAGACGATCATGGTGTCGAAGCTCGCGCCGGGTCCGGCGGCCTGCTGGATGTCCGCGAGCCCCACGAACTGGTCGGGGATGAGCGCCGACTGGCGTCTTTGCAGCTCCGCCAGCATCTCGACGACCGGCGCCGAACCACGCAGCCGCGCGCGCACCGGGACGGTGTTGAGGAACAGCCCCACCATTCCCTCCACGCCGGGAAGATCCGGCGGGCGCGCCGAAACGACCGCGCCGAACACGACGTCCGTGCGGCCGGACAGCTGCGCGAGCACCATCGCCCACGCGCCCTGCACGACCGTGTTGAGCGTCAATCCGTTGCCGCGGGCCAGATCTTCCAGCGAGCGGGTGAGCTCCGAGGGCAGCTCGACCGTGATGCTCTCGGGAATTCCGGGCGCACGTCCCGGATCGGCGGGCGCCACCAGGGTCTGCGCTTCGAGGTCGCCGAGTTCGTTCGTCCAGGCCGCGAGCGCCTTCGTCTTGTCCTGCCGGTTCAGCCACGCGAGGTATTCGCGGTACGGCGTCACTTCCGGCAGCTCCGCCGCCGCGTACAGCGCCGACAGCTCGTCGAACACGATGGGCAGCGACCAAGCGTCCATGATCGCGTGATGGCAGGTGACCACCAGACGGTGGCTGTCGTCGCCGAGCCGGATCAACGTCAGCCGCAGCAACGGTGCCGTCGCGAGGTCGAACCGCTTCGTCCGGTCCTCCTCGGCCAGCTCCCTGACGGCCGCTGTGGCGTCTGCGAGGTGGGACAGGTCGACCTCGCGCCAGGGCAGTTCCACCTGCCGGGCGATGATCTGCACCGTCTCGCCGGTTTTACGCTGCCGGAAGCAGGCGCGCAGCGACGCGTGCCGCGCCAGCAACGCCTCCCACGCCGCGCGCAGCCTCGCCGCGTCCACGGGACCGTCGAGCTCCAGGACCCAGTGTCCGATGTAGACGTCGAGCCCGTCACCGTCGTAGACCGCGTGGAAGACCAGCCCTGCCTGCAACGGCGACAGCGGCCAGATGTCCTCGATCCGCGACTGAGCCATCAATTTCTCCCTCGATCAGCGAAGTTCTTCGGCGAATCCCGTCCTGCGCGAAGTCGAGGCGCCGACGTCGAATGCGGCATGTCCCCCCACCGAATCGTCGCCCGAAGGGCCGACCCGGACAACATGTCCAACGGGCCCCGTTCCGGGCCGGTGACGCGGGGGTGTGTGGAAATAGGGACGTTGAGCGTCCCTATTTCCACACACCCCCTACTGAACGTCCCCGCGCCCGGTTCTGTCCTTACGTCTGGCCGGCGCTCGTGTTGCGAAAGCCACTTTCACAACCTTCAACGTTGCGAAAGCCACTTTCGCAACACGCCACCTGGCCGGCACCGCTTCACCTGACCAACCCCGCGTCGCGAAACCGAAAAGGGGGTGGGGGGGGGGGGGGGGGGGGGGGGGGGGGGGGGGGGCGCCCCCCCCCCCCCCCCCACCCCCCCCCCCCCCCCCGCCACGGCGATCGCGCTCCGCCCCCAGGCCCTGGGGGCCACCGGCCGGCGGCCGGCGTGGCGCAGCCAGGAGGTCCATCCACCTATGAACACCAAGGCCAGCCCGGTCCGGAAACCACCGCACATCGAGGTTGACCCAGTCACGTTCACCCTCACCTGGGGGGAGCGCACCGTGCCATGGTTCGGCCCCACCGGTGTCGTCGACTACGCCGCCGCCAGCGTGGAGGATGCACAGCAGGGTGACCGCAGCGACGCCGGGCTGGAGCCGTCCTACGGAGACCCGCTCATAGTGCGACCCGACCTCAACGCGGTATTCTATCGGGTCGGGAGCCTGCTAAATACCGCTCCGATCCGCGGCGGTCACGTCGAGTTCGACCAGACACGGATGATTGATTGGGCAACAGCCGGTCCCCGCCTCGAACAGTTCCGGGTCATCGAGCACAACCTCACCGAGTGCAGCCCGCTACCGACGCTGGACCCGGCGCTACACGTCGTGCAGGTCGAGGCCACCGGGCGAATGACACTTTCATACCTGGTTGCCGACACCGACGGAAGCCCAGTCATCGGCCCGGTCACCCACCACTACGCGCCCTACCTCATCGACGAGGAGCAGGAGGCCGCGGCCCGGCACGGCCTCCCGGCGATTGCCGGACTGTGGCAAGAGCGCATGGGCGCGAAGGGCGGCCAAGGCGGTTGGGAGATCGCGCCACCGTCCCAGGCTCTGCCCCTGGCGGCCGCCGGATTCACCGTCACCGGCGCCGCAGCGGAACGGCCCGGCCTGGCCGCCGCGTTCCGTGTCCACGCCGGGCAGCAGTGGGTACCGGGCTGGTACGGCGGCACCCGCCTGCTTGCTCTGGCACGATTCCGGCGTGGCACCGTCGTCCGTGACTTGGACTACGACTACCACGAGCCCGGAAGCCGCCAAGCCACCGTGTTCGACGGCCCGGATGTGTATGTCACGCGCGCACCGGCCGACGCCGAGACCCGCCCCCGCGGCGAGTCCGTCAACCTCGGGATCGCCGTCGGCCACTGGGCCGAGTCCACGGTCATCGAGGCGGGCAAGGTTGCGATACAGGAGCCGGTCCTGATCGAAGGCCCGTTGCCGGCCGTCGACCACCTGGTGACCTGGGCCGCCAACTGCCGCCGATGTGGTGTGCCGTTGCACAGCAGCGCCGTCGGCCGCTACGACTTCGTTCCCTACGTCCACGACTTGCATTCCGACGACTGGCGGGCCCCGTGCCCCGCGCACCCGGCGTCCGATCGGCACCGCCCGCACGCCCCAGTCTGCCGGGTGATCGAACGCCCCCAGGATGAGACGCCCGGCCTGCCCCCTGAGGACCTGGTGGTTCCCTTCTGAGCCACAGGCCGCAGTCGCCATCCCCCGGCATACCGGGCGACTGCGGCTCCTCCGCCCCCGCATAACCCGTCCTGACGGGATCCGCAGGCGGACGACCAGTCGAGTGGGGCCGACGGCGACCCGGCCGCCCGGCCCCACCCGCGACCGCATCCCTGCCCCAGCCGGCGTACGGCGCCTCATCCCGGCAGCGCTGGGTGGTCACCGGAGCCCCCCTGGCCTCGATCGTCTTATGTCGGGCCAGCCGCCTCAAGGGTTCTGTGAAAAGATTTTTGACTCCGCAAGCTCCGCCAAAAATCTTTTCACAGAACCCTTGACCCGTCTACCCCAACACAAGAGATGGCAGGGACAGGGGGAACGGGGAAGAAAGGGCAGCAATCAGCAAGCGCATATCAATTCTTGCATTTGCGCTCACCTTTTCGACGCGAGAAACGCGTGGTCAGAGCCATAAACCACGGGGAAAAGTTGCAAAATATTGACCATCGGAAAGCGCCCTATTCCTTGAAAAGTAGCGCTTTGGACACTAAGCTTAAAGCCGTAAGCAAAACCGGGAACGCCAAACCCGGCAGGTGGAAAAAAGTAGTGGGGAATCATTCAATGTCTGTTGTTTACTCCGTTCCGGAGAACCTTACCGAGCTGACCAAGCTTGTGGAAGCGGGAAACATTCCCGCCGCAAAGAAGCTGGGAAAGACGCTTCTCAACAAAGCCGACATGCGCGCGCTCTGGCTGATCGCCAGGATTGCCACCCTGATGGAGAACCAGCCGCACCGCTGCGTCGACATGCTTCGCGCATGGTGGGAAAGCGCCCCCACCGAGGCCGACCGCGCGATCATCGCCGCGTGTGCGCCCAAGAACGGCGAGCAGCGCCACCGCCCGCAGGCCAGCAACGACCGCGCGCCCCGCTGGAACGGCCATAACAACTACCAGGCCCCCAGCACCGTACAGACACGCCGACAGGACGCCGCCGACCTTCGCACCCGCCGCAAGGCCCGTCAGCAGGCAGCCGACGCCGCCGCCTTCCGCCGCTACCAGGGCGAGCGCGGCGGAGTCGCCGAAGGCACCCAGTTGGCCACCCGCGAGGACCGCGAGGCCGCCGAGAACGTCTACGCATCCGGATTCGACTACGACCTAGCCGCCATGCGCGGCACCGAGGTGCCGTTGCGATGCCTCGCGTGCACGATCAGCCGAGGCCGGTACGACCTTGACCACGACCGCATGAAGGCCGGACACGGCGACGACGGATTGTGCGCCGAGTGCCGGGAGAAGAACCACCACCCCGGCATTCCCGAACTCGCAGAAGGGCACACCTTCGCAGACGCGCTAGACGCCCGCTACAGGGTGGCCCTTACCGATCTGGACTTCACCGCCGCGCGGGTGTTCCTGCTCACCGAGTGGAAGCAGGCCGCCGGATCCGCCGCCCTCCGCGTCGCTATCGCCGACTACGGACGCGCCCACTTCCCGAGCAGGCCCGCCGACGAAGCCCCCGCCGAACTCGCCCCGTGCGCCGGGTGCCCCGACATGCGCACCAGTCGCGACCTTCGCGGCGTGACCGAAGACGACGGACTATGCGCCGGATGCCGCGCCGCCGACGCCGAGAACGCCGCCGCCAACGCGGTAGCCGACGAAGTGGCCGCCCGCAGGGCCGCCGCACGGGCAGCCGTCGCTAAGGGCGAGGCCGAGAACGCCGCCGCCCGGTTGGCCGCCGCGAAGGTGGCCGAAGCCGCCGCCATCGAGGCCGCCGAAACCGCCGCCGCCGAAGGTGGACAGGACGAGGTGGAGAGCGCCGCCGAAATTGTCGAGTTCGCGACCGCCGAAGCTGCCGAGGCCGAAGCCGCCGCCGCCAAGGCCGCCGAGGCCGCCGAGGCCGCCGCCGACGAGGCCGAGAACGCCGCCGCCAAGGCCGAGCAGGCCACCTACGACGCGGAGGCCGCCGCCATGCTCGCGGAAATGGACGCCGCCGAAGCCGCCGAAATCGAGGCCGAAGCCGCCGAGCGCGAAGCCGTTTCTGTCGCCTAACCCGCCCGCCGGGGGTCCGCCAGAGCGGACCCCCGGCAACACTCCGGCTCACACCCGACAAAACACATTCAGGAGACGGCCGACATGCACGACCACGTAACCGATATGTTCGACCCCTCTTACCCCGCCGGTGAGGTAATCGACACCGCCGCATTCTTTGCCGCACTGGCTACCGACGTCGCCCAACGATGGCCGCGCCAGAGCGCAGCGCGGGACATGTCCGCCAAAATCGCCAATGGCGCCCGACCTATGCCCGAGCTCATGCCGGTGCATGAGTTCGTAGTGGCCGCAGAAGACACGATCAGGAGCTTTGACATTCACTGGTACTACCAGATTCACCTATGGAACGTGCTCGACGAGTATGCGGCCAGGCAGAACCGCATCTTCGTACCGACGCACTCCGACGAAGCGGTACGGGAAGCGGTAGCCACCTTGCCCCGCCCACGCGCGTTGCAGGCCGCAAGCGACAGTGGCGCCGCGTAGATAGTTGAGCACCGCCGCGCCAGGGTGCACGGTGGACCGCCTAGCGCCCGTTCGGCTTGAAGCCCCCCGGTTTTCGCCGGGGGGCTTTTCGCGCGCGCGTCCGGTCATCGTGCGCCGACGCCGCCCGCCGTTCGCCACCGGCCGCGCCCGCGCCGTACCGGCCGCCGCTGGTCACCAGCCGCCCATGCCATCCGGCCGCACTAGCCTGCCGCGCCACAGCTCGCTCACGACCTCGCCGGCACACAGCACCTCTTGCATATGCCATGCGAACCGGAACTGAATCGTTTAAGTCCCTCGACCATTTCGCGGCATAACAGCTACCTTGGAGGGCAACTGATATGGACAGGCGGCGAATTGTGGCCGCCTGTTCTGACCTCTTCCGCTGTGTTCACGGGTCCGTGGAGCGCCCGGTAATGCGCTGGGAGGAGCTCAGCGGTTAGAAGTCGGAAGTGGCAACTGGTGTGGACGTAGGAAAGGTGTGGGGTGATCGGTGTACGCAAGCTGTCGCCCGGCGGGTATGAGTACCTGACCGGGTCGGTGGCCTGCGCGGACCGCGATCTGGAACCCGGTGAGTCGCTGTCTGACTACTACCTCGCGCACGGCTACCCGCCCGGCGAGTGGTTCGGCCGGGGCGCGGCTGAGTTGAATATGCACGGTGAGGTGACCGCCTCGCAGATGAACGCGCTGTTCGGCGAGGGGCGGCACCCCGATGCCGATCGCATCGAAGCGGAGATGATCGCCGCCGGTCATACCGCGGCCGAGGCCACGGCCGCGACGAAACTCGGTCGCCGCTTCTATCAATACGACGGCCTTGATCAGCTGCGTAGCAAGGTCATCGCGGCCTACAAGCTGCACAACCTCGTCAACGAGCGGCCGCTGAACGCCCCGATCGACGACGCGACGCGCGAGACTCTCCGCCGCGAGGTCCAGGCGCAGGCCTACGCCGACGCGCACAAGGGCCAGCAGCCGTCCGCAGCCGAGCTGACCGCGTGGCTCGCAGGGCAGAAGAAGGCCATGAAGTCGGCCACCAGCGGCTTCGAACTGGTGCTCGCCCCGTACAAGTCGGTGAGCGTGCTCATGCTCGCCGATGACGCCACCCGCGAGCGTGCCATGAACATTCACCGCCAGGCTGTGCGCGACACCCTGGCCTACTTCGAGAACAACGTCGCCTATACCCGTCGCGGCAACGGCGGCCCTACCCAGCACGACGTCAGGGGCATCGCGGCGGCCATCTTCGAGCACTGGGACTCGCGCGCGGGCGACCCGCATCTGCACACCCACGTGACGATCAGCGCGAAGGTCCAGGGCGCGGACGGGATCTGGACCGCGCTCGACGGCCGCACCATCCTGGCCGCGTCGGTGACGATGAGCGAGTTCTACAACTCGCGAATCCGTGACCTGTTCCGGGAAGCCGGGGCGTCGTGGAGCGCACGGCCCGCCGGCGGGATCGATCTCAAGCGGCCGACCTGGGAGCTGGACGGCGTGCCCGACGAACTGCTGGCCGGGTTCTCCCAGCGTGCCGCCAAGGTCGAGCAGGACCGTGCCCGCCGCATCGTCGCGTTTCGCCGCACACACGGCCGCGAGCCCAATCCCAGAGAGATTCTGGAGATCTCCAAGCAGGCGCAGTACGGCACCCGTCACGCCAAACAAGCACCCCGATCACTGGCCGAGCACCTCCATCGCTGGCGGGCTCAAGCCAGGAAAATGGTGTCTCCCGAGGTGATCGGCGAGCTCGGGCGGCGCGTGTTCGGGGGCACGCCCGAAGCGCTGTCCGAGGTGGACATCGGCGAGCTCGCCGAGGCGACTCTGGCCACTGTCTCGGACTACTACTCGCACTTCAATGTGTGGAACATCGAGTCCGAGGCACACCGGCAGACTGCGCACCTGCGTGTCGCCAGGGGCGGTCGTGACCAGCTGATCAACGACGTCGTGGACTCCGTGATCCGTTCCGTCGACATCATCGCTCTGGAAGGGCCGTCGATCGTTGACGAGCCGGACGCGTTGCGGCGGCGCTCGGGCGAGTCGGTGTTCGTCGAGCACAATAGCCAGCGCTTCACCACCGGCCGGACCCTGCGCGAGGAGTCCGCGCTCGCCGCGTGGGGGCAGCTCACCGACGGCAACCGGCTCACTCCGGCGACCGTCAAGCGGGCCCTGGCCGGTGCCCGCCGGCTCAACCAAGGTCAGCGCGCCGCGATCGTTTCCTTCGCCACGTCCGGGCGCCGGGTGCAGTTGCTCTACGCCCCGGCCGGAGCGGGGAAGACCACGGCGATGAAGGTCTACGCGAACGCGGTGCGCGCGGAAGGCGGCCGCATTTTCGCGTTCGGCCCGAGCGCGCGGGCCGCGCACGTTCTCGCTGAGGCGATCGACGCGCGCCCGCACACTCTGCACCAGGTCACGACCGCGCAGAAACTCGGCACCGTGGAGAAGGGTTTTCCGTTCCGCCGTGGGGACGTCCTGATTATCGACGAGGTGTCGATGGCAGGCACCCACACCCTGCACGATGTCGTGGCTTATGCGTTGCGCCGCGGCGCCGATGTCCGATTGGTCGGTGACCACAAGCAGCTCTCCGCGGTTGAGGCAGGTGGCGCGGTGCGGTGGTTCGAGGCGATCAACGGCGCGAACCGGCTCAAGGAGGTCGTGCGTTTTACCGATCCGGGCCAGCGTGCCGCCTCTCTCGAACTGCACGAGGGCAACGCCGCGGGTCTGGATTTTTACTTCGACCAGGGCTGGATCAGCGGCGGTAGCCGGGAATCTATCCGTGACGCCGCGCATCGTGCCTGGCGGGCGGACTTGGACATCGGACGCCAGTCCCTGCTGATCGTGCCGACCAACGTCGATGTCACCGCGCTCAACCTCGAAGCGCGCGAACTGCGGATCGCCCGCCGCGACGTCGACTCCCGCGGACATGCCGCGCAGTTGCACGACGGCACACACGCCAGCCGCGGCGACTGGGTCGTCACCCGCCACAACGACCGCTACAGAACCCTGTTCGGCGGACGTGACTTCGTCAAGAACGGCGACACCTGGACGGTCAACGCGGTCCGTAAGGACGGCTCGCTCAAGTTGAGCAACCATATCAATAGAGGCACTGTCGTGGTGCCCGCCAGGTACGTCGCTGAACACGTCGAACTGGCCTACGCGTCCACAATCGACCGCGTTCAAGGCATGACCAGCAAGGGATCCGCCCACGCGATCGCCACCCAGGGGATCTCCCGCGAGCAGCTCTACACTCTGATCACGCGCGCGGTCGACGACAACCGCGTCTACGTCGAGACCCACCAGCACACCATCGACGCCCACCAGGAGACCCCGCCCGAGCAGACCGCGCGCACCGTGCTGGAGCGAGCGCTGTCGCGATCGTCTGCGGAGACCTCGGCCAACGAGGAACAGCGGGACGCCCTGGTGGCCGCCGAGTCGCTGCGAACCCTAATCGGCCGCCACGACTATGTCGCGCTACTCGGCTCCGAGGAACAGGTTGAGGCCACGCTCAGCAAGCACGCCCCCGAGTTGCTCGAGCGCCGCGCCGCGCCCGCGCTGCGGCAGACGCTGCATACCGCGGAAGCACTGGGGTGGCAGGCATCCCAGCTCATTCCCGACGTACTGAAGCGAGGGCCCCTCGACCGTGACGGCGTCGACGACCCAGCCGCGCTGCTGAAATGGCGCATCGAGCAACGGATCCTCGACGGTGAACCGCCCCCACGCACCGACGTTCCCACCCGCGCCTCCATCACCCGGTGGCGCACCATCATCGAGCGGCGCAACCCCGGCGCAGCGGTGGAGGACGCCACCTGGGATCCGGTGTGGTCGGCGGCGGCAGCAGCCGGGAACGAGCAGATGAACGCTGACGCAGCGATCGGTGACGTATCGCGCCGACTCGCCGCGCGCCCGAGCAACGACCCGATGAGTGACCACCAATTCGCTGCCGCCGTGCTCGACGAGGCAGTGCGACGGTGGCGAGCGGAGGGCGGTGGATGGCGGCCCGCGCTGCCGTGGCTGGCGCACCCAAATCATTCCCATCTCACCCAGCAGCCGGAAATGATGCAGTACCTGCGCCGAGTGGACAGCGCCATCGGTGCACGGGCCCGGGAACTGCGTGCCCTCGTTATCGCCGAAGAACCGGCCTGGACCGGCGCGCTCGGCGCGCGCCCGCTCGATGACACCGCGGCCGCGCAACGCTGGGAGCATGTCGCGGGCCTCGGCGCCGCCTACCGCGACACCTACGGCGTCACCACCGACGACCCGCGCTACCCGCTGGGCGAGGCCCCTCGCGGCAACAGCTTGCGGGCCCGAGCCTACGAAGACCTCATGACCCTGTGGAAGCCACCGCTCGGCGCGGAGGACCTTCAACAAGCTGCCACAGCGGATCAGCCCAGCATGACGGACCTGCTCCGGGACGCGCTCCACCCGGACGAGCTGATGGCGGCTCTGAGCGACGACGAGCTGGTCACCAGCACACTTCTTGAGGAACGGCTGTCCGACCTCGTGCCCCGCTATGAACGCAACGCCCGCTTCGCCGACGAGCAGCACATCGACAACGAGATCACCCGAGTACTCACCGAACGCGCCCCGCGCACACTGGGCCGCGATGCCGAACCAGCGCTGCGGTGGCTGCTGCGCCGCGCCCATGATCTGGGCTGGACAGTCGATCAGGCCGTACCCGACATCGACAGCCTCGCCGGCATCGCGGGAGCGCGTGACCCGGCCGCGGTCGTGTACCGACGGGTCGAACAGCGCCTGCAGCGCGCCGACCCACCCAGCGATCCGGTCTACCACCCCGGCCCTCTGCTCTGGCTCGATGCCGCCGCACCGGAGGCGCTCGACGACGAACCAGAGCTCGCCCAGCACCTCGAGCAGCTCGGGCAGGCGATCACCGAGCGCGCCGAAGAGCTGAGCATCGAGGTCGCAAGGGAACAGCCGTCCTGGACAGCAGGGCTCGGACCACGTCCCGCCGAACCGGCCGCAGCTCACCGGTGGGACACACTCGCCGGCGCGGCTGCCGCCTACCGCGAGACCTACCGCATCAGGACCCCCAATCCCGATGTCCCGCTGGGGGCTAAGCCCTCCGGCGATACCGCCCGCGCTCGTGCGTGGGTGCACCTCACCGACCAATGGAGGCCCATCGTGACCGCACCTTTCGACCAGTTTTCGACCAACCAGGCGCTCATCAACGCCCTGCGCGACCAGGTCATCGAACGCGCGGAAGACCTGGGCGCGGACGCCGAAGAGCGCGCGGTCGACAACGCCGACGAGAGCTGGGACTTGACCAGCGACACCCACGCGGCCCAGGCGGCCGAGGAACTGGACCGCCTGGACGACGCCCTAAATATCGACGAGACGCCGGACCTCCACACCGGGTTCGGATACTGACCAACGCCCCGCAACGCCGTCGTTCCACGGGCTATCGGACAGCACGCTCCCCGCGTCCTCTGTGGACACCTCCGGTCCGACCGTCAGACGGCGCCACGGCAGAACGCACACGAACAATGGAGTCGCCCCGCAGGGGGGCTCCGTTGAGGTGCCCCCCACGACGATGCCGTGCTCTCCGGGGAAACCGAGTTGTGCCAGGCGGGGCGAATCCCGGTGCGGCGATCACAGTCACGGCGTCGCGCCCCATCTCCCGTAAGGAGAACCTGGGGCGCAGAGCGGACGCGTTCGGAAGCGTCCGATCACGACCTGTCCCGCCTGGTGCGAACTTCCAGGACGCGCCACTTTCGTTCCCTACCGAGCAGCATCGACGGCATCAGGGTGCCCTCGCTGACCGTCATGAACGAGGTGCAAGTGGTTGGCCCCGATCGCCGACCCGTCAGCGCGAAGGTCAACGTTCGCCCGCCGCGACTCACCATCCTGGGCTCGGCCGTACGCCTGGGACTCCCGGTTGTCGGCGCGGTCGGCTACTCTGGTGCCCGGCCGTCGCTGTACACGGCCGTACCTGGCTGAGACGCCCAGCACGTTTCGGCGGCAGGTTAAGCCCTTCGGGCAGGCAGCAGATCCGACGACTTTGACGATGCGCCCCGCCACTGCGAGAACCGCGCGGCGGTCGCGTGCAACCTGTCGAGAACAGGACATCCACGATGACTTCCACCAAACCGGACCGGCCCAACGCACAGAAGTCGAGGGCCCAGGATCTTCGCGACCGGACCAACATGCGCTACGCGGCTGCGCTGCGCCAGGTCATGCTCGCTTTCGAATCGTGGCAACCCACCCACCGGTGGGTTCTCACCGACGATGTGCGCGCGTGGCTGGCGGGCGACAGCTGGCACGGCCGCGGATACGGGAACCTCTATACGTGGCTCGACAACGAGGTTGATCCGGTCTTTTCCTGCGACCACTGCGGGAAGCCGGGCGACGCCCGCGAGAACGACTCCAGCATCTGCCTGATCGTCACCGCCTACGACCCCGATTTCGCACCGGTAACCCAGCACCTCGAGACGAGGAAATACCACGCGGCCTGCAAAACCTCGTCGATCCTGTGGACGCCTCCCACCGAGATTCCGTCCGGTCCGCGACCCCTCAGGCTCCCGTCCAGCGCCAAGATCGGGCTCGTCGGTGACTTCGACCTCGAGGTTCGCGCCGTGCTCGACATCGATCCCGAGGACGGCACCCGGCACGCGATGCTGCTGCTGACCGCACACATCACCGAGGACCATGGCCTGGGCACCCTCGCGTGGCTGACCGACCTCGACCTGTACTTGGCGGGTGAAGGCCTCGGCCGGGCGGATGTCCTCGACGACGAGGACGGGGACGAGACCGCCTGGGCACTGCGCATCGCCACCGGGCACGCAGACCTGAATCGCTTGCCGTGGATCGCCCTCCGCACCGAGCATGGCTGGGTTGTCGGTGGCATCCCGCGCCACGTGCTGCGATGTCAGCTCGACCTGCCCGACGGCTGGGCCGAGGCCGCCCGCCGCGACGGCTACGTGGACGCCGTCGTCGGCCCGTGTACACGCCACTGGGACTTCACCCCGATTCCCGAAGACTTCGACGATGAGTTCAGCGAACTCTTCGAGGCGAACTCTGTCACCACGGAAGGACGTTGCGGGTGCGCGCTTCTCAGCGCTGACCACGTCATCGCGCTCGCCGACTCAGGCGCCTTCCACGCCGGATCCGTTCGTGTCCTCACCGATGAGCAGGGCCACTGATCCCCGCAGAGGCCGGCGACCAGGCGCGACCGGCGACGGCGTGCTCAGTCGCGGGTGAGCGTCGGCAACGGCCCGCGGACATCCCATTCCAGCAGTGCCCGTCCGGCCGCTCGGTAGAACGCCTGCTTGGCTCTCTTGCGGAGTTCGTAGCTCTCGCGGCCGCGGACACCCCAGACCTCGACGTAGGTTTCGGGGTCGTCGTCGATCAGGACGAAGTCGGGAAAGACCTCGCTGCCGTCATAGTGCAGAGGCTTGATGAACGCTCGCCCCGCCCTTACGAGCGCGTCGGCCATCTCCGCCTCGTGACTTGAGTCGGCAGGCAGGTAGGCGCTACTGGTGAGCATCGCGGCGAGGTCCACGATCATCGGATAGCCCCGAGGACTGCGTTCCACCAGGCACAGCACGACCTGCCGCCGACCGAAACGGGTCGCCAGCTCGCTGAACACGCTCGGGTAGGACCGGCGGATCCGATCCATCAGCTTCGCCGAGAGGTACAGCGGTGCACGCTGGTGGGCCAGGCGTATCCGTTCGCCGAAGCGGGTCTGCTCGACGTCCCGGATTTCCCCGATCACCAGACCTCGACGCCGGACACGGCCGACGTTGACCAGGCTCCCCATGAAGCGCTCCCAGCCAGCGTTGATCCGGTCGACGTGATCACGCTGAAAAGGAGGGACGATCCACAGTGATTCGTTGAGGGACTGCTGGTTGACCCGGCAGTCGCGGGCTTGCTCCTCGATCAGCGCCCGGCAGGTTCGCCAGTCCCGTGATGTCCCGCTCGGATGCCACACGTTGAGCTGCGCAGATTCCCACAAGAAGTGCAGCAGCGCCAGCAGTCCCATCGACCGTCGCGCGGTCTGGGGCGTACCGGCAGAGGTCTTCAGGGCGACCGGTTTGTCCGCGGCCGCGCCGCGCACCGTCAGCGGCGTGGACAACCGGATCGACGTGCCGGTGTCGCTGGTGCTGATGGCCTCGGCGTAGGCACTGCGCCCGGACATCGAGGATGGGCTGCGGTACCACGAGCAGCCGGGTGCGTGCTGATGCCCGCCGGCGGGCCACGTGGCCAGGTGATACCGCCCGGCACGGCAGCGAATGACCAGGCGCACGACCTCATCGGTCCGGCACAAGCAGACACCGTGGCCTACCTCGCTGCGCGCCTTGCCGAACAGCGAGCTGTACCGGTCGGGATGCTTGCGCACGTCACCGAGCTGGACGACACGATCGGACAGGCGAACCTGCCCCACGGCCGGGTTCCTCGGGACGCACGGCTCTTCTCGGCCGGCTGGATGCATTGCGGTCCTCCCTCTTCTCAGGTCCGTGCCTGATGTCCCTGCCAAGCGGCAACCCGATCGTGTCCCCGTCGCGGGAGCGAGTCTGCTCCCCATTGCGACGTGGCCACGCCTTCGTTCCGGCCGCGACCGACACGAAGGTGAGTCCCCCGTGCCCCTTGGTCGCTGACCTGCGCCAGGACCACGGAACGAGCGAACGCCTCTAGTCCTCGTGCCACCAGTAGGCCACCCTTTCTTCGGTGTCACTGAGACGGGCGAAGTAGACCGGGGCGATCGTGGTGGGGCCTAGAAGCCTGGTCCGGGCAACAGGCACCTGGTAGAGCCCACCCACACCGTGCGCGTAGCGCACGAGCGTTCGCAGGGTGCGGGCTTGCGCGGCCGGGCTGGCGAATGGCGCTCCGAGGAGGTCCCGGGCGACGTGATCGCTGACTCTGACGATCCGGTACCCGTCAACGCGCACATGGTGCTTGTCCAGGTCGACCGTGCGGGGACCGCCGAAGAAGAGCGTGGCTGCCAGCCGGTGGAGCAGGCGGCGGACCCCATGTGGTCTAAGTTCCGGCGAGTGTTCATCGACAACTGTCGGTGGCATGTCCAGGTCGTTCCTTTCGCAGTCGTTGCAACAGTGAGAGGCTGGCCCAGTGGCCTGGCTACGGGGTCGGCCTGGGCGGTCAGGCAGGTTGGCTCGCCTGCGCCGTTGCGGCGGCGTGCTGTTCGGCGAGGGCGAAGCGGTCCGGGCGGTGCGGGGCTCCGTCATCGCGGTGGTCGCCGTCCAGGCAGTCTGGGAGTACCCAGTCGCGGACGAGCCGGTCGCTGAATCCGGGCCGCCACTGGTGCAGCCATTGCTGGGCGTCGCGTGGGGTCGCGCCCGGCCCGACGTTGGCTGCCCGCCACGAGTAGGCGAGGGCGGCGACTTCCATGGCCAGGCCTTCGTGCTGGCGCCAGCAGTCCGGGATCGGCCGGGCCCGGCCGCCGTCGACGCCGACGAAGGTCCGGTTGTACCAGATTACGAAGTTGTCGATGGTCTGTCGGGGATCCTGGTCACTGGCGGGGTCGTCTTCCGTTGCGGCCGGCGGCGTGAACAACACCCACGCGCCCGGCTCGGAGGGGTCTTCGTCCTCCTCGTCGGCGCCGGATTTCTTGCCGGAGGACTGGCCGACTTTGCGTTCGACGCGGCGCAGATTCTGGGCGAGGGCGCCGACGATCTCGATCAGGGCTTTGACCTGGGTGTCTCGGCCTCCGCCGCCGGGGTCACTGGCAGGGTGCTGAGGATCGCTCATGCCGCAGACCTCCCTGCTCGCGGGAGGCTCGGCGGGGTGGTAGCGGCGAGCCCGTCCGGGCCGATGGGCACGTCGGCGTCACGGACGGCACGGACGTGTCCGCGGATGACTTTCCAGTCGGGGCGGCTTTTCACGTCCAGTGTGTAGGCGAGAATCGGGTCGAGGTGGCGGTGGATCACCAGGACCCGGCCGCGGCGGATTTTGCGGACGGCTCCGGGCCGGTAGGTGGGGACGGTTTCGCGGCCAACCGAGGTGCGGGAGTGACCGAATATGCCGTCGTTCTGTTCCTGGTAGCGGCTGCGCTCGTGGTGATCGGTCAGTGTCGAGATCCATTGGAGTGTCGCGGGATCCTTGATGCCGCCCCAGATGCTGAGCGTGGTCGTATTGTCCAGCAGCTGCCTGGTCCGCTGCGGGGTGAAGGTGTTCTCCAGGGCCGCCAGTGACTGGGCGCCCCAGTGGATCAGTACACCGCGTCCGGCTGAGTCCGAGACGATGTCGGGGATTTGAGGCACGCGCGTCGCGTTCGTGATCTCATCCAAGATCGCTGTGGCAGGAGGATCGAGACGGCGATGCCCAGTGTGCAGCGACATTTCCTGAGCCGTCGTCAGCCAGTGCTCGACCAGCGCGGTCAGGATCGGCGCGGCCTGGGCGGCCTGTTCCTTGCCCGCGATCAGGTACAGCGACCCGTGCCGGACAATCATGTCGCCCACGTCGAGATCGTTGCCCGGCGCCGGCGTGCACAGCTCGCGGATCTGCGGATCCATGAAAGGCTCGATGACCCGCCGTACGCTCAGCCACACCGCGTCGGAGGTCTCAGCGACCATCCCGATCTCCGAGCGCAGGTTCCGGGCGTGCGCGGCGAACCCGGACTGCTGCAGCAGTCTGACCGGTTCCTGGTCGACGGGCTTGCTCATCGCCCACCGCACCAGATCATCGACGCCACGGCGATGGAGCGCCGCAGCCATGAAATACGCCTGCAGCACGATCTTCGCCCGGTCCCGGAACACCTTGTCGTTGCCGCCCACACTTGCAAGCTCGACCGAAGCGGCCTCGACCATGGTGTGCGAGCGGCGGTAGGCGACCGTCGGGTCCTCGCACCCCTGCATCGGCAGCCACTGCACCCGCGCTGGCCAGGGCACCGCGCCGGTGAGATCCGCGACCTTCACCGGACCGGCGCCCGGACGGGCGGCCCGCAGCAGTCCGCTGAACTCGAGCAGATCGGCCTTGGTCGTGGAACACAGCAGCGCGCCGGGCGCGCCGATCACCTTGTGCACCAGATCCCGGCGGGACTTCCCGGACTGGGTCGGCGCGAGCGTTCCGGTCGGGTTCTCCAGCGGCGTGCACATCGGCCGCCGTTGCGGGCTCAGATGCAGCGGCGCGGCGACCTCCTCCAGAGGGGCGCGATCGACCTGCGCGCGGGGAATGCCCGGCCGTGTCCATTCCGCGGTGCGCCGCGCGGCGTTCACCGACAGCTCGTCGCGGATGTCCTCGCGACTGGCGTGCCCAGGCTGCGACGGCCCGAACCGGCGCCAGACAGGAACGGCAACAAGCAGCACGACCATGACGGCCGCCACAAGCAGCAGCCCGGCGATCACCCAGTACCAAGCCGCGTGTCCGGCCAGGGTGCCCGCCCACGGCTCCCCTAATCCGGATCCGGGCTGGCCAGGATTGCTGAGTATTCCCGCGAGTCCGACGAGCCAGGTGCCGGTGTCCGGCATCGCCCAGGGGCCGCCGAGCAGTGCTGTGGTGACTGCGGCTGCGGCCATCAGCGCGGCCGCGATGCCAGAGAGGGCGCCGAGGAGAGCGACGATCAGGCTCATCAGCACGAGATCGCGGTTGGCGGTCGGCGACGTGGATTTCATAGCCGCGGGTCACCTCCTGGTGATGGTTGCCTGTCATCAGAGGGCGCGACGCGGCGGATGGCCACCACCTTGGGCTTCCACGAGTCGAGGGTGGTGAGGATGACGCCGCGGTTCTCGTCAAAGGCGTCGACGACGTAGCCGTTGCCGATGGCCATCCCTACGTGCCTGGGACGGGATGGGGTGCCGTTCGCACCGGGGATGAACAGCAGGTCGCCTGCCTGAACCTGAGCTAGCGATCCGACGGCTTGCCCGTCGTACCGCTGGGTGGCTGTCATGCGGGAGATCGCGACACCGCCGCGTGCCCAGGCGGCCTGCATCAGGCCGGAGCAGTCGAACGCGTCCGGGCCTTCCGCACCCCACACATACGGCTTGCCCAGTTGCGCGAGCACGTACCGCACCGCGGCGTTGTGTCGCGGATCGGTGGGGAACACGAAGTTCTCAGGCAGCTTTTTCGGATCGAGCTTGCCGTCGTCGAGCTGGCCGCGACCGGTGTCCGGGCAGCCTCCGGCGGCGTAGTCGACCGTCTGCACCGGGTTGGTTCCCGGTGGCGGCGGAGCCGGGTTGTCCGGTCCCTGCCAGAACCGTTCGGTCAGGGCGGCGGCCGCTGGTTCACGCGGCGCGTACCGGTCGGGGAAACCGGACCGCTGCACCTTCTGCTCGGCGATGCCGGGCGGCATGTTCTGCCACCCAGGTATCGCGACCAGATGGTCGTAGAACTTGTTCGAGGCGTAGACGGGGTTGAGGATCTGCTCCGGGCTACCCCAGCCTTGGCTCGGGCGTTGCTGGAATAGCCCGAGCGAGTCTCGGTCGCCGTAGTTGACGTTGCGCAGCTTCGACTCGACCATCGCTGTGGCGAGCCCGAGCACTGCCGCCCGCTTGGGCAAGGTGCGCTGGACAGCGACCTGGACGATGGTCTGGGCGTTCGCCAGCTGCTCGCCGGTGAAGGTGTCGTCGCCGATCTCCTGCGTGTCGCCGCCGGGCCCGCCGCCGGCGAACTGGTCCGTCGCGCACACCGCCGCCGCGGCGGTCACGCCGATGGCGCCGGACCCCGCGGCCATCAGCACGGTGCCGGCGAGCATCGCAGGCACCACGACGAGGACGTAGACCACCGCGGCGATCCCGGCCAGCAACGTCCCCTTGCCCACTCCGTTGTCCACGGCGGCCTACCTGCCCCGGGGCGCAGCGAGGTCGGAGTGAGTAGGTCGGGGAATCGATCGCCTCTGCATCAGTACCCGACCCCGGTCCCGCTGCCCAGATCGTCGGCGGGCGGTTCCTCGTCCAGAGCGTCCAGGCTGTCGTAGAGGCTCTTGAGGTCCTCGGCATCGTCGATGTCGGTGCCCTCCCGCGCGGCTGCCGTCATCTCCTTGGTCTCGAGAGTGTCAAGGACGCCGTCATCCAGTCGGGCGAGGCGATCATCGTCGTCATCGCGGTGGTAGGCGGCGTCGTTGACTTCGGGCCATTCGTCCAGGCATCGGATTTCGCACCCGGCGGTGGAGTCGGCGTCGGCCCGGTAGTAGTCACCAGGATCGACGCCGAGTTGATCACTCACGTCCCGGATGGCTTGATGTTTGGCTTGGTGCGCACGGACGTCCACATCGGCCGCCTCGTAGTACGCGGCCGGGTGTTTCCGTTGCGGGCTGGCGAAGTCGTCACGCACCATGGCGGCAGCGCGCTGCGCCTCGGTGGTGATCTGGCGTACGACCTCCACCGCCAACGACGTGCCGGACTCAGCCTTGGCGCCGTAGCGCTCGTCTCGGGAAACCTCAGCGAACTGGCGGCCGTCTAGATCCCTGGTCTGGTCCTCGTGGGACAGGATGCGCTGGGTTTCGAACCAGGCTAGGTAGTCGCCAATGGGATCCTGATTGATGACATCGAGGGGAACCTCCGGCCATTTCTGCGCACACTCCGGTTCGCAACTACTCGCGGAGCCCGGATCGGCCCGGTAGTAGTCACTCGGTTCCACACCGAATTCGGCGCTGGCCGTCCGGACGGCTTCGTGCGCGGCAGCGTGAGCGCGGTTCGTGAAGTCCGCCAATGCCTCCTGGGCGGCCTCGGAATCCGCCTCGTCGGACAGCGGTAATCCGTCAAACGCCGCGACGAACGCCACGTGTGCGGCGTCCTGAATCCCGGCGATGAAGTCGGGCCTCATGTGGTCACCTGCCCTCGCACGGTCGAGCTGGTTGTCTCTAGTGCCACGGGTTCGTCACAGGTCCTGCAGTCCTGGTCGAAGCCAGCACCTCGTGGAGTGCGGTTCACACCAACGGATGAAGATTCGATGATCCAGTCGAGATTCCTGAAGGTCCTGCCTAATAGATGACACATGGACCGGATCACCGAACAGGGCGTGCGGTGAGTCTTGCCGTCGTGCGGAATGTCGGTGCACCGCGAAGTCTGCGCTCGGCGCAAGACCTGGAAGATTTCGAGCAGGAGATCGTCGACCAGTACGCACTGTCGATGGCTGCGGCCGGTCTGACCGACGGCCACATCGGCGCGTCCCGGTCCACTGTGGTCGATTTCGCGCGAACCCTGCCTGGTCCGCTGTGGCCGGCCTCGACCGACGACGCTGACCGGTACCTCACCGACCTGCGGCGCAGTGGGCGGGCACGCAGCACAGTCAAGGGCAAGGCCGATGGTGTCGCCCGCTTCTACGACTTCCTTATCTCCCGCTACCAGGGCGATATTCACCGGCTGACTGGCTGGGTCGTCGCCCAGCCTGTCGACGTATACAACCGCCCCGCCAACCCGGCTTACGGCTCGGTGCGTGTCCCGCCTTCCGACGAACACCCCGACGTGACCAAGGAACCCGTCTCGAGGTCCTAAACCCATGACACCACAGACCCTCGGTTCCTGCCCCCAGTACCTGGATACCGACCAATAGACCGTCGGTTTTATGAACTCACGGGACACGCTGCGCGACTGAGCGTCGGCACCGAACACCTGCCGTTGGGCAAACACACGCGCGTTCGCAATCCGGTGGCCAGCGATCACGTTCGATAGCAGCGCCATAGTGATCAGTACCCCAGACCCGAGTGGAATCCGCTGTCCAGGGTTTCCGACTCGGCTGTTTCGTAATCCTCGATACCCAACTCGGGCGCGCTGTCGGTCTGGATGTGTTGAACATCGCGCCTGACGAGGAAATCAGCGTCAGGGTGAGGTTGACTGACGGCGACGGAAATCTCAGGCCAATTGTCCAAACACGCTGGTTCGCAAATGACTGCGGACTCGGGGTCTGCCCGGTAGTAGTCACGCGGATCAACCTGGAGCTCGGCGCATTTTGCCCGGACTGCTTCATGACCTGCCGCGTGTGAGTGGTCTTCGACGGCCATCATCGCGTGAGACAAGCCACCGAAATGTACTCCCTCGGGAATCACGGATTTGTCCCACACTTCATCGGCGGCGGCCTCTACTGCGGCGCGAATCTTGGCCTGGACGTCCTCGCGCATTCGATCACCTGCCTTCATCCGGATGAATCTCGAGCGCATGGCGTTGCTGACCGAAGGCTTCCACTCGGCGCGCAACGACCTTCATTGAACTCGCTGACGTGGTTAACGACGCCCCACGGGTTCCCGAACCCACGACACGACCTGACGTCATTTCGGGCCCCCTACACTTGGGTTCCGGGGACCAGGCCCGTCAGTCTTCGCGAACTCACGGGAGACGGGACGCAGCTGCGCGTTGGTGTCGAAGATCTGTCGTTCGGTGCGCGAGAGGACGGTCTGGACCTTGTAGCCGGGATGGTTCTCGATCTTCCACAGCGCGCGGCCGGTGCGTTCCATCGCCCAGCCGGTGGTGACCTGCTGCTCGCGTTCGGACAGGGCGAAGTCCTCGGCCAGTTCGTCGGCCACCCGTGTGGACTGTCCGAAAAGGATTCGGGTGCTGCACAGGGCGAGCAGGTCTTTGGCTATGGCGACTTCCTGGGATCCGGCTGCGCCGACCGAGAGCGGGTCGGAGGGTTTGTGCATGACGAGGATCTGGATTTTGCGTTCGGCACGGGACAGTCGCAGGTCGGAATCGACAGCTTGGACCGCGCGCAGCCCGAGGCGCATCTGCCGCCAGACCTCGTCGCGGACCACGATGCGGATCTCGCCGTCGTCTTGCAGGTCGGTCACCATCGACGACCAGGAGCCCAGACAGGTCAGCGCGACCGCGATGGCCTGGTCTCCGCGTGAGCGCAGTAACGACAGGTCCATCGACTGCACCGGGGCATCCCAGTCGAGCTCGAAGTTCGTCTCCTGGTCGAACAGCCCGGCCAGTGGCCCGTTGATCAGGTTGCCCAGTGCGTCGGTGATGGGGCGCAAGGTGTCCAGGAATTGGCGGCGGTCGGCGAACCGGGTCGCCGTCCACAACGCGTCGTCCGGGTCGGCCAGCTCTCTCTGCACGTCGGGGATGGTCACCGGGCGCAGCTGGGTGTAGCCGTCGTCGACGCCGACCAGTCTCCGCAGCACCGTTGAGAGCACTGCCTCGTCGGTGACGGTGGGTCGGTAGCCCTGCGCTTCGGCGAGGGCGACCAGGAGTTTGACCCACCGGCCGTGCACGCCGGCGAGCTCTTCCCGCTGTCGGGCCACCGACCAGCCATCCCATCGGCTGCGCAGCGGTCCCAGGTCCAGTGCGTTGAGCCGGGCGGAACTCCCCCGTCCCAAGGCGATCGGCGTGATCCCCAGGGCCCGCAGCATCGGCGTGTACTCGCCTTTGACGTCACCGGAAATCAGTGTCTTGATGCCGAACAGCATCATCCTCAGCAGGAACGCGACGACCGTGCTGCTCTTGCCACGCCCGGGTTCCCCGAAGATCACGATGTTCGGATTGGCGCACAGGCGATATCGGGTGACCCATTCGATGGGGTGGGCGTAGAACGCGCCACCGGAGAGCGTGTCGTAGCCGATGCGGGCGCCCACTGCGGGAATGCCGTTGGCGGCCAGCAGCGGGAATAGGCCGCCGATCTCGCTGGTGGCGGCCTGATACACCGCCATCGGCGCCACGACCGGCGACCACCCTTCACCGGGGCGGGTGCGGCCGCGCCGCGGCGCGATGGGCCGGTTGATGCGTTCTTGGCCGCTGCGCCGCGGCCGCCTGGTGCTTGGTTTGGTGGCGGGAGGGGCACCGAAGTCACCGAGCAGCTGCGCGGCGCTGCGCTCCCGCGTTGGCCGTCCCTTCACAGCAGGCCTCCTCGCTGGCGGGGTAGCCCGATCCCTAACGGGAGAACGGCGACGACGAACGTCGAGTCCTGCGCGAGATCCAGGCGCAGCAGCCGGAATCGCCCGGATGCGTCGTTCTCCAGGCGAGCGGCGTGATCCTCGACGTTCCAGCCGATGGGCACGGTCACGGAGGCCGCGACGGCGAACCGGACCACCGAGTGCCCGGCGGCGACGGCGCGTTCCTGCGCGCGGGCACCGCCGGCTTCGCGTTCGTCCATCGCCGTGGTGTTGAAGCCCTTGCTGTGTTTCCAGTCGGTCATCACGTTCGACCGGAACCTGTTGCCCTGCACGGCGCGGTGCGCGCGGCGGGAGTCCAAGACCTCGTAGTGGATCGCGAGAGTGCGCCGCTCCCCCGCGGTCCGGACCGCCAGCAGCGGCCCCAGCGACCCGAACACGGTGCCCGCTTCGGGCATGAGCGCGGTGTAGGAGACGGTCGTGAATCCGTCGTGGGTGTAGGCGCGTGGGGATGGTGACGGTGCCGAGGTCGGCCCGGCCGCCGCCTTCTCCAGGCCGCGGCCGCCCATGCCGCGTTCATGCGCGGTAGCCAGCACCGCGCGGGCGGCGGGGTTGAACCCCGTACGTAGCGCCTCCGCCATTCCTGGGCCGTCCAGCCACTCGACGCTGCGCGCGCCGAGCGCCTTGAGCGGATCTTCCAGTCCGTCGAGGACCCGGTACAGCGTCAGCGCGCGGCCGTCGACGCCTCCACCGGCGGCCGCGGCGGGCTTGCGCAGCTTGTCTTCCGGTCCGGACACCGTCACGAACACCTCGTGCCGGACAGAGACGTTGCCGATGGTGCGGTCCAATTCGTTGGTGGCTTGGCGTGCCAGACGTGGTGCGTCGCGAACCTCGTGGTCGCTGCGCCAGACCTCGTATTCGCTGCCGTCGTCAGGGACGGTGCGCACCAGCAGACTCATCCGGTCGACGACCTCGCGATGCCCCAGGGACAGCAGAAGGTTCCCCAGCCGGTTCGCCAGCCGTGCGCACTGCTCGTCCGACAGCATCCCGACACCGGCGTGGGTCAGGCGAGCGGTGGCACCCCACCGGCCTTCGCCGGTGTCGTGGATCAGGCACAGCCGCCCCGTGTCCTTGAACTGAGGGCCGTCCGGGAAGGCGACGCGCTGGAGCACGCCGGGAAGGTCTGGCTCCTCGGGGTCCACGGCCGCACCGGCGGCGGCCTTGGACTGCCAGCGAGACCAACCAGTGAAGATACCGACCTGGAACAGCACCAGGTGCAGCAGCCAGCGGAACGCCGGGCGCCCGCGTACCGGGACCACCACCAGCGCGGCGATCGGTCCGCTGATCGCCAGCAGGATGACCGCCTCGGTGAACCGGCCGGCGGAGATACTCCACAGCACCGGCACTGCGAGCAGAATGCACACCAGGACCTGCGTCGGTGTCAGGCCCATGATCCAGCCCGCGTGTTCGCGCCGGTTGAGCCCTCGGTAGATCCGAGGCGTCGTCATACGATCACCGCTGCTTCCTCTGCCGTGGCCGCGGTTCCCCCGCCGCCGGATGCCGAGCCGCCACCTCCGCCGCCACTGCCGGGTGGTGTCGGCGGCGACGGTGGTGTCGGCGGGCCACTGCCGCCGGGATCGGGAGGTTCCGGCGTGGGCGGGTCGCCTCCCCCATCGCCGCCGTCCCCCCCATCGCCGTCGTCGCCGTAGTCGCCGGTGGGTTTGCGTCCGTACTTGCCTGAGGAGACAACCGATCCCGAGTTCGCGTAGGCGTGCGCGGGATTACCGACGTCGTCGCCTTCACTTCCCGCGCTGTCGGCCTCGTCAGGGGATCCGCCGTCATCACCGGAGGTTGCGGAACCCGCGTCGCCGACCCCGGATTCGTCCATTGAGGTCTCGGTCTGATCGGCTGCCGCCTCGTCGAAGCGGCCGGTGTTGGCGTCTTCGATCGCGTCACCTCCGTCACCGGAGTCATCGTCACCACCACCGCCGCGCATGCTGGTGGCCGCCTTCACCGCGGGGTTGTTCGCGCCGTAGGAGTCGACACCCATGCTGGACAGGGCGCCGCGGAACGCCGCTCCGGCATCGGTGTTCGGATCGACGAAGGCGAACAATCTGAACAACACGAACGGGCAGAACAGGGAGATGAGCAGGACCCCGACACCGGCGAGTAACCCCGACAGGCCCTGCGAGCCACCGGCTGTCGCCACCCCCAGTACCAGGGTCAAGGCGAGCACGGGTTCCATGAAGATGCAGGCCAGCATCATGCGGCAGGTTCGCCAGAACCAGGGGGCGGAGATATTGGCCAGAAGCCCGGCCGCGGTCACCGGCACGGTGCCCACGAGGACATAGACCGCGGCCTCACGGAACAGCATCTCCAGGACGTAGCCGATGCCCGCCGGAATCACGCCGACGAAGGCGCAGATTCCCAGAACGATGGCCTCGACCCCATTAACGGTGCTGTTGGCGTCAAAGGTGGTGCTACTGAGCGCGTCAGTAAAGCTCTCGGCACGTAAACCGTATTCCAGGATGCCGGCTGTCAACCCGTCCACGGCGGCGAGCAGGGCTGCGACCATGCCCACGGTCACCGCCAGAGCGAGGCCGTACTGCACCGGTCCGCTGACCAGCCTCATGAATCCGCGGCCGCCGCGCAGGCTGGTGACGATCACTTGCCAAAAGAACATACCCAGCGCGAGGACACCGCTGATCCACAGCATCATCGGCCACAGGATCGACACCGGTCCCGATCGGGTATCGACGGTGAAGGTCGAGAACTCGTCGGCGAGAATGAACGCGCCGCGCAGCACGGCGAGGCTCGCCTCCCAGATCGCTTGCATGGCAGCCTCGAAGGCCGAGGCGATCATGCCCTTGACTCCGTCGCCTAGCAGGCCGCCGATTCCGTCAAAAGGCCACATCCGGTCTCAGCCCCCGCTCAGCTCGCGGTAGCCGGCCTTGACCGCGTCCACGCTGCCCGGCCACGCGCTCGGCGCGGGCGCGGCCAACGCACCGGAGGCGATCCGCCACTGCGAGCCGGACCACCGCATCGCCTGGCAGTCACCGACACCGGCGCTGACGATCTGACCGTTGACTCCCACGGAGAACTGCCCCAGGACACAGACCACCGCGAAGGATCCGTGCGAGGCCACACCCTTGACCTGGCCGTGAGTGATCTCGTAGCTCGCGCTCAGCCCGGGAACGGGCCCCGTGTCGGGCAGCCGCGCCCGCGAGCGCAGGCTGGTAAGCAGCGACACGAGCCCTGTTGACCCGGGATCCGGGGCTCCGGTTTCGGCGATCTCGCGAAAGCCCCGTACGTAGGCCTGCGGGTCGGCGGTCGTCATCGTGGTTTCGTCGAGGGCTTTGAGCTGTCCCAGCGCTCCTTCGGGGGT
Source organism: Amycolatopsis sp. NPDC000009 (assembly GCF_055563465.1). Taxonomy (NCBI): domain Bacteria; kingdom Bacillati; phylum Actinomycetota; class Actinomycetes; order Pseudonocardiales; family Pseudonocardiaceae; genus Amycolatopsis; species Amycolatopsis sp. NPDC000009. The sequence goes on from NZ_JBVHDI010000005.1 coordinate 454,785, forward strand.
TCGGGGGAACCCGCCCGGAATCCACTGCCCTGTGGTGACGGAGGCGGTCGGGACGGGTATCGGCGGCCCGGCCGTCGCGGTCGTCATGGGCTGTGGCTGCGCTGCCTGCAGGGGCAGCTGCAGCATCTGCCTCGCGGCAAGCGCGTTCTCCTCCGCTGACGCTCCGTCAGGCATCGCCGCCGGGCCTGAGGCGGCCGGGGTGGCGGACGGGGAGGACGCCGATGGGGCCGTCACGTAGTGCGCCACCACCACCGCCGCGACGCCCCCGATCACGACGAGCGCGGCGATCAAGACGGCGATGAGGGAAAGCCCGGCCCGCTTGCGGACGCGGATATCGGTGGCTGAAGCGTCGGACATCACTTCGCTCCGGCAAAGTAGTTGATCGCTTGCCAACCGATGCCATAGAGAATGCCGCCGCCGATGGCGCACAGCATCATGACCAAGCCGACTTTTCCCGCGCGGTGGTGGTCGATCCAGCGGCCACCGGCCCAGACGACGAGTCCGGCGAAGAAGCCGATCAGCAGGGCGATTCCGGCCGCCCATTTCACGTTGCCGACCACACCGAGGATCTGTTGGGCGCCGGGAGGCTCCAGGGGCGTGGGGTTCGGGATCTGGGCCAGGAACATGGCGGTGTCGAAGTGCTCGATCATGAGCGCCTCCTAGGTCTCGACCGCCTGCTCGTGCCTGCGGTGTCGGGCAGAAGGCCCCAGCGGTGCAGGACCGGCGTGATCGCCTGCCGCAACCGGAAAGGGGTGACCTCGGCGGTGACGCCCGTCGCGGCGAGATCGGGATCGTGTGGCAGGAACACCGTGTCCGCGAGCAGCGTGCTCACTCGGCGCCCAGCTGCTCCGGCCACCCCATCCGGCCAGCGTTTGGCGCCCATCACCACCAGCTGGGCCGGCGCGGTGGCCGCGGCGCAGGAAACCCAGGGGTCGAGGCGGGCCAGCACTTGCTCGGCGTGCAGTAGCGACGGGCGGCTGGGCCGCACCACCAGCAGCGGGCGAGGCTGGGGCGTCCCGCGGCGAAGCCATGCACCAGCGCCGATGAGTGGATGCGCGGTGATCCGCCACGGATCGTGGCCAAGGTCGACGACGGTGGAGTGCAGTTCCTTTGCCGGTGGGCGCCACCATCGCGGCGGCGGGACCATGCCCGGCGCGATGACGGGGAGGCTGGTGTCCAGCTGGGCCAGAACTGCCTGCGCCCGCCAGGAAAACCGGATGTCCACGTTCGGCTGCGGGTGCGCCAGCCAGGGACCTTGCGTGCGGGCCGCGGCAAGAAGACCCGACCGTGGCGGGTCTGCGGGGTCGATCATCAGCACGCGCAGCTGGTGCAGCTGCAGCACGTCAGCCAGCACTGCTGCCAGCGTTGACGCCCCGGCGCCCGGTGACCCGGCGATCACCGGAAGGACCGTTCCGAAGCCGCTCCAATCCACCGGGGTGGCCGTGTCGGGCGGCAAGCCGTGACGCTGGAGTGCTGCGGCCGCGGCGACGGCGGCGGTCATCGCGTGCGCTGCGCCGCCTGACTTATCAGGCTGATCGCTGCCGATCGCCGGGTCGACATGGGTGGTCGCGGCTGCTTCGGTTGCCGCGGAGTGCATTCCCGCTTCCACGGCGGCGTCGATGTCAGCGGAGGGAAGCTGCGGCCACGTTCGCCGGGCGACCAGCGCGAGCTCCGTGACGAGGGTGCGCAGTCCCTCGGGTTCAGTCGGCTCGGCGGTCGGCCCGGCGGGTGGCATCGGTGGTCCACTGGGGGGTGGGGTGGAGCTCACCGGTGTCGGGGAAGCTTTCGTCGTCACCACGACGGTCGACGGTGGGTCACTCAGATCTCGAGGAGCTTCGGCGGCAGGTTCCTTGCTGCTCGGCGATATGACCGCTGCGGCAGAGTAACTCCCAGAATTGGGGTGTGGCGTGATCTCCGCGAGATGGGCTTGGGCGCGGAGGCCGAAGGACGTCGCGTACCGGGCTTCGCCCAGCCCGCTGGGGTGCCGGGGCCGGTTGTTCATGGCGGTCATGTCCTTCTCCTCTCCGAGTACGCCGCTGGCGCTTGTCGCGCTGATCGAAGGCACGCTGAATACGCCCCCGGCCTGCGGGGGCTGTGTTGCCATGGCTTAGGGCGGTTCGGGAATGAGGCGCGACGACGTGAAGGTGATCGAGTTACGGCCCTTGCCGGGTACTCGCAGTGCCCGTCATAGGTGGTGACAAGAGCACGCCATGTCGCCACAGCGATTCGATGCTTCGTCGGTCCGACGCCCGAACCTCACTCGCGCCACCAGAAACGGTCGACTGATCGGACCTCGTACCGACCCGTTCCTGGCCTGCTTCCCGACCGCGCACTATGGTCACGGTCCGGGCCGATGTACGTCGGCGTGCTACCGCTCGTGTGCGTCTAGCTTGCCGGCTTCGGCTGAATGTTCATCTGCCCCCTTTTCTGCGGCATCGACTGGCGTCGATGCCGGCGTATTCCGACCCCTCGACCGGTTGCGGCCTCCCCTAGTCAGGCTCTCCCTGATGGGGTCGAGTTCAGTCGAGCTAGCCCTGAATGGAAATCCCTGTCCATATCAGTTGCTTCTCTGTGCTTTCGAGCATATGCAGCGAGAAGGGATTGTCAACTGAGATGGACAGGGTGGCGTTGTTTCATCTAAGTTTGAAACTAGGGTGGTCGCGAGCCGTCCGAACAACTAGAGACCAGAGAGGCGGGCTGCCGTGGCGGAGGCACCCACACTTGCGGAGACCATCGAGAAGCTCTTCCGAGCGCACACGAAGGTGGACGGTCGTCCCTTGACGTTGAGATACGTAGCGGGCTGGTGCGCGGAGTGGCTGCGTGAACGCGACTTTGCGAAGAGCTTCTCGCCGGAGTACCTGCGTCAACTCAGGAGCGGAGAGGCCACCAATCCAACCAAAGGCCATCTCGAGGCGCTCGCCGCCTTCTTCGACGTGGATCCGGCGATCTTCTACGGATCCAAGAAGGCGCAACAGATCCAAAAGGACCTCGACCTCCTCTTGGTACTCAAGGAGCACGACGTGCGCTCCTTGGCGATGCGCGCAACGGAGCTCACACCGGAAAACCTAGCCGCGGTTCAGAAGCAGATCAGCACACTTCTACAGCAGCAGGCGACCGAATCCGACGACGCCTGATCCGCGACCGCGCAAACGGAATGCCCTGCCAGACACGGCCGATAGTCCTGCAGGGACGACAGCGCCACCCGACGCAGCTGGCACGCTAATCTTGACCAACGAACTGGCGGATTCCAGCAATACCCTCGCCCGGTGCGGTGCCCGGGTGTTCAACGGGACGGTGTCGCCAGCAGACCATTTTGCCTCAGCGGTCCGGTACGTAGCCCCGTCCGCCCGAAGGGTGGCGTGCCCTTGATGCACTGGGGCAACGTTGGCGGCGCGTTCGGGCGCAACTGCGCAGTCGACGGCCCAACAGAGCTGGTTTTAGAACTACCTCCCACCCGAACGGCTCTGCGCAGCCTACTACGCCCTCCCCGGGCGAACGGGCGTTCGAGCCGTGGTCGATCTTTCGCTGAGAGGCAGGGTTACTCCGGACAGTGTCGACGAGTTCGGTCTGCGGTTGGCCGTCGTGCCGCCGCCAGCACCAGCCGACATCGGATCGGTCCGGCTTTGCTTTGGACGAACAGCCTTCGGCGAGATCCGAATTTCGTTGTGGGCCATCGTTCGCCGCGCGATGCTTGTGCACGTGGACATCGACGAGGAGTACCGTCGTCGAGGCACCGTCCGGGCCTGGGTGGCCGCTGCAGGACCCCGCGGCCTCGACTTCGAATCGACGATGGCGCCGATCGCGAGAGATCCGTGTCGGTCGCATTCCAGGCTGGCGTCTGAGTGCGCGAGTCGACGCCGCATGCTCACACCAGATTGCAGCGCGAGTAGCTCCGCCGTGCTCCCCGACGAAAACCGACCGTCGACGACGCGGGAACCGATGCCACGGCGCGGTCCGGGCACCGGTTCCCGCCCACAGGACCTCCGGCACAGGCCGGCCCTCCGGGCCGGTGCACGACGATGTCCCGGCGAGACGCACCTGAGAAGCCCAAACAACCCGCGCCGGGGCGATTCGGACTTCCACGGGCCGTCCGCGGCCGGGATCAGTGCAGCCGGATGCGGTCGAAGGGCCACTGGTGGTGTGGCACGACCGGCGGGCCGCCGTCGGTTCGTTTGGCGTCGGGATCGATCGACTCGGGCCAGGTGTACTGGTCGAGGTTGTAGGCGATTTCAGGCTGTGGGCCTGTGGTGACCGGCGCCCCGCCGAGATCCAGTCGCGGGGTGGCCAGCGTCACCGAGTAGGCCGGCAGCAAGGTCGAAGGGTTGAGGAAGTAGCGCTTCTTGAAACCCTGGTAGGCGCCGATGTTGATGCTGTAGGGCTGATCGAAGGGGCTCTTGCCTGTTTGGGCGAACGCGGCGTTGAGGAACGCTGCGCCTTTCCTGTCGTTCATGCCGTCGGGCTGGGGTACCAGGGTCACGTCGAGCTGGACGTACCTCTTGCCGTCCATGCCGGTGATCGTTTCGGGGTGTGCGACCTGAATGAGGTCGGGCACGTGGTCGAGGTAGGAGATGAACTTGTCGGTCTCCTGCGGGGAGAGCCCGTAGGGAGCCAAGCCATCAGTGACGTGGTTATTGGCCACGACCTTGCCGGGTTTCATCCGGTCCGGGCAGTTGCTCGCCGGAGGATTCTCTACGACCTTCCAGGTGGCGGCCCGGTCACCCGACCGTGCTTGGTGATACGTACCTTCCCGTGCTGATCCAGAGGCCGAGCCGACGCAGCGGAAGATCAGGTAGGTGTCGATCTTGTTGTCGGCGTCGATATCGGCGTCGTCGCGGGTGAACTCCCTGGTGCGCCAGTCGATGGCTGAGCGGATCGCGGAATGGGCCCCGGGATAGGACATCTCGTACTCGTCGATCGAGGGGTACCAGCGGTTGACCAAGTCGGTGACCGGGCGCTCTGCCTGTCGATGGAGCGTGACCCACAATAGCGTCCGGGGATCGATTCCGCCGAGCTGCTGATCGGACAGTTCCGCACCGGAGGGTAGGCCGGGCAGGTCGGTCGGATAGTGCTTGGTTTCACCGGCGGGGATGTTGACGGCGTACCTGATGGGGTCTGTCACAGAACCCGATCCGAGGTCAGCCTCGGCCGGTGTCTTGCCGCTTGCCGACGGCGACATCCACGCGCGAACGGTGATCACGCCACCGAGCGCGACAATGGCGACGACGAAAATCGCGAGCGCGATTTTCAGACGACGGCGTCGTTTCTTCGGCGGCAGCGGCGATGGTGTCTGGGAACCCGGGAAGTGCTGGTATTGCGGCGGGTACGCGGGTGGCGGAAACGACGACGGCATGTCACTGGGAGGTGGCGTGTTTCCCTGCGCCCGGTGATGATTCGGTGGGCCGGGGTTGCCCGGCGGCGGTGGATAGTACCCGTTCATGTCGTCCGTTCCTCCCTGTGGACTGCTTGCTCGTAGATCGACTTCAATTCTTCCTGCTCACGGGCCTGACTGGCGAACTCCTTCGCCGGCCTGTCCCTCACGGCTAGCGACCGTTGACTCTCTTTGCTTGGGCCTTGACCTATTGTGGCGTGTCCTGTCTCGCGGCAGGCTCTACGATCAGGTTCGGCAGTGCATCGACAGGGGAGGAATCGAGTTCGCCGTGGCCGCCGATGACGACATGTTTCATTTCGACGCCCAGTTCTTCAGCGATCCGGATGCGGCCTATGCCGCGTTGCGCGTTGGGAAGCCCGTGCACCGGGCGGTCACGCCAGATGGTTCCCCGGTGTGGCTCGTGACGCGGTACGACGACGTCCGCGCCGCACTCGCGGATCCGCGCCTGTCACTGAACAAGCGCAACGCCGGCGACGGTTACAAGGGTTTCGCGTTGCCGGCGGCGCTGGACGCGAACCTGCTCAACATGGACGCGCCCGACCACACCCGTCTGCGGGCGATCCTCGGGCGCGGGTTCACCCGCGCCCGTGTCGAAGGCCTGCGGCCCCGGATCGGGGAGATCGCAGTCGACTTGCTGGCCGCGCTCCCCGACACCGGGGAGGTGGACCTGATCGAGGCCTTCGCCGCGCCGCTGCCGATCACCGTGATTTGCGAACTGCTCGGGATCTCCGCCGCGGACCGCCCGGATTTTCGGTCTTGGACCGACCAGATGCTCACCGCAGGGCGGCCTGAGGACATCGGGATCGCTGTCACGTCGCTATGGCAATACTTGCTGCGGCTCGCGGCGGCGAAACGCGCCAAGCCGGGCGAGGACCTTATCAGCGCGTTGATCGAAGAACGCGACGTCGGTGATCGCATGTCCGAGGAAGAATTGATCAGTGCGCTGTTCCTCATCCTGGGCGCAGGCTACGAAAATGTGGTGCATCAGATCGGCAACGGGTTCGCCGCCATGTTGACTCGGCCGGAGATCCTCGCGCGCCTTCGCGAGGACCACACACTGCTGCCCTCGACTGCAGACGAGTTGGTGCGGTTCGCGTCCCCGGCGCAGCTGGCGATCCGCCGCTTCCCCACCGTCGATGTCGCTATCGGCGGGGTCACGATCCCCGCCGGGGACACGGTGCTGCTGTCGCTGGCCGCAGCCAACCGCGATCCAGACCGCTTCGCCGCCCCTGACGTTCTCGACCCGAGCCGGGCGGGCAACCCGCACCTCGGATTCGGACACGGGGCGCATTACTGCATCGGCGCGCCGCTGGCACGGATCGAGATCGAGGTCGGCCTCGCCGCACTGCTCGACAGGTACTCCGAGCTGGCTTTGGCGCTCCCCCACAATCAGCTCCAGTGGCGGCAGTCGTTCCGCAACCGGGGCCTCCTCGCTCTTCCCGTCCGCGTCGGATCGCTCCTCTCCGACGGCACTGCCGGTCCACTGTCAAATTCGACAACCGCCAGCTGACCACGAGCCTCTCGCTCCGCAGCACGCCACCGCGGTCAACGCGGTGTGCGAATCGCGCGACCCCGTAGCCCTGGCCGTTCGCGACAATCAGGCAGCCACGACGTGACTGACCCGTCAGGATTGACAGGTGGCCAGCCGGGCGGAGGTCATCGGCCGGGGTCGCAACGTGCGGCGCACGAAGCGCACAGTGCGACTGAATCGGAACGCCACCCCGACCGCCGCGAGATGGCGGGCCTCGTCGAACGGGGTGGCCAGGATCCGGTCGTGGTTGACGTAGTCCACCGCGGGGCCGTCCGTGGACGGGTGTTCCCGCCGGGCGCGGAAGGCATCGAGTCCGGTTGCCAGCGCCGCGGCCTCGAACAATGCGAGGCTGTGCTCGTCGGTGGGTTCCCGCTGCGATCGCTTCGCGGCCACGAGCTGGGCGTCGGGATGGACATAGGGCGCCAGCCGCAGCTGAACATCCCGGATCTCGATCACCCGCCGATACAGCATCGCGGCGCCGCCACAGGTACTGACATCGACCACGACCTCGGGGAAGGCGCGGACCAGCGGCCGCCACAGCGAGGTGATCAGCGCCAGGGCCACGAGGACCCGAAGGTGGGCCACCGGTCGCAGGAGGTGCCACACCGTGCGTGACCGCAGCAGCGGCGGCATCCACTCCGGGAAGGTCACTCCTGATGCGACGAGCCAGGCACACAGCACTGGCAGCACGGTGGCGCCGATCGACGGTGTCCCGATCGGCCAGCCGGTGTGCTGGGCGAGGACGTCGATCGCTCGAGTCAGCAGCCATAGGTATCCGAAGCACAGGCCGAGCTGGGTGACCCGGAATCCAGCTCGCGCGATGATCGTGGTGGAGGGCGCATGGAAGTAGCGTCGCCCCAGCCGGTGGAACGTCACCATTCCCCAGGACAGGTATCCGGCGTAAATGGCCAGGTAGAGATCGATGAGGGGATCGCCGCCGTAGGTGGCGACGAACGCGGTAGTCGGCGCGGTGTTCGCGAGGTCGAGCAGGAACGACATGGCCACCGCGCCCACGAGGAACACTGCGGCGTGGCCGGTGATCCGGCGCTGAGGATGCGGATCACGTCCTGGGGCCATCGTCGAGAGCACGAGCATGCAGTAGGCGGCGCCCATGGCCAGGACGTCTCCGATCAGGCGTGCCAGGTTCGGGACGGCTTCGTAACCTTGTGCCAGCTGGAGCGAGGCGGGCGCGCCGAGCGCCAGCGCGGCACTGAGCAGGAGAAGGCCGAGGATCAGGAATTGGCGGGCGCGTGTCCGGGGCCGTCCCGATCTCCGTGCGGCCAGGTACTTGGTCGCGGCCGCGGCCATCGCCAGCAGTGCTCCGGCGTAGCTCAGGTAGTTACTCACCAGCGGCCTCGCGAGCGTGATCAGCAGTCATGGTGCTCTCCCATCCCCGAGAAGGAAGTCTGCCGTCACGCTGCGTTGCAGGGCTAGTACTTGTTGTTTCAACTTCGATGTAACAAGCGTGGCTGTCGTCGCTGTCTCTGCCGCGCATGGATTCGCATCCGTCTTCGCCCGTGCTTCTGGACGTAAACATTGTTTATTTCCACTCTGACCGGCAACGATGTGTGGCACGATCATGAAAGTCGAGACTGGCGGGAGAGGGGCGGAATGCCGAGGAACTCCGACCGTGCGGCCTCCGGACCTCCTACAGCCGCCGAGCAGTTCGGCAAGGCGCTTCGAACGTTCCGGAAGCTCCGCAGGCTGACCTTGCGCGATTTGGACGCGAAAGGGGTCGGGTACAGCTACAGCATGCTCGGCCGGATGGAGACCGGGAAGCAAAAGCCGACGATGGAGGGCGCGAGGCTCCTCGATCAGGTTTTGGACGCCGGCGGTGCGCTGATTCAGCTGGCGGCCGCGGCCCGGGCCGAGCCCTATGCCGGACTGCCGCCGGCGACCCCGCACTTCGTCGGCCGCGAGGCGGCTCTGGCCGAGCTCACGAAAGCCTTGATCGACGACGCCGCGCCGGACCGATCGACCGTGGCGTTCGTGGTGGGGCCGCCAGGCGTCGGTAAGACCGCGTTGCTGCGTCGCTGGGCCAACAGTCACCAAGAACAATTCGACGCTGTCCTGTACGCGGATTTGCACGGTTTCGGTCCGCGTGCCCCCGCGGAGACTGGGGATATTCTCGAGGCGTTGCTGCGGGGGTTGGGAGTTAGGACGCGGCTCCCTACCGCCGACGACGTGCGGCTGGCGTTGCTGCAAGGGCAATTGCAGGTTTTGGACAGGGCAGGACAGCGGGTGCTCATCGTGCTGGACAATGCCCGCAGTTCCCGGCAGGTCAGCGCGGTCCTGCCGGGAACGAGGAACGTATCCGTCCTGGTCAGTAGCCGAGTCCGGCTGGCCGGACTCGTGATTTCCGCCGACGCCCCGGCGATCCCCCTGGCTTTTATGGCCAAGCCCGACGCTGTCGCGTTGATCCGTAGTTACCTCGGCGATGAGCGGGTGGATGCCGAACCCGACGCTGTCGCCAGGTTGGCCAACCTGTGCGGGACTTTGCCGCTCGCGTTGACGATCGCCGCTGAGCAGGTTGCGGCGAACGAGCGCCTGACGATTCAGCAGCACGCCGATCGTCTCGCCGACCGGGCCTTGGAACTGCAGATCGAGGACGACGAGGATTCGGGTGTCCGTGCTGCCTTCAGCTTCTCCTATGGACAGCTGAGTGCCGCTCTCTCCCGAGTGTTCCGGCTTTGCGGACTGCATCCGGGCCAGGAATTCAGCGCGGCATCGGTCGGTGCGCTGACGGGGCTCCCTGAGACTGAGGCGAACCGGCTGTTGGAACAGCTGGTCGAGTTCTCTCTCGTAGAGCAGGTCGCGTTGCACACGTTCCGGCTGCACGATCTGCTGCGCGTGTATGCCGCTGAAGAGGCAGGTCGTGAAGAATGGGCCGAGGAACGGCGGATCGCGATCGACCGCGTTGTCCACTGGTACCTCTACACCTCTAATGCCGCCTCATGGCTGATCACACCGGAACGACCTGACCATCACATCGTTCTGCCCGCACCACCGGAAAACGTCGAACCGCCTACGTTCACCTCCTTCAGTGAGGCCTACGACTGGTTCCGGCGGGAGCTGCCAACGATCGCTGGCATCGCGGACCTGGCGTTACACAACGATCTGTTGTTCGCGGCGTGGCGAATCCCGGTCGAGTGTTTCGACTTCTACATCCACCATCGCCCTCTCGGCGCGTGGATTGACGGGCACGAATGCGCCTACACGGCTGCCGAGCGAGCAGGCGAGCCGTTGCAGATCGCGCAGGCGGCGGAGGAACTGGCGGAGGGCTACCTTCGCCGCGGCAGTCCGCAGGACCTCGACCGCGCCTGGAAGCTCAACGAACGCGCTATCGAGGTCTGTGAGAACCTGGCACCGAACAGATTCGTCGCGTTCGCCTATGTCGAAATGGGAAACATCCTGTTCGAGCGGGGACGGTACGCCGAGTCAGCGCAGCTGTGCGAACAGGCCGTCCAGGCGGCGCAAGCCGCCGGCGCGTTCATCGGGGAAACTCTCTCGCGGACGCATCTGGGTGCCGCCTACCGCGAACTCTCACAATTCGACCGCGCGATCGAGCACGGCACCCGCGCTTTCGACATGCTCGTGGAGGCCGACGATCAGCACGGCGTGGCGTTCGCGGCCGTGCCGTTGGCCCGAACCCACCGGCTAGCCGGCAACCTCGATGCTGCCCTGGGATACTGCGAACAGGCACTGGAGAGCTACACCGCGACCAGCGATCCGCAGGGATACGCGGAAGCGCTCGGCGAGAAAGCGCTCACGCTCGCTCAGCGCGGCGAGGTCAGCGACGCGACCGGAATCTTCCGCAGCGCGATGTACAGGCTCCGAGACCTCGACCTGCGCAAGGCCGGCGCGCTCGAAGCCGATTGGTACAAACTCCTGCCTGAAAGCTGAGGCGGGTTGTGTTCACGACGCGAGGGACTTCCGCGCGGTGAAGTAGACTTGCGGCTCGGGATGTGCCCTGTCACTGGCCGGGATGAATTCCACCTGCACCTCACGCACGACCTGCAATCCCGTGTCCTCAATCCGTTTCCGCAGAACCGGTATGGGATAGCTGAAGGTCTGCACCCAATGGCCCATCCATTCGCCGACCCTACCGGGGTTGTCCCTAGGGACGGTCGCCAGAACGAAGTAGCCGCCCGGAGCGAGCCACTGGGCGAACCGGGAGATCATCGCGTCTTGGTCCGTGCGTGGTAGCTGCAGCATCGAGAAGAACACCAGAATCGCATCCCATGTGCCTTCGCTGAACTCGAGGTCGCGCATGTCCGCCAGTTCGAACGTCGCTGCGGGCACACGCGACCGGGACAGTTCGATCATGGTCTCGGACACGTCATACCCGGTCACGTCATGGCCAGCCTCCGCGCAGGTCAGCGCCACCAGTGCGCCGGTTCCTGATCCGACGTCGAGAATCTTCGACCGTGACGGCAGTAGAGGTAGCAGGTGCTCGAGCGTGGCCCCGAGGGCGGGCTGGTGACCGAAAGCGTCCTCGTAGGCCTGTCCCAGGGCGTTGTAGAGCTGGGCGGCGGTCTCAGGAATCGGGTCTGCCATGAGGGGCACCTTTCGGATGGGGAGGGGATTCGCGTGTGTCCGACGTGGGGACGCCGGGGACAGGTGACAGGGCAGAGCCGGGGCTGATCCTCCTGGCGCTGCCGCGAAGCTGCCAGCGAGCGTGCGCGCAGAGCACGACCAACGCCGTGAGGTACGGCAGCAAGTGATAGACCTCGGTGGCAAGACCGAGGTCGCGGGTCTGTGCGAGCAACGCCAGCCCGTCCATGACAGCGAACAGCGCGGCGCCTGCGACCACACCGCCGGGTGTCTGGCGGCCGATGATCACAACCGCTAGAACAAGGAACCCTCGCCCGCCGGTCATCAGCGGGGTGAACGTGCCGATCGTGCTGACCGCCAACACCGTGCCCGCGACCCCGGCGAGCCCTCCGGCGATCAGCGCGGCCACCAGCCGGTAGCGGCCGACCGCGATCCCGCGCTGCACGGCGATGTCGTGATCTGCCGCAGCCCGCATCCGCAGACCAGCTCTCGTGGACCTGAGTGTCCATGCCGCCACGATCGCTACGGCGATCGCCAGCCACAAGCCGACGCTCAATTCCCGCAGCGGCGGCCCGACCACTGGCAGGTGCGCCAGGCCTGGTACCGGCATCGTCGGCAGGAGCGGAGCGGAGATGTTCGTCCTACCGGCCGGGGCGATGATCTCGAAGGCATATGTGGAGACACCGGCGCCGACGATCGACATAGCGATGCCGGTCAGGACAATGTCCACACCGAGCGCCACGCTAACCGCGTACACCAGGCCGCCCGCGACACCGGCCGCGAGACCGGTCAGCAGCCCGATCCACGGTCCGGCCGCCGCCGAACCGAGCACTCCCGCGAGAGCCCCGACCAGCATGATCCCGTCGATGCCCAAGTTGAACCCGGCCCCGCTGCGTTCGAGGACCATTTCGCCGAGCCCGGCCAGGATCAGCGGAGCTGCCGCGATGAATGCGGCGCCGAGCAGCAACGTCAGAAACTCAGCCATCGGAGGCCCTCCGCCGTGCGCGGTGCCGCTGGGTCAGCGCGAGCGCCAGGGCCACCGCGAGCAGCAGGACCCCTTGCGTCACTTGACCGATCGACGAGGGCGTCGATGGGGAGAGCAGTTGGATCCCGCTTGCGCCGGTGGTCAGTGACGCCATGATCAATCCGGCGGCGACGATCGGAACCGGTCGGCTGGCGCCGATCACCGCGACGACCAGACCGGTGAAGCCGATGCCGCCGGCTACTCCGGGGGTGAGATTCCCGTCGACCCCGGCCACCTGCATCCAGCCCGCGAGCCCGGCGGCCGCTCCGGAGACCGCGCCGGTGCCCAGGATCGCTCGCGCCGGTGTCACGTCGAGCCGCCCTGCTAGCCAGCGGTTCTCGGCGAATACGTCCAGGGCTCTCGCGGTCCGGGTGCGATGCCACCAGACACCGGCGAGAACGAGCAGAGCCACCACGATGACTCCGGCGGTGAGTCTGCCCGCCGTCGGCAGGAGCGGGATCTGCGATGGCCCGGGCAGTTCCGCGCTGCGCGGAGTCGAGTGGCCTTCGGGGTCCCGCATGCTCGTCCGCAGAAGGTAGGTCAGCAGATGGAGCGCGATGTAGTTGGCCATCAGCGCGGTGAGGATCTCGCTGACCCGCCAGCGCAGCAGAGGGATCGCGGGGATCATCGCCCACGACGCGCCGCCGACCGCGCCTGCCAGCGCGCCGAAGGGCAACGCCAGCGCCATCGGCAGGTGTCCCAAGGGGGACAGCGCAACGGCCGTCGCCGTGATCGCCCCGACGATCACCTGCCCTTCGGCACCGACGACGATGACCCCCGCCCGCAGCGCCGGGGTCGCCCCGAGCGCGATGAGGACCAGCGGAGCGGCGTAGGCGAGTGTCTGGCTGATCGCGTAGGGGGTGCCGACCGCACCGTAGGCCCAGCCGGACACGGCGACCGCGAGATCGCCGCCCGTGACGGCGAGGATCCCGGCCACCACGGCGAAGCCACCGAGCACGCACGCTGCCCCGATGCCATAAAGCCGGGACCGGCCGGTCACCGGCATACGCAGCCGTGTCATGCCGTGCCGTCCTCATCGGGACGGACGTCGACCAGACGGTGCACGGCGTCGTCGTAGTCGGCTGCGGTGTGCTCGCCGACGATGCGGCCATCGCGCAGCACCAGGACACGGTCGGCTAGCGTGCGCGCTTCTTCATGGTCGGCGGAGAGCAGCAGAACCGCGGCACCCGCCGCGGCGGTGGCGAGGATCAGTTCGCAACTCTGTTGCGCGGCGCGCAGATCCAGTCCCTGGGTTGGCGCGTGCACGACCGCGACTGCGGGCGCGGCGTCGAGCTCTCGGCCCATCACGAGTTTCTGGGCATTTCCGCCTGAGAGCGCGTCAGCGGACAGATCCGGGTCCGGTGGCCGGACGTCGAAGCGGGCGAGCAGGTCCCGGGCGAACTCGTCGACGGCGTTCTGGCGCACCATGCCGAAGCGGGTGAAGCGCCGGTCCCGCAGGCGCGGCAGCACTGCCGACCATTTCAGCGGCAGACTGGGCAGGAGCGCGTCGGCGCGCCGCTCGGGAATGTAGGCGACGGTTCCGGTGACGCGGCGGGTGCCGCGCTCGGGCTGGATGACCGCGGCGGCGGCCTCGGCGAGTGCGCGCTGGCCGCTGCCCGCAGTTCCGGTGACGGCCACGATTTCCCGGGGCCGCACGCTCAGGTTGATGTCCCGGACCGGCGCGAGATCGTCGGTCGCGGCCCATACCCCGTCGAGGACTAGCGCGGGTTCGGCATCGTCGCCGATCGGCGGCCGGGACGGTGGCGTGCTGGAGGGCAGCTCGCCGACCATCGCCCGAGCCAAGGACAGGTCGTCGACGTCGGCGACCTGTCCGGACCAGGACACCGTGCCGTGCGAGAGCACTGTCGCGGCGTCGGCGACCGCACGTACCTCGTGCAGGTGATGAGTGATCAGGACAACGGTGATGCCGTCGTGCGCGAACTCGCGCAGCTTGACGTGCAAGCCGTGGATCTCGTCGGCGTCGAGCACGGATGTGGGTTCGTCCAGCAACAGGATCCGGGCGCCTTGTGCGACGGCGAGAGCCAGTTCGCCGAGTTGCTGCTGAGCGCGGCCCAGCCGTCTCACCGGGGTGGTCATGTCGATGGGAAGTGCGGCGGATGTGGCCGCGGCTTCCAGGACTTCGCGGACGTGGCGGCGCCGGATCAGCTGACGTGGCTGGGTCAGTGCGAGGTTCTCGAGCAGCGTGAGCTCGCCAATCAGGCTGCCGTTTTGCGGGATCAGTCCGATTCCTTGCTCGATGGCCGAGTCTCGTGTCCGTAACCGGATCGGGTTCCCGTCCAGTTCGACGGTCCCGGTGTCCGGTTGGTCGAGACCTGCCAGGATCTTGATCGCCGTGGATTTGCCGGCGCCGTTCTCTCCTAGCACGGCGTGCACCCCAGGTCCGAAGTCCAGGTCCACCCCCAGCAGAGCCTGGACGGTACCGAACCTGCGGGACACGCCGCGCAGGGAAAGAACCGGGTTCACGACCCGATCTTGATCTTGCCGTCGGCGATCTGCTGGGCGAGATCCTGCGCCCGAGCCTGGAGGTCGACCGGAAGCGCCGGAGTCGCCTCGACCTTGGTGAGTTCGTCAAGCACCAGGGAACGGTTCCCGATCGTGCTCGTCGAGGTCTGGCCACCGAACGTGCCGTTCTTGACCCGGTCGACGATCTGGCGTAGCAGCGGGAGCATGTCAAGCTTCGCTCGGCCGATGTTGACTTTCTTGGTCTCGGCACTGGCGGTCGATGCCATGCCGACGGTGGCCACGTTGCGAGCCGCTGCGGCCGAGGCGATGCCCGGAGAGAAGCCCTCGCTGTTGGTGGCGATCATGCGTGCCCCGCTGCCGATCTGCGCTGTCGCGGCCTGATTGGCCAGTAGCGCGTCTTCCCAGCTGCCGATGAAGACGGGCTCCCGGACCTCGGCGGTCGGTTGAACGGCCTTTACCCCGAGCGCGAAGCCTTCCCACTTCTTTTTCTGCGCGGGCAACGGCTTTCCGTCGATGATGCCGATCGGGGACAGCTGTGCGTGCCCGGCGATCCACCCCAGCAAGTAGCCGTAGGAGAGGTTGTCGTAGGTCCAGGTCTCCACATTCGGGGAGGTCTTCTGTTTGTCGCTGGAGTCGCCCGTGACGAGGAACTTTGTCTTGGCGTACTTCGAGTCCGCGCTGATCTTGTACATCGATGCGGAGAACGTCGCCGACCAACCGATCACCAGGTCGTAGCCCTCAGCGGCGAACTGCTGAAAATAGCTCTCGGCCTTGCGTTCATCAGCTCCAGGCCGGACCTGGGCCTCGATCTTGCCTTCCTTGGCCAGCTGATCCACCGCGGAAGCCCCAGCCTGGTTGAAGCCACCATCATTAGGTAGGCCTCCCAAAACGATCGCCACACGGGGGACCCCCGTGTCGGTGCCCGAGTCCGAAGCACCGCATCCAGCGGCTGACGCCGCCACCAGAAGAGCCCCCACTACAGCCGCCACTGCTTTGAATCGCATGCCTTTTGATCTCCCCACCTGACAGTGCCATCAGACTGTGCCATCTCTGGCCGTGTTTCACCGAAACCCGAAACAAGCCGCCGGCGGCCGATCCCGCGGCGGTGCTCGGAGAACTCTTGACGAAGCCAACGCCCAGTGGCGTCAGGAACAGGACACGCCGCCGCGGCGCCTCGGGACGTCGAACAGCGCCGCGAGCCCGTCGGGGAATTCCTCATCGACCCGCTGGTCAGGCAGCTGGACGTGCACGGTCCGGGCCTGCGCCATCGTCGCGAAGTATTCGGCCTCACGCTCCTGCGTGTCCTCATAGGTCGTGCGTGCGCGAAGCCTCGCGACCAGATCTGGATGCAAGTCGGGGATCAGCTGGCGGACTGTGCGTTCAAACTCATAGTTGCGCGGTGGTTCCGGGCCGTCAGCATTCGACAGGTGCAACAGCACGTGACCCAGCTCATGGTTGGTGATATGCGTGCGGTGTAGCTTCGAGGTGTTGCGCGGGCACAGAATCGTGTAAGTGGTGGCTGTTTCCAGCACCATGCCGAACGGCATCAAGCCAGAAAGCTCGGCGGGCCGGACGATGACTTTCCGGCCGGTCTTCGCACTGGTCGCATCCAGCAGATCCTCGGTGCTGAACCGGTCGGGCAGGTTCAGCGATCCCAGCGCCGCATGGCATTTTGCCTCGATGCGTCGTGTCTCGGCATTCACTACAGCAACCTCCCCATTGCCATAGGACGGCGTTCTCCCGCGTGCATGGTGGCAACGTGCGAGAAACGCCGCTGATGAGCGAGTCCTGCTCTCGGATAGCGTCTGCGGCCCCGTCCGCGATGTGACGCCCCGTGAAGAGTTCCCGCGATTCCCGTTATGTTGGGCGACGATAGCCCGGACAGGTCGTATTGTGCAACGAACTGCCGATTGTGCAGTACACTGCACATCACCGTGGGGGGAGTGATCGCGATGTCCGAATCAGCAACAGATGCGCTGCTGGAGACAGTGAAATCCGACGTCGGCCGCCGGTTGAAATACGCCCGGACACATCACCCGAATGGCCGCCTCAGGACCCAGGCCGCGCTCTCCGAAGCGACAGGCGTGTCCCGGCGCGCCCTCGGTGAAATCGAGGCGGGGACCGCAAACCCAAGCCTGGACACCCTGGTCAAGCTCGCCGCCGGACTCGGTGTCGAACGCGTGGCCTACCTGCTCGACGAAGCGGTGTTCGACCAGGTCAACAGCGAGTTCGGCACCCTAAGGCAGAACCTCGAAGTCAAGGAAAAACTCGGCGTGTCCTCGGTCGTCTTCCGTGCGGATTCGGAGCCCCCGTCCCCCCAGGACATGGGCGGCATTTTGCAGCAGCTACAGAAATGGGTGACCGCGGCGCAAAATGCCAACAACCACGACGGCGGCTCCCCCCGGCCGTGACGGATTTCTATCGCTGGAGAGTCATGAAGCACGACACCGGGGCAGGCGCCGCAGAAGACGACCTGCGCGAAGACGCACGGCAGCGACTGGCGCGCCTACGGTTGCCGAGGTTCACGAAGATCCGTCTGCCCGAGCTGTGCGAGCGGGTGGGTGAGGCGCGAGGACGCGAGACCCGGCTCGTGCCGATGGAATTGCCCGACCAGGTCACCGGGATGTGGCTGTCGACCACGGCCGGCGTCGACTACATCGCGTTCGAGAAGCGGGCGGCGCCCGACCATCAGGCGGCCATCGTCCGGCACGAACTCGCACACGCCATTTATGAGCACCAAGCAGGCCCGGTCATCGACCTCACCGCGATCAAGACACTGTGGCCCTCGCTCAGCCCGAGCATGGTCCAGGGCGTACTCGGCCGAGACCATTCGGACTCGCCCGCGGAGTGGCAGGCCGAGTACCTCGGAACCATGCTCGCGAGCCGGACGCGCTGGACAGCGGACTTGACGCGCCGGATCAGCGGCGACCAGGAAATCCTCGACCTCGCCGCACGACTGTCCGCACTGTTCGCGCCACGGAGCTGACCAACCCAGTGACCACCATCGTGTACCCGCTGTGCGCGGGAATCGCCTTCCTCGCCCTGCTCTACCGCATCCGCAAGGCCGTCGCGGTCCCGAATCTCGCCAACATCGGGCTCTGCGGGATCTTCTTCTTCATCGTTCTCGGGTGGGGGCTGGTCACGCCGTGGCTGTGGCATCCCATCGCGGAGACCTTCGGGATCAGCTCACTCGGGGGCCTCCTGGCGCAGATTTCGGTGATCGCGATCATCGGCTGTAACACCGTCGTCCTCCTGCACTATGGCTACGACCGCATGGAAGCCTGGCGCCGGGTGACGCCACGGCTCGCCCTGGTCGCCGCCGTCGTGATCGCCATGGTGGTGCTGTTCAACGCCACCTACACCGATGACCGCGCCGGATTCGCCGTTTCCCGCGCCATCTCCTCCCCCGCGTACCTCGCCGTGTACATCACGGCGTTCGCCGTCGGGCAGTACGACGTCCGCCGCCTCGCGCGGCGCGCGATTCGCGCCGCGCCGACCATGTGGGTCCGGCGCGCATTCCGGGTCATCATCGCCGCGACGTTGCTGCAGCTGATCTACATCTTCGGCCGCGTCGCGGACATCCTCGCCCCGCTGCTGTTCGGTATCTCCGGTGCGGCGTGGGAACCGATCACGGTCGCCGCGCTCGGTGTGGGGTCGATCCTGTACACCGTCGGATGGTTCCTGCCCGACCTGGGCCCTCACCTCTCGGCGGCGTGGGTATTACTGAGGCGGCGGTCGTTCGAACGCAAGCTGGCGGGATTGCATGCCAGGCTCGTGACGGCCGTTCCCCAGGTCGCCCGGGAGCTCTCCGAGCGGGACACCGGCGACGGCACAGCCTTCCGGATCACCAGGTACCTGGTGGAGAACCGGGACGCGCAACGGTCCCTCACGGCCTGGATGAACCCCGCTGCGACCGCGGCCGCCACGCGTATCGTCGATGCCGAACGTTTGAGCCCGGAAAAGCGGGCAGCGGCGATCGAGGCCGCGCAACTGCGGGGCGCGATCGCCGCCAAGACCAACGGGTTCCCCGCCGGACCACTGGATCCCGACAGCCGGATCGCGGAACCGGACGGCAGAGCCGAGGAAATCCTGTTCCAGCTCAGAGTAGCTCGCGCGTTCAGCACTCCCCTGGTCGGCAAAGCCACCCACGCCATGATCAACGACGCGGGCTCGCGCCGGCACTGAGCCACGAACGCCGAGACCGCGCGCACCGCCATGACATCCAGATCGCGCCGTCAAGCCTTGGACTCGTTACCTTGCTTCCGTAGCGCGCCGACGTAGGCCCGGATCTCCGTGGCCAGCTGCAGCATGTCCTGAGGGGACATTGCTTGCCCCGGGTTAGGCTGCCGGAACGCGGCAGCGAAGTCTCCTCCGACCTCCCGCAGCTCCTGCAACGCGCTGAGCAATGCGTCCTGAGCTTCCAGCTTCTGCTGGTCGGCACGTGACTTCTCGTCATCGAAGAAGAAGGCCGGCGAAACCTCGAAGAACGCGGCCAAGGCTTCGATCTTGTCCTTCGCCAGGCCGTTCGGCTCACGATCGTTGAGCAACTGGCCGATGTACTCCGCTCGGCAACTCCGTCCGGTGTAGCGACGAACGTGCTCCGCGATCTCCTCCTGTGTCAATGGCTTGCCCCGCTCCTGGCCGTACTGATATCGCAGGTGCTGCAGCCTCTGCCCGAACGTGCCCTGCGGATCCCCGCGGTCCTCCAGATCGGCGAGCGTCTTCCCGAACTGCGTCAGGATCGCCTCCAGCCGCTCCGGATCGGGATGCCGGACGGGCTGCCCGGTGAACAACTTCTCGATGTATGTCTCGCCGCACTGCCGCCCGGTGGCACGAGTGACGCCTGTGGCTATGTCCTCGAAGGACAGCATCTGGTTACCCAGCCCCCGCTGAGTCCAGTGGAGGTACCGCAATTTTTGCGCGAGGTTGCCGCGCGGATCGCCTCGATCCTCGTCCGCCACCGTGTCTCAGCTCCAGCCGTCACATCCGGTACCTCACGGCATCGGACCTTCATCCCCAGTAGCAGGCCACCGCAGCATCGCGAGTGGTGTCTGCAGCTGCAGATCCTAACCGAATCGCGGTCATCGGAGAAAGTTGTGTCGACTTCGCCTGAAACAATCCCCGGTCCCGATCAGGCCTCTACCTGCACTTTTACCTTGGTTCGCGCTCAAGTTTGCCAATTTTTTGTCAACACGACGGCGGTCCGCCAGGTAGTGGATCCGCGTTTCAGTTGACTTTCCTACCCGCTTCCCTATGCTCGTCATGTCGAAACCGAACTGGAACGCGAATCTCCTACTTGCAGCGGGATGGTATCGCTGTTCCGAACGGCAACGACGCAGGTCAGCCGCCTGTGGGGAGGGATCATGGAAGGGGGGAGAGTCCGATGAGCGTGCAGATGGGGATCACGCGTCAGGTGGCCGAGTCGACAGCGCCCGACCGTGACGTGCTCGTCGGTCCCCGCGGGTGTAGCGCCCGCCGGTACCAGCCCATGACCACGGCAGACCTGAGCGCCGGTTTCACCAACCCGGCGGTCAACGCGCTGGTCCGGGCGCCATTCCCGGCGCCTGGACCAGCCGCACCGGATGAACCATCGTGCCGCCCGGATGTACCTCCGCGGCACGTGCCCGGCGGGCGCCGCCGTCTTCGACTGCGGTAGCGCCCGCCACCAACGAGATCGAGTACCCCCTTCCCCGCGGGTGCGCGGTGGCGACATCGCCGCACACCCACGCCGGCTCGATCGACTTGACCGCCGCCCGGCAATGACCGGCCGCGGCTAGTGGACGGCCAGCGTTACGAAGGGGAAAGGCATGCGCTCGAATCTGATCGACAGGCGGATTGTGACCAGCGCGGACGGCACGCCGATCATGGTCCACCGTGTCGGGGTCGGCCCCGACGTCGTCCTCGTGCACGGCGGAATGGACAGCTCGGTGAGCTGGCTGCCGGTCGCGTCCTCGCTCGCCCGCCGGGGATATCGGTGCTGGTTGCCGCAACGGCGGCGGGCCGACGCCGGTGAGGGCTACTCACTGGATCGGGAGATCGATGACCTGGCCGTGGTACTCGAACTGGTCGACGGGGCCGCGCGGATCGTTGGGCACTCCTATGGTGCCCTGATCGCCCTCCGTGCACTTCTGCGCACCCCGGTGCTGCCAATCGCGGCCGCCGTGCTCTACGAGCCGCCGCTGACTGCGGGCGGGCCGATCGTCGGTGACCTGCTCGCCCCGATATCCGCCGCCGCTGCGGGCGGAGATCACGCCGCCGCGTTGCTCATGTACCTGCGCGACGTCGCCGGCCTCACTCCCGAAGCCGCCCAACGCCAGGCCGGGAACGCCTGGCTGCAGAGCCAGGTTCCGGCGCTATTGCCGGAAATCAAGGCCGCCGACCGTCTCGTGTGGACACCGGACACCTACGCCGCGATCGCCGTGCCGACGATGTTGCTGCTCGGCGAGCGCTCAGCTACGCACCCCAATCGCGACTCCACCCTCGCGCTCGCGCAGACCATTCCGGCCAGCCGGGTGGTGCGCATGCGGCGGCACGGACACCTGGCTCATCGCCGGGATCCGTCCTATGTCGCCGGCCTGATCCGCTCCTATCTCTCCGATCACGCGCATCCCGATGCCACGGGAGCGGCGTGACCACAGCTACCGATGCCGCAGGCCAGCCCGTCCGATCGAGGAGGAACCACGATGACCGACTCCACCCCGCCCGTCGCCCCGCTTCTCGTTCTCGTCCGGGACGACGACTCGGGCTGGGCGCACGTCGCCCGCCAGCCGCGCGACCCGCGCGCGACGCCGCAGTTCACTGGATTTCTGCACACCACCACCAAAGACGAACTCGTCGCCGCCATGCGCACGGTCGGCTACAGCGTCTTCGCCACCTACGCGATCGATCCGGGCACGACCAACTACTGGTTCGCCCCCTCCTCACCGCCGACACCACCGGGGCAGCCACAGCCCGTCGCGCTACCGTCGATGGCAGTGGCATGACCAGCCTCGCCTCCTCCGCGCCGGCCGAACCGTGGTGGGAAAGCACCCTGGATGCTCACCGACTGGTACTGCACCTGGGTGAGCGCAGCGCGACCGTGCCAGCCCAGGTCGCCGCGATGCTGCTGGAGCAGCGCCAGCCCCGGAGTGACGCCGCCGCTGACGTCCTGCGGATGGACGCCCACGTGCGAGACCTGGAGCAGCGCGCGGCCGACAGAGCAGCCGCCGACATCGCCGAATACGCGCGGCTACGACGACTGCTGGTGCAATTGGGTCGAAGTTGGTTCGCGCGCACTCGCCGCGCCGAGGTGCGAGCCGAGTCCGAGAAGGCACATGACAGCTATCTCGAAGCGTGCAGGATTCACGCGGAGACCCTTGCCATGAAGCGGGCTCTCCGAGCCTTTGTGATCGCGATGGCGCCTCAGGAGGGACTGCTCGCCGAAGCAGTGGCCGGATGGACGCGCTCCCCGGCCGTACCCGCCGGAGTAGCGGTATTCGAGGACGCCTCCTACTTTCTGGCCGACACCCGCCGGGACGCGTCACCAGACGGGCTCGCGGGCACCATCGCGGGCGAGGACTACGGCGAACTGTGGCGACGCGAGGGCGACGACCCGATCGAAAAGCCGCTCGCACGGGCGGGATGCTGGCAGGTGGGCTACATCGCACGGACCCGCGAGATCTACGCCGTCCGGCGCTGCGGCACGGAGTCCCGCGAGGTCTGGCTGCTGGGGCGGGGATTCACCGCCGCGCGAGCGCATGACCTGCTGGCTCCCCTGATGGCGCGGATGCAGGAGCCGAACTCGCTGATCCTGGTCGCGGAAGAGGTCGTCCGCGCCGCTCACCAGCGCCCCGGAGGCGGCGCATGAAACCCCGGACCAGCTTGGCCCTCGTGCTCGCCGCGACCGCGGCTTCCCTTCTCGCCTGTAGCGGCGGCACCCCCGGGCCGTCCCCGCCGCCCCTCACCGGCTGGGTGAACCCAGCCCCCACCGACCGACCCGGACCACAGATCGTCGTCGACGGCACCGCCACCTGGCGCACCGACCACGTCGGATGCGCCGAGATGGTCACCGACCACGGGCAGCAACTCCGGCTCGTCGGCCAGGTCGCGACCGACCATGAACGCGCCGTGTTCGAAGGCGCCCCAGCACAGGAACACGTCCGCATCACCGGCTACACCTTCAACCCACTAGCCAACGCGACCGTGTGCGGATCAGGAATCCCTTTCGTCGCGGAAAAGGTGGAGCCAAGCCCGATCCGATAAACAAAACCTTCATTCGACAGCTCGCGGACCTCTATACCATTCGGTCCTCGAACGCTTCACCCTGCCCAAAAATGCTCAATATAATGCGGCAAGAAAATGTTTTCGTAATTGGTTGACAGATCATTTGACGGTTGTGCAGAGTGAGTCGTGAACCGGGAAACCGCAGTTCACAGGTCAGCATCGAGACGCTGGCCGCACATCGGAACGCGAGTGGCCCACACGGGAAATAGCGCTGAACCCAACCGTCAGCACTGCGTCTATTCGACTCTTCCCATCCCGTGAATTGATGGCCAGCGCACTATTCCGGCGTGTTGCACACGCCAACCGAGTAACGGGGGCAACACATGGCAGTACGACCATCTCGCGCAGCCGGCGTGATCGCCGGATGCGCGGCACTCGCCGGGATCGCGGCCGCGACACCCGCGATCGCCACGACCGGCCAGGACGGCAACCGGGTCGCCGTCACGGGCAGCACACCGGCCTGGGCCACACCGGCCGCCAAGATCGGAGGCACCGACGGCGGCACGCAGCGTCGCATCCAGGTCGCGCTGGCCCTGCGAGATCGGGCCGGCGCCGAGCGGCTGGCGAAGGCGATCAGCACACCCGGCTCACCGCACTACCGCAAGGTCTTGACGACCGCCCAGTTCACGCACCGGTTCGCCGCGACCAACGACACCGTCAACAAGGTCCGCAGCTGGCTGCAGAAGCAGGGCGTCCGCATCACCGAGGTGTCGGCGAACCGGCACCTCATCGAGGCGGTCGCCGACACCTCAACTCTGGAAAAAGCCTTCGGCGCCAAGCTTTCCACCTACCAGCACCGCGGAAAGCACGGCAAGGTCGAGAACCTGGTCGCCCCGGAGTCAGCGATCACCCTTCCCGCCTCCCTTCGTGACGCGGTGACCGCGGTGGTCGGACTGGACGACTCCGAGAAGACCATCACTCCGCAGCGGGTGGATCGCCGCACGTCTGCGGCACAGGCACAGGCCGCGGACGGAACCGGCTGCGCGACGTACTGGGGCCAGACCGTCAACAGCGGCGTGCCCCGCAAATATCCCGATCAGTCCAACGAAATCTGCGGCTACAACACGGCACAGACTCGGGGACTGTACGGGCTGACCGCCACGCAGACCGGGGCCGGGACCAACGTTGGCATCGTCGCCGCCTACAACGGCGACCGCACCTTCGCTGACGCCAACCGCGCGGCCGCGAAGTTCGGCTCGCCGCCGCTGGCGCCCGGCCAGTACACGGTGAAGCTGCCCGACGGCGGATTCAACCCGGACCCCGCCTGCGAGCCCGACGGGTGGGCCGGTGAGCAGGCCCTCGACGTGCAGGCCGCACACACCATCGCCCCGGCCGCGAAGATCACCTACTATGCCGGGCGGGACTGCCGCGGTCTCTACACCGCGCTCAACAAGGCCGTCGCGGACAACGAAGTCGGGATCATCACCAACTCGTGGGCCTACAACGGCGACGAGACGACCGTGTCGCCCGCATCCCGGCAGCTGATGGATTCCATCGGCGTCCAGGCCGCCATCCAAGGCCAGTCGATCTTGTTCTCTTCCGGCGACGCGGGCGACCTTACCGGCGTGACCGGCGGAAAACAGTCGGCGACCTTCCCGAGCTCTCACCCGTGGGTCACCGCCGTCGGCGGCACCTCGGCCGCGATCGACGGCGCGGGCAAGAAACTCTGGGACACCGGATGGACCTCCACCGCGCTGGTCCAGTCCGGTGATCGCTATGTCCCGACCCAGGACAGGGACGGGCCGTTCGCGGGCGGTGCCGGCGGTGGCGTGTCGCAGGTGTTCGAGCGTCCGCAATACCAGGCGGGCAAGGTGTCCAGCACCCGGCGAGCGGTTCCCGACATCGCCGCCTTGGCCGATGCCTACACCGGTTTCGCCGTGGGCCACACCGTTCCCGGTCACGGCTATGTCGAATACGCCTCCGGCGGCACCAGCCTCGCCTCGCCGCTGCTGGCAGGCATGATCGCCGCCTCCGCGCAAGCCGCGGGCATCGATCGGCTCGGGTTCGTGAACCCCGCGATCTACGACCTCTCGGGAACGCCGGCGATCTCGGACGTCAAGCACCGCGACGGCGGGGTCTGGACCGATCGGCTGGGCTCCTACGGCGGAGTCACCGTTCCCCCTGGGCAGGGCAGCTACCTCGTGGACTTCGACCAGAAGCCCCAGTCACTGCAGAGCGGCCCCGGCTGGGACCCGCTGACCGGCGTCGGCACACCGGCCGCCGGTTTCCCCGCCGCGCTCAGCAAGTAGTCCCCGTTTGTGCCGTGGCGGCGCTCCGCGCAGGAACGCGTCGCCACGGCACCCCGGCCCATTCCCAGCAACCCCACCGAACGGAGGTTCCCATGGACAAGGACGGCGACCAGCCCCCGCAGCCGAGTCAGACCGGACACGAGCAGGACGCCTCGCTCGGCTCGAACACCCCACCGGGACGGCGCGGCTCGACGGAGCCGCCCTCGAGCGCACGGAACCGCCGGACCGGATTGGCCGCGATCGCGGGGCTGGCCGCCGTCGCCATCGCGCTGACAGCCGCGATCATCATCACTTCCGACGAGCCGACGGTGACGGTCACCAGCCTGCCCGGCAGCTCCGACATCCCGAGCTCGCCGGACACCGAGCAGATCGTGGTACCGCGGGAGATCAGCGCACAAAGCTTCGCCGAACTTCCCCATGCTACGACCTTCACCACCATTCCTGGTGCACCACAGGACCCCGCGCCCAGTGCGCGCGCCTCGGGCCGAATCATCCACCCCACCACCACGATCGCGGTGTACGCGCTGCCCGGCGGGCCGCCGATCGCGGCGCTTCCCGCGCAGCAGACATTCGGCGAGCTGAGGACCGAGACGAAGGTTCCCGTGATCACCGAGGAACCAGGCTGGGCGCAGGTCCTGCTTCCCAGCCGTCCCAACGGATCCACCGGCTGGGTATCCCTCGACGACCCGGCCGTCACCGTCGAGCGCAGCAAGCACCGTCTCGTCGTCGACCGCGCTCGCTTCACCCTGACACTGTTCGAGCAGGACCGTCATCTCGGGATCTGGACGGTCGGCATCGGCCGGCCGGGCGCGGCCACTCCAGCGGGCCGCACGTTCATCCTTTCATCCATTTTGGACACCAGCCCGCAGGCATTCAGTCGTGTCGTCCTGCCGCTCGGCTCGCACTCGGACACCTACTCCACTTATGGCGGCGGTCCGGGGACAACCGCCATACATTCCTGGCCCACCCCAACGGTTTTCGGGCGGGCCTCCTCTGACGGCTGCGTCCGCGTTCCCGCCGACGCACTCGACGTGATCTCCCGGACCGTGCCCTTGGGCAGCCTCGTGGAGATCACGTGACCACCCGCATTCACTTCACTCACACAAGGGGGGACCACGTGGTCCACACACTCGATCGACCCGCCACCCGCCGGGTGCTCGTGACCGCCGGCATCGGCGGCATCCTCGCCGCAGGTCTCATCGGCGTCACCGCCTCCACCACCGCATCGCCCGCCGCCGCAGCCGGATCCACCGCGTTCGGTGTCAGGGCAACCGGGAACGAGAACAAGGCCGCCAACAGCGGCTCCATCTCCGGGATGTCGTTCTCCGCGTCGGGAATCTCGACCGAGACCCGGCCCGGCTACGCCAAGGCGACCGTCGGCAACTTGACCGTCGGCGGCAAGGCACTCGGCTCGGTCACCGCGACCTGCGAACAGGGAATCACCAGGGTCAACTTCTCCGGCAGCGCCCAGAATTCGAAATTCTTCCAGGTCGTCCCCGGAAAGGGCGGCGGCCCCAGCGTCGTCGGCGTCACCGTCACCATCACCGACGTCAAGGGCACGAAGAGCCAGACCGTCGCCGCCGCCGGAGTGAGCTGTGACAAGGCAACGACCCCGCCGACCACACAGCCGCCGACCGGTAAACCGGACCCGACCGGCACCCCGGCCCCCACAGGCAAGCCCACCGGCAAACCCGGTACCCCGACGCCGCGAACTGGCAAGCCGGGAACCGGCAAGCCCGGAGCGGGCAGGGCACCGGAGAAGGACGCCACGCCGGTCCCGCCGCGACCGGGCCACCACGCGGTGACCGGCTGATACCCGCCGGGGCAGCGCCCGCCAGCGCTGCCCCGGCGCCTCTCCCGTTCCCGCGGACAGGCTCGTTCACCTCGCAGCGCGCCGACCGTCCGGAACGGACAACAACCGAGGGGAAGCACCAGGTTTTCCCTCTATCCCAACAGGAAATGAACTACGACGCGGCTTTCGCCGCATCTTGGAGGAGAAACGTGAACTCGACGACCACCACAACCGGCCGCGGGCGGATCGCGCTGACCGCGCTCGCGCTCGGCGCACTCGTCGTGGGCGGGGCCGCCGTGACCACGAGCACCGCCAGCGCCGCACCCACTGGGGTCATCAGCATCGACGGCAACTGGGATCCGGGCTCCGCGCAGGCCAGACTGAAGCTCGCCCCGGACGCGGACGTCGGCCCCGTCCCCGGTGGCCTCGCAGGAATCGACGTACCCGCGATCGCGCCGGACGGGACCGAGATCCGCGGCCTGCAGTCCGACCCGTGGTCGGGCATGGCGCACCGCCGCGGCGACAACCAGGCCATGCGGTCCGCGGGCGGAGTTCAGGCGCAGGGCGGCTCCTACGTCGACATCACCGCCAACGGTGCCCGGCTGCGCGCATCGGTCCCGAGCGGCCGAGTCCTTGCCCTGGGCTACCGCAACTCGACCGCCTACGTCGGCTGCAAGATCCCGCACGGCGGCTACACCTGGGGCTGGATGAGCCTTTACACCTCGGGCGGATGGCGCAGCGGCTGGATGCGCAGCGATCTGTGGGAAGTCCGCCAGTCCACCGGGCCGGGTGGTGGTGGCACCGGGTACGTCCCGTGGTGCTGATCAAACCCCACCGATAGCCCAGTCCCAGCCACAGGGTCAGCCACCGCACCGCACTGGGAAGGGGCAGTGGGGGGGGGGGGGGGGGGGGGGGGGCCCCCCCGCCCCCCCCCCCCCCCCCCCCCCCCCCCCCCCCCCCCCCCCCCCCCCCCCCCCCGCCCCCCCCCCCCGCCCCCCCCGCCCCCCCCCCCCGCCCCCCGCCCCCCCCCCCCGGCCCCCCACACGCCACCCCCCCCCGGGCACCGACCCCCCCCGAGCCCGAGTCC
>NZ_JBVHDI010000006.1:0-444513 GCF_055563465.1 Amycolatopsis sp. NPDC000009
CACCCACAACGGAACGCTACCCCACGCCCCGTTACAATCAGCAACAACACCAACACAGCCAGAGCCAGCGGCCAGCTAAGTAAGTGGCATTGCCCTTGGGAAGGGCGGGGGGTGGGGTCAGGTCCGTTCCGCGTGTTTCACCAGGCGAGTCGCCAGGATCGAGATCACCGTGCGCAGCGCCGCGCGGACGGCGGCGCCGGTGCCGGGCAGCGGTTCGGTGAACCGGCCGGTCCAGCGTAGATCCGTGCCGCCGGAAGCGTTCGGCGTGAACGACACTTCGGCGCGATAGTCCTTGAGCGGCGCGAGACCCGCGAAGCCGTAGACGTGCTTCCGGTCCTGTTCGTACTCCAGTGTCTCTTCGTGGAGATACACCGGCCATAGCCCGACGGCCCGGACGGCGCCCACCTCACCCGCGTCCGGCTTCCGCGCCCAGCGCGAGTGGAACACCACCGGTTTCGCCCATTCCGACCACCGGGAACCGTCGGCCTCCAGCGCGAACAGGGAAGCGGGCGAGGCGCTGCTCGTCCGGTTGACCTCGAATGAGTACGTCTTGCCCATGCGGCGACGATAACCGCTCCGGCCGCCCTTGCCGAGGGTCGCGACCGAGGCGACGGGTGCCGTCGGGCGTGTCGCGAAAGCCACTTTCGCGACCTCTGATGTTCCGAAAGTGGCTTTCGGGACACGCCAGCCCCGGGGCAACCTCCACAGGGGAAGTGGCTTCCCCCGTTGACTCGCCCGCCGATAAGTCAAGATAGGGGCGTGAGCACGACGCGCCGCGAGATCGCCGCACCACATTGGCTGGTGCAGCTGCTTCGCAGCACACCGGTTCCCATTCCGTGGAACATGGTCGCCCGCGCCGTCCTCGCCCTCGCCGTACCGCTGGCCGTCGGCTACGCGCTCGGCGACATCGGTGTCGGCGCGCTCATCTCCACCGGCGCCCTGCCCACCGTCCTTTCCGAATCCGCCGGGCCGTACCGCTACCGCGCCCGGCGGCTCGGCGGCGCCACCGCGGCCGCCGGCCTCGGCTACTTCGCCGGGCTGATCACCGGCGGCATCCCGGCCGCGTCCATCCCGGTCGTCGTCGGCGTCGCGGCGGTGTCCGCGCTGATCAGCGCGGCCGGCAGCAACGCGTCGGTCGCCGGCCTCCAGATGTTCGTCTTCTGCGTCCTCGGCACCGGCCAGCACGTCACCGGCCTGCGCGTCGAAATCCTCCTCGGCTACTTCTGCGCCGGCGCCGCCTGGAGTCTGCTCGTCGCGCTCGCCACCTGGACCTTCCGCGCCACCAGCCCCGAACGCGGCGCCGTCGCACACGTCTACGTCGAACTCGCCGCGATGCTGTCCGCGACCGACGAAGCCACCTCCCGCGTCGCGCGCCACCAGCTCACGACCGCGATGAACACCGCGTACGACCGGCTGCTCACCGCGCGATCCTGGCTGTCGGGCCGAGACGCCACCTACCGCCAGCTGCTCAACCTGCTTTCGGCCAGCACCCCCGCCGTCGAGGCGTCGGTCGCGATGGTCAACGCCGGCCGCCACGCCCCGGACGACGTGATCGACCACTTCATCGCGACGTCGGCTGCCGTACTCGCGAATCAGGACCTGCCGAAGCCGCCCGAAGCGCCCGAAGACGCCGACCCGGTCCTCGCCGCGCTTTACGCCGGGCTCGCCCGGATAGGCAAGGGCGACGACCGAAAACGGCGCGAGGTCCAGCCGTGGCACAAACGCCTGCGCGGCTGGGCGGGGTCGCTCGTCTCCGGTCCGCTCACCTGGTTCGCCGCGCTCCGCCTCACCTTGTGCGTGGCGATCGCCGAAGTCGTCGCGCTGCTCGTCCCGTTCGAACGGTCCTACTGGATCACGCTCACCGTCGGCATCGTCCTCAAACCCGACTTCGGCTCGGTGTTCGGCCGCGCCGTGCTGCGCGGCATCGGCACGGTGATCGGGGTGGGCATCGGCGCGGCCGTACTCGCCGCGGGCGGCGAAGGCTGGCTGCTGGTCCTCCTGATCGCCGTGTTCGCGGGCGGCGTCGCGGTCGGCAAGGTACGCAACTACGGCATCCTCAGCGCCTTCGTGACCCCGCTGATCATCCTGCAGATGGACCTCGCCAGCACCGGAAGCTGGGACGTCGTGCTCGCGCGACTCGTCGACACCGTCCTCGGCTGCGCGATCGTCCTGCTCTTCGGCTACCTGCTCTGGCCGGGCAGCCGGCGGCCGCAGATCGGCGGACGGCTCGCCGACAGCCTCGACAGCCTGGTGAAGTACGTCGACAAGGGGCTCGTGCTGGCGCCGTCGGGCGAAGCACGATTGGAACGCTCCCGCGCTCGTCGCCGCGCCTACCGCGCACTGGCCGACCTCCGGACCGCGTTCCAGCAGGTCGTCGTCGAACCCTCCGCCGCCGGACGGCAGGCCGTCGCCTGGTGGCCGGTGATCGCCGGGCTCGAACGCGTCGCCGACGCCGTCACCGAGGTCGGCGTCACCCTCGGCCGCGGTGCCCCCGCCCCGGCCGACGCCGACATCGCCCTCCTGACGGCCGCCCTCACCGAACTCGCGGCCGCCGTCCGCGAAGAACGGGAACCGGCGGAGATGCCGATGCCCGACAACGAGCAGCTGTCCGGCGTCGTCGACCAGATCGGCGCCGCCTTCGACGCGGTGCGCGGCCCCGACCTCGTCGAACGCGCGCCGCTGCGGCTGGTCCGGCGGTTCCTGCCCTACCACCGCCGCGCCTGAGTCCTCCTCCCACCCGGACGGGGGATGGTGAGTATCGTCTCGAACTAATGTTCGAGTTTTCACGCATAATCGACGCATGCTCGACACTGGTGACACGCTGCCGCCGGGGCCGCGTCACCTGCACATGGTGCGGCCCAACCAGCCCGTTTGGGTCGATCTCAAGCTGGTGTACCCCGTCGGCGCGGTGAAGACCCGCCTGCCCGACGGCCTGGACCTGACCGGCACCGTCCCCGGGCTGCTGGGGATGTGGCGGGCGACGACGACGGGACACTGGGTTGGCTGGGTCACCTTCCAGCTCGGTCCGGTCGGCCGGGGCGGCACGACGCATTCGCAGTGGGTGCTGGCCGAGGCGCTGCGGCCGCGGGAGGAGCGGAACACGTGGTCGGGAAGCTTCCCCTCCGAGCGGAGACGATGATCGTCCCGCCTCATGGACGCTGTTGACCGCACGCCAAATCACGCCCACCATGGGGTCGTGTCCGTCACTTGGGAGTCCGCGCCGCACCGCTCGCTGGGTGAAGGCGTCGCCGCATTGCTCCTGCGCCGTGGACGTTTGGGTTCTCCGCCCGCGTAACCGTGTTTCCCGCGAAGGCCATCTGTGAAAGGTGGCCGGTTTCGTCCTTCCCGGAACTCGGAAACCCCTGGAGACCAGCATGTCCGTAGAGCTGCCCGACCGTGTCCGCCTCCGCCCCGCGACCGTCCCCGACGGCGGGATCCTCGAAGGGCCGCGGCTGCTGCGGCGCCTGCCGGAGGGTGCCGAAGAACGTCCGTACGAGCTTTTCGCGCTGCGCCCGCTGGGACGGCTGATCGGTGCCGAGATCGGCGGCGTCGACCTCGCCCGGCCACTGACGCCCGCTCTCCACGCCGAGTTGAATCGCGCGCTGCTGGAGTGGAAGGTGCTGTTCTTCCGCGACCAGGACATCACTTCGGCGCACCAGCGCGCGTTCGCCGCCAACTGGGGCGACCTGGAGACGAACCCGTTCATCCCGAAGGGCGAGACCGAGGACACCACCCGGTTCACCCGCTCGGCGAGCATGCCCGCGTTCGAGAACATCTGGCACGTGGACGTCACGTTCCGGCCCGAGCCCGCGCTCGGTTCGGTGCTTCGGCTGATCGAGGTCCCACCGGTCGGCGGCGACACGATGTGGGCCGACATGGCCGCCGCCTACGACAACCTGCCGGACGACATCCGCGAGCGGATCGACGGGGCGACCGCGGTGCACGACTTCATCCCCGGCTTCGACCGCTTCTCCGACCCGGAACCGCTGCTGCGTCACCAGGACGCGTTCCCGCCGGTCGAGCATCCGGTCGTCCGCACGCATCCCGAGACCGGGCGCCGCACCCTCTTCGTGAACCAGGCGTTCACGACGCATATCGTCGGCATGGACCGCGACGACAGCGACCGGCTCCTGCGGTACCTGTTCAGCCGCGCGCACATCCCGGAGTTCCAGGTGCGCTTCAGCTGGCGGCCGGGTTCGGTGGCGTTCTGGGACAACCGCGCCACCCAGCACTACGCCGTCAACGACTACCACCCGTACGCGCGCGTGGCCGAACGCGTCGCCATCGTGGGCGACCGGCCGTTCTGAGCGTCCCCACGACGGGTGATCGACGGGGCGTGCCCGCCGGTTCCTGTGTGACGATGTGGCCATGGGCATCAACTTCGACGAATTGAAGAACAAGGCCACCGACGCTCTCCGCGAGCACAACGACAAGATCGAGGGCGGCCTGGACAAGGCGGCGGACTTCGCGAAGTCGAAGTTCTCCGGTCACGACTCGCAGATCGATTCCGGGGTCGAGAAGGCGAAGGGCTTCATCAACAAGTTCGACGACACCCCCGACACCCCGCCCCAAAACCAGCAGCCGCCGAACCCCCAGAACCCGCCGCCGGCCCAGTAATCGCCCGCATTTCGTCCTCTGGATGCGGTACTTGCGTGTGCAAGGACCGCATTCAGAGGACGAAACGCGTCAGGAGACCTCGCCGATCGCGGTGTCGCCGTCGATCGCCGTGATCCGGCCGCCCCGCTCGCCGAGCGCGATCAGGCCGTCGCGCGCGTCCGGCGCGCTCAGACCGACCCGGACCCCCGCGCGTTCCGCGTCCTTGGCGGCCGCGAACGCTTGCGCCCCTTCGTGACCCGCGTTGACCGTCACCGCGAGGCCGCCCGTCGACGCCAGCGAGCCCCGCGCGGCGCCCAGCCGCCCGAGCGCTTCGTCGACGATCGGCAGCAGCGCGTCCCGGTTGCCCTCGGTCATCGCCCGCACCAGCGCCGGGCTCGACCCGGCCACCCGCGTGCCGTCCGTGTAGGACCCGGCGGCCAGCGACATCGCCAGCGGCCCGCCCTGCGCGCCGATCGTGGCCAGGATGGCCGCGAAGATATGCGGCAGATGCGAGATCCGCGCGACCGTCTCGTCGTGCGAGTCCGCCGGCAGCGGCACGACATGCGCGCCCACGTCCAGCACCAGCTGGGCGACCTCCGCCCAAGCGGTCAGGTCGGTGTCGTGCTCGACGCCCAGCACCCACGCCGCGCCGCCGAACAGCGCGGGGTTGCTCGCCTTCCAGCCGGAGTTCGCGGTCCCGGCCATCGGGTGCCCGCCGACGAACTTCGCGTACGGCACCCGACGGCGGACCGAGTCGAGCACCGGGCCCTTCACGCTGGTCACGTCGGTGAGCACGCAGTGCCCGGCGACCCGTGAAACGGTCCGGAGCACCTCCTCGACCGCGGGCAGCGGCACCGCGAGCACGATCATCGCGTCCCGCTCCGCCGCCTTGCCCAGCGCGGCTTCGACCTGCGTCGTCACGTCGAAACCCGCTCTGCTGGCGGCGTCCGCGTCAGCTTCGGAGGTCGTCGCCCCGAACGTGGTGCGGCCGATCGAGTGCGCTGCACGCAACAGCGAACCACCGATCAACCCGAGCCCGATCACGCATACGTCCCGCACAAGGGTCATCCTGCCATCTGTGAGCCCCCACGTCAGAGAACGGCGGCCAGGCGGGTTCCCTGATCGATGGCCCGTTTGGCGTCCAGTTCCGCCGCGACGTCGGCGCCGCCGATCAGGTGCACCGGCAGGCCTGCTGCATGCAACGCCTCGGCGAGGT
This sequence comes from Amycolatopsis sp. NPDC000009, assembly GCF_055563465.1. Lineage (NCBI taxonomy): Bacteria > Bacillati > Actinomycetota > Actinomycetes > Pseudonocardiales > Pseudonocardiaceae > Amycolatopsis > Amycolatopsis sp. NPDC000009. The sequence continues at coordinate 5,813 of NZ_JBVHDI010000006.1, forward strand.
CGCGCACCGGCTCCTGCCCCGCGCAGACGACGACGTTGTCCACGTCGAGCACACGCGGCTTGTCACCGACGGTGATGTGCAGGCCGTCGTCGTCGATCCGGTCGTAGGTGACCCCGGTGAGCTGCTCGACGCGCTTGGCCTTCAGCGCGGCCCGGTGCACCCAGCCGCTGGTCTTGCCCAGCCCCGCGCCGATACCGGACTTCTTGCGCTGCAGCAGGAACACCTGCCGCGGTGACGGCTCGACCTTCCGCTCGGTCAGCCCGCCCGCGGCCCGCTCGGGATCGGTGACGCCCCATTCGGCCATCCACGCGTCCCGATCGAGCGCGGGGGAGGTGGTGTGCGTCAGGAACTCGCTCACGTCCACGCCGATCCCACCCGCGCCGATCACGGCGACCTTGCCGCCCACCGGTTTCCCGTGCCGGACGACGTCCACATAGGACAGAACCTTGGGGTGGTCGATCCCGGGGAGCGACGGCACCCGCGGGGTCACGCCGGTGGCCAGCACGACCTCGTCGAACCCGGCGTCGATCAGGTCGGCGGCGGCCACGCGCGTGCCGAGGCGCACCTTGACGCCGGTGACCTCCAGCCGTCGCGTGTAGTAGCGGATGGTCTCCGCGAACTCCTCCTTGCCCGGGATCTTCCGCGCGATCCCGAACTGGCCGCCGATCTCGTCGTCGGCTTCGAACAGTTCGACCGCGTGCCCGCGTTCGGCCAGACCGGTCGCGGCCGCCAGCCCGGCGGGACCCGCGCCGACGACGGCGACGCGTTTGGTCTTGCGCGTGGGCGAAAGCGTCAGCGTGGTCTCGTGGCCCGCGCGCGGATTCACCATGCAGGACACCAGTTTCCGCTTGAACGCGTGGTCGAGACAGGCCTGGTTGCAGGCGATGCAGGTGTTGATCTCGTCCTCGCGCCCGCCCTCGGCCTTGCGGATCCATTCCGGATCGGCGAGGAACGGCCGCGCCATCGACACCAGGTCCGCGTCCCCGCTCGCCAGCGCCTCCTCGGCGACCTCGGGCATGTTGATCCGGTTCGACGTGACCACCGGGATCCCGACATGCGGTTTGAGCTTGCCGGTCACCCAGGTGAACGCCGCGCGCGGTACGGACGTCACGATCGTGGGCACCCTCGCCTCGTGCCAGCCGATGCCGGTGTTGATGATCGTCGCGCCCGCCTCTTCGACGTCCTTCGCCAGCGCGACGACGTCCTCCCAGCGCTGCCCGCCTTCGACGAGGTCCAACATGGACAGTCGATAGACGATGATGAAGTCCTCACCGACCGCTTCGCGTGTGCGGCGCACGATCTCGACGGCGATCCGGCGCCGGTTCTCCGCGCTGCCACCCCATTTGTCGGTGCGCTTGTTGGTGCGCTCGGCGAGGAACTGGTTGATGAAGTAGCCCTCGGAGCCCATGATCTCGACGCCGTCGTAGCCCGCTTCCTTGGCCAGGAAGGCACAATCGGCGAACGCGCGGATCTGGCGCAGCACGCCGTACCCGGAAAGGGCCCGCGGTTTGAAGGGGTTGATCGGCGCCTTGATCCCCGACGCGGAAACGCTCAGCGGATGGTAGGAATACCGGCCCGCGTGCAGGATCTGCAGCGCGATCTTGCCGCCCGCCTCGTGCACCGGGTCGGTGAGTTGCTTGTGCGCCTTAGCTTCCGCGCGCGTCGAGAGTTTCGACGCCAGCGGCAGGAGCCAGCCGGTCCGGTTCGGGGCGAAGCCGCCGGTGACGATCAGCCCGACGCCACCGCGGGCGCGTTCGGCGTAGTACTCGGCCAGTTGGGGGAAATGCGCTTCCTTGTCCTCGAGGCCGGTGTGCATCGAACCCATGATCACCCTGTTGCGCAGGGTGGTGAAGCCGAGATCGAGCGGGGACAACAGGTTCGGGTACGGGCTCATCGCTGGTCCTTACGCATCGTGGTGGAATGCCCGGAGGACTTCCTCGAGCCACTCGACGTGGCCCTGTTCGGTTCGGATTCCTCCGCGCAGCACGAGGAACTGATGCAACGACTGTCCACTGAGGACGCTTGGGTCGGGGAAGTCGTGCTTCTCGATCAGCAGGTACGCGTCGAGCCGTGCCGCGTGCGCGTCGCGATGCCGGGTGACCTCGGCGGCGACGGCGGCCGGATCGCCGAGAGTGGCGCCGCGGATCTTCACGGCGAGCTCCCTGGCGGTGGCCGAGGGGTCGGGTTCGGCGAGCCAGCGGGCGAGTTCGGCCCGCCCCGCGTCGCCGACGGTGTAGACCTTCTTGTCGGGTTTCCCGGACTGCGCGACCTGGTCGACGGCGACCCAGCCCGCGTCCTCCATCCGCTTGAGCACGCGGTAGATCTGCTGGTGGGTGGCGCTCCACCACAGCCCGATGGACTTCTCGAAACGACGCGTCAGCTCGTAGCCCGAGCCGGACCGCTCGGACAGCGAAACGAGGATCGCGTGCTCCAGTGCCATGCACCTAGTTTCATATGCACCTAGTTGCACTGCAAGGCGACGCACGTCACAGGTCCGTGAAGGCCTCCTTGAGGGACCCAGAGTCCCTCAAGGAGGCCTTCACGGACCTTGAAGAATTACGGCTTGCGGGCGATACCGCCGATGACGCGCGACTCCGACGGGTTCGCGGCGAAGACCGTCTTCTCGTCCGGGTGCCACGCCGGCGCGTAGACCAGGCCCGGCTCCAGCAGCGGCCAGCCGCCGAAGAACCGCCGGAACTCGTCCATGGTGCGCAGGAAACCGGGGTTCGTCGTGGTCTCGTAGTAGTCGAGGATGTCCAGAAGCGCCTGCTTCTCGTCCTCGTTGGCCGGGTTCTCGTTGGTCATCTGCGAAAGCACCAGCAGGGAACCCGGGGCGAGCCGGGCGCGGTAGAAGTCCAGCAGCCCGTCGGGGTCTTGCTCGTCCTTGATGAAATGCATGACCGCGTTGACCACCAGCGCGACCGGCTCCCGCACGTCGATGATGCCGGAGTCCATCACCCGGTCCCAGAGGTCTTGGGGGTCGAACAGATCCGCGGCGATCGCGTGGTGGCGATCGGGGTCCGCGGTGTCGGCGAGCAGCAGCGTCGAATGCGCGAGCGCGATCGGCTCGTTGTCGATGTAGAGGACGTGCGTGTCCTCCTGCGGCCGCGCCTCGTCGGCGACCTCGTGCACGTTGCCCGCCGTCGGCAGGCCGGAACCGATGTCGACGAACTGCTTGATGCCCTGCTCCGCGCAGTGCCGCACGGCCCGGCCGAGGAACTGCCTGCTGGTCTTGCAGTAGTCGCCCATGAGCGGCAGGCGCTCACGCACCTTCTCGGCGAATTCGCGGTCGATGGCGTAGTGGGTGTCGCCGCCGATGAAGTAGTCGTAGACGCGGGCCGCGGACGGCCGGTCCAAGCTGTTCTCGACGGCCTTGAGCGCCGCGTCGTGATCGATCATCGTCATCCCTTTGTCCGCGCCGGAAATCCCATGCTAACCGGCCGGGACGTAGGCCTCGCGGTAGGCGTTCACGGATTCGGTCAAGCGATCGAGCTCCGCGCGGGTGCGGGCGAGACCGGCCGCGTCGAGGCCCATCGCGTCGCCGATGATCTTCGGGATCCCGCTCGCGCGTTCCCGGAGCCGGGCGCCGTCCCCGGTCAGGCTGACGCGGACGGACCGTTCGTCGTCGGCTTGCCGGACGCGCTCGACCAGCCCGGATTTCTCCAGCCGCTTGAGCAGCGGCGACAGTGTGCCGGAGTCAAGGTTCAGCACGGTGCCGAGTTCCTTGACCAGCCGCTCGTCCTCCTCCCAGAGCGCGAGCATCACCAGGTACTGCGGATAGGTCAGGCCCAGATCGTCGAGCACCACGCGATAGAGCGCGGTCACGGCCCGCGATGCCGCGTAGAGCCCGAAGCACAGCTGATCGTCCAGGCACAGCGATCCGGTGTTGTCCGTCGGCATCGGTCCTCCTCGTCTCCCCATGGTGCGTCGATCATGCCGCAGATCGCCACTCGAGTGAGCCAAATCTCCTTGAGTACATTTTAGTTGTGCACAACTGAGTTGTGAGCTACCTTGGTCGCATCGACTTCGGAACCCAGGAGGCAGAAATGACCGCCAACCCGCACAACCTGGCCCTCGAACCGGCCGCGCAGGCCTTCGTCGAGGCCACCGCCACCCCGCCGTTCCTCTTCCAGCTGCCGCCGGAGGAAGGTCGCAAGGCCGTCGACGAGGTCCAGGGCGGCGACGTCGAACTGCCCGCCGCGGACGTCGAGACCACGCATGTCGACGGTGTCGAGGTCCGCATCGTCCGGCCCCATGGCGTGACCGGCCCGCTGCCCGTGATCGTCTACATCCATGGAGCCGGCTGGGTCTTCGGGAACTTCCACACCCATGAGCGCCTGGTCCGCGAGCTCGCGGTCGGCGCGGGCGCGGCCGTCGTCTTCCCCGAATACGACCGCTCGCCCGAGGCGCGCTACCCCGTCGCCATCGAGCAGAACTACGCCGTGGCGAAGTGGGTCGCCGAGCACGGCGCCGAAAACGGGCTCGACAGCACGAAGATCGCGATCGCCGGAGACTCCGTCGGCGGGAACATGACCGCAGCCCTCACTTTGCTCGCGAAGCAGCGCGGCGACGTCACCTTCCGTCAGCAGGTGCTCTTCTATCCGGTCACCGACGCGAACTTCGACACCGAGTCCTACCGGCGGTTCGCCGAGGGTTACTTCCTGGCCCTCGACGGCATGAAGTGGTTCTGGGACCAGTACACGACCGACGCGGCGCAGCGCGCGGAAATCACCGCGTCGCCGCTGCGCGCGAGCCTCGACGAGCTCGCGGGCCTGCCGCCCGCGCTGGTGATCACCGCCGAGGCCGACGTCCTGCGCGACGAAGGCGAGGCGTACGCCGCCAAGCTGCGTCAGGCCGGAGTCCCGGTGACCGCCGTGCGATACCAGGGCATCGTGCACGACTTCGTCATGCTGAACACGTTGCGCGGAACGCATGCCGCGGAAGCCGCGATTTCGCAGGCGATCGGGGTGCTGCGCACCGCACTCGAAGGCTGAGGGCCGGCCCGGGGTGACACGTGTCACCCCGGACAACACTTTCCGGTGGCCGCACGTCTCTTGATCCGGATGTGGGAAGCGCGGTGCGGGGGCGTGCCGCCGCCGGAAGGGACGATCGCCATGGGACTGGGCCTGAGCTCCATCCGGCTGGATTCGACCCTGAACCTCGTCATCGTCGTGGTGCTGACCCTGCTCGCGATCATCGCCGTGCCGTTCTTCTGGGAACGCTGGCGCCGCAAGCTTTTCGGCCGCAGCGGCACCATCCTCGTCGCGGTGGTGCTGATCGTGGTCAGCACCGGGATGGGCGGGAACATGATCGGCGGGTTCTTCCCGACGGTCGGTGCCCTGTTCGGCACCGGGGTGTACTCGGGGCAGGGAGTCGACGCCGTCGGCGGGCAGAACGGCGCGGACCTGGACAAACTGGGCGCCGGCGGGGCGATGCGCGCCAAGGAGGGCAAGGGTTCCGTCGTCTACATGACGGTGACCGGCAAGCGCACCGGCCTGACGCGTGACGTCTCGGTGTATTTCCCGCCCCAGTACTACGGCTCCGCGTACCAGGGCCACAAGTTCCCTGTCATCGAATGGATTCCGAACTATCCGTCCGGGCCGGAAGTGGTCACCGGCCCGTACGGCCTGCCCGCCCAGCTCGACGCGGCCATCGCGAAGAACGTGCTCCCGCCGTCACTGGTGATCATCCCGGATCCGACCGGGAAACCGAAGATCGGCCACGACACCCAGTGTGTCGACGAGGTCGGCGGATCGGCCAACGACACTTACCTGACCGCCGACATCCGCGACTGGGCGATCGAGAAACTCGGCGCCAATCCCCAGCGGAAGGCGTGGACGATGGCGGGCTGGTCCTCGGGCGGGTACTGCGCGATGAACCTCGTGACCCGGCACCCGCAGTGGTACGGCCAGGCGGCGAGTGTCAGCGGCTACGCGGAAGCTTCGGTCGACGCGGAGACGGAGAACCTCTTCAAGGGCAGGCAGGACATCATCGATGCGAACAAGGTCACGCTGAACCTGCAGAAGCATCCATCACCGGTGGACATCCTCGCGATCGCGGGGGACAAGGAAGGCTTCGAGAGCTCCTCGCTCGATCAGATCCAGGCGGCCGTCCGCGCGCCGGCGACGCTCTCGTCGTGGCGGATCCCGGACGCCGGCCACAACATGAACACCTTCAAGACGCAGATCCCCGACGTACTGGCGTGGATCGGCGCGCGGACCTTGCCGCCGTCCCCGCCGCAGGACAAGAAGATCGTCACCAACGGCGGGGTCAAGCCGTGGCCGCTGCCGAACACCGGCGCCAAGGGTGCGCTGGTCGACGTCGTCGAGTAGCTAACCGCGCTTGGCTCGATAAGCCTTGGGGTACAACCGAAGCCGGTCGGGAACACGGTTCCCGGCCGCCCTCGTGGCCGCGCCGAGGCGCCGGAGGCGGCGCTCGTCCTTGTCTGTCCATTTGAGACTCAAGCGGTCGCGAAGCACCGTGGGCAGCAAGCCGATCGCGCACAGGGTCAGCACGTTCCCGCCCGCCGGCCGGACGGGACGCCACAAGGCCTCCGGCAGGAACCACCACGGCGGCGGTGGCGTGTCCCGCATGGTGATCGAGCGGAGCAGTTCCCGGACCGTGTGGTTGTCCTCGAGCCGGTTCGCGACGACGTCGTCGAAGTAGGCCTCGAATCCTTCAAGGTCCTCGGGCATGTGGTGCTCGCGAAGGCCGAGTAGCAGGCCGAGGCGTCGCCATTCCGCGTAGAAGCGGCGCTTTTCGGCCTGGGACATGGGGTGTATGAACACTTCCTGCAAGCGGACGGTCGTCCAGAACGTCGAGCCGTGCACCCACCAGTAGGCCTCGGGGTTCAGCGCGTGATAGCGCTCGCCGTGGTGGTCGACGCCCTTGATCGCCTTGTGCATCTCGCGGAGCCGCTCGGCCTCGGCAATCGCTTCCCGGCCGCCGAAAACCTGGCACAGCAAGGAATCGATGGTCCGGTCGAGACGGCCCCACGGGTCTTCGGTGTAGTTCGAATGGTCGTGGACGCCGGCGCCGACCACCGGATGCGCCACCTGCAGCAGCAACGCCGTTCCCGCGCCGAGCAGCAGTCTCCGGTCGCCGACCACTCGCCAGGCGACGGAATCCGGGCCGAGCGGGGTCGCGGCGGGCAGGTGGGCTTCGGTGCTCATGACGACCTCCCGGGAGAGCGGCGTACGGCCACTGTCTCACCGTGTTTACAGGTCGTCAATAGCGGGGAGCAGCGCCCTGACCACCTCGGTGACCCGGCTGCCCGCGATCGGGTAGGTGGTCGACGTCGGCTGGGAGGTGAGGACGACGACGATGTGGCGATCGTCTTCGCCGACGGTGCCGGAGCTGTGCAGGATCCGAGAGCCGCGGCAGCACGCCCAGCCCTGCTTGATCGACCAGCGAAGGGAACCGACGGCGTCCGGGATGCCGAAGTACTGCCGGACACCGTCGGATCCGCTCTCCGTCGCGCCGCTCAACGCCCGCATGATCGTCGTCCCCGCACCCGCCTTGTCCAGCAGGTAGCGGTAGATCTTCGCGACGTCCGCGGCGGTGATCCGGGTGTCGCCCCAGCGGCCGGGGTCCTCGGGCGGACGCGTGCCGCCGAGGCCGATCCTGCCCGCCCATCGGGTGACGATGGCCGGTCCGCCGAAGGCCGTCCACAGCCTGCTGGCGATGTCGTCGTCGCTGGCCGAGAGCATCCGCTGCACGGTGCTCGCCGGTGTACCCGCTTGAAGCGCTTCCAAGGCGATGAGGAGTTTCACCAGCGAAGCCGAGGTGTAAGCACGCTCCGACTTGAGGGAAACCGTGGTCTTCTTGGCGGTGCGGTCGTAGACGACCACGCTCACCTGCCCGCCGGGGACGAGGTCCGCGAGCGCATCGGTGTCCACGGACTTCGGTGGTGGTCCCGGTACCGCGGAGGAGGACGGAGGCGAGGGTTCGACCGGTTCCGGTTCGGTTTCGAGGGTGATCACCGTGTCGGTCGAGGCCGCGACCGCGACCGCCGCCGGGCCGGGTCGCGGCCGCGGGATCAGCACCATCGCGAGGATGGCTCCCAGACACAACCCCACCAGGAGAAAGACACCGCTCACCTTGCCCACACGACCTGTTGACCGGATCACCCGATCGTGTTCACGGCTAGGCCGTTCAGCCGCCTCGGTTTGCCCGGGAGGGCCCCGGGGTATCCGGCCGCCAAGCCTGAAATCAGGTCGCCAACTCTGGGAGGCGGAGCAATGGCACGTACGCAACGGGCTCGTATCCGGACCGCGGGTCTCCAACCCGCCCAGGTACTCGCCGGGCTGTCGAGCCTGGCCTTCCTGGTGTTCGGGATAGTGGGCTTCACCAGGACCGGATTCGCCGATTTCGCCGGTCGCAGCGATGCGACGGTGCTCGGATTCTCGGTGAATCCCCTCTACAACCTCGGTTTCGTCCTGCTGGGCGCGATCGGTCTGCTGCTGACCTTCGGCTCGGGCCGGTCCAGGGTCTTCGGTTTCCTGACGTTCGTCGCCTTCGGGGTGCTGTTCGTCTGGGGTCTGATGATCGCCGGCACCGTTTCGACGAATCCGGTGTCAGAGGCGGGGAACCCGTTCAACCTCAACTCGACCGACAACTGGCTGCACCTCGGCCTCGCCGCCCTCGGGCTGCTGATCGCGTTCCTGCCCGCGCGGCACAAGGTGCTGCTGCCGGAGGACGAAGACGAGCACGTGGTGACGGACCGGGCCGACAGCGCCACGGTCGTCGAGCCCCGTCCGGACGGCCCGCGCCGGGCGAAGCATGAGAAAGGCCCGACCGTCGCTCGTGACGAGCGACCGCCGGGCCTGGCCCACTAGGTCTCAGTAGCCGTAGTCCTGGGCGGGAGCGTCGTCCTTCTTCTTCGGGTCGGCGTTTCCGCTCTGGGCGGCCTTGTTCTTCACCGGCGCGGTGCTCTTGCAGCCCGCGGGCTCGATGACGAACCAGGTTCCGCCGACGCCGTGCCCGTTCGCCTCACCGGCGTTCGCGTCCTTGGCGTAGCGGTAGACGGCCCATCCGCCGACGGTGACCTGCGTGGTGCCGTCCGCGCGCTTCACCTTGCCGAGCAGCTTCGGGTCGATGCCTTCGAGCTGGACGTCGCCATCGGCGAGCACCGGCGGCCAGGTCTTCGCGCAGTCACCGTTGCAGGTCGGCTGCTTGTTCTTCTTGTCCTTGGTGAACATGTAGAGGGTGAAGCCCTCCTGGTCCACAATGGCCGGTCCGATGCCGTCGACGTCGGTCGCGACCAGCTTCGTGGCACCGTCCTTCTGTTCGGCCGGAGCCTCCTGCTTCGCGGCTTGGCCCGCCTTACCGCCCTTGGCGTTCGCGGCGTACCAAGTGCTGCCGACGCCCTGTCCCTTGGTCTCGCCCGCCTTGGCGTCCTTGGCGTAGCGGTAAAGCGCCCAGCCGCCGACGGTGACCTGCTTGCGACCGTCGGCGCGGGTCACTTCGCCGACCAGCGCCTGATCCACGCCCTCGAGCTGAACGTCGCCCTCGGCCAGCATCGGCGGCCAGGTCTTCGCGCAGTCACCGTCGCAATTGGACTTCGGCGGCTTCGCGCTGTCCTTGTCGAAGCGGTACAACGTGAACCCGTCCTTGTCGACGAGCACCTGGCCGAGATCGCCGGCGTCGGCCACGGCCACCTTGGTCTCGCCCTTGGCCGCGGGGGCGTTCCCTCCCGCCCCGGCCACCGCGGCGGCGGGAGCGACGGCGGGCGCCGCCGTCTCGGTACCGCCGGAGCAGGCCGACAACGCCACCAGGCCCACGGCCGCGGACGCCGCTGCGACGACGAAACGCTTGCGAAGCATGGGATTTCTCCTTGTTCGTAGGGGTTCCGCGGCTTGGCGCGGTGAGCTCGTACCCCCTACACGGAGCCGGTGCGGGACCGGTTCAAGGAGTTTTCGGATTTTCTTCGCGCACCTCCAGCGCGGCGTCGGTGAGCACTCCGGCCGATCCGGTGTAGTTCGCCGGATCCAGCAGCTCGGCGAGGGAATCCGCAGGAAGGACTCCGGTTATCTCCGGCAGGCCGGAAAGAACCTCGCCGAGCGCCTTGCCCTGCTCCAGCGCGAGCTTGGACGCGCGTCCCAGTGCCTCCTTGGCCCGCGCCTTGCCGAGCAGCGGGGCGAGCACGGTCGACAGGCGCTCGGAGACGATCTGGCCGTGCGTGAGGCCGAGGTTCTCGCGCATGCGCCCGTCGTCGACCACCAGGCCGCGGGCGAGTTCGGCGGCCGTGTGCGCGGCGCCGCCGGTCAGACGCAGGCACTCGCGCAGTAGCTGCCACTCGGCGTGCCACGCGCCCGCGGACCGTTCGTCCTCGGAGAGCATGGCCTGGGTGACGCCCGTGGCCAGCACCGGGACCTGGAGCGCGGCCGACCGGATCAGCGTCGCGAGCACCGGATTGCGCTTGTGCGGCATCGCCGAGGAACCGCCGCGGCCCTCACCCGCCGGCTCGGAGACCTCCCCGACCTCGGTGCGCGTCAGGAACTGGACGTCGACCGCGATCTTCCCTAGCGCGGCGGCCGTGAACGCCAGGGCGGCCGCGAGGTCGGCCGTCGGGGTGCGGAGGCTGTGCCAGGGGAGCGTGGTCTCGGCGAGACCGGTCTCCTCGGCGAAGGCCGTCTGGAGTCGCTGCGGATAGCCGTCGGGCAGATCGGCGAGGCGCGCGTACTCGGCGTACGCGGCCCTCGTACCCGCCGCGCCACCGAGCGAGACCGGCAGGACGACCCGGTTCAGCCTGTCGAGCGCGTCAAGCGTCAACTGACGCCAGCCCACCGCCTTGAGCCCGAACGTGGTCGGGACCGCGTGGGCGGTGAGGGTGCGCCCGGCCATGATCGTGTCGCGATGCGCGCGGGCGAGGTCCGCCAGCGCGTCCGCCGTCGCCTCGAGGTCGGCGACGAGGAGCGCCCGGGTCCGCGCGGCGACCAGCATCATCGCGGTGTCGAAGATGTCCTGGCTGGTGGAGCCGCGATGGACGTACTCCGTGCCGGCGGCCTCGGTCAGCTCCTTGATCAACCCCACGACCGGGTTCGCCGTCTCGCGAGCCGCCCTCGCCAACGCGACCACGTCGATCTCGACCGACGTGGCGGCTTCGGTGATCGCCTCCGCGGCGGCCTGCGGGATCAGCCCGGTGGCGGCCTGGGCCCTGGCGAGCGCCGCCTCCGTGTCCAAGAGGGCCCGCACCCAGGCGAGATCACCCGTCGCCGCCTCGGCGGGCGTGCCGGCGCGGACCGGGGACAGGAGGCCGGAATCGGGATCGGCGTTCATCGGCCCAGCATCGCACTTCAAGGTTTCAGTGGCCTGTCCTCCCATCGATGCGCTCGCGCAGCAGGTCGGCGTGGCCGGCGTGGCGCGCGTACTCGGCGATGTGATGCGTCAGCAGCCACCGCAGCGAGAACGGCTCACCGTCACGGCGGCTCTTGCCCGTGTCGTCGAGCGACGCGGCCGCCACGATCTCGCGCGACCGCGCGCACTCCTCGCGCCACGCCGCCCACGCGGCCTCGACGTCACCGCCGATGTCCTCGAAGTCCTGCTCGGGCCACTCGTCGGAGTAGTAGAGCAGCGGCACGTCCTCACCCGCGAACTGCAGGCGGAACCACCAGCGCTCGACGCCCGTGAGGTGCCTGAGCAGCCCGTGCAGCGACATGCTCGACGGCTCCACCGACCGCAGGGCCATCTGCTCCGGCGCCAGCCCCTGGCACTTGAGCTCGAAGGTCCGGCGATGCCAGTCGAGGGTGGACGTCAGGATCTCGCGCTCGCTCGCCACGCGCGGAGGCTCCGGACGGTCGCCCTCCCAGTTCGCCGCATAGTTCTCGTCGGGGATCGTGTCCATGCCCCCGACCTTGGCAGAGACCCCCGACAATTCGGTCGCGCTCCGGCGGCCGCCCCGCCATCCTGGTGGTCGACGGCGGTCTACTAGACTCGGCCGCACGGGCCGTTAGCTCAATTGGTAGAGCTGCGGACTTTTAATCACAGGGTTTCTTCTGTAGCTGTGCGAGCGACCCGCTGTAAGCAGGCGTTCTACCTGCTGTTTTACTGTTGTGACCGGGTGGATCGATCGCAACAGGGCTCGCGGGGTGCTCCGTCGGCGCTCCTGTGTCGACAGGGTGCTGGGCAATGCCTTATACCTATGCGATGCCGCGCACGTCGTTGATTGTTCTCCGCGAGGATCAACACGAGTCAGGTCTGTCCACTCGTCTGGTTGGCAGGCAGTTATAGCTGTGCGCGAGCAGCTTCGGCGAAGGCCTCGCGCCGCTCACGTAGCACTTCTCCCGCTTCAGATAGCACCGCAGGGAGGGCCCGCGCTTCGGCGCCCTCGTCGGCAGGCGCATCGATGTGCACCATGTAGTCCCGAACGGCCGCCATGACCTCCCGAGCGCTGGCAACGAGCTCGTCCGGTCCGTAGAGGTTGAACATCTCGGTCGCATCGCGCATCTCGGCGCGTGCCTCGTTAATCCGCTTGCTTTGCCGGGCCCGGTCTTCTTTAGCGTTGTCCTCGCCCCGTGCGAACCGTCCAGCCGCGCGGTTGTACTCCGCGATGGCGTCGCTCAACGCGGCCCCCTTGGTCACGAAGCGCTCGATGCGCTCGCGCCGCGCCTGTTTCTTGCTCTGGGAGTTGGTGACACGGTTCTTGATCGGTTCCAGGGCGATGCCGAGCACCGTGCCGCCGAGCGCGAAGACGCCCGTGATCCATTCCGCTCCCATGAGCAGGCAGTCGCCGATGACGGCCGGGCCGTTACAGAGTGGCGCGCCGGGGGTGCGCGCGCCGCCCTCACTTCGAAACCCGTTGGCCTTGACAAAGGGTGACCGTCGGCACTCTGCGGACCCTAAGCCGCTGGCCCGTAGGGCCTATCTTCACGAACGGAGTCGCTTCGCGGAAGCGAGGAGCGCCATAGGACGAGCACGATGCTGGCGCTCAACACCCCGCAGCCAGGTCTCCATCACGAGATCCGCCCTGATTGCCAGTGTGCTCGTATACAGCGCTACATTGCCGACTCCCCGACAACAAGCATCTCACCCCGGCAGATTTCGATCCCGTTGGTTGTCGACGTAGGGTTGCGGTGAGCCCTGGTGCCGTCGGCTCACCGCGCAGAAACTCTTGCGCTGAAAGGTAGTTCCGCCCCTATGACACTCGCTCTGCCCCCAACTGGCGCTTTGCATTTCGTGCACATCGTCGACCACGAAGAGGGGGCCGATCTCGCTCGCGCGTTGTCGTTGATCGCGCGGCTGGAACGACACGAACGATCATCACCAGAGCTGGTCATACGTTCGGCAGGGACGAGCAAAGAGCCTAGCCTGGGAGCTCACCGAACCCGCGAGCGCGATCTTGTTCACCGGACACGGCTCGACGGACGGTAGTTGGATCGGTGCACAAGGGATAGAGCTGGAGGTCAGCCATATCGAGTCGCTGGCTGGCCGTCCACTCAACACGCACGGTCTAATCATGGATGCGTGCGATGGCTGGAGCTTCCGCGACACCATCGCGGCTCAGTCTTGCCGCAACTTCGCCTACTTAGCGCCCGACAGTAAGGCGCCGTATTCGCACACATGGCTGATCAGCGCGGTGGTGGCCGTCTTGCTCGCCCCGGAGCCGACACTGTTGGGATCGGACGGAGATGTGAGCGTGGCCATCGCTCGAGGTATTAGAGCTGCCGGTGTTGGGTGGCCTCGTGGTCAACTCGGTCGCTGGCTGCACACCACAATGCGAGCCGGCCGACCACGAGCCTGATCATGAGACGCCAGCTATGTGGCCTGCGGCATCCGTGCAGAGATGGTCGCTTCGTAGCTGTTCTTGCCGGAGGCTGCCGGGGTCCCGGATGGGGAAGAACTCTCGCATCACGTCACATCTGCGCTCGTTTTGCCTGGTCGGGTGCTAGGTGACGGTGTGAGCTCGGGATCTTGGCTTGTCGGGCTCAGTGTGATGCGGACCTGCTACTTGCTCTAGCGGGAGTGCCTGGCCGCCCCGGATGGCGGGTACTCGATCGCCATGCCGACGTAAGCAGATAGCCGGTACCCTCGACCGGCTGATCTACCCTGGCGGTAGCGTCATCTCGTCGTCAGTGTCGTTGGGAGTCATCAGTGTGGTTGGGAGTCGTTAGGTGTCGTTGACGCTGTCGGAACTGGAGTCTCGGCTGTGGGCCGCAGCCAACAGCCTGCGAGGCCCGGTAGAGCATGCAGACTTCAAGGCATATGTCTTTCCGGTGCTGTTCTTCAAGCGTATCTCCGACACCTGGGACTTTGAGCACGCCCGCGCCCTCCGTGACTTTGGCAGCGACGAGAAGCTGGTCTCCCTTCCAGAGAACTATCGTTTTGAGATACCGACGGGTTGCCATTGGCGAGATGTGCGAAGGGCAGACGCAAACCTAGGGGTAGCCCTGCAAACTGCTCTCGACCGCATCCAAGAGGCGAACCCTACGACGCTAGCGGGCATCTTTGGAGATGTCACCTGGGGGAACAAGGAACGTCTACCCGAACACGCCCTGCGCAACCTGCTGAATTCCTTTCAGGAAATCAATCTGGATCCTGAAGCTGTTCCAGGTGACATGCTCGGAGCAGCTTACGAATACCTGTTGCGCGAGTTCGCTGAAGCCTCTGGAAAGAAGGCTGGCGAATTCTTCACGCCTCCGGCAGTTGTTAGGCTCTTGACTCGGGTATTGGAGCCGAAACCTGGGGAGAGGATCTACGACCCGGCCTGCGGGTCTGCTGGCATGCTCGTCGAGGCAGTTAACGAAGTTCGGGCTGTCGGCGGTGATTCGCGTACCATGCGGCTCTACGGCCAGGAAGTAAACCTGACCACAGCGGCTATTGCTCGAATGAACCTCTATATGCACGACATTGAAGACTTTCAAATCAAGCGCGGAGATACGCTCCGAGAGCCAAAATTCCTGAACAAAAAAGGGCAGCTTGAGCAGTTTGATGTCGTGATCGCGAACCCGCCTTTCTCGCTCAAGAACTGGGGGGCCGAAACCTGGGTCAACGACCCGTGGTTGCGACCGGTTTTTGGTGCCCCGCCGAAGGCGAATGGTGACTACGCATTCATACAGCACATGATCGCCTCAATGGCCCCTCGGACTGGTCGTGTTGGTGTTGTCATGCCGCATGGGGCACTGTTTCGTGACGCAGAGGTTGGCATTCGCTGCAGTATTCTCAGTGATGACCTCCTGGAGGCTGTAATCGGTCTCCCGCAGAACCTTTTCTATTCCACCACCATCCCTGCCTGTCTGCTCGTGTTTCGAGAAAGGAAGTCCGCCAAGCGGCGGCAGCAGGTGCTCTTTGTCGATGGTGCGCAGCGGTTCGCCAAGAGCCGAGCTCGTAATACTATGACCGAAGATGACCTTGATGCTGTTGCGCAGAGCTATCGCAGTGGCGCTGACGCACCTGACGGGCTGGTTAAAACCCGCTGGGTTCCTCTCGCTGAGATCAAGGAAAATGGATGGAATCTCAGTCTTGGACGGTACCTTTCCTCGGCTGCGAAAGAGTCCGGAAGCGTCGACGAGGCGCTCGCGGAGCTGCGTAGGACGCAAGCCTTGCTTCGAGATGCCGAGTTTCGGCTCGAGAAGCGCTTGAAGGCGGCCGGATATGCGTGATGACTGGAAGCCTGTGTTGCTAGCTGACGTCGCCAAACTGGATGTCGAAACAGTGACTGTTTCCGAGGGGGAAGTGTATAGGTTTGCGGGCGTTTACAACGCTGGCAAAGGTCTATTTGATCGCGGAAACATGAAGGCGTCCGAAACCGCGTACCCTCGACTGCACGTGCTGCGATCCGACAGATTAGTCATGAGGAAGCTGACAGCTTCTGAAGGTCCAATCGCTGTGGTGCCAAGAAGTTTTGATGGATTCGTTGTGTCTCCTGAGTTTCCGACATTCAGGATCAATAGCGATCTTCTGTTGCCTGCCTATATGACGCTCATTTGCCAGCGATCGAGCTTCTGGAACGAGTTGGAGAAGCGAGCTACTGGCTCGGTTCAGCGACGTAAGCGTGTTTCACCCGGGCAGCTCTTGTCGGTCCCGATTCTCTTGCCGGAGCGGCGTGATCAGGCCCGAATCGTTGATCTGATCAGTGGGCTCGATGACTACCTCAGCCGATGCTTGCACCATGCGGAAGCTGCGGCTGAGGCCCTCCAGCAGGTGCGGACTTCGTGTTTCCGCTTGACCGAGCGTCCGATGAGTCGACTAGACGCGGTCGCCCATGTGCGGATCGGTCGCCAGCGTGCGCCGAAGCATGCGAGCGGCGAGAACATGACGTCGTACCTGCGGTCTGCCAATGTAAAGGACGGGCGACTGGATCTGTCCGATGTGATGACGATGAACTACTCACCTGCAGAACAATCTATTTTCGAACTCCGGGATGGCGACGTACTGGTGAGCGAAGGCTCTGCGTCCGAGCGACAGGTGGGAGCCTCGGCGGTCTGGCACGACGAACTGCCTGGACCAGTATGTTTTCAGAACACCTTGATCCGCCTCCGTGGAACCTCCCGCGGTTACAGCCCCGCGTTTCTTTATCACTGGGCACGGTGGGCCTATCAATCTGGCTTACTCGCATCAGTCGCCTCTGGGACCAACATTAAGCACATTGGCTCACAGCGAATGGCAGCAATGCCGGTACCGGAGTTCGACGCGGAGACACAGCTCCAATGGTGCGAAATTCTCGACGATCTTCAGTGTGCCGAACAAGCTTCCCGCGCCGCACTCGGCGCCGCATCAGAGGCTCGCACCGCCCTCCTAGATGATTTGATCGAGGGTCGGCACAGCATTCCCGAATCGTATGAAGCGCTGCTGAACTGAGGGGAACCGCATGGGGCAGATGTCAGAGGCGACAACGGTGCAGGCAGCCCTGCTCGATCGGTTGTCGGCCGGAGACCTTGGTTGGCGCCATATTCGTGGGCGTGATCTTCAGCGGCTCCCCACCTCCCCGATGATCGAGGAGGACGTTCGCGAGGCTCTGATACGCCTCAACCCTGCTATCGCACGTGACCCTCGTCGAGTTGACGAGGTGATGCCCAAGCTGCGTGCTGTGTTTCTGTCGGTCGCTGATGACGGCCTGTTCGTGACGAATAGCCACGTGCTGGAGTGGCTGCGAGGACACGTGACACACCGATTCGTTGGTACGCGCCGAGCAGTCCCCATTCATCTGGTTGACTTCAACGAACCTCGGACAAACTCGTTGGTGGCGTCCGATGAGGTGGTTTTCGTCGGCGCCGACACCCGCCGGTACGACCTCGTCCTTTGGATTAACGGTTTTCCCCTGGTGGTTGGCGAGACAAAGACGCCCTTCGAGGAGTCAGCTTCATGGTTGAGCGCCGCACTGGACATCCATCGCTTGTACGAAAATCGAACGCCAGGGTTCTTCGTGGCGAACGTCCTGTCCTTCGCCTGCGACGGTAAGGAGCTGCGGTACGGCGCGATCGGACAGCCCCCAGAGCATTGGCTTCCATGGTCGACCACCGCCGATCCGATTTTGGCGCCTTCGTTGGCTTCCGTGCTGCGCTCGGCGGAGCTGTTGCTGCGTCCTGAGCTACTCCTCGACATCGTCCGGACATATACGTTCTTCGTACGCAAGGCCACTGCGGACGGCACCGCGACAGTGAAGATGATCCCCCGCTATCCGCAGGTCGAGACTGTCGATGCGATTGTGGACCGCGCTCGCGATCCGCAACGGAACCAAGGGCTGGTATGGCATCACCAAGGGTCGGGCAAGACGTTGCTGATGGCGTTCGCCGCTGCCAAGCTGCGTCTGCAAGCGAGCAACCTCGACGCCCCGACGATCCTGGTAGTGCTTGACCGCATTGATCTGCTCGACCAGCTTACGCAGGAGTTCCAGGCCGTCGGGATCGCGGACCTGACGGTGGCTAACTCGTCGAAGCAGCTTCGGCGCATGCTCACCGAGGGGCGGCGAGGCGTGATTGTGACGACCGTGTTCCGGTTCGCCAACGCTGGCTTGTTGTCCGACCGCGACAACATCGTCGTGTTCGTCGACGAGGCGCACCGCACGCAGGAAGGAAGGCTCGGCGAGGATTTGAAGACCGCGTTGCCCAACGCCACGCGCATCGGCCTGACCGGCACGCCGATCAATGACCGCGACCGTGACACCTGGAATAACTTCGGTCACGCCGATGACCCTGGCAACGTGCTCAACCACTACTCCGTGGAGCGCTCTATCGCAGACGGAGCCACCCTCCCAGTTCACGTCGAGACCCGCCTTGTCGATTACCACATCGCTTCGGCTGACTTGGATCGCGCCTACGCAGAACTCGCCGCCGAGGAAGGTCTCACGGACGAGGAGCAGTCCGTTCTGACTCGTCGGGCCGGTACTGTCGCCTCCCTGTGGGCGTCACCCAAACGCATCAAGGCCGTCGCTGCCGACATTGTCGAGCACTACCGCACCAAGATCGCTCCTGTTGGGTTGAAGGCTCAAGTCGTCGCCTACGACCGTGCGATGTGCGTGGCGTACTACGAAGCTATCAACGACCTGCTGCGCGACGGTGAAGAGTGCACCGTGGTTATGAGCTGCAAGAAGGGCAAAGACGACCCAGACCCGGAAGAATGGCGGGTCTTCGATCGGGACCGTGAAGGCGAGGCCGAAGTCCGCAGGCGGTTCTGCGATGTGAATGACCCACTGAAAATTTTGATCGTCACGGCTAAATTGCTCACAGGCTTTGATGCTCCGGTCGAAGGTGTTATCTATCTCGACAAACCGCTGAGGGCACACACTCTGTTCCAAGCAATTACGCGCCCGAATCGACGGTGGACCAACCCCTACACCGCCCACGAGAAGCTTCACGGGCTTGTGGTGGACTACGTCGGACTCGGCAAACAAATCGCCAACGCGCTCACCGTAGGGTACAGTGGGAGAAAGAAGCCTCCTGTCGACGTAGAAGCCCTTTATCAAGAGCTTGCTACCATAATCGCGTCTATACTGTCACGATTTGATGGAATCGATCGCGAGGAGCGCGGTTTTGCAACGCTTCAGCAGGCCCAGGAACGATTGGCTGCCACTCGGGACCGTGAGGCCTTCGCCCGAGAGTTCATCACCGCCCAAGCGCTGTTCGAGTTTCTATGGCCAGATACGGCCCTTCGTCCTTATGAGCCAGACTATCGATGGCTAGCTAAGATCTACGCCTCCATCCAACCTTCAAAGGTTTCTGACAAACTGCTGTGGCTGCGCTTAGGCGCAAAGACTCAGGAGTTGATCTCAAACCACATCGATGACGTCCACATCGATACAACTGGCCTCGAAGAAGTCGTACTCGACGTTGGAACCGTCCATGCAATCCAGCAGCTTGGATTCAACTTCGGTGACGACGCGGAGATTCATGCGGTGACCGCGGCGGAGGTGCTCGACACTATCGCTCAACGCCTGGCCCGCAAGCTGGCGAATAACTCACATCCGCTGTACGTAAGCCTTTCTGAGCGTCTCGATCAGCTACGTCGAACGCAGATTGCCGACGCCAACCAGAGCGTCGAGTACCTTAAACGCATACTGTGGCTTGCTCGGGACGTCGCAACAGCTGATCGCGCCGAACAAGCCGGTTTGCTTGATGACGTAAGTATCCTGCCGAATGGGCGTCTCGGCGCCCTTACGCAGATATTCCTCGAGTACAAGCCTGATTTTGCCCCCCAGATCCTGGAAAGCATTATCGAGAAGATCGACTCTTTGGTCCTCCAGACCCGCTACACCGGCTGGCAAGCCAGTCAGCCCGGCGACAAGGAGGTTCGTCGTCATTTGCGACTTATCCTGAAGGAGTACGGATTGCCCCCGACTGGTGAGCTTTTCGACCGTGCGTACGCGTACATTGCGGCGAACTACTGACCTCAAGTCCTCGATCTGCGCTGGCCTCTCGACGGTTGGAAGACCGCAGCAACCACTTCCTTGGCGTTCTTAGCTCTATCGGCCAAGGACGACTTCGGTCGAACTCAAGTCAGGCGTGCTCACGCTCGAACTGTTATCAGCCGAACGATCTGAGCGATAGGCTTCCGTATGAGTGCGCGTTCCACGCTGGGCCAATTGAGTGATCAGTATTGTTGCGGCGCACGAGTGGCGATCGCGTCGATATGATACGGTGTCGTGTGGATTTTCGATCACGACCGTTCTCCTCGTGTGCCGCGCCGGGATCGTGAGTGAGTGCCGAGGGAGCCCCACAGCAGAACGATGTGCTGCCGGTGCTCGATCTTGTTCGCGTAGGGGCCGGCGCGGGTCGTTCGGATGAGTGGACGTGCCCGTCGTCGTTGGGTTGGAAGTCCCGACCGAGGTCACGTGCGGTAAGTCGCTTCCCCTACGAGCACTTGGACGATTTCGTTCTTCGCCCGGTGATGGCCGCCTTGGACAAGGTCGAGTTTGACGAGTCGACGGCGGACGAGGCCGTCGCAGAGGTCCAGCGCGTGGGCAACCCGACGCATCCTGGGGTTGCCCGGTTTGCCGACCATGCGACACGTATGTATCTCGCGTCGCACCAGCGAGAAGCCGTCGAACTGAGGCCGGTGCGCGAGTTGTGGGTGGCTCAGCGGATCACCAAGTCGGTGGTGTGGGAGCTGTACGCGTGGGGACGCCGGTATGAGTCGGTGGACGGCCGGTTGCGGGAGTTCCGTTTCCTGCGGCTGGGTGATGTGGGTTCTCGTGAGCGGGATCCGACCGAGATCGCGCTCGCGGCCTATGTCGCTGCCTTCGGAGCATCGGCGGCCTGGCCGGACCCGTGGTCACAACCTTTTCGCCCGAGCGGCCGAGCAGGCGCGGAGCGCGTGCGGGTGGTGGACGTCGGGTTGGTCGACGGCTCGATGAAGCCGTACTTCGACGGCACGCCGGAGGAGGCCGAGGAGTACTTCGCCGAGCACGGTCGGGACCAGGTCGGCACGATCGTGGCGGGCGGTAACGCGGTTCCGGGCTCGGGGTGCGCGAGCTGCAAGCGAGTCACAGTGTGCGACGGGCCGATCCGGACCCCTGGACTGCTGGGACTTGACTCGTCACAGGGACCATTACGGACGGTCTCGGTCAGCGGTCTTCGGTATCACCGCCAGTGTCCGGCGCAGGCGTACCTGCGCTCGGTTCACCTGCCACGCACGTACGAGTACAGCCCCGAGGCGGAACTGGGGCAGGCGGTGCATGCATGGCTGGAGGCAGCGCACGAGGCTGAGCCGACCGCCTGCGGTCCCGAGGCTCTGCCGGAGCTTGGCTCGAGTTGGTCAGCCGGGAAATGGCAGGTCGCTGGCGACCTGGCGGACGCCGGCACGCGCATGTTGGCCCACCACGTCGAGGTGTGCCCTTTTCGCGAGGCGCCGGAGATCGATGCCGTCCGGGTTGAGCCGCAGTTGACCTTCGCTGATACGACGGCGCGCGCGATTGTGCTGGCGAAACCTGATTTGGTGTACCGGGAAGCCGGGCAGTGGGTATGGCGCGAACTCAAGACAACCCAGAAGGCGACGCGGTCCTTCGTTGATCCGTTGCGGGAATTCCCGCAGCTCGCTCTCGGCGTGGCGGTGCTGGCCGCCGGCGCGCTCGGTCCCGGCGGCGCGGGTCGCGTCGAACTGGAGATCTTGCGCCCGACCGGCGCGGAGATCGTGCTGATCGACCCCACCGACGATGAGCGGGTCGAGACGGCCCGCGCGGTGCTGCGCGAGTGGGCCGCCCCGTGGCGGGCGGATCGCTTGTTCGAGGCGCGACCGGGCCGAAACTGTCGGGGGTGTCCGGTATCACTGTGGTGTCCGAGCTACCCCGGCCCGGACGGGAACGGGAAGGATCACCCCACCGGTGCCGCGTCAGCAACAGCAGTCGAGAGCTGAATCCGTTTTCGAGGGCGAGACTCTCCTGAGGATGGTGGCCAGCGCCATCGTGCGGCTCTCGCAACAACAGGGTCCGCAGGAGCCCGTCTACGACGCCACGGTGCAGAACACCTACAACCAGCTCGTGTTGCTGTGCCTGCGGAAGGGACACGCACCGCCGGCGAGCGTGCCGGAGATGGTCCGGTGGGCGGCTGAGTACCCGATCGGTGAGGACCCGTGGCCGTGGACGCTGCCCGACGACTTTGATGGCGGTGCGGCCATCCTGGTCGACAGCCAGACGCATACCCCGACCCAGCAGTGCTGGGAGTGGCGGGTCGCGGCGCGCGACGTCGCCGCGGAACAGGTCGAGAACCAGCTGATGCTGACGGCTATTGCCGAATGCCGGGCCGCGAACGCCCCCGAGTCCTACACCGCCTTCCGCCGGCTGCTGATCCGCCAGCCGGTGCTGACCGATGCCGAACGCGCGGCGCTCGCCGACGACCTGGACCTGGAGTTGCTGCACGATGTGATCAAGCGCTGCTACGAGCCCGCGCCCGCGTCATACCTGTGCGATGGCGCGTACGCGGTGTGCGCGCGGTGCGGGTGTCTGCTGGCGCCGATCGGCCGGGACCGCTACGTCTGCGAACTGGACCGATGCCGACGCGACCAGCATCCCCGGATCGGCAAGAGGGTCGAGGCGCGCCGGGGCGGTGGCGTCTACCAGCTCAACCGGCCGATGCGGATGTTCATCACCGGCCCCGGGCTGGCGGAAACCGATCTCGAGGCCGCCCTCGTTGAGCGCGGACTCCGCCCTGAGATGTGGCCCAACTTCGACGCCTACGACCTGCGCATCACACTGCCGCGCGGACGGGTGTGGGCGATCGATGTGAAAGACCGCGCCAATCCCGCGCTGCTCGGCCGGGCCGCTGCGCCATTGCGGCACGACCCGCCATACGACGAGGGTTTTCTGGTCGCGCCGCAGTACCGATTCGACGAGCGCGAGGACTACGGCCGGGTATTCGCCCACCACCGTCCCGACGAGCTGACCGGCAAGGTCGACCTGATCTCCGACCGCGAACTCCTGGCTCGCGTGGATCGAGAACTCCGGCGTACCCGCCGCGACGAGATCGTCGCCAACGCGAAGGGGGCAGCCAATGCGTGAGCGCAGTGGATGGCACGCCCGGTTGCTGGGCCAACTCACCCCGGTCTGGCCGGATACGCTCGCGGATTTCCGGCCAGGGCAGATGCTCGACGTGGAGCTTGGGCTCTACCTGCTTTGCTCGACGACACCAGGACACACCGCGCAGGATGCCTGGACGCTGTTCGGCGGGTACCCCTACAGCGAGGTGTTCGCGGCTCAGACGGCCGACACGACCCTGCGGGTGATGCGCGGCCGGCACTACCTGTGGGACATGCGCCGCCGCCGGGAATGGATCCGCGCGATCGAGGCATACCTGCGCGTTCCCGAGGAGCTACGCGGCTACCGCCTAACCGGCATCGACAGTGAGCCGGAGCAACGTGAGCCCAGCCGCGCGGCGGACCGGTTCGACGTGTACAAAACGCTGCTGACCACACCGCCGGCCTTCGCGCGCCAGCCGCTACCGCTTGCGGGGCCGGGTGAGCACGAATTCTATGTGCGCGACCGGCGCTACTCGGTCACCTTCCCGCCGGAGCTGCTCGCCGACATCCCGGCACCGGTCGGGCACAACCTCGACGGGCCGCCTCCCCGCGGCGGAGCGCCGGTAGAGGTGACGTGGGCGGAGCTGGAAGACGCTGCGGCCAAGATGGACGCGATCGAGCAGAACCTGCCCGGCAAACCCAACCACTGGGCGCACCGCCTGGGACGCGTGCAGTTGCTGATCCGCGACGACGCCCGCGGCGAATTCGCCGCACCAGAGGATGAGCGCCTACGGGTCGACCGGATGATGAACCTGGTCGGCATGGTGGGCGCCGGGAAATCGACGCTGCGCGACATCCTCGCCTTCTGGGCCGCCACCGGAACCGGACGGCGCATCACGATCGTCGTCGGCGACGTCGCCGAAACCCTCGCGATCGTCAACCAGTTCACCCGCCTCGGGGTCGATGCCGCCCCGGTCCTGGGCCACTCGACGCGCGAGCGCAACCTCGAGCGGCTGCACCGCCGAATGGCCTCAGCCGGAGCCGAAACCATGCTCGGCCACGACCACCCCAGCTTCGACTATCTCAGCAGCGCCTGCCCGCTGGACGCGCTACGCGGCCTGGAAGCACGCCAGCCTCTGCGGATCGCCGAGGCACCCTGCAACGCGCTCTACCCCGTCCAGCACCCCGATCGCGACGCTGACGACCTCCTCACCGCCAGCAGCAATGACACCGCCCGTTCGTCCCGAACCGGGCGCCGGAAAAGGCACGGCTGTCCCCTGTGGACCGTATGTCCCCGACACCACGGCGCGCGCAGCCTGGTCGATGCCCAGATCTGGGTCGCCACCCCGGCGAGCCTTGTCCACAGCGGCGTCCCGCCGACGCAGCAAACCGAACGCCTTCGCCAGCTCGAGGCGGCCTGCCGCTTGAGCGACCTCGTCATCGTGGACGAGGCTGACCGCGTCCAGATGCAGCTCGATCGCGCCTTCGCTCCTGCCACCACACTGGCGGGACGGTCGCCGAACTCCTGGCTGGACGAGGTCGCCGGCCACAAGGTGGCGGAGCTGGCTCGCCGAGGACGGCTGCAGCTGTCGGCCCAGGATGTGGATGACTGGACAGGCGCCGTCGATACCGTGTCGGCAGCCACCGACCGTCTTTACGCGCTGCTCATCGGCACCCCACCGCTGCGCAGCTGGATCACCGCGGACTACTTCAGTGCGATGACCCTGCACCAGTGGCTGATCCGGTCCTGGTTTCCCGACCTCACCGGGCACGACGACGAGGCAGCCACGGTAGGTGCCTCGGCGCCGGACCGCGCACAGCGGCAGGCTCGTATGGACCATGTCGAGGCCGTCCTTGACCAGTTCCGCGACGACCCACTGGAGGAACGGGCTCCGCGGGACCCAGCCGATCGAGTCACCCCTGTTGCGAACACACTGGTGCACCTGACTTTGCAGCTGTTGCACGCTCACCGCGACTCCTTGATCCGTCAGCGGCTGCGGGACGTGCTGCTCGATCTCGTCGATCACGACCCGGTTATCGCCGATGATCTGGAAACCCACGCCAAACGCTTCGAACTCACCCTCATCCTGGCGGCCTTGCACCATCGGCTGGACCGGATGACCATCCTGTGGGGCAGGGTGGAGGCCGCGCTCAACCTGGAAGCGACGTCCAACGTGCTCTCGCGCCGTCCGCCCAAGGACTACGAGCCGGTCATCCCGGAATCTCCCATGGGCAACGTCCTCGGCTTCCAGTTCCAACTCGGCGAACGAACGGCCGACGGCGACCAGAGTGGCGAGCTACGGTTCTTCCGCTGCAGCGGCGTCGGACGCGAGCTGCTGCTCGGCTTGCCCGACCTGCCCCTCGTGGACGATCGGCCCGGCCCGAACGTCCTGCTCATGTCGGCTACCAGCTGGGCTGGCACCTCCACCCGCTACCACGTCCACGCGCCGGTCGACGCCGTCCTGCGACCGCACGACGACGAGGTCGCCGCGATCCTGGACACCACGATGCGGACCCAGTTCCTGTACTGGCCCGGCACCTCGCCGCCGATGCCGCTGAGGCTGTCCGGAAGCGGTCCAGACGATCGCGAGAAGGTCTTGGAGCAGATGCTCAACCAGCTCGCGGTCCCGGACCGCAGCCTCGGTGACGCCCCGAGCATGCTCGACGCGGAACTGGCCGACATCGACGACCCGCAGCGGCGACGGATCTTGCTGCTCGTCGGCAGCTACGCCGAGGCGAAACACGCCGCGCGCCATCTCGACAGCATCCCGGAATGGAGCGGCCGGGTCACCCAGCTCGTCTCCGATGACGCCGATCTCGACAACAGCTGGATGGTGCTGCGCCGCGGCGAGCTGACCAAGTTTCCCGACATCGGCAGCGACATCCTCGTGGCTCCTCTGCTGGCGGTCGAACGTGGCCACAACATCGTCCTGCCCGGAGGCAAGGCGGCCATCGGCAGCGTCTACTTCCTCGCCCGGCCACACCCTCGACCGGACGACATCGCGCTGGCCATCCACGCGATCAATGACTGGGCCGTACGGCAAATCCGTAACCCAGCCCGGACGTTCCACACCGACGCCCTCGCCGCTGGCACACCCGACCTGGCCGCACTGGCATTCCGCAGGCGGGCACGCCAGGAGTGGAACCGGTTCCTGACCCGGCAGGTGGCGTGGAGCAGCCTGACTCCGACCGAAAAGATCAGCTTCACCTGGGACCAGCTGGTCGTCATGTGGCAGGTGATCGGCCGTTTGGTCCGCGGCGGTGTCCCCGCGAGGGTGGTCTGCGTCGACGCGGCCTTCGCGCCCCGCCAGGCCGGCTTCCACGCCGTCGACACCCCCGACACCAGCCTGCTGGCGAGCATGCGCGCCGTTCTCGACCCGTACTTCACCGCCGCCCCAGGTACCACGCCGCTCGACCGGTCGCTCGTGCAAGCCCTGTACGAGCCGCTGTATCGGGCACTCGGCGACCTCGACTGAACCCCGCGACCACGACAGGGAACCCCATGGTCTTCAACGAAATTCAACCCGCCGCGCTTATCCCTGATCCCGACAGCGGGCCGTTCCACGCCAACCTGTACACCCTCGCCTTCCCCGCAGCATGGCGCGAACCCGTCCTCGACCTGTACAAGTCCAGCAAGTCCGAAGCAGCACAGGCCAAGATCAAAGAAGTGCCGATCAAGTCGCTGAACTCGTTGATCCGCACCGTCGCACCAGACCTGGTCACCGTCGACGCCAACGCCTCATTCGACGCCACCCAGCCCTGGCTCTACAGCCGGACCGACTACCCGCCGCACATCCTCTCCCGGCTGGTACACGCCTGGCTGCGCAGCCTGCAACCCACCGCCGAAGGCTTCCAACGGTTCCGGAAGACCGCGCGCGTGCTCGACGTGGACTCGTTGCGCTGGCAATCCGACACGGTGGACCTCCTCGAGCACGATCTCTCTCCAGGCGGAACCTGCATGCCGGCCGCACGGCTCTACCGGGTCCTCCCGGAGATCCTGGCCGACCGCATCGCGGCCCAGGCGCCCTACGAATTCGGTGGCGAACGTGTGCGGTTCCACCGGGTCGCCGTCGACGCCCGCGCGAACGGCGCCGAACTGATGTCCTGGCCGCCGTTGAAACACACCACCAAGGTCAACGACAAGGACGCCCGCAACCGCTACGGCAGCCATCGAGACTGGCGTTACTCCGCGGTGATCAGCGTGTCGCTGCGCACCGTGCCGTTCTCGCCGATCCCGCGGATCTACCTGAGCACCCGAATCCGCCGGTGGGTCTCGGGCCAGGTATCGATGTCTGGGACGCAAAGGGTTTCCGCCTATTTGCTCACGAAGGAACCATTCATCAACGAGGGCCAGCAGCCTGGCCGGTTCGCCGTCGCCCAGTTCGCCTGGAACCCCCGCACCCGTCAGATCGAATGGGCCCAAGGAGGGCCGGAGGGCATGCTCGCCCGCGTCGGCGCAGTCGACAACCTCCCCGCCGCCGACGTCTTCGCCAAGGAAGCCGACAGCTGGATCGACGAACGAGACGGAATCAAGGGTGCCGCCAACCACCACACGATGATGGGCTGGCATGGTGTCGGCGCCGGGCTCATGCCCGCCGAACGACGCCGCCTCACCGAATGGGCCGCCGCCGC
The DNA here is from genome assembly GCF_055563465.1 of Amycolatopsis sp. NPDC000009. Classification (NCBI taxonomy): domain Bacteria; kingdom Bacillati; phylum Actinomycetota; class Actinomycetes; order Pseudonocardiales; family Pseudonocardiaceae; genus Amycolatopsis; species Amycolatopsis sp. NPDC000009. The sequence continues at coordinate 33,329 of NZ_JBVHDI010000006.1, forward strand.
ACTCAAGCCCGAATTCATCCCGGCACCGGTGCTGACCCGCAGCACCATCAAACAGAACCCGACGAAGCTCCTCACACCGAAAGTTCCTGTTCCCAAGAAGGATGCGACGCAAGAACAGATCGACGAGGCGGTCACCAAGAATCGACTCATTGACCTCGACAATTCCGTCCGCCGTCGCGAGTACACGTCCCTCGCACTCAACGGCCGGGATCTCACCGCCGTCCTGCTGTACCAGTCCAGCCACATGCGGCAACAGCTCATCCACGCCGCAGAAGCCAGCCTCGGGCTCGCCGACTACCGAGAAGAGGCAGGGCCGGACGCGTGGAGCTGGAACACACCCGACCTTCGAGTGCGCATACACGCCCGCGAACTCGGCGCCCTGGGAGCACCACTGGGCACAAGCGAACAAGCACCACGAAAAGGTCAAGAACACATCGACGCGATCGGCGACCGCCGCTCCGCCGTCGCCTCCCACCTGCGCGACCTCGCCTCCGAACTCGGCGAGGCAACCGTCATCACCTTCGTTGAGCTCGACGGGCGCGACAAGTTCAAGCCACGAACGACCGACCCGAAATTCGCCATCCGGCTTGGCTGCGCCGACGCCAGCATGGTCAGCCAATTCTTCATCCCCGGAAACCCGACCGATCCCGACGATGATGCGGAGTTCCGTGTCGCTGCGGCATGGGCAGACGGACTGCGCCAACTCGGCATGCGCCTCGTGCCCGAACACACAATAGGCGACAAGATCCCCGATGGCCTCAACCAGCTCGCCTTCTGGATCGTCAAACGCCAAGCCACCGGCGAGACAAGTCGGCCACAATTCACCCCGGTCGCGGTCCTCATCCGCCCTGGGCAGAAGTGCATCCTCGGCCGGACCCCTGAGATGACCGAGTGGGTGCCCTATCCGCAGCTACTCGTCGCACTCACCGGCCAGGTGCGCCCCCAAGACCTCTCCACCGCTGACCAGCAGACCAAGGCCGTCGCGGCCTTCGTCCAGAACACCCTCTACGCCATGCGAGGCACCCCCACGCTCGTCGTCACCCACGCCCAGAACACCCGCTACCGATGGCCCTGGCTGACAAACAGCGGCCTCATTGCCGATCGCGTCAAGCTCGGTAACGGCCCAGCCCAACGCATCCGACTCTTCGGCCAGAACCTTCGCATCGCACGTATCGCAACCAACGACCGCGACGAAACCCCGCAATGGTGGGCGCCAAAGAAAGACGAATCAGGCGGCATCAGCAAAGGGCTGTGGAGCCTGGCAAACATCGACGAGAATAGTCGTGTCTTCTACAGTACAAGCGACAAGACCGGAACACACACGCTCTCCGTGGAATCAACTAAACTTACTCATCGAATCAACGCGAAAGGGAAGGAAGAAATTCGTCCGGATAAGAACGCCTGGAATCCGGAACTCCTGGAAATCACTATGATTGGGTTCTCGGATGCTGTCGAAGCCGAACATTGGGCCATGTTCCTTCACCAACAGCGGTTCGCTGAAGACTACCGTGACGCGCTCGCCCTCCCGCTCATCCAGCACGTCGCCGAACTCACCTCCCAGTACGGACTGCCGCACGACGACGAACCCGACGACTCACCCAACGCCCAACTCGATCAAGCCGAGTCAACCGCCGAGGGCACATAGCGCTGGACCGGCCGGGGATGCGCGGCACTGTGAGAACGCTGGCCGAAGTCCAATATCTGGCCTACTTGCCCACATGCGCCACCTCGAATGCAGCAAAGTCGTACCTGACGTCCAGGGAGTGTGCTCATCGTGAGTGAGAACGCCGCGAAGTTGGCAGTGCTCATCGACGCGGACAATGCCCAGCCATCGATCGTCGACGGGCTTCTGGCCGAGGTCGCCAAGTACGGCACGGCCTACGTCAAACGCGCCTACGGCGACTGGACCGGCACCAGCCTGCGCGGGTGGAAAGACCAGCTCCTCGCGCAGTCAATCCAACCTATCCAGCAATTCGCCTACACCAGCGGGAAAAATGCCACCGACGCGGCGATGGTCATCGACGCTATGGACTTGCTCTACTCGGGGCGCTTCGACGGGTTCTGCATCGTCTCTAGCGACAGCGACTTCACCCGGCTGGCCGCTCGCTTGCGCGAGTCCGGCGTCACCGTGTACGGGTTCGGCGAGCGCAAGACACCGAAGCCGTTCGTCGTGGCCTGCGACAAGTTCATCTATACCGAGAACCTCACCTACAGCGCGAGCCCGACGGCGTCGCCTGATCTTGCGCTCAAGCCGCCGCGTGCATCGGCTGCACAGCTTAAGCAGGACACCGCGTTGGTCAGGCAGTTGCGCAACGCGGTCGAAGCGGCTTCCGACGATGACGGCTGGGCCGCGCTCGCCACGGTCGGTCACATCATTACCAAGCAGCGACCGGACTTCGACGCCCGCAACTACGGCTACGCCAAACTCAGCGACTTGATCGCCGCGACGACCCTGTTCGAGCTGGACCGCCGCAGCCCGGGTGACGGGAAACCCGCTGTCATCTACGCACTCGACAAACGACACCGCCCGGACAAGAAACCGAAAACCACGCCGGCAGAGTTGGCAACCTCAACCGACTCGACTGACGGCGCTCCCGGGTGACCATGGGGACCGCGCCGATCAGCGTCGGGTCCATACAGGAGTTCTACTGGACCCGGGGCATCGGGTGAGGGCGGCGGTGTCGGTTAGTAGGGCTGTGTTGTCGAGCGCTCGACCCAACGCGGGCCCTGGGTTTAAGCGGTCCCGGCGACTTTGGGGCCCCGTAGTTGAGTGGCTCGGCAAGTCCAGCGTGGCGGGCAAGCGTCGACTAGGCAGGTGCAAGTCGGTGACGGCTGCCTCAAACGGTCCTCGTTTCACGTGGATGAGCTCACCGCTCGGTCCGATGAAGTCTGCGATCTCATGGGGCGAGGTCTGGCGAGCCAACGTCGAGGCGGTTTCCAACACCACCGCGGCAGGCGCTGACTCGAGTACCGCGGCCGCGAGCAGAAGACTCCTCTCCGACTGCTTTGCCCGGGGAGCAGCTGGTCGCGCCCAGGACGTGAGAGCCTCCTTGACGTGCAGATCAAGATTGCTGGCCGCCGGCCACAGCGCTTCGATAGCCGACCACAGCCACACTTCCATGTTTCCTGCGGTGTTGTTGCGGCTCGTTGTCCCAGTTTCCGCATGATCCAGCCGCCGTAGCACCTCTTCGACGATGGAGTAGGAGCTCGCGACAGCCAAAACACGTTCACCTCGGGCGATCGACCTGCTCACTATGTCGGCCAGGGTGTGTGTCTTCCCAGAGCCGGGTGGGGCGTGCACGACGACGGGTAGCGCAGCGTCGGTGAATCGCAGCGGGGCGAGCAGGTCTGTGACGTGGTGCAGAGGGTCGCGCGTGTGTTCTCGGGATGCGCGGGCGTCGGTGACGATGTGCTCGGCGTGAGCGTGGGCGTCGTCGATAATGTGGGCGGCCGTGGCCTTAGCCGAGCGGATGTCAGCGGCCTCCGATTCTGATCCCTTCAGCGAGCCCGCCTGCTCGTCCTCGGCGCCTCCGTCGTGAGTAGAAGCAATGCTGATGGCAGCTTGTCCTCGGTGGCGAACGTGGACGGCGTCGGTTGGGCCGCCGTGTCGGCGTGTGGCTTCGTCCAGTTGTCCCTGTGCACCAGGAATGTCGCGGTCGGCGGCGGCGCGCAGCCACCGGATCGCACGCTGGACATGACCGACGGCCAGGAGGTCCTGAGCGAGTTCGAGTGCGGCGTACCCGAACTCGATGTCCTCGCCTTCCCGGATGATCTCGTCGGTCTCGGCCGAGGTCAGCATGCCGACCGCGTCCTGCAACTGGGCGAGGGTCGGCGCGGGCATTGCGTCGGCCGTCTCCTTCATGCGCCGCACGAACACGGACCCTTGCTCGGGCATTGCCACAACCCTGGTTTCGTCGTGGTCGTCCGGCCTGAGGTCGGTCATGCGCTCGCCTCCTTCTGCGTGCCGTACTCGGTGAGTTCGGGGCACTTCCGCGCGGCCTTCTTCGCCGCGCGCAGCACGTTGTTCAGACCGTCGCGGCTGACGCGGAGCAAGGCCGCCGCGTCGTCGTAGGACAGCTGGTCGACGTAGACATACATCAGCGCTTGTCGTTGCAGCTCATCGAGCTGAGCGAGTGCACGGACGAGGTCGACGCGCGTGTCGATCAGCCCGCAGGTGTCCGTGGCGTGAGCATCCAGCCATCGGTGAAGCACCTCGTCGTCGGTGGCCACCGGGGCGTTGGTCTGCTCGCGACGCCAGTTGCCGATCTTGCGCCTGGCGAACCCGTACAGGAGGCGGACCGCGTCCTCGTCTGGCACTCCATGGCGGCGGCGCCAGTAGACCAGGAGCTCTCCGAGGACTACCTGACGGATGACCTGGGCGGCGTGCGTATCGCCAACCCGCGTCAGGATGTAACGCAACAACTGGGGTCCCTGCGCGTGCAGGAGGTCGACAAATCGGGATTCGTCCACCTCCTGCACGCGAGTGGGCTCGCCGTTCACCAGGGCATGACCCGAACATCGGGTTGCCCGCCCACGCCACCGGAGAACGGGACGATTTCCATCGACCATTCCGCACCATCAGGGTCTTTGCTGGTCACACGCGCCGCAGACCCTGCGGTGGTGATGGTCGCTGCCACGTCCGTCATTGTGGCCGCGCGGTGCTGCGCCATTTCGACCCGGTGACGACCCAGGATCGCCGCCTTGGCCAGCCCGGTCAGCCCGCGCTGGATCACCACCACCTGCTCGGCTGGCTCCGGAGTGCCGTCTGTGGACATCGCGTCCCTCCATCGTCGTCAACAAGTTGGCACCCTCTATATGGGGCACCGACGCCGGATCGGGTAACCCCAGGCGAAAATTGGCCTCCGAGCTGGCCGCCCTCCCGTCCCCGCGCCGGGTACCCGGCCGCCCGCTGCGCGCCGTGATGCCCGACCAGGAACTAGGCCCGGCCCCTGCTGGACGGGGACCGGGCCTGTGTCATGGCGTGGTGGACGCTGCGTTAGGCGGCGGGCGGTTGCTGGCGGGTTTTGCGGGGGACGAGTGCGGCGGAGGCTTCGGCAGTTCCGCGGGCAAGTTCGGGCAGGATGTGAGCGTAGGTGTCGGCGGTGATGGTGATGCTGGAGTGCCCGAGCAGTGCCTGCACTTCCTTGAGGCTGGCTCCGGCGGCGAGCGCGATGGTGGCCGCGGCGTGGCGAAGGTCGTGCAGCCGGATCGGAGGGAGCCCGGCGGCGTCAGCGAGTTCTTGAAAGACGTCGGTGACCTTGGCCGGGTGCACAGGGGTGCCGTCGGGGTTGGTGACCACCAGCCCCGATTCCTGCCAGTCGTCTCCTGCCGCGAGCCGTTGCTGATCCTGGTGCTCCTTGTGCTCGGTCAGCGTCTCAGTGGTGGCGTTGTCTAGTGCCACGATCCGGCCGGAGGCTTCGGATTTAGGTTCACCGAACTCGACGTTCCAGCCGAGCTGGACCAGCGCGGAGGAGATGGTGATGTCCTGGGTGTCCAGGTTGGTTTCTGACCAGGGCAGGCCGCAGGCTTCACCGCGGCGCAGGCCCCGGTAGGCGACGAGGTGGTACAGCGGGTAGTAGGGGTGGCCGTAGGCGTGGTCGAGGAATTCGCCGACCTGCTCGGGCAGCCACACCATCACCCGGGACGGCTTCTTCCCTGTCTCCTTCCAGCGGCGGACCCGCTGGGGCGTCCACAGCAGCGCCTTGGGGCGTTTGCCGGAGGGCAGCTCGACATAGGAGGCGGGGTTGAAGGTGATCAGCGGGACCGCTTTCCGGCCGCGTTTGAGGCGGATGGCGGCGTTGAGCGCGGCGCGCAGGGTGGCGCGGTAGCGCTGCATGGTGGCCGCGCCCATGGTGCGCAGGCCGTAGACGGTGGCGCGGATGTCCGGGTCGTCGCTGGCGCGGGCTTCTTCGATGCGGTCGTTGCGTTCGGCCATCGCGTCGAACATGCGGGAGATGTGGTCGATGGTGAGTTCGTCGAGCCGGTAGTGCCCGAGGTGCGGGGTTAGCCAGAGCCGGATGTGGCTGCCGTAGGAGAGTTTGGTGCCGCCCCGGAGTTTCTTCCTCCCTGCAAGCCAGGTCTCCAGCCATTGTCCGACGGTGGGGATGGCGTCGGGGTCGGTGCCCATGTCGAGGCGCTTGGTGATCTGCTCCGGTGTGGGGAGGGGTTCTTTGGCGCGCAGCGCGTCTTCGATGAGGTCGCCGACGAGGGTCAACTCGGCGGGGCCGTGGTGTTCTGCGAGTTCGACCAGGTCGGCGACCTGGTCCAGTTCGGACTGTGCCTCGGTCTGCCCGGCGAACCCGCCGCGCCGCAGCGGGCGGCGTTTCCCGTCGGCGCGGCGCGGGAGTTCGGCTTGGTAGCACCAGCTTCCGTGGTCCGAACTCCACGCGCCGCTGCGGCGTTTGAGTTTCGGGCAGGTGTTGCCGAGCCGTTTATCGGTGACGGGGTCGGTACAGGCGCAGCGCTTGTAGGTGCGACCTTTGATTCGTGTGGAGGCGTGTGGGGGCATTGCGGATATTCCTTTCACCCAATCCGTTGGTGGTGGCAGCGGATATGGACGCTTGCGTGCACCCGGAGGGCAAGCCGTTAGGACGAGTGTTTTTCGTCCAGCCCCAGGAGCTCGGCGATGTGCGCGACGGCGATGACGTAACGGCGGCCGATGCGGGTAACCGGGACCGGGAAGCCGCCGGACTTCGCGAGTTGATAGGCCTTGGTCCGGCCGATTCGGAGAATGCGCGCGGCGGTCAGCAAGTCGGTCGTGACGCCCAGCGCGTGCGACCACGGCGGCGGTGAACGGTCCGCGTGTGCCTGGGCGGTGAGCTGATCGAGGTCGGTGATCGCGGGCTGCGCCTGCCCGAAGCTGACGGTACTGGCGGTGCGGTGTTTGGCGGGGTCTCGTCGTCGTCCGCCGCGCCCCGTCGGGCCGGTGGCCGGTGTGCTGGGGGCAGGACGGTCCCGGCGGGGCGTCCGCGGTCCGGTTGTGGGCTTGACGGGGTGGCTGGCGCGACCTGGACGGGCGGGACTGCGCGGCACTGAGCTCGTGGTGGTGTCCATCGGAGGTGCCCCTGGGGTCAGCTGGCGAGGTGGCGCGGTTGGGCGAGCAGGCGGTGTCGTAGCGCGCGCCGGGTGTCGGTGGTGGGGTTCTGCGCGGCCCAGAACAGGGCGGTGGTGATCAGGGCGCGGTGGGCGATCTGCTCGGAGAGCACCCACTCGTCGGCGGGCCGGAAGCGGCCGTTCTCGTCGCGGGTGTTGAGGGTTTGGTACCCGGTGTATTTGAGATTCGTGAGGATCCCGGCGACGGTGGCGGGTTGCCAGCTGCTGCCGGGTGGTGGGTAGCGGTCGGGGTTGTTGTTCAACCGCACGGTGATCTGGTCGACGTCGAGTCCGGTGACGGCGTGCCAGTAGAAGATGTCCTGCACGACGCGGGCGCGGCGTGGGTCCGGGGTCAGGCGGGTGCGAGGCCGGCCGCTGGCCGAGCGGGTGTCGGACACCGTCATGGTGAGGTAGCCGTACGGAGGCCGGTGCAGGTTCCAGCCCTGGCGGATGAGAGCGGCGGTGGCTTCGTGCGCGCGCCGTGTGACGGGATGCTCGCCACCCTCGACGGCACGCGCGTGGTGCGGAGCCGGAGCCGGCGCGGAGTCGGTGCCGCCGCAGCGGGCGGCCAGCCAGTCGCGAACGCGGCGCCGCCAAAACCGAAGTGCCGGGCGGAAGGTTCGCGTGGTGCGTGTGACGGGCATGGTTGTGCCTTCTCTCCAACAGTCCTTCGAGACGGATGGCAGCTGCTCGGGCCTCGTGGAGCGCCGCCGAGGGGTGGGCGGGTTCCCCCACCGGGAAGACGTGGCCTGGGACGGCGAGCCGGTGCCGGAGCTGGGTTCGACTACCAGGAATGGTGATCTATGCGGGCTCGCCGGACGGAGCGGTCGGCCGGGGGCGGGCAGCGGTGCCGGGCGGCTGCCCGGTGGGCGGCGGCCGGTCGGCGGTAGTGGCGGTCCCAGCCGCAGTCGCGGCAGTGCACGCGGGCGCTCACGCCGCCCACCGGCCTGGTCCGATCGCCCGGTACTCATCCCGTACCTGGGCGCCTGTGCCGGGGCGCGGTTGCCGGGGCTTGTCGGCCAGTGGCTTGGCCAGGAGGATGACGTCCTCGTGCGAAATCAGGTGCAGCGGCAGCCCGGCTTCGCGTTGTTTGCGGATGAAGTCTCGCTGGAAGAAGCTGCCGCGTGCGACAAGGTCCTTCTCGGCGACGCGGGCAAGCAACGCGACACATCGTTCGACGGGAACGAGGCCGGCGTGGACGCCGCAGGCGAGGATTTGGGAGGGCAGGTCGATCAGTTCGGAGTGTTCCCGCCAGGGCCGCACGGTGATCGCCACATGCCCGCCGGGCCGCAGGACTTGGGCGCAGGCGGCGAGGATTCGGGTGAACCCGGACAGCAGCCGGTGGTGGCCGATGTTGGCGAGGTTGCCGCGGTCGAGGGTGTTGCCGTAGCGGTGGTGGTACTTGTGCACCTTGCCGTCTCCGGACGGGTCGCCGGCGGTGCTGACCTGGCCGTGCAAGGACGGCCCGTAGGGCGGGGAGGTGACCACCAACGCCACCTGGCCCCGGTACTGCGGCGGGAGCAGCGTCTCCAACTGGCGCGCGTCGCCGGCGAGCACCTCACCGTCGTGGTCGTGTCCGCGGTCGCGGGCGAGGTCGAGGTTCGCGCGAGCCACCGTCACCCAGTGCGGTTCGTACTCGATGCCGACCGCGCGGCGCCCGTTGTCGATCGCCTCGACGAGGGTGGTGCCGATCCCGCACATCGGGTCGAGCACGAGGTCGCCGGGCCGGGTGTAGTGCCGGATGGCGTGCGCGGCGATTGCGGGCAGCATCTTGGCCGGGTGTGCCGTCGACTCGGGCACGAACCTGCCCTTGCGCTGCGCCGCCGGAGAGGTTTGCGCGGTCGCCCACACCGAGAGCGGCACCTCGTCGGCCAAGCTGGTTCGCACAGTCGATGGGGCGGTGGGATCGGCCGGTCCGGCGGCTGCCAGGCGGGCAGAGACGGCGGTGTCGAGGGCGGTGATGACCGCGCGCGGGATGCGCACGGTCGGCTCGTCGGCACCGCCAGGGGACGCCGAAGAGCCGGTGGCGGGAACGGCGGTGGGGCGGGAATCGGCCGGGGTAAGCGGCATGGTGCACCTATCTTTCGGGAGGGTCAGCGCGGTGGACGGGGTGGGCGCCGCAGCGGGCGCTAGGCGGCGATTCATCGGATCTCCGTTCGGCCGACAGGTCCGCCTTCGCCAGGCCGATCGGGCGGTGCGGACGGCAAGTCGTGGTGGTCGTGTGGCTGTGCGAAGACCAGCACGTCGCCGTGCGCGTGTGCGTGCGGAGCGGGCAGATCGCGGACCTCGGCCAGGTGCCGTGCGCGGGCGTAGTCCTCAGCCGCGGCGGGTGTGTTGGCAGGGTTGAGGTGGCCGTCGCGGATGGGGGAGTGCAGGGTGACGATGTGCTGGAGGTAGAGCAGGTCGGCGTTCTGCCCGGCGGCGACCATCGGCCCGGTCGGGTCGACCAACGTGCCCTGGTACCAGTCACTGTGCGTGTACACGGCGAGGATGCCGCCGACGGCCAGTAGACGGGCCGCGACGAGCGCGACCCGGTCGAGCGAGCCGTCGCGAGCCTGGTGCGCGGGCAGGGCAGTGATGATCAGATCGGCGGTTCCCGCCGCGTCGCTGACAGCGGCGTCGGCAGCCTCGGCTGGGTGTGCCGGAGCGATCCCGGGTCGCGGCGAGGTACCGGGCGCGGAGTGCGGCCGGTTGGTGACGAGGTCGGCCCAGAACGGCCGCGACGACGCCGTCGACGCGGCACCGTCGGCAGCGGCGAGGTGGACGACCTCGCAGCTGCGCCCGAGTGCCCGGACAGCCTCGCGCGCCGTCGCGAGTTCGCTGCCGGCTAGTGCCTGCGCCGGCCCGCCCGAGTCTGCCGGGGCCGCGAACTTCTCTGCCGAGGCAGGCCAAGGGAGCAGGAGCACCCGGGCCGCGGTGTGTGCGAAGCCTGCCACGATCGTTTCGACGATCGGCACCGGCCACTCGGCGCGGGCGTCGATCGGGTCGGGGCCGCACGACCAGACCGTGGCCGGAGTCGGCGCGGTCGCGGCTTTCGCCCGGGTCCGGGTGGTGGTCGCGGTGCGCCGCGTGCGGGTTGGCGAACCGGTGCTCCACGGGGGTGTGGCAGCGCCGGGGTAGGGCGCCCGGTCCGCGCCGTGGCGGGCGCGCGAGGGCTGGGTGGAGTCGCGTCGGGCCTTCGGGCGGTCGGCCGGGGGCTGCGAACGCTGGGTCATGAGAAGCCTCCTGGGCAAGGGCGGCCAGCGCGGTGCCTGCCGGAGTTCGTGCTGTCACTGACTAACTCCGGAAAAACGACCTCCGGGGGACGCTGGGCCGCCGAAAATCTCATAAAAGTCATCACGGGCCCTGTTCGCCGGAATCAGAATTCGAAGGTTTCGAGAAGAAAGGCGCGAGAGCGGTTCACACATTCGAAGTCGTGCCTCCAGGAAGCCACGCGACCACTCCGGAGTCCAGGACAAAATTCTTCGCAACCGCTGGCTTGCGAGGGCGCCTCAAGTCCTCCGCGACACGGCACGATTGAAACGCCTAGCTCCGAACAGGTTCCGAGCTAGGCGTTTCAATGCACTTCAGGGGGCGTTTCAAAGATCAACTAGCGGGCGACTCGACTTCACCGGTCACCTCACGCCCCGGTCATTGAATTTTCACATACGGAGGGTTTGAGGCGCTCGCGAAACGCTTTTGGCACTCCTGTGACACGGTTTTGGAGCGCTTTTGAGGCGCCTTGGATGGCTTTCTTGTGGTGTTGCGATTCCCGCACCCGTCAGGAGAACCGACCATGGATTTGTCCTTGCCGGAAAACGACCCCGAAACCGGTGTTTTCTCCACTCGACGAAGCCCCGCGTATCGCGGGGCCCCGGGAGTGTTCGACGCCGCGCGCACCACGTTCGACTGGCTGGTGACCGGGCCGCACCCGGTCACACTCGACGGCCGCGACATCCCCGGGTTGCCACCCCGCCTGGTGCCGCTGGACGAACTCGGGCGGCTCATGCTCGCCAAGGACTGCGGCCAGGGCACCCGCGACACCGCCTGGACGCTGCTGATCACCCGCTCCCGTCGTGACGGTGGTACCTGGACGGTGGCTTGTGTCGGGCTCGCGCTACCGGTGCTGCTGCCGGTCGCTGCCGGCCTGACCCGCCGCTTCCGCGGTGAGGTCCACGACATCCACGCCGCTGTCCTCGACGGCTTCCTCAGCGAACTCTGCGAAGTCGACCTGGAGCGGCCCGCGATTCTGGTGCGGCTGCGCTGGGCCGCCTACCGCGCCGGCTACACCGCCCTGCGGGAGGCACTCGACAGCCCGTCCCCGAGCAGCAAGATCGGATACTGGTCGGCCGAGCCGCACCGCCCCAGCGGGCACCCCGACTTCGTCCTCGTCGCCGCCGTCAACGACGCGGCCATCACCGCCGACGAGGCCGCGCTGATCGGCTCCACCCGCTTCGGCGAACTCTCGCTGACCGAAGCCGCCCAGGCGCGCGGCCAGACCTACGAGGCGACCAAGAAGGCCCGCCAGCGCGCCGAGCAACGACTGGTCACGTATCTGGCCGACCAAGCCCGCGCCGCCGATCCGCCCCCGCCGAACCGCGACACCGATACACCGCACGCGAGCGCGGCAGCGCGTAGCCGGGTGCCCGCGCACCCCGCCGTGCACCAGAGCCCGACTCACCGGGTTCGACTACGCAGCGTTACACGCATGGCGCCGGTTCTCGCGGACAAACTTCGCCGCCCGGTGTCCCCGGACGCCACGAAATCCGGAGTTAGCGGACGCGGGCCCCGACTGCCCGCACGCACCCGCCAGCACCGCACTTCCCGGCCCGCCTCGCGGCCGGACTCCGCTCGGGAGGCCCGCTCATGCGACTGACCCACCACCGCCCCCGCTCCCTTCCCCGACTGGGCGCGCACCCCGGCACGTGCTCCCGGCGGCATCCCGTCGCCCCGTCCGTTGCGAGCCGGAGCAACACCCAGCGCCGGACACGCCTGCTGCTGGCGCTGTGGCTGGTGGTCGCAGGGCTGCTACTGACCGGATCGGCAGCGTCAGCGGAGACGGTGCACATCGTCGCCTTGGCCCCCACCCTCGACACAGTCTTGGACAACATCCGTACGTGGATCATGGGAATCCTCGGCGGGGTCGCGGTCGTCTTCCTGACCATCGGCGGGCTGCGCTACCTCATGGCATCCGGGGACCCCGGCGAGATCGAAAAGGCGAAAGGCGCGTTCAAGGCCGCCGGGATCGGCTTCGGTCTCGCCGCGCTCGCGCCGGTCGTGGTCGAGATCCTCAAAGGCATCGTGGGCGGGGTGTGACCGATGCACAGGCCCACTCCGCATACCGCCCGTTCCCGCCCCGCGGATCGCAGCCGCACCGCCCGGTCCGCACGCGTCATGGTCGGCCCGTCGACTACCGCTTTGCCGCAGGGCTGTGCCCGTCGCACGCCGTCCCGTCGGGTATCGATAGGACGGCGCTCCCGCTGGCTGGCCGCACTGGTCGTGTTGCTGGTGACTGTGCTCGGCGTGATGGTCTCGGCCTTCGCCACTCCCGGTCCGGGCCCGGCAGCCGTCGCGCAACCCGCACCAGTCCAGCTGCCGATCCCGCCGAATCCCAGTTGCCCGCCGGAGAGTGCCGAGCCGGTCTGCCGGCTACCCGCCACCGGCCCCACACGGTCGATCCCGGCGACCCCTTTGCCGCCGATCACAACCCTGCCCGGTGGCCCGGCTCCGTCGTGTTTCCCCGGCTCGATCCTGCCCGGCTGCAGCCCGATCGACGGCACCCCGCCCTCACCCACGGCTCCGTCGTGCGAGGGCCCGAACTGCATTCCCCAGCCCACCTCCCTCACCCCGGGAACACAGCCGCTCGCGCCGATTCCGGGTGCGGGCGCCGGGGAGGCCGAGTGTGGGTTCGGCAGCCTGACCGGCTGCATGGTCAACGCGGCGACCGCGCTGTTCGCCACCGTGGTCGCCATCGGGCTGAACCCGCTGCTCGATCTGCTCGGCAAGACGTTGCTGACCACACCGGAACCGAGTGCCGTGCCCAATTTGGGGGCGGTGTGGACCGAGTCCTGGCACATTCTGCTCGCCGCCTACGTGGTCTTGGTGTTGCTGGCCGGGATGATCCTGATGGCGTATCAGACGCTGCAGGCGCGCTACACCGTCAAGGAACTCGCGCCGCGTCTGGTCGTCGGATTCCTGGCCGGCACGCTGTCGCTGTTCCTGGCGACCAAGGGCATCGAGATCGCCAACGCCCTCTCCCGCGCCGTGCTGGGCGAGCAGGTCGACCCGGCCACGATGACCCGCGGCCTCGTCACGATGGTGCAGGGCTCCCTGCAGGGCGGAGGGCTGTTCCTCGCGCTGCTCGGCGTCGCGCTGGTGGTGATGCTGCTCGTCCTGTTGATCACGTTCATCGTGCGGGTGATCGTGACGATCCTGCTGATCGCCGCCGCCCCGATCGCGCTGATGTTCCACGCCCTCCCACACACCGAGGGCATCGCCACCACGTGGTGGAAGGCCTACGGCGGAGTGCTGGGCATCCAGGTCGCCCAGTCACTGACGCTGGTCGCCGGGTTGAAGATCTTCTTCGCGCCCGGCGGGTTTACGATCTTCGGCCCGACGCCGTCGGCGCTGACGAACCTGCTGCTGTGCATCGCGTTGATGTTCGTGCTGATCAAGATCCCGTTCTGGTTCCTGTCCCCGCTCCGTTCCAGCGGGCGGCGGTCGTTGATCGGCTCCCTGATCCGGGGCGTCATCGCCTACAAGACGATGGGACTGCTCGGTGGCGTCGTAGGCGGCGGCAAACGCGGCGGCGGGCGGCATCCTCGCGGTACGGGCCGAGGTCCCGCGGAGCAGACGGATCCGCCGGTGACGCGCTCGGGCCAGTACCTGCTGCCGTTGCGGGTGCGGCGGGTGTCGAAGCCGTTCCGCACACCGCGCCGGGGCTTCGACGAGATCCCCCGGCCGGGCCTGCCCGCCGACCGCACCCCGGGCCCCGGCCAGACATCGCTGTTCACCGTGCGCCGCACCGGCGACGCCGTGACCGCCAGCCCGAACCCGCGAGCGATGCCGCCCAAGGATCTGCCCAACGTGCTCCCCACCGACCAGCTCGGGTTGCCGATCACCGTGCGCCACAACCCCTCCCGGGAGCCGCGTCGCACACTGGCCGACGACCTCGCCGCCGGGCACCCCGCACCACCACCGGTATCGCAGCCCGGGCTTCTGCTCCCGGACGGGCAGGTCAACCGCCGGGCTCGGCCACCGGTGACACTGCGCGGCGCGCTGATCGCCCCGAGCATCGGGATGCTGCCGATCCATCTGCCACCGCAAACCCCGCGCCGCGCCCGACGCGCACTCGCCGACGACCTGGCCGATCCCGCCCGCACGACGCGGGCACCGCAGACCGGGCCAGCGCTGATCTCCAAATCCGGGGAGATCACCAAAGCCGCCCGCGCGCACCGCCGTCCGGTCCGCGATGCCTACACCGGCAACCGGCCACTCGCCTCGGGCCAGTACCCGCTCCCGCTCGGCGTCCACCGCCAGTCGACACCGGCCGAGATGCCGACGCCAAGTGCCCCGGCGCGGCCGAAGCGGACGGGCACGCAGCTGCGGTTGCCGCTGGATCTGCCCGCTCGCCCACGTCGCCCGAAAAAGAAGTGAGGAGCCCCGCTCATGTCCAGCCGCCTCGTTCGTATTCCCGCCGATGTCGACCGCCCGGACCGTGTGCTCGGCCCGCTGACCGCGCGGCAGGTCGCGATCCTCGGCGTCACCGGGCTCCTGCTCTATGCCCTCTATGGCGCCACCCGCGGTGTTGTCCCGGTGCTGGTGTTCCTGTGCGCCGCGGTCCCGGTCGGGATCGCGGTGACGGTGATCGCGCTGGGCCATCGTGACGGGCTTCTCCTGGACCGGCTGCTACTGGCCGCGATCCGGCAACGCCTCGCCCCGCGCCACCGGGTCTCCGCCCCGGAAGGCGTCCGGCCCGCCCCCGCCTGGCTCGCCGCCGACGTAGGAAACGACGAGATCGCGCCGACACCGTTGGAGTTGCCCGCCCGCGGTGTCGCCGGGACCGGCCAGATGGGGGTGGTCGATCTCGGCCCGGACGGGCTGGCGGTCATCGCCGCCTGCTCCACGGTCAACTTCTCCCTGCGCACCCCCGCCGAGCAGGAGGCGCTGGCCGGGTCGTTCGCCCGCTACCTGCACTCCCTGACCGCGCCGGTGCAGTTCCTTGTCCGGGCCGAACGGCTCGACCTCGCGCCGCAGATCACCGAGCTGCGCCATCACGCCGGCGGGCTGCCGCATCCAGCCTTGGAGGCCGCCGCCCGGGACCACGCCGACTACCTCGACGACCTCTCGCGCCACGCCGACCTGCTGCGCCGCCAGGTGCTGCTGGTGTTACGGGAACCGATCCCTGCCCTCGGCACGGACGCTCGGCCCGGCTCCCGGTGGCGACCGGCCAGGCACCGGCGTGAGGTCGACCCCAGTGCCCGTCAGGCCGCCGAGCAGCGGCTGGTGCGGCGGATGGCCGAAGCCGCCGAGCTGCTGACCCCGGCCGGGGTTGTCGTCAGTCCGCTCGACGCCCCGGCCGCGACCGGGGTGCTGGCCGCGGCCTGTAACCCCGACACGTTCCTGCCGCCCTCGGCCGCGCTGGCCGGGGCCGAGGACATCGTCACCAGCACCACGACCTTCACCGACCTCTACGACACCGAGCCCAGCGCACCCCGCTCCACCGCTGCGCCGGAACGGCAGACATCGCGGTCTGGGGCTGCCGGGCCCTGGCTGGCCGACGACGAGGACTGGGACTACGACGACAGCCTCGCCGAGGCCGACGACAGCGAAGGCAGGTAACCCGACATGTCTCGAATCCATCGCACTCGCACCGGGCCGGCGTCGGCCGGGGCGTTCACTCCGGACGCACTGTCGGTCGGTGCCCGGCATCTCGAGGTCGGCGACGAGTGGGTCGCCTCGTTCGGGGTCACGGGCTACCCGCAGGAGGTCTATCCCGGCTGGCTCGCCCCGCTGCTGACCTACCCCGCCCGCCTCGACGTGTCCGTCCACGTCCAACCGGTCGACCCCGCCACCGCGGCCAAGCAGCTGAAGAACCAGCGCGGAAAGCTGGAATCCTCCCGCCGCGCACGCCAGAACACCCTCGACGACCCGGAGCTGGACGCCGCGGCCGAGGACGCTGCCGAACTGTCCCGCCAGATCGCCCGCGGCGAAGGCCGTCTCTTCAAGTTCGGGTTGTACCTGACCATTCACGCACCGGACGAGGACACTCTCGCCGAGGAGGTCTCGGCGTTGCGGTCGCTGTGCGCGTCGCTGCTGCTGGACGCGAAACCCGCCACCTACCGCGCGCTGCAGGGTTGGGTCACCACCCTGCCGCTCGGACTCGATTCACTGGGTCTGACACGGACCTTCGACACCGCCGCTGTGTCGGCCGCCTATCCGTTCACCTCACCGGATCTGCCCCTGACCGATCCGGTATCGGCCGCGCCGACCGGGGTGCTCTACGGCTACAACGTCGGCTCGGCAGGCTTGGTGCATTGGGACCGGTTCGCCTGCGACAACTACAACGCGATCGTTCTCGGGCGCTCTGGCGCGGGCAAGTCGTATCTGGTCAAGCTCGAAACCCTGCGCAACTTGTATCGGCGGATGCGGCCACCCGACAGCGACGTCGATGGCGGGTGGGGTGCGGACGGGGTGCAGGCGTTCGTGATCGACCCCGAGGACGAATACGCCCGCCTCGCCGCCCAGATAGGCGGCACCTACGTGCATTTGGGCGGCGGCGGTGTCCGGCTCAACCCGTTCGACTTGCCCATCCACACCAGCGCGAGCGGGCGACGCACCGCACCACACGACGCGCTGAACCGGCGCGCGCTGTTCCTGCATACCGTGCTGGCGGTGCTGTTCGGCAGCGAGATCACCGCCGCCGAGCGGACCGTGCTGGACACCGCGATCACCGGCACCTACGCCGCAGCGGGGATCAGCGCGGACCCGCGCAGCTGGACACGCCCGGCACCGCTGATGCGGGACCTGCGCGACACCCTCGCCCTCGCCGGCGACAGTGACCCGGTCGCGGCCGATCTCGCCGCCCGGCTGCACCCGTTCGTCGACGGCGCGTTCGCCGACCTGTTCACCGGGCCGACCACCACCCCGCCTGAAGGCCACCTGGTCGTGTTCTCCCTGCGTGACCTTCCCGAGGAACTCAAAGCGATCGGCACCCTGCTGACCCTCGACGCCGTCTGGCGCCAAGTGTCCAACCCCGCGCACCGCCGCCCCCGGCTGGTCGTGGTCGATGAGGCGTGGCTGCTCATGCAGCAACCCGAGGGAGCGAAGTTCCTGTTCCGGATGGCCAAAGCCGCCCGGAAACACTGGGCGGGGCTGACCGTCGCGACCCAGGACACCTCCGACGTCCTGGGTTCCGACCTCGGTCGCGCGGTCGTGGCGAACGCGGCGACCGTGGTGCTGCTGCGGCAGTCACCGCAGGCGATCGAGGACATCGCCGCGACGTTCAACCTCGGCGCCGGGCAACGGCAGTTCCTGCTCTCGGCCGAACGCGGCCAAGGACTACTCGGCTCCGGGACGGAATGGGTCGCGTTCCAGTCACTGGCCTCCCTTGCCGAGAATCTCGCCGTCACCACAGACCCAGCGGAGCTGGCGGCCGTCGCCGAGCACGATCCCGCACACACCGACTCCAGCCTCGCCGAGGCATACATCGATCTCGGCCCAGCGGATTCCGCCGAACTCGAGACGGCCTGACCACCCCAGCCACCCGCTTCTTCTTGCCTATCGGAAGGTGTATTTCGTCATGCCCACACACATGACCTCGACTGTGCGGCAGAGCTGGCTCGGGGATTACCTCCAAGACCCCGGCACTGTCCTCCACGAGTTACTCACCGCGCTGCACGAGCAGGCGCTCACGTGGGGCCCGATCGCCGCCCCGCTGTGCGCGCTGACGTTCGCGGGCTGGGTGGCCGGGCGGCGATGGTGGCGAGCCCGCTGCCAGACCCTGCTGCAGGAGAACGCGCGCTGCGTCACCGTGCTCGCCCCGCCGAGCGTTGACCCCGCAGGCGGGACCGCGCTCTGGTCCAACCTCGTCGGTCTGCTCCGCCCTGCGTGGAAACGGTTCCTCACCGGTCAACCGCACGTCGCCTTGGAGTACGTGTTCAGCGAGCACGGCGTCACCATCCAGCTGTGGGTCCCCGGAGTTATCCCGCCCCGGCTCGTGGAACGCGCGGTCGAAGCCGCATGGCCCGGCTCCCACACCCGCACCACCCCCGCCCGGCCACCGCTGCCCGAGCCCGCAACCGGGAGGCGGCGGATCACCGTGGGCGGGCAGTCACGGCTGCAGCGGCCCGAGGCGCTGCCGATCCGCACCGCCTTCGACGCCGACCCCATCCGCAGCCTGCTCGGCGCACCCGTGGGCCTTGGCCGGGACGAGCACGCCTGCGTGCAGGTACTGGCCCGCCCGGTCACCGGACGCCGGGTCGCCCAGGCCCGCCGCGCCGCCCGCCGCGTGCACACCGGGGCCTCGACACACCTGGCCGGACGGATCCTCGACCTGATCACCCCGGGTGGGAACGTCGGCCGCAGCGGGCGCACCACCGGCTCCGGCCACATCAGCCAGGACCCGCAGACTTCGCTGGAGTACTCCGCGCAGAACAAGGCCATCGTCGCCAAACAGCGCGGCCCGCAATACGAGACCGTCGTGCGCTACGCCGTAGCCGCGCAGCTGCCCGCCGACGCGGCCGACGGCGCGGTGCGCCAGGCGCGCGACGTCGCCCGCGGGCGGGCACATGCCCTCGCCTCGGCCTTCGCCCCGTTCGACGAGCACAACCGCTTCCACCGACGCCGCCTGCGCCAGCCCGCGCGCGAGCTGGCCACGCGGCGGCTCGGCCGGGGCGATCTGTTGTCGGTGCCCGAGCTCGCGGCGATCGCGCATCTCCCGCTCGACGCCGAGATTCCCGGCGTCGAGCGCGCCGGAGCCAAAGCAGTCGCCCCACCACCTGGGGTTCCCACCCCAGGACCGGACGTGAAGCCCCTCGGGGTGGCCGACACCGGCCACGCCCGCCCCATCGGCCTGCACGTGGCTGATGCCCGCCATCACCTGCACGTGCTCGGCGCCACTGGCTCCGGGAAATCCACCTTGCTGGGCAACATGATCCTCGACGACGCCGACCACGGCCGCGGAGTCGTGTTGATCGACCCGAAAGGCGATCTGGTCACCGACGTCCTCAACCGGCTGCCGAAAACAGCGGCGGATCGGGTGGTGCTGTTCGACGCCGACTCCCTCCACAAACCCCCGTGCCTGAATCCCTTGGAAGGTGGGGAAACCGACCGGGAGGTCGACAACCTCGTCTCCGTGTTCCGGCGCGTCTACTCCGCGTTCTGGGGACCGCGCACCGACGATCTCATGCGCGCCGCCTGCCTCACCCTGCGCGCCCAGGAAGGCGTCCCGACCCTGGCTGATCTGCCCAAGCTTCTCGCGAGCGAGGCGTTCCGCGCCCGCGTCACTGCCGGCCTGACCGATCCGGTCCTCACCGGGTTCTGGGAGTGGTACGACCAGCTCACCGACTCCACCCGCTCCCAGGTGATCTCGCCGCTGATGAACAAACTGCGGGCGTTCCTGTTGCGCCCCTTCGTCAAAGAAGCCATCGCGGGCGGCAAGTCCACAGTGGACATGTCACGGGTGCTCAACGAGGGTGGGATCTGCCTGGTGCGGATCCCGAAAGGCTCCCTCGGCGAGGAAACCACCCGCCTGGTCGGGTCCCTCGTCGTCGCTCGCACCTGGCAGGCCACCACCGCCCGCGCCCGCGTCCCGCAACGACTGCGCCCCGACGCCAGCCTTGTGGTCGACGAGTGCCACAACTTCCTGAACTTGCCGTATCCGCTGGAGGACATGCTGGCCGAGGCCCGCGGGTTCCGGGTCGCGATGACCCTGGCGCATCAACACCTTGGCCAGCTCCCGAGAGAGCTCAAGGAAGGCATCTCGACCAACGCGCGGTCGAAAGTGTTCTTCAATGCCTCCCCGGAAGACGCGCGGGAGCTGTCCCGGCACACCGCACCGCGGTTGTCCGACCACGACCTCGCCCACCTCGGCGTCTACCACGTCGCCGCGCGCCTGGTCGTCCATGGCGCGGAAACCGAGCCGTTCACGATGACGACCACACCCCTGCCCAGACCGGTACCTGGCCGGGCGCGGGAGATCCGGGCGGCGATCCGCCGCACACGACGGGCCCCTACGCCCGCGACATCCAGCACTGCCAGCGAATGCGTCGCTCCCACGTCAACCCGCGCCAGCACTCCCGCCGACGCTACGAAATCCGCCGCGCGGACACGACCTGCGTCCTCGACCGCACAGCGTCGACCCGAGCAGCGGCCCCGCAAGACCGACCCGCGCCGCACTCGCAGCTAACGAGTCCTGCCTGCTTTGTCCACAGCACTTGTCCACAGCCTGTGAAAGAGGTTTCGCGTTGATCATCACCACGACACAGCAGCACGCACTGCGCCAGCACCTGCCCGGCCGCACCACCGCGCGGGCGGCGAACTCGGTCGATCACCAAGCCGCCCTCGCCACCCGGCTCACCGCCCGCGACCGGTGGATCCTCGCCCTGCTCCATGAGCACCGGGTCCTCACCAGCCAGCAGTTGCAGGACGCCGCGTTCCCGTCGGGCCGCTCGGCCCGGCAACGGCTGCGTGATCTCTACCTGTGGCGGGCGGTGTCCCGTTTCCAGCCTTTCCAGCAAGTCGGGCGAGCCCCGATGCACTACATCCTCGGGCCCGCCGGCGCCGGGGTGCTCGCCGCCGAACACGGCCTCGAGGTCAAAGACCTCGGCTACCGCCACGACCGGGCCATGAGCATCGCACACAACCAGCGGCTGGCTCATACCGTCGGCATCGGCGACTTCTTCACCTCGCTGATCGCCCGCACCCGACACCGGCCAGCGGACTCCACCCACGGGCACTCCGAGGCCGTGACAACGTGGTGGTCGGAAACCCGCTGCGCTCGGCACTTCGGCGACCTGGTCATCCCCGACGCCTACGGCCGCTGGAACACGGCCAACACCGAGGTCGAATTCTTCCTCGAGTACGACACCGGCACCGAAAGCCTGACCAAACTCTCCCGCAAGCTGATCGCATACGAACGGCTCGCCGAGGCCACCGGCATCGCGACCCCGGTGCTGATCTGGCTGCCCACCACCCGCCGCGAGGCCGGCGCCCGCAGGGCGCTCGCCCAGATCCACGCCGGTCTCGACCACCCGGACACCGTCCCCGTCGCCACGGCAGCCGCGGACCTGCTCGACCCCCGCACTCCGCACCCGAGTCCCGGCGACGCAGTCTGGCTGCCCCTGACCAGCACCTCACGCCGCACAGCTTCCCGGATCGAACTCGCGAGTTTGCCTGGCGCCTGGCCGGGCCTCGCGCCGCCCACCGCGGGCACCCCCGACGAAGAGGAGAACACGTCCACCGCAGCCGAGGGCGCGACGGCCGTGCGTCGGCTCTCTCCACCCTCGCCGATCCCGCCGCCCGCCAGCCCCAACCGGATCCGCCGGACCGATCCCTGACCTCACTTGTGGAGGTGAGCACCCATGTCTGACTTCGCCAAGCTTGCAGCCGCGGCGGCGGCCGCGTTCCTCCTGCCCGTTGTCGTCATCATGCCCGCGGTCAGCGGAGTCGCCTCGGTGCTCTCCGGCTCCAGCCAGGGCACGTGCGCGCCAGTAGGGGCCTCGGCCGGGTACGGGCCCGAACAGATGGGCCACGCGGCCACCATCGTTGCGGTCGGCAAGCAGATGCAGGTGCCTGAGTACGGATGGGTGATCGCAATCGCCGCCGCGATGCAGGAATCCAAACTGCATAACCTCGCCTACGGCGACCGCGACAGCCTCGGTCTCTTCCAACAGCGACCCTCCCAGGGCTGGGGCACGCCGGAACAAATCCGGACTCCCACATACGCCGCTACCCAGTTCTATCAGCACCTGCTCACGGTGCCGAACTGGCAGCAGATGACCGTAGCTGAGGCCGCGCAAACCGTGCAGCGGTCCGGATTCCCCGACCGGTACGCCGATCACGAGCACGACGCGCGGCAGATCGTCGGCGCGCTGAGCGGCGTGTCCTGCGTCAACATCGCAGGTGCGGGGACCGGGGATTGCAACAATATCCAGGCACCCACACCTGCCGCGATGACCGCGATCAACTACGCGTGCGGACAACGCGGGCTGCCCTATGTCTGGGCTGGCAACGGAGTACAGGACGGCGGCTTCGACTGCTCCGGCCTCACCAAAGCCGCCTATGACGCAGCCGGAATCTCCCTACCTCGCACCGCGCAAACCCAGTACACCGCAGGTCCACGTGTCCCTGATGGACAGCCGCTGTTGCCAGGAGACCTCGTCTTCTACGGCTCCGCCGGCAAAATCCACCACGTCGGTCTATTCATCGGCAACGGGAAGATGGTCCATGCCCCGACCTGGGGGAAACCGGTGATGATCGCGCCCTATCGTAGCGAGAACGGCGACGACTACTTCGGTGCCAGCCGCCCATCCAATTGACCATTTGTAGGTTCTCAATGAATCTTGCGCTTTCTCACCGATCTTGCGCCGAGTCTGCGCCAGGTGCGCGACTCATGCACAAATCCACAGGTCAAGCCCAGGGGTGGCATGCGTGCAATGTCCGACAGCTGACGCAGCCCGAATCCAGTTGCCAGGCCGAGGAATCGAATCAGAATCAGGCCAAGATGATGGGCGGCAACCTGGCGCCCCGCCGCGATATGGGAGCATGGCCCATGCCTGCTCTTGAGCAACAGCGCCAACGACAGTATGCGATCCACACGGTTGCGCTCGGCGACGGCACGGTGCCTCACGCCGCTACCCTTTTCGACACGGCATTGACCAATGGATTGCTCGCCATAGTGGCTACGGACTGGCCAGGCGAGGACCAGTGGAAGAACGGAAAGACAAAGCCAGCCAGCGAGTTGATCAAACTCGTTGGTCAGAAGACGCTCGGCGGTCACTGGCTCATCACGGTCCTCGCCCCTCTCCCTTTCACTCCCAACGATTCGTCCATCACAGTGGAAGTCGATCTAAACGTCCTTCAACACGCACTCGATGTCACGCAGCCGATCCGCCATGGCCGCGGAGGAGGATCCGAGATCGTTCCAGCCGAGGCAGTCAAGGCGTTACAGGACCTCGATATGCATCCGGCACTCGGCGCCCTCTCCGACGCTCACATCAGCGAGTCTGAGATCGCTACCGCTACCGCAGCCGCTGCTGAGTACGAACGCGTCTCCGCCTACATCGATCTCGTCGGCGAAGACGAGATCACTCGCCGCGCAGCACGCGCCGAAGAAGCCCTTCCGGTCGACCCAAAGGAACGGTACGACAGCCCCGGCTTGGGCTGGTGCGACATGTGTGGACACGAGTCACTCGTGATCTCACAGGTGCTCGAATACGGCTCAGAGACGGGCACGTGCTTCGCCTGCTCTTACGTAGTCACAGAGGAAATGCTGTCCGACAGTGAGTTCTCAGCCATGTTGCGTTCACACGACCACGAGTAGCCCCCAGCGCCCGCTCGGCCACCATGCATGGTTCCGCCGAGCGGAGTTTGCCGGACAGTGTCTTTCGACATCGCGCGCTTCTACCTGGACCTGTGGCTGGCAGGCGCGACCGTCCACGACGACGCGTGGTTCAGGAACCTCTACCTCGGCGGTGAGGCCAGTTTTCGATTCCGGGCACGATCACGACGTCGGTCGTCGAACCATCGAGGAGACGCGGGAGCGGGCGCAGCTGAACGACTTGAGTGCGGAGGGCGCGGAGCGAGTCAGCGTGTCTCCCGTCGAGGAGGCCGCTTGTGCGGACGGCGTAGTTCGACGCCGAGGGCAGCGAGATCATGGGCGGCGTTGCGCAAGGCGCGGTGATCGGACGCGGTGCCGGGGAGGGTGTAGGTGCCCCCACCAGGCAAGTGGGCAAGCTCATGCTTGCCGCGGCGGGTCAGCTCGCACCCTGCGGCCTGCAGTCGGGATCGCAACTCGCGCCAGGTGGTCGGCCAGACGTTCCCGACCCCGCCTCGTCGTCGGCGTCGAACCGGTTTAGCGCGCACGGGTGCGGCGCGCGGGCTGGACGGACTGTCGATGTTGAATGAGACAAAGCACACCACCTCGTCGGTGATGCGTACGTGCAACTCGCAGTTGCGTCGGCGGTGGCGGAGCAGGCCGGGCGCGTCGCGTACCGGTGCAGTCCACTGCGGGCTGTGGAATGCAGCCATCACTGCCCGCCGCGCGTCCGGTGTGGACACTCGGCGAGCGACGCCTGGAGTCACGTGGGGGAAATCAGCCTCCGTCATGGTTTACTCCGCAAAGTCGGTCCGTGCTCCGGGTTCGATCTTTCGTGATCCACAGCGCCGTTAACCCCGTCGGGCGCGCGGGCGGCCGGTCAGCACAGAGAACCCCATCGTGCTGACCGGTCGACCCGGCGTCGACGGAACCAGCACGTCGGCAATATCGTCGTCAGCGCGATCCACGCATCGCCAGCGATACTGGGCGCGCGGATACTGCTCGGGTCGGTATCGGGCGGTTACGGTGCAAGGCAACGGGGCGGCACCGTCGGTGCTGGCGCCGCCCCTTGGGGGTCATTGGCCGCGCTGGACGGCCAGTTCGCTGCGCAGGTCACCTAACGTGCGCCCGTCGGATACGCGCCGGAACGCGCTCCAGCCGTTCTGGTGATTGCCGCCCAGTGCGGTGGTGGCGCCGGACGGGTTGGCGTATGCGCGCCCGTCGGAAAGAACAAGACAGCCGTCGGCCCGGACACGCGCGAAGTGCTCAACCCCGATGTGGCGACGGGCCCAGATGAAGTCCTCGCCTGCCTTGATCATTCCGACGGCGAGAAGTTTGGCGACGCCACCGCGTGCCCATTTCACGGGTGGCACGAACAATGATGGTGCGGGTTCCGGCGGTACGGCGGCTTCGGTGGCGTCGACATGCAAGCCCATCAGCGCGGCGGCGGTCGGCGCGACGATACGCGGCCAGCGGTCGTCGACCGCCTTCCAAAGACCGACCTGCTGCCAGTGACCGTGGTATGCCAGCAACATTTCGACATCGGTGACGCGGTCACGAGGCAACATGCAGATCGGGTCGGCGGGTGGCGCCAACCGTACGACAAGGTCTCCGTCGTGTAAGTCAGCCGACGGCATCTCGGGAATCCAGCTACCCGCGAACAGCTCGACATCGGCGGGCCCCTCAGATTCGGCGGCAAGGATGTCCACTGCCAGCACTAGCATCGCCCAGGCATGGTCCGGCGTGCGCATCGGCGTGGTGAACGCCGGGACGAGAATCGTCGCGTCCGGTGGCAAGCCTTCCCAGTCACGCAAGATGGCCTCGCCATCAGTCTCTCCCGCATCGGCTGTCCCGTCGTCACGGTCGGTCAGGCTTGTGGGTAGTTCTTCGGCCTCAGCCACGTCAACGGCGACGGCTGGTGTTTCCACGGTGTCGGATTCGGTCGTCATTGCTATGCGTCCCTTCAGGTTCGGGGCTAGGTGTCGGTGTGAACCGACCTGTATGGACGCTTCGTTGCCGGGGTTTTGTCAACCCCTGCCGGGTGCGGCAATGACGTATTTAACCCTTCTGGTGCACAAATTCCCGGCCGATGCCATCCTGCATGAAGGCAATTCGTCGCACATTGCCGCGATGTCAAAAGGATTTCCGGCCACGCGCGTGTACGTCCCCGCGAGACGTCTGTCTTGTTTGGACGGTTCCCTTGACAGGAAGGCAGCAATGGAGCGTTCATAGGCGTGTAGCCCGAACAGCCGGATGCGCACCGGCGGGCGACGCCCCGGCTGGGGCGTGACCATTTCCCCCTGTTCACAAGGAGTTTCGTCATGTCCGGTAACAACAACGCCGCTGACGCGGTCTCTGACCGTCACCTGCACGTCGTCGACAACAGCGATGACACACAGAAAACCTCGACCACCGTAGACAAGGTCTGGGCCGCGCTGGCCGCCGATCCCGGTGCCACGACCGCCCGGCTGGCGGCGGCAGCGGGGGTCGGACGGTCGACCGCCGCGAAGATTCTGACTCAGTGGGGCCGCGACGGCACCGTCATCCGCACCTCCGGTGACGGCCCCGCAAGCCCGACAACCTGGGCGCCCGCACCGTCAGAGGAGGACACCGCCGACGCCGAACCGGACAACACCGCCACAGCGTCCAGCGTCCCTATCACTGCCGACACCGCCGCGACCGGCACCAACATCCACGACACGACCGATCCCGCCGTCAACGACGGCGCTAAGAACGGCCAGGCCACCGCGACACGCGACGACGACAGCACAGGCGAGAAGGCTGGCCCGTCGGGCCAGGATGGCACGCTGCCCGCCACGGATGACGCCGGAGACACCGTGGACGCCCCGTCGACCATGCCCGTGAAGCCTGTGGCTGCGCAGTCGAAAGACCGGTTGCGCAAGGGTGGGCTGCGGGCGCTGGTGGAGGACTATCTGGCCGAGCGCCCCCAGGACAGCTTCGGTCCAGCCCAGATAGGGAAGGCGCTCGGTCGGTCGGGCGGGGCGGTCAACAACGCTTTGGAGAAGCTTGTTGTCGACGGGTACGCGCGGAAGACCTGCGAGGCCCCGAAACGGTTCGCCATCAACCCGGACAAGACCGACGTTGATACGCCGACGGAAGCCGCTACCGTCACCGTGTGAAAGCACGTCCCTGTGGCCCGGTCAGCCGGACTGACCGGGCCACAGGGCGGTTCCTGTGGCCGAATCGCGGTGTGCGCCCCCGTGTCGCGACGGGATTCGAGGTTGCGCGTAGCTGGTGCGCGTCCGTCGCGCACCGCAGGTCCAGCGGCGCTGCTGTGGTGGTGTCGAAGTACTCGAACAGCTTTGGGTCTGGTGTGAGCCGTGTCCGGCGGTCGTGCGCAGGGCGGTGGTGATGCCTTGGCTGTGAGCCGGTGGCGTGCCAAGCTCGATAGCCGGCACGGAAAGGCCGGGCCTTCGCTAGCAGGGGCCACGGCGAGGGCGGCCTGCTGGTCTTCCGGAAGCGCGAACACAACGTCGTGGGTCAAGGCGGCGGGCAGCCACGTCAACGAGTGAGTTGCGACGCGGAGCCGGAGATTGGTTGGCCGGCGGTCGGCAATGTGAGCTTGGTTCCTTCTTCGCGCGAGTACTTCGTGGGCTCGGAGGCACCGCCGTTCTCACCTCGCCCGGTCGCTGCTGCCATCCCCGCAACGCCATTTTCTGATCGCGGAAAGACTGAAGATCCACCCGCGAAAACTGTTACCACAGTTCATTCACGTCACCTCGAAAGAGAGCCATCGAAAGCGGACAACGAGACGCCCTGCCGCATAGAGTCTTCTGCCGCTATGCAACTTCCGACGATCCCTCGCCGTATTCAACGGGAACCTGCCGTGCCGCCCGAGTGGGGACTGGGCGCGGGTCCTCTTTCGCGCATCGCGTCTGGTTCTCTGGCCTGGGTCAGGATGACTGGAACGTGGGCACGATTCCCTGGATTTTGCTGACACGGGGTGGAAGATCCATTCGTCGCTGTCGATGCGGTAGGTGCCGTCGGGGCCGGGTTCGATGCGCCAGGGCAGATAGCCGTCGCGGGCGCGTCGATGCTGGTGGACGTGGACCAGTGTGTCACCGTCGAAGTACACCTGTGGGTAGTCATCAGGCCAACCGCTGTGTGCGCGGGTGCAGAATCCGGCGACGGCCTCGGCTATCTCGGGCCGGAACTCGGCGATACACCCTTCGGCGTCGTGGCGGGCCTCGACGCGGGCGGAGAACCTGCTGAATGGCAGGTTGTTCGGGTCACAGGTGACCAGGGTTTCGGCGGGGTAGCGGCGGATGCGACCTTCGCACCGTCCGGCGGGCCGGTGGGAGAAGCTGCCTGGGGTGTGAGTCGGGCCGGAGAGGAACCAGTGGCCCAGCTCGCCCAGTGGGTAGCGGCCGTCGGCGCCGAGGGCGATCTCGTGGCGGTGGTGAGCGGCGTCTCCGGTGAAGACCACCAGCAGATCGCCTTCGAAGCGGGCCAGCGGGTACCAATCAGGGTCGACCGAGTAGACCAGGTTGAGCCACTCGCACATCGCTTCAGCGACCTCCCGGCGCAGCCGGGGCCGTACCCACACGCCGTGGTGGCGGCGGGGCTCGACGACAGCGGGAAAGGTGACCTGGTATGGCTCGGCACGGGCTGCGGGCACGAACTCGATCCAGTACTCGCCGGCGGCGTGGTCGATGCCCGCGGACGCGTCCAGAGCGTTGGTGAGTGTGGTCATCGTGGCTCTCCTTCGACAGTCGTGTTCTGGTGCCGGGGGTGGATCCAGCGGTGCGCGACGGGATCCCAGGTGGCGGTGGTCATCAGGCGATTGAGGTTGGGGAGCCCGTCCCTGTAGGTCCAGCCGAACTCGAAACATTCGGCCGCGCCGGGCCATCGCCCGAACCAGGTGTCCTTCGGGCATGGGCAGGCCTCGGCGTGGCCTGTGCGCTGCTGTCCGGTGGCCAGACAGCGCGCCACAGAACACCACTCGTGATGGACGTGGCCGATCTTGGCGTGGCAACGCGGGCAGGACGGCTGCAACGGCCCGCGAGGCCGTAACCACAGCGGGGCCGTCATGCGGGCCTCCGAGCCGGGTCGTGCTGGACTTCGAGGTACTCGTCCCACGACCGTGCCTCGGCGGCGACACGCGTGTCGTGCAGACGCACGTCGGGGTTCGCGAGCAGGTGGCGGTGCGCGAGGACCAGCCCCGCTCCTGCGGTGATCGCGTCGGCGAGGCGCAGGTGCATGCGTGCCCAATCGAGGCAGCGCTTGTACTCGTTCTGGTGATACGCGCGGCTGCTGAGGTCCGGGTATATCGCGCGGGCTTGGGCGAACAGGGACTCGGCGGCGGCGTAGTGCTCGGCGGCGCTGCGTGGCTCGCCCGCCTGTATGGCAGGCGTGGTGTGGAGCGACATGGCGTCCTCTCTCAGGTTGTCGGTGATCAGTAGGCGGTGACCACGGCGCGGGCGCGGGGATCGGCCAGCACCGGGTGCGTGGTGTGGCGTTCGTCGTCGTCGGCGAGCACACGCACGCCGAAGCGCGGCGGCCCGCCGCAGGCGTCAGCCCAGCCGTAGAAGGCGGGCAGCGTCGTGGTGCGAAGTGTCGCGGTCGGCGGCGCGGTCGAGGACGTAGGCCAGCACGATCACCGGGGTCCACGGCCCGGGCAGCATCACCGCCAGCACCGTCCACAAGAGACGCTTCTTCCTGTCGCGCATGATGTGTCGCCCTCCTTGCAGTACAGGGGAAAAGGTTGGTCAGTTGAAGGTGGGAATCGCGCCCAGCGTGCCGACGACCTCAGCCACGACGGCGGGCACGTCCATCACCGCGAACACGGCGTAGCCGCCGAGCTCGGTGTTGGCGCTGGCCCCGACCCGGCTGGCGAGCACCGCCTCGCAGCGGCCGCTGTTCCACTGCTCGAACGAGACCTCCGCCTCGGTGAGCATCCGCCACGCGGCCGGGCAGTACAGGCGCAGTACCTCGGGCCACACGCGCTCGGGCACGTCGAGCTCGCCGCAGTACAGCGCGGACACCACCGCGACGATCGACGCGCGACCGGACAGGACGAAACCCCAGTCCGGATCGAATCGCTCGACCGGGCGGTACCGCTTGTCCCGTCCGGTCAGGGCGGGCAGGATCTCGCCCGCGCCGGGTTCAGCGCGACGGTAGAGGTCATGGGGAATAGGCAGGAACGTAGGCATTGCTGATCTGTCCTTTCCGGACTCTGCGGTCGTGGGGGTTTGTGTCAGAGCATGTGCGAGCAGTCGGTGGCGGGTAGGCCGGGGGCTGTCTCGCGGTCAGCACGGCGCGGCCGTGGGGGTCTCTGAGGAGGTTGTCGGGGTGGCAGGCGAACTGCAGGGACCGAGCCAAAGGGCCGTCAGTCCGGTGCCGAGGTAGAAGTCGGTGCGCGTGACCATCACAAAGTCCCTTCGTGGGATTGCCGGGTCAGAGGTCCTCGCGGACGGGGCATCCGGGTGTGTGGCCGACGCCGGAGGTCAGCCCGGGCGGGCACGGCACGGGGGTGCCCGTGGCCCGTGCGTCGAGGTAGCGGCCCAGCGCCGCAGGGTCGTTGGCCGCGAGCAGCGGTACCTCGCCGCCGCACTCCGGGCACGGCCCGAGGACACGCAGGTCGTCCACCACGCCGTCGAACGAGATGAGCCGGTAGTCGGTGCCGCCGTCGCTGATGGTCACCCGAAACCAGTGCCACCCGCCGTGCTGACGGTCGGGGTCGTCGGTGACCGTCACCGCCGTCCGCGCCACACCGAACTCCTCGGCCACGTCACGCCCCAGGGCGCGGCGGAGGGCGGCGCGCTTGAGGTAGGCGGGATCGCGGCCGACGTCGAGACCAGGGTCTTGCCGTCGGGCCCTGTCGAAGGCCTCACGAGCGCGCCCGGCAAGCGTGGACCCTTCTCCAGTAGGAGGCTGCTCGCAGTCAAGAGTGATGCTGTGCCAGTCATTCTCGGCGTTGTCGATACGGAAAACACCGTCGGGCAAGTACAGCACTCGACCGCCGTCAAAGGTGTACGCGCCGCCCGCGTGACGGCCCTTGCACTGCCACGTCTTCCACGTCGCGAGGTCGTAGTCGCAGCCGGACACCGCTGGCCCGAACCCGCACATCGGCCACGCCTCGGCCAGGACGTCCAACGCGGTACAGAAGTCGGTCTCGCTGGTAGCGGTCAGGAATCGCCGCCCGACGGGCAGCAGGGCGACGGTCGCCGGGTCGGGTGTCCTGTCCGGGTATGCGGATTCGAGGTAGCCGACATACTGGGTTCCTGGGCCCGTGCCGAGGAAGACCTCAACGAGGGACGCCTTGTGACGATCGCAGGGGAGCAGGCGCGTGAGGGTGGCGTTGATCGTGGTCATGTCGTCTCCTCGGTTTCCGTTGTGGACAGTGCGGTGGTGGCGTCATCGGCACGCAGTGCCTGTGCTAGCGCGGAAATACGAGTCAGCGCGTCGTCGACCGCCATGGTCAGCGTGATGCTCACGAGGTCGCCGCTCCTGAAGTAGATGCGGGCAGGCTCGGGTGCCTGAGGGAACGCGCTTGCCAGTTGGTCAGCGATGTGAAGCTGGGCCTTGTGCTGGCGTGCTTGGGTTTCGAGGCGTTCGCGTCGGGCGGTCTGGGCGCGGTCGAGCCACTGACGGAAGGACGGGATCAGCCGCATCTGGATGTGGATCGCGACCTCGGCGGCCGGGGCACCGACAGCGAACGTGGCAACGGGCAACGGGTCTCGGTACCAGAAGAAAACGTCGTCAAGTTCTCGCGGCAGGTCCCCGGGAACGAGCCGGTAGCGCCACGAGCCCGGTCCTGGTACCGGTTTGAAGCCGACGCTGACCCCGGTGGCCAGGCACACGACGTCGGCGGTCTGGTCCCGGTCTCGGCCACGGCCGACCGTCCATTTCCCCGGTAGCGCGGTCGCGACGTCGATCGCGGCGAGGGCAACACGGTCTTCTTTGCTGATGCGTGCGGGTTTGTCAGCCGTCTCGACTGCAGTCGTTGTCATGACAGGGGCTCCTTTCGGTGTCCCGCGCGGAGTTCCGACGCATGTGCGGAGTAGAGGCAGTGCCGGTGGTGGGCGGGGTCGCCGTGGAATTCGAAGGGCGCGGTGTCGAAGAAGCGCTCCTCGGACTCGGGGTCGAGGTGGGCGCCGAGGTCGGCGAGGCCGGCGACTCGCGCGATGGGGACCCGCGGTGCCTCGCAGTCCGGGCACGGGCCGAGCAACAGCCAGGACCACATCACGAACCCGGACGGGTCGGGAATGAAATACCAGCGGCGGCCGTCGCTGGTGACCTCGATCAAATCCCCCGGGGAGAGGGTGGCCCCGGTGCCGTAGTGGCGGTCCGGGTCGTCCCGCACGAGCACGGTGTCGACATCGACGCCGAGCGCGGCCGCGATATGGCTTGTGGTGATCGCGCGACGATTCCACGACGACCGGGCACGGTGACGATCGGCGAACGCGCGCGGCGCGATAACGCGGTGACGGCGGGCGACGGTGATCGCGCGGTCGGCCAGCGAGGCGGGTGCGTCGCTGGGTGTTTCGTCGGTGGTCATCACGACCACCCCAGCGCGTCGGCGACGGGCGCGGGCACGTATCCGACCTGGTCACTCGCTCCGAGCCACACCACGGGCTGATCGGCGCGATCCGGGACGCACACGACGCGCGCGAGCAGGTTTTCCAGGGGGTAGGTGGGTTGTGTCGCGAGCCGTACGGGGTCGTAGTGGCCGAGGGCGGCGATCAGCTCGCCCACGGTCGCGATCGTGGTGTTGGTCATCGGGTAGTCCTCTCCGGTTGTGGCGTGGGCCCGGGCGGGGCGGAAATGAGGGGGGAGGGTGTCCGCCCCGCCCGGGGTCTGTGGGTGGTTAGCGGGTGGCGCGTAGTGCGGCGGTGGCGGCGTGGCCGATCTCGCGGGCGGTGGTGGTCGGCTTCGTGAGCGGGTGCACGGTGTCCCCTTTCACAAGCTCCGCATCCGGGACGACCCGCTTGGGGGTCAGCCACAACACCGCGCACCCGTTGGCGCGTAACCGTTCGAGCCGCTTCTGCGCGTTGCTGCGGTAGTCGTCGTCGACGATGTCGGTGTCGGTCACGACGACCAGCAGCCGCGCGGCGTCGGCACGGGAAAGATTCAGCGCGCCATCAAGTGCGCTGATCGCACTGTCGAGGGCTTCGACACCGTCGAGGGCGGCGAACTCGGTCACGTCGCGGGGCACTGTTCCGGGGTGAGTGAGCGGGCGGACCGTAGCGCCGAAGATCACGCTGGCGGTGGCGGCGGGCACGCGGGTGTGGTGGGCGGCTTGGCCGAGGATCCAGGCGGCCGAGGCCACCGGGCGCGCGAACTTTCCCATCGAACCGGACACGTCGCACGCGATGCCCAGCCGTAGTGGCGGGGTGGGCACCGTCCTACGGGTCGTGCGGGTGAACGGCTCGGCGGTGGGTATGACACCCGCCGCACGTTGCGCGTCGGCGGCCATAGCGCCACGCATTCGCAACCGTCCCGGTGGTGTTGCCGACGTTGTCTTGGTGGCGGTGCGGTCACGTACCCCGGCGGTGTCCAGCGCGCGGGCGAGGTGCCGTGCGGCGGTGCGTTCGGCGGCAGTCGGCGGGCGCGTGCCTGTTGTCCGGGTACCGCCCGACCGGCTACCGCCGCTGGTGAACACGGTGTCCGCGTCCCGTTCGGCGGCCTCGCGCGCTGCTTCCTTGGCGGCTGCGGCTTCCAGCCGTTCGGTCACGAGATCGGTGGGTGCGGGTTCACTGTCCACTTCGGCCGCAATGGCACCCACCGCACGCGAGACGGCATCGGCCAGTGGCGACGGGGTGACCTCGCCGTCGCCCGGCTCGTCGGTGCCGGGGGCGTCGGGGTCGGTGCCGATTGCCTCACACCAGCGGCGTCCGAGGTCGATCATGGTGTCGGCGTCATTGTCGGCGGTGCGGTGGGCCTCGCGCCAGATTTCGCGCAGGGTCGCCAGGGTGTCGGTTCCGAGAATGCGGCGCACTATTCGGGCGACTGCGGCGGTTTCGCGGGCGTTGAGTATCCCGCCGTCTATCCGTGCCAGTAGGAGCGCGGCGGCGGTGGCCGCGCTGTGGGCGGACATCGTGAGGGCTGCGGCGCGGCCCTTGGTGTCGGCGAGGATGAGGTTGGTGGCGCTAGCCCGCAACCAGTACCGATCGCGCGGGCGGCGGCGCACCTGTGCCGCTTCGATACGCGACTCTTCCAGTAGCATCGCGGCGGCCGCAGCCCCTGGTGGCGCGCCGGAAGGAACGTTCCACACGGAATGCTTGGCGTGGGCACTTTCGTGGGTGAGCAGCCCCCATATGGTGCGGTAGCGCTTGCGGTCCCCGACCCGGTGCGGTTCGACGGTGGCGGGGTCGACACCGGTGTCCAGATGGGATCCGTCGACTTCGATGGTGGCGGAGCCGGGGAAGAAACACGCGGGGGAACCATGGCCCGCCCCGGGCGCGACGGTCACCACTAGGTCGTCACGGTCGGCGATCGCGGGAACCTCGTCACCGAACGCGGCGGACAGGGCCAACCACTCGGGGGCGGCGGGAAACACGGCGGTTGGCGTGGCGGCGAGTGCGGCTACGTGGGCGGTCATGACTTAGGTCCTTTCCGGGCAGGCGCGCGGGTCGATGGTGGCGGGCTAGAACTGTGCCCCGAGTGAGAGCGGGGCGATGTCGGCGCCGAACACGTTGCGCACGGCATCGGCGACCACGTCCCGGTCCTCTTCGGGAGCGATGCCGACCAGGTTTCCGGCGGCGGCACTGATGCCGAGCACGTCGGCGATCCGGTTGAACGCGATCAGTTCCCGCAATTGCGGCGCCCACCCGATCTCGCCTTTGTCCTGCCGTGTGGCCAGATTCTTGGCTACCCGAACGGCTTTCGGGTCGATCTTGAGCTGGGTGGCGAGGTCGTAGTCGGTGGACACGTGGATCTGCGCGGAAAACCGCGACGAGAGCGCGTCGGTGAGCACCGCGCCGTGAACCCCGGGGTTGTGTCCGGCCACCACGTAGAACCCGGGCGCGGCGTCCACGACCTCATTTTTGTGGGTTTTGATGACGATTTGGCGGCGTCCGTCCATCGCGGGGTACACCACCGCGAGCACGGTCGGCGGTATGAGTGTCGCGTCGTCGATGAACAGCGCGCGCCCGTCTCGCATCGCGGTCACCAGCGGCCCGTAGGCGAATTCGTAGCGCCCGTCGGGGGTTTGGGTGTAGGAACCCACGAAGTCGTCGGTCACGGTGTCGCTGTCGCCCTGAATGGTCACGAGGTCGTCGAACGCCGCCTCGACCACCGACGTTTTCCCGGTACCGGGCGGGCCGTACATGAGCGCGGACACGTTCGCGTCCCGCAATCGCCGTAGTGCGGTCACATCGGACAGCCCGGACAACCTACGGGGGTGGTACATCTGCCCGTTCGGACGGCGTACCGGCCCTGTCACCAGCGGGGGCGGGGCGGGTTTCGACGGTGCGGCGGCGGGAGTGGTGCCGCGCGGGGTGACCGTGGCGGTTTTGGCGGCGTCGGCGGTTTTGGTGGTCGCGCGGTAGGTGACCGGGTTCAAACCGACCTTTTCGGCTTCCCCGCGCGCTTCCAGCGTCGCCAACGCGTTACCGACCGCGCCGGATGATTTCCCGCCGAGTCGATTCGCGATGGTGCCGGGGGTGAGCGTGGCGGTGGGGTCGTGGGCGAGTTGTTCGGCCACCATGCGCCGAAGTTCGCCGTTGCGCAGTCGCAGTGCCGCGCGCAAGGTGGCGGGCGCGCCGTCCGTGGCCGGAGTCATGGCTGGCGTGGTCATCGTCAGGGTTTCCTTTCAACGCACAGGGATGACGGTCAGCAGGCGGGGGACCGGGGCGGCGGTTGTCCGGATGGGGCGGGTTCAGTCGATCGCGGCGGTGATGGTCGCGGCGAACACGGCCAACGGTGCACCGGTGAGCTGTACCCGCCACGCCTCAAACCCGTAAAAGTCACGGGTGAACGCGTGCACGTCGAAAGACGCGGCTTCGGCGTCAGCGACCGCGACGCGCGCCCATCGGTGCTCGTACCAGTGCATGTGGGGGTTGTGCGTGAAACCGCGCCCGATCAGGTAGCCAATGGCCTCGTCGGCGGGCGTGTTCGTGGCTGACATCATTTTCTCCCCGTTTCGGGATTGGCGGCGCTGTGGACATAGCTCGCGCCGGGTGCGGTATTTCGATTTTTTCCGGTTTTCCCGGTGACACAACAAACGTAACTCTGCCCCGGGCGCCGCGCAATAGGTTTTCGGGGCGAATTCGCGGGAATTTTCGCGAATTCGCATACCGTCCGGCCGGAAGCCGCATTCGCGGCATTTCGCGAACGGTGTCCGCAGGTCAGCGCCGACTTGGAGGGGGTGAAGGCTGACGGCGAATCGGGTGGGGGGCGGCTAAAGCAGGAATTCGATACCGAATTCAATAAGGAGAAAAGAGCTGGATGAGGTGAGATGTCATCGAAGGTGAGGGTGAATTGAACCAAGTTCGATACGTCAGACACCGCTGCCCGGCCCGATGTGATTACCTGCTTGGTGTCAAGCGTGTCTGGGATACCATTGGATCCCCCGTCAGGGGTATACGCTGCGTAAACGCGAGGCGTGGGGGGATCCGGCTTAAGCGGATACCGGAAGACGAGGTGTATCGGCCGGGGTATCGGCCCCGTCGCTGGCAGACACGCTCCGCGTCTCCGATCGCGGACATGGTCGCTGCGCGTGCTCGGCCAGGGCAAGGAACAGATGGGCGGGCGCGTCGCGCGACTGGGCTCCGTGGCGCTGCCGCCCGCGTGCGCCGCGGTGCGCGTGGATCCGCGTTCGCCGACGGTGCACTCTTCCCTCGCGCTGAGGTGATTTCTCGCCGCCCGTCCGCGGGTGGCGTTTCCCTTGTCGGGCAATATGTCGAGTACTCGTCGCGCATCGTCGAGTGAACAGGACAGGCGTCGAGGTAGTGCGTGTGCACGGAGATACTTTTCTTTTGCCGCAAGGGTTTCATTGTCACTGTCGACGCTAGCATCGCCGGTGGCAAAGGGCCCGTGGCCCGTCGAGGTATTTCACTGTTCTCCATTGTGGGCAATGGAGTGTCTTTTCCCGGCGTGATGTCTCTTCGGTCAGGTATGGGGCCGGTCATCGGTTGCCGCGCCGGTGGTTCCGGTGTCGGAGATCCCGGTGTGGCGGGCGCGTAGCCGCCGTGCGAGCTCGGTGGTCTCCGGGGTGGGTGTGGTGTCTACTTCGGCCAGCCGGGTCCGCAGCAGGGTCACGGTGCGGGAGATGGCTTCGTGGCGGCCCACGGTGTGTTGCAGGCGCATGATGTCGCGGTAGAGCAGCTCGTTGTGCGGGTCGAACGCGCGCGCGGTTTCCAGCAGATCGAGCGTGTAGTCGGGGTCGGTGTGCACGCGGGCGCGGGCCAGGGCCGCGACGGCGTCCAGGGCGTCGCGGCGGGTGGCCTCCCGTGCGGCGGGGAGCCAGTCGGCGTCCAGCCCGTCGGCCAGCAGTCCGCCGTAGCGGGCGACGATCTCCTCGTACGCGGCGATGCGGTCGGTGTCGGTGGTCGCTGCCCGGCGGCGGGCGACCGCGTCGGCGAAGCCGCGGTAGTCGATCTCGACGAGGGCGGGATCGAGGCGGTACTGGCTGTGCTCGACGAGGACCAGCTCGCTGACCGCGCCCGCGGTGATTCCGCCGACCGCGCTGCGGATCCGGGAGAGGATGGTGCGCAGCACGCCGGCCGGCCGCTGCGGGGCGTGCTCGCGCCACAGGGCGTCGATGAGCGCGTCCCTGGACACCCCGCCGGGATGGACGGCCAGGAATACCAGCAGTTCCAGCAGGCGCGGGGAAAACCGGTCCGAGATCTCGCGCAGGTGCTCGGGCTGGGCGGGATCGGGCCGCCAGTACAGCGCGGGTGCGCCGAAGACCGAGAACACGATCGGCGCCGCCTCGGTACTCGGCCCGTGGCTGTCCGCGCAGGTGGCGAACGGCGCGTCCGGCGGCGCGGTGGCTGGCTCTGATTCCTCAGCAGGTGCGGGTGCCGCGTGCGTGTCTGCGGGGACGGGACCGCCGGTGATTTCGAGGCTGTCGTTGCTGTCCTGGCTCGCCGCGGGCATTTCCATGTCGCCGGTGGCCGGGGTGCTGGGCGGTTCCGGGGCCCGGTGAGGGTCGGGGTGACGTTGTCGCGGTACGGGCCCGGCGTTGCGGAGGAGGGCGAGCAGGTCGCGGGTGGCGGTGTCGGGCAGGGTGAACGCCCGGGTGCCGCGCAGGGGCTCGCCCAGGCCGGGGCCGGTGGCGGAGATGGTCCCGGTGCTGGTGATGTAGGCGGTGACGCCGGGTTGCCATTGGCCCAGCAGCACTGCCGTGACACCGGCCTGGCCGCCGTTGTCCAGGAGGCTCTGCAGTCGCGCCCGCTCGTCCGTATCGGCCGGTGGGCTGGCGATCAGCACCCGCGGCGCG
This sequence comes from Amycolatopsis sp. NPDC000009, assembly GCF_055563465.1. Classification (NCBI taxonomy): domain Bacteria; kingdom Bacillati; phylum Actinomycetota; class Actinomycetes; order Pseudonocardiales; family Pseudonocardiaceae; genus Amycolatopsis; species Amycolatopsis sp. NPDC000009. The sequence continues at coordinate 71,344 of NZ_JBVHDI010000006.1, forward strand.
GGTGAGGCCGCCTCGGGTGCGCCGGCCGGGACAGTGGGCTCGAGCAGGTCGAGGGCGGCGGTCAAGTCGTCGACCACCCGCACCGTGCGAGGAAGGTCTTCAGCCTGGGCCGGGACGCCGAGCAGACGGACGAGGTCGCCCGCGGGAATCAGCACGGTGACCTCGGTGCCCCCGGTGAGCATCGTGAGGACCAGGGCGCGGGCCGCGGCGTAACCGCCGGGCCCGACCAGGCCGAGGCCATGCGCGCGGGCGAGGTCGAGCGCCAGCATCTGCCCGCCGGCCACCCCCGGCGCCTCGGTGTCGGGGCCGGTGGCGTCGTCGAGGGCGATTTCCGGCGCCACCATGATCCGCCGTCCGGGTGACGCCTCCGGGGTCCGGGTGCCGAGGACCCGCCGCTGGCCGTGCGGGAGGACCCGGACTGACCGTGATCCGGGGCGGCGCGACGCGAGAGCACGCTGACCACCGTCCCCCTCGTCCGCAGGCGATCCCGCCGCGCCTGCGGCGGGATCGGGCTCCTCGGCCTCGGTGTCCAGGGCGAGGTCGTCGTCGTGATGCTGGGCCTGCAGGTGCGCCAGGCGCAGCTGGTAAACGACCGGGGTCACGGGCAGGTCGTCTCCCCGCGTGCCGCTGCCTGGCCGGTAGGCCGCGTTGCGGCGGCGCCGCAGGAGCACGAACGCGGTGCTGACCGCCGCGGCCACACCCAGGCTGACGAACAGCTCACTGCCCCAGGACACACCCCCGGACCGATCCGCCCGTTCTCCGGCGGAGTCCGGGCGGCCGGTCGCCGCCGGTGCAGCGGGCGTGCTGGATGCCGGAGTGTGGTCCTCGATGCTCGGCGGCACCGGCGACACAGACGCCGGGGGAGCGGGCGGCGGCGGTGGGACGGGAGGTGTCGGTGGTCCGGCGTGCTGGCCGGGCCGGGTGCTGCTGGTTTCGGGCAGGCGGAACAGGTCGCCGGGGTGGATGAGGTGCGGGTTGGTCAGGGCTCGCCCGCCGGGTTGGGCGCTGCCCGCGTTGAGCGCCCAGATCTCGGGCCAGCGGTCCCCATCGCCGAGCGTGCGGTCGGCGATGCGCCACAGCGAGTCGCACACCCCGTTCTCCGGCGGTTTCGCCCTTTCCATACCCGGCGGCCTGTCCTCTCCGGCCGCCATCGCAGCGGCGGCTCGCGCCTGAGTGCCTCCGCCCACCGAGGGTGCGGGCGTGCTCCCGGCGGCGGAGCCCGAGGTGTGCCAGGCGGGCGCGGTGGCCACGATCGGGCCGCGACCGTCGCCGGTGAGTCCGCCGGTCGTGGCCGCGGGCGCGGCGGTGGCGGTACGGCCGAGGACGGAGATGAGTGCCGCGCCAAGGAGAACCGCGACCAGGCGACGCAGCAGCCCGCTGTGCTCGCGCAGCTCGGGCTGGCGAGCGCCGCGGGCCACCTCGGCCACGCAGGCGAGGGCATCGAGGGTGAAGAAGAACCACAGCAGCCAGGCCAGGCACGCCAACACATCCAGCAGGAACCCGGTCGACATCGGCTGCAGCAACACCGTAGTCAGCTCGTCGGTGGTGGGCAGGTGATCAGGCAGCGGCCAGCCGACGAAGTACACCAAGGCCCAGGGCAGGCCGGCCGCCAGAGCGAGCAGCACGACTGACGCGAGCACACCGCGCACCACACGGCCGACGAACCGGAGTACGGCCGCGACCACCCACCCGATGCGGTGAGCCGCGCCCGGTGCCCGTGCCGGGTTGCCGCGTGCAGGACGCACCGTCATGTCCCCTCCACCGCGACACCGACAGGAGCGTCCGCGCCAGCGCGAGATGCGGCACCGGATTCGGGCAGCGTGGACGCCTGCCTGCCCGTCGATGCCCTCACCACGGACGGTCGCCTACCCGTGTCGCTCTTCCCGTTGGTAGCCGACCGTTTGCGCTTGGTACTGGTGCGGGTTGACGTCCGGGCGGTCAGCCATCGAGTGAGGTCAGCGGCCGGGATGTCGGTGAACCGCGCCAGTTCGTCGACGTCGATGACATCGCCGGCCGCGGAAAGGACGTCGCCGAGTTCTCGCTCGATGGCACTGAGTTGCCCCGCGATGGTGGCTCGGCGCTGCGCGAGTTCGCCAACCTGCTGTGCCGTAGCGGATCGCTTCGCGCTGCGGGCGGAGTCGGCCTCTGCGACGCGGCGTTCGATCTCTTCAGTCGTCGCCATCCTGTTCTCCTTCCTCGATAACGACCGCTGCCCTGCAGTAGACGAGCGGCGGGGTGTGGTCATGGCTCCACGGCGCTGACCCCGAGCTGTGGATGGGCGGCGCCCCGCCCGTGGGTGTGGATGTCGTCGATCCCGGCCAGCGACAGCAGCTGAGTCCGGTAGACGGCGGTGACCTCGACGATCACCGTGTCCCTCGCGACCGTCACGGTGCCGATGGCTCCGACACTGGCCAGGTACCGCTGCACGAGGTCACGTGCCCGCACCGGGTCGAGCCGAACGACACCGGTGGCGCGATAGGCGGCGAGGTCGAGCGCTTGGGCGCCGGCACGGGCGGCGGACTCGGCCTGTCCGCCGGCGCGGACCTTGCTCGCCAGGGCGAGACCGCCGTCCAGACACAGCCCGGTCAGAGCGAGCAGCCCGAGCAGGAGAGCGAGCGCGAACGCGGTCACCCGCCCTTCCTCCGCCCGCCACCACCCGCGCAGCCGGTACACGGACGTGCCGGGCACGCGGGCGCGCGACAAGCCTGGGCAGCGGCCAGAATGAGCGGTGTGACCGCGACGTTGGAATCGCCTGAGGTGACCGAAGATCGCGTGACCGCCTGGCACGAGGCCGGGCACGTCCTCGTCTACCTGTTGCAGGGCCGGTCGCTGCGCTACGTCACGCTGCGGCCTCGCGGCGCCGGGCGTGCCGGTTTCACCGCGGTCCGGCCCCGCCTTGTCGATCTGGCCTCGGTGGCGGTCGTCGCTCACGCCGGGCCACTCGCCCAGGCTCGCTATGTCCTCGATGTGACCAGCGCGGCCGAACGGCGTCACGAGGGTGTGACCGACGACGACGTCCGTCTCGGCGCCTACCTGCACGGCGGGCACGACGACCTCGCCCTGATCGCCGAAGCCCGCCAGGTCTACGGGCTTTCCGTCGACCGGCCCGACCTGTGGGCCGAGATCGCACAGGACCTCGTCGACCGGCACTGGACCGACATCAGCCGTATCGCCGAAGCGTTGCTCCAGCACCGGACACTGACCGGCGCCCAGCTCCGCGCTCTCGTGCTTGGGCTTCCGCTCGTGCGCTGACACCACCATCAGGCATCACCCCGCCGGCCCTGGGACCGGTAGGTGTCGACAACTTCGCTGGCGGACGAGACCAGGGTCTTCCCGCCGGGTACGCCGAGCAGCGCGGCTTGTCCGAAGTCGACGGAACACCTGACGTGTACGGTCACGACCCCGGCGGGAACCAAGGATCCTGACAGCGTGGTGGTCACGTCACGGCACACCACATCCGCTTGGGCGAGCGCGGCGCCGGCGGTGTCGCGGGCGGCGGCGGTAGCGGCAGTGGTGGTGCGGTGCAGGGTGGCGGCGCGGGCGGCCTGGTGGGCGGCGTCGTCGAGCCGCAGCCGCGCGTCGACGCCGCGGTGCACCACCACGGCCAGCAGCACCAGCAGCATGACCAACACCGGTGTGATCAGCACGGCCTCGGCGGTCACCGATCCGCGCTCGGCGCGCCACCAGCCCCGTGCCCCTGCGACCAGTCTGCTTCCTTGCCGCGTCACGGCTTCCCCTCTCCTGCTGGGCCGCCGGCTCCGGGCGGTGTGGTCGCGCGGTGCGGTGGCAGCAGCGTGAGCTGGGGCCACTGCGAGGGTGGCCGCTCCCAGGGGAATTCCCCGGCCCGGGTGAGGTCCCGCGCGGCGGTCACGTGAGCGAACACGTTCCGCGGCAACACTTCCGCGGCGCCGGTCAAGTCGCGAAGCTCCTCGCGGCCGGGCAGCGCGGCCAGGACACGATCGGTGCGGCAGGTCAGATCGGTGCGCCGCAGTTTCGCTTCCCACGCGCGGGTCAGCACCAGGCAGCCGCGCAGATGCCGGGCGACCTCGTCCAGGCCGTGGTCGATCGTGGTGACCGCCTGGCGTGCCGCGGCCACCAGGTCCTCACCGGCGTCGGGATCGGTGGCGAGTTCCTCAGCGAGGGCGCGCGCGTCACGGCCGCGGTCCAGACAGCACAGGGCCTCCCACACCACCCGGTGCGCCTCAACCGGGAGTGCGGGGTCGATCCAGGTGCGAGCCGGTGTGCGATGCAGCTCGTCGACACCGGCCAGCAAGTCCCGCACCAGCCTCGCGATATCGGGCCCGAGGTCGGCGAAATCCCTGCTGCGCCAACCCTCTCCGCGGCGCAACCGGGTCCGGGTAGCAGCACGGTGCAGCCACCGCTCCTCTCTGGCCGCGCACGCGACACGCCATCCGGCCAGCAGGACGATCAGCACCACGGCGGCGAAGACGAACTTCCCGGCGAATCCGTTTCCCGTCACCAGAGCGAATCCCACGACAGTCGCCCCCACCAGTCCTTTCAGGACAGTGCCTTGTCGCACCGCGGCGAGGACCTGTCGGCGCCGCCAGTGGCGCGCGGTGGCGGCGGGATGAAGCAACACGGTGTCCGGCCCGTCCGGGAACACGCCGTCGAGCACCGGCGAATGTCTGAGGTTGCCCATCGGAAGGCTCCTGTCGATCTCGCACCAGAAACTGGGCCTGGATAAGGAAAAGTCAGGGTGTTGCGCCTGTGTCTGTCAGAACACTTACGAGTTCGTCCAGGCTGAAGAAGCCCTGGTCACGCCTTCGTGCAGGTAGCCGTGGGTTCGCGCGATCGCGAGGATAAGTTGACGTTTGGTCGGGATTCCTGAATGATCGTCGATCATCGCGACGCATGGTCGCTCCTGGTGAAGTGAGGTGTGGATGTCGCTCGCGGTGGTCCGGTCGTTGGGCAGCGGGCGACGGCTGCGGACGCCGCAGGAGTTGGAGGATTTTGAGCAGGAACTGGTCGACCAGTACCTGCTGGCCGCGGTGGGTGCTGGGGTTGGTGACGAGGCGGTCCGGCAGGACCGGATGGTGATCTTCGAGTTCCTTCGGTTCCTGGGCCGTCCGTTGTGGACGGTACGGCCAGAGGATGCTGACCAGTTCCTCTCGTCCCAGAGGAAGAAGCGCAGGCTCGCGCGGTCCACTGTCTACAAGAAATCGCTCGCGCTGTCGCAGTTGTTCGACTTTCTCCTCGTCCGCTACCAGGGCGACATCCACGCCATGACCGGGCACGTGCTGGTCCAGCCGATCGACGAGTTCAACCGTCCGACCAACCCGGACTACGGCGAGAGCCGTATCCCGCCGTCGGACGAGGAAGTCGACCTCTTGTTCGGCGGCTGGCGCTCGGAGGTCACCCGGTCGCGGAAGTACCTGCCGGCGGCGCGGGATTACCTCGCGGCCTCGCTGTGGCGGCGAGTCGGATTGCGGATCACGGAAACCACCATGCTGGATATCCGGGACTGGCGACCGGACCTGGGTGAGTTGGGCAAGCTGCACGTCCGCTACGGCAAGGGCAGCCAGGGGCGCGGTCACAAGACCCGGTTGGTGCCGGCGATCAACGGCGCGGATGCGTTGCTGACGTGGTGGCTGACCGATGTACGGCACCAGTTCGGCGAGGACTGGGCCGACCCGGACGCGCCGCTGCTGCCTAGCGAGCGCCGCGACCGTGACACCGGCCGCTGCACACGAGCGGGAGCGAACACGCTGCGCTCTGGTTTCGCCGAGGCGGTCGAGGAGCACCTGCCGAGGTGGAAGGGGCGCCTGACACCGCATGGGATGCGGCACTACTGCGCCTCGTCGTTGTATGCCCGTGGGGTGGATCTCAAAGCGGTACAAGAACTTTTGGGCCATGAGTGGCTGTCCACCACGACCCGGTACGTGCATGTTCACGACGATCACATCGAGCGCGCCTGGGCGGTGGCCAACGATCGTATCGCCGCCCGGCTGATCGGCCTGGAAGGGTGACGTCATGCGCTGGAATCTGAGAATGAAGGCCGCCGAGGCCGGAATCTGGAAGTCGACCGAATTGCGGCGGCGGCTGGCCGAGGCCGGGTTGGAGATCAGCGCCGGGAAGATGTCCGGGTGGTGGACGACCACCCCGACCACGATCCGGTTGGACGACCTGGACGTGTTGTGCTCGGTGCTGGGCTGCGAGCCGACCGACCTACTTGTCCGCGAGCCGGAGAAGGTCGCCGCCCGCAAACCGAAGAAGACCAGCGAAGCCACCACCGGCGGACCGGCGGTCAAGCCGCGACTCGGGCGGCATCGATCGGAACCGCCCGCATGAAGGGCGGAATCCCGAAGTTCTGCCCACGCTGCCGCGCCAAGCCCGTGGCGTGGACCAAACCGCTGCGAGTCGACTATTGCTACGACTGCCTGCCTGGCGGGCCATACACCCCACCGCCGTGCACGCGCTGCCAGTCCACACAGGACTATTATTCGGCCGGTCTGTGCATCTTGTGCCATCCCAAAGCGCCGCAACAACCGGGCTCGTGCAAGGACTGCTACGCCTGGGGCGTGGTCCGCAAACACAAGTGGCTGTGCTGGGGCTGCCGCTCGTGGCGCACCAAATTCGAGGTAGGCACCTGCACCTGCTGCGGTCGGGAGGTCACCGTCGACGACGACGGAGTGTGTCGGTTGTGCTGGCGTCAGGCTGCGTCGTTGCGCTGGACGAAGACCGGCCTGAGTCTCGCCGAGGCCAACCAGTATGGCCAGCAATTGTTCCTGGCTAACCTGCATCAGCGAGGCAAGCGCGCCGCTCGGGCGACTCCCTACGTCAAGCTGCCACCGCGCCCGCAGACGCCGCCTCGCGTGGTTGCCCACAGCCAGCTCGCGCTGCTCGCTCTTCCGCGCGATCTCCCTGCCGGTCTGCGCGCAGGCTTTGCTCCACCCCCGGCCCCTGAGGTCGCCGAGTTTCTGTTCCGCAGCGCTCGTGAGTGCGCTCAGCAGCACGGATGGAGCTACTCGACCACCAAGAAGGTCTGCCGTGGAGTGGAGATTCTCCTTGCCCTGCAAGACACTCCGGGCGCGCCCATACCCGTCACCCTGATCGAGCAACTGCCGAGCATTCACTTGCCGGCCAGGCTGATTCGGGAGTTCCTCGACGTCTACGACCTGGTCGAGGATGACGGCACGCCCGCGGTCGAAATCTGGTTCGACACCCAAATGGTGGGCCTGCCGGAGACCATGATCGACGAATTGCGCCTGTGGTGGACGGTGCTCCGTGACGGCAACAGCACCGTGCCGCGCAGCCATCCCCGGGTTCGCACTACCGCACAGATCAAACTGCGCTGGGCACTGCCCGTTCTTCAGAACTGGGCCGATCAGGGAGTCGACTCGCTGCGCCAGATCAGCCGAGACGACGTGCTCAAGGTCCTGCCCGCCAGCGGCAACGACCGCTACACCCTCGGCGCCGGACTGCGATCGATCTTCAAAGTCCTCAAAGCACACAAGGTCGCCTTCGACGACCCCACCGCCAGGCTGCGCCTCGGCGCACCCGAGAGCCGCCAGCCGCTGCCCGCCGACCTGGCCCTGATGCAGGAAGGACTGACCTCCCCCGACCCCACCCGCGCGGCGATGACCGCACTGCTGGCCTTCCACGGCCTGGCCGCCGGGCAGCTGCGCACCCTGCACCTCACCGACATCCGAGACGGCCGCCTGCACCTCGACGGCCGTACCATCCTGCTCGCCGAGGCCGTCCGCGTCCGGCTGACCGCCTACCTCGATTACCGCAACCACCGTTGGCCACACACAGCTAACCCACACCTGTTCATCCACTACCGCACCGCGCTGGGCACCAAACCCGTCGGCACCCGCTGGCCCGGACTCGTACTGGGCACAGCCGCCCGCGACATCCGCACCGACCGCATCCTCGACGAAGTCCGAGCCACCAATGGCGACGTCCGGAACCTCTGCGACCTGTTCGGACTCAGCGTCAAAGCCGCCAGCCGCTACACCGCCGTACTCGATCCGCCCGGGCTCATCAGGACACCCCAGTAGTCTGGGCTCGTGACTGAGGTTGATCGGGAAAAGCTGCGAACGACCTTCGGCGAAGACGCCGAACGCTACGACCGTTGCCGACCGGGCTATCCCGCCGAGATGTTCGACGACCTCGCCATCCTGGCCGGCATCGGCCCTCGGTCCCGGGTGTTGGAGATCGGCTGCGGCACCGGCCAAGCGACACTTCCCCTGGCCCAGCGCGGATGCGCGATCGTCGCCGTCGAGTTGAGCCCTGACCTGGCCGCCATCGCACGGCGGCATCTCGCTGACTTTCCTACGGCCCAGGTGGTGGTGTCGGCCTTCGAGGATTGGCCGCTGCCCGACGCCGGATTCGACCTCGTGCTGTCCGCAACGGCCTTCCACTGGATCGACCCCGAGATCCGGACGAGCAAAGCCGCTGACGCCCTGCGCCCTGGCGGCACCTTGGCGGTCATATCCACGCACCACATCGCTGGAGGCACCGAGCCGTTCTTCGCGGAGGTCCAGGAACGTTACGAACGCTTCGACCCCACCACGCCGCCAGGCTTGCGCCTTCAGGCATCCGACAACGTGCCAACCGATTCGACTGAGATCGATGACTCGCGACGTTTCGGTCCCGTCCAGTTCCGCCGCTACGAGTGGGAGCAAACCTATAGCACGCAGGAGTACATCGATCTGCTCTTGACCTACTCGGGACACCGAGCCATGCCGCCAGCCAGTCAACGTGGCCTGCTGAGCAGCATCGCGAACCTGATCGACACCAGCTACGGCGGACGGATAACCAAGCGATACATGACCGAATTGGCCACCGCGCGCCGCACAAGCTGAGACGAACCCTGCTCGTCGCACCGAACCGGAGCGTCCTGATACCGTCATCCGGCGCCTCCAGCACTCGGGTTCCCGCCAACGGACGCTTCAGAATTCGTGAACCCGTAAACGTTGGGCACGAAACGCTCGACCTGGCCGACTGTTTCGGCGTGCACGTGCAGGTGCACACCTGGCAAGACCGTTGCGGCCTCGCCACGGACACTCACCGCCACCGAGGTCGCGTCACGGGTCACGGTGAGCCGTGGCTCGCGCAGTGGGCCGGCGGCGAGGTCGTCGAGCAGCCGCTGTCCTGCGGCGTGTCCGGCACCGGCGGTGCCGTGCTGGACGCGGGCGGCGGCAAGGGCTTGCGAGGCGGCGACCTGGGCGACGTGTGTCGCGTGGGACCACACGGCGAACTGGATGATCGCCAGCAACGCCAACAGCAACAGCGGTGTCGCGATGACCAGCTCGACCGTGACCTCGCCCCGGTCCCCGGACAACGCATGGCGAAGGCGCCGGGCCGGCATGGTCAGCCGATCCCGAGGTTGATCGAATTGGCCTTCTCGGTCAATTTGGCCGTGATGAGCGTGATGATCGCGATCGCGGCGATGGCCAGCAGGGCGGTGATGATGACGGTGGTGGTGATCTCGCCGCGCTCGGGGTCGGCTCGCAGGAGGGCGATCCTCGCCAACGTGACAGTCCATATCGTACGGATGTATGGTTTCATTGCTCTTTCCTTCCTGTGCAAGGTTTTCTCTGACTCAAAGCCCGTTGAGGACCTGGACGACCGCGGGGTAGGCGATGAACCCCAAGAAGCTGAGGAACAGCAGCGTGACCGGCAATGCCATGCGTTCGGTCGCTGCCTGGGCTTCGGTCTCGGCGTCGGTGACCTGATGTGTCCGCAGCGCTTGTGCCTTCGCCGCCAGTGAGGCGCGGACGCGAGCGCCTTCGGTACCGGCCAAGGAAATCGAGGCGGCGAGTTCGGCGAACTCGGTGATGCCGAGTTCCTCACCGAGTCGGCGCAAGGTGGCCCAGGGTGTGCTGCGGGTCAGGTGCGCGGCGTTCAGCGCGCGGCGGATCTTGTCGAACGCCGGCCCTGTGCCGACGGACGCGGCGTCACCGAGAGCGGCCTCGACCCCTGCTCCACCGGCGAGGGTGATCCACACCAGATCCAGGAAGGCGGACAGGGCGTCACGGAACTCGCGCCGCGACCGGATCGCCTTGGCTCGCACCTCGAGATCCGGGGTCAGGAACCCGAGCGCGGCGAGGCCGAGCCCGGCCAGCAATGGCACCTCGACTCCCAGCGACAGCCCGCCGAGAACCAGCAGGGCTTGCAGCAGCCACGGCGCCAGCAACCCGGCCGCGGCGAGCACGGCTTTCGACGCCAGGTGAGTGTCGACACCACGGCCGGTGACCCGCAGGTCGGCCTCGACCTTCTTGCCGGGCAGCCCGAGCATCCGCAGGCCAGGCACGAACACGCGGCCCCAGGCGCGCACCCACGCGGCATCGGTGGTGAGGACGATCGGCGTGGCCGGCCGCCCGGCACCGGCCTGAGCGAGCTGGTCGCTCAGCGCCGGGCGAGGTGGCACAGCCCACGTCAGGAGAAGCCAGAGGCCGACACCAGCACCGGTGCCGAAGACGAGTGCGGGGATCATGGGCGTTCTCCTCCATCTCGCGTCCTGCTGACCCCTGGCGCGTCCAGGACGAGCACTCGCGGTTGCCGTTCACCCGTCGCGATCCGGGCGAGCCAGGCGAACCCGGCGGCGAACAGGGCCCCGATGAGCAGCAGGACGAGCTGGCCGGTGGCGGTGTTGTAGACGTCGAGGTAGACGCGGTTGAACACCACGACCCCGATGGCGAAGGCGAGGGTGGTGGCGACGATGACCCGCACCGAGGTCCGGGTCCGGGCCCGGCCGGTCTCCACCCGCATCCGCATCGCGGCCTGCTCGCGGGCGGTGATGGCCAGCGAGCCGAGCAGATCGCCGAGCTGGCGGGCCTGGTGCTCGGCCGCGAGCACGAGCGCGGCGAGGACGAGGTCCGCGGTCGGGTCGTCCAGCTCGCGCGCGAGAGCCCGCAGCGCGGGCGCGAGGCGCTGCCCGCTTTCCAGCCTCACAGTGAGGGTGGCGACCTCGCCGCGGATGGCCGCGGGCGCGAGCGGAGCGGTGGCGAGGATGGCTTGCTCGAGCCCCGCCGCGGCGGACAGGACGTCACGCAGCATCTCCGTCCACGACGCGATCGCCTCGATCCGCGCGACCCGGCGGGCGTGGGCACGGTCCGGACCGACCAACCGGGGCAGAAACCACGCTCCAGCGGTGGCCAGCACCGCGCCGACCACCCACCCGGTCACAACCCCGGCCAGCACACCCACGCCGACCGCCACGGCCAGACGCAGCAGTACCCGCCGGTCACCAACCCGACCACGCACGGCACGCCCCATCTCGTGACGACGCGAGGGCGGCGCCACGGTCCGGCGCCTGGCGGCCATGATCAGCAGCACGCCGACGGCGGTCCCCAAACCGAGCGCGGCGGCGACCATGGTGTGGATGCTCATGGCGTCCACCACCCCTCCGGACGGGCCAGCAGGTCGGGATCGAATCCGGCGGCGACGAGGTCGTCGAGAGTGTCGGCGCGCAGGGCGCCAGCCACCGGGACGGCGCGGCGGTCCGGGCCGCAGCGGTAGACCTCATTGGAGATCACCGACCCGCCCTCGGCGTCGACCACCTCCCGGATCGAGGCGATCACCCGAGTCGTCCGGTCGGCGGCCCGGTCGAGGTGCACCACGAAATGCACCGCCGACGCGACGAGCAGCGCGGTGGCCTCCAGCGGCAGCCGCTCCGGTCCTTGGGCGGCGTAGGACGCGAGGCGGGTGAACGCGATCTTCGAACTACTGGCGTGGAGGGTGGCCATGGAACCGTCGTTGCCCTGGGACATCGCGTTGCACATCGGAATGACCTCAGACCCGCGGATCTCCCCGACGATCACGCGATCCGGGGACATCCGCAGCCCCCAGCGGACCAGCTCCGCCTGATCGATCGCGCCCTCGCCCTCGACGTTGGGCTCGCGGGCCTGCAGGGCAGTGACATCGGCGTGCCGCTCCAGATCCTGGTCCAGTCCGAGTTCGAAGGCGTCCTCGACGGTGACGATCCGCTCGGTTGGGGCCATCTCCGCGGCCATACCCCGCAGCAGCGTGGTCTTCCCTGCGCCGGTGCCGCCGGTGACGAGCACGTTCTTCCGTGCCCGCACCAGCGCCCGCAGGAACCGTTCCAGCCCGACGTCGAGAGTGCCGCGGCGGCGGAGCTGGGCAAGGGTGGCGGTGAGGTAGCCGTGCCGGCGGATCGTGCACGCCGTCACCCCACCCGCGGTCAGGCCGAGGACAGCGAAGAGCCGCTCGCCGCCGGGCAGCTGGAGGTTCAGTGCCGGACTGCCGCGATCGAACCTGCGCTCCTCCGACGACGCCCGAGCCGCGAGGGTGCGGATCAGGTCGGTGAGTTCCTCATTCGACGCTGCCACCGGCGCGACCTGGGCACGGCGGCCGTCGTTGTACTGCACGAACACCCGGTCGAAGCGGTTGACCACGATCGTCTCCACCGACGGATCCGCCAGCAAAGGCTGCAAACCGCCCAAGCCGAACACCTCATCCAAGACCTGATCGACGACCCGCTGCTCCGTCGCCGAATCCACCAGGGCACGCCCTGCCAGAAGCTCGGCCTCGCTGTGCGCGGCGACCGCGGCGTCGAGGACCTCGCGGCCGATCTCGCGACGCCGCGCCACACCCAACGCGCCGCCGCTCACACGGGACACGGTCTCGACCCGGCCAGGCAGATCCGTGCTCAGCGCCTGCCGGAGCCGGGCACGCAACCGCTGCTCGGCATCCCCCGGGTCGCTCGCGGCGGACGGTGCGGCGCGGTGATTGGTCTGAGTCATGCGAGTGGCTCCTTTCCGGCGGTGCTGGGCTGATGACCGTTGCGCCGCGGATCGCTCACACGCGGCGGCGCGGACGCCGGGGGTGGCCCGAAGGCGGGCGGGGCGATAAGCACGCCACCGGGTCGGCGCACCTGCTGGACAGGTACACCCGGCACACCGGCCGACATGGGCGCCGGTGGCGAGGCAGCGGGATCGACGGGCACGGCCAGGCTGCGGGCGAGAGCGGCGACATGGCGGGCCAGGCCACTGCTGGTGCTGCGGCGGCGGGCCGGCGGCGCCCGGTGACCGGTCAGGGTGACGGCAGCGACTGGGTCGTGCGGGAGACGCCCGATCGCGGGCACCCCCAGCTCGCGCTCTACAACCACGGTCGGGTAGCCATCACCGGTCAGGAGCAGACCGGGACGTGGCGTCCAGCGCGCCAGGTCTCCCAGCCGTACCGCGGCGTGGGCGAGGTCGTCGCCGTGAGTACCAGTCACCAACACCAGAGCATCGGCGCGGCGCGCGATCGACTCGGCTGGCGATCCGGGATCCACCCGGCCACAGTCGGCGAACAGCACCACTCCCGAATCGCGGGCCACGACGGGCAGCAGCGATCCGCCCGGGGCCGTGGTCAGGGTCGACAGAGCAGCACGTGCGTGCACGCCACCTGGCGGGGCCACTAGCGCGCGGGCGCCGCCGGGCAGGGCCTGGGTGTGGTCCCACACCGCCGAGGGATCGCGGGTGCGGCGTGCCGCGGCGGCGAGGCTCACCAGCCCTGGGGTGGTCGGCAGGCCGAACCGCATCGCCAGATCACCTCCGGCCGGATCGACCTCGGCGACCAGGCGGCGCGTGGTCTCGGCGTGCGGCCATGTCATGGCCAGCGCGACAGCCAGAGTGGTCACGCCCGGCGAACCTTTCACCGAGCACAAGGCGATCAGCATCACCGCTCACCGCCCGCCGGTTGCATCACCAGCGCCAGCTGACCGGCCGGGACTTGCGCCAGCTGCGACGCCCCGGAGGTGTCGAGCTCCAGCGACAGCACGGTTGTCTGGTCCGTGGCCACAGGGGTGACCCCGACGACCGTGGCACGCCAGGATGTTCCCGGTGCTTGTCCGGTGGCCGGGCTTCCTGGCGTGGTGGCGGTGGTGACCACGACGGTTACCGGGGCGCCGGCGGCCAGCTCGGGCGGGGCCTGGCCCGGCTTCACGACGACCGCGACCACCGCCCGGCCCGCCGCCGGGATCGCGGCAGCGCCCACCGCGTCCGGCGTCAGCAGCGTTCCCGCGCCGAGGCTGGTCGCCATCGGCCGCCCCAGCACGCTCGCCGCCCGATCCGCCGGGATTAGCGCCACGCCCGGCGCGGCGGACACGTCAATGCTGCGCAGGTCGGCTGGGGTCAGCACATGCCCGAGCGGGACTGGCTTCGCCAGCGCCAGCACCGGAACCCGGTCCTGAGTGCTGGTCGTCCACCACACCGCACCACCGACGCACAGCACCACCAGCAGCAGCCCGGCCACGAGATGCGGCAACCGGCGCCGCCGACCCCGGCGCGCAGCCGACCCTGACGGGGAACCCGAGGAATTCAGCCACGGCACCGGCTGTGCTTCACCGGTCGCGCTGTGGCCGCGCGGGGAACTGTCGGTACTGGTCACGAGAAACCCCTCCAGGCATAGCTCGCCCGCACCACGTATTCACCCGGCCAGAAATGCCGCCGCGAATACGCGGTCAGGAAAGGAAAAGAAACAAAACTCTGGATTCAGATGGGAACGTCGTCCGGGCTATCCGGTGCCCAGGGCTTGGGCTTCGGCGACCCGGAAGGACGCTCCTGCGCTGGTGGTCATGTCCGGGAACGTGCCCGACGCACCGGCACCCGACCACGTGATCCGCCACGACACCGTCGCCATAACAGGAAACCGTTCGCTCGGCCCGCTGGCCGACGATCGCTGGTAGGTATGGCCGCAGTCGGGCGACGCCGACCGCGGATCTCCCTGGGCGGGAAACGGCGTGCCCGGGCCAGCGCAGGACACGGTGCTGCCGTCGCCCATCGCCCAGGACACCGAAGTCGGGATCGCGGTCGCGGTAACCGACACCCCGGGAACCGAAGCCGTCGCCGACCGCGGCCGCCACATCGCCCGGTCCAACCACAGCCACGTCGGCAGCTGCACCAGCTGGGTTCCAGCCGGGCTTGAGGCAATCACCGGACTCGGCAACCGCAGCTGCGACCGCGCCTGCTCGGCCAACTCTTCTGGCGAGGGCAGCGGCGCGGCACCCGGTGCCTGACCATCGGGAATCCACACCGGCGCCCGGTAGAGCGCGTCTCGCTGTCCCTGACCAGAACACTGATAGACGTACCACGCGCCACCCGGGCCTTGCACCAGCAGCGCATCTTGGGGCCGCGGGCGGGCCAACGACACGAACTGCACCCCACCAGAACCCGAGCGGCCTGCGTGAAAGCGGATCGTCTGCACACCGTTCGCCGGCGGCTGGTAGTTACTGCGCACGTACGAGCAATCGGCTTGGTTGCTGTTGCTCCCGACGATTCGATCGCCCGGCAGTGGCGGGGCCGTGCCCCGGTCCCCAGCCTGCGACTTCGGCGTACCAGGTTTCGGTGCTGAGCCCCGTCGCGGTGCGGGCTGCGCGCCGCGCCCTGCGTTGAGGTCACAGTAGGGCGAGGGATCGCTGCTGCAGTCGACACTGCCCCAGCCGCCGGCTAGCGCCGGTGTTGTCGCGCAAAGGAATAGCCCGAAAGCGAGGCCGGTGGTTGTACCCGTTCTCCCTAACATGTTCCTACGTCCTGAATCGCGAAGTCGGCGATTTTCCAGGACCCATCGACCGCCTTTTTCGCCATGGCGTTGATGTGCCGACGCCCTCCCGGGCCGTCGTTGGCCGGTTGGCCGTTGTCCGCGCGGTACTTGATCCAGCGGCTGTCATCGCCGCAGTCCACGATGTTCACCGTGGTCGGGTTGTCGGCGGGTTCCACGGATTCGACCGTGGGGGCGTTCTCCGGCTTCCCCTTGGTGACGATCCCGTTGTAGTGATCTGCATACAGGCCACGAGAGATCTTCGACAGCGCTTCTGCTGTCGCGTTCTGGACCAATTTCGGCGATTGCCAGTCCGAGGTCGTCGCGGCCTCGGCCATGTCGCTCCACATGCCCAGGTAGGCGGCAGTGGCCTTCTGCTTGGCGATGTCGGCGGGCGAGGCGGCTGTGCTGCTCGGGGCGAGTGGCGGTGCTGGCGTGGAAGTCGGGGTCGTGCTGTTGTCCGGGCTGCAGGCGCTCAAGCCAAGTCCGGCCGAGGCGGCGGCGAGGATGGCCACGGCGAGGCGGGGGCTGTGGCAGCGGGTCATTACGGTCCCCCATTTCTTCGACGATCGCAGGTCAGCGCGGGCGAGCCACACCGCCGTGACGCTCCACTGCAGCGGGTTCACCTCAACACCGACTTTCGTGGTGATGGCGCTCCGGGCAGCAGCACTCGCGTGAAGTTCACCCGTTGGTTTGAGAGGCGGCCGGCCGGAAGATCGGGCGGGCAGGATGGCGTACAAGGTGATCATGTGAGGGGCGGAGGAGTCGTGCAGCTGACGGCGAGCAGCTGGTGGTGGAGTGGCAGCGCGGCCGTCGGCCTGGTGCTCGGTGCGGCGGCGAGCGGGCTCACGCGCCGGTTCCTGCGACATGAGCCGACGCTGGCCGGGGCATGGTGGTTCGGCGCGATCCTCACGGCCGCCGTCCTGGGGTTGCTGGGCTGGCGCGTGGGAGCACGCGGTGAACTCGCCGTCTACGGGTTCGTGGCAGTCCTGGCGGTTCCCTTGGCGGTAATCGACTGGTGTGAACACCGGCTTCCCCGGGCATTGACGTGGCCGCAGCTTGCCGGTGCCATGCTGGGCTTCGTGGTGCTGTGCTTGGTCCGTCACGACCCCGCGCCGGGTATTCGAGCGCTTGCCGCGCTCGTCGCGGCGGGCGGGATGTTCCTGATCCTCGCCGTGGCCACCGGCGGTGGTGTCGGTGCCGGCGACGTCAGCGTCGCCGCGGTGGTCGGCCTGGTGACCGGTTGGATCGGCTGGGCCCAGGTCGTCGGAGCGCTGCTGACGGCCTCGCTGCTCGCGTTGGTCATGATCGCCGTGCCCGGCGTCCGACGCCGCGATGACGACGGCGCTGCGGTAGTGCCGTTCGGGCCGTGTCTTCTGGGAGGCGCGCTCTCCATGGTGCTGGCGGGTGGATAGAACGCATCCCGCCATGTGGTGCGACTCCATGAGTGTCTGGCTCGTCATCGTTCTTCCCTGCTTCTCTGACAACGCTCGTTGCGGGTGACGTCCTACCGGCTGGCTTGGTCTGCCAGCGGGGTTGCCGGGGTGGCGCTTGAGGGGAGGGCGCCACCCCGGCGGCTTCCGTCGATCCCTCGATGGCACCGACGGAGCGCTTGTTGATGAGCGGATAGTTGGGGTGCGGCGTGCCGGGCCAAACTGGGGCGGAGAGTTCGGATTCCCGCCACGCCGCGTCCGGGGCGCTGACCTCCCCGGAGCGCCAGACCAACCGCCGATCAGCAAGTCTCGGGTCGGCGATGACAGCTCTGGCGAGTCTGGATCACGCTGGGCCGTAGTAGCCAGGGATGCAGCGAACGCCTCCGTTCCACCAGGCCCCGGTCACCCGCCATCTGATGACCGGTTGAAGATTGGTCGTGCCGGGCCCGACGCAATAGCGGAAGAGATTG
Source organism: Amycolatopsis sp. NPDC000009 (assembly GCF_055563465.1). NCBI lineage: Bacteria > Bacillati > Actinomycetota > Actinomycetes > Pseudonocardiales > Pseudonocardiaceae > Amycolatopsis > Amycolatopsis sp. NPDC000009. The sequence goes on from NZ_JBVHDI010000006.1 coordinate 88,757, forward strand.
CCCAAGAAATCCTCGACGTCCAGCATCACGGTGGACCCGGTACCGCCGTCGCAGTGCCGGTACTTTCCCCAGCCGAGATAGCCACATCCCTCGCTGACGGAAGCGGGACCGCGATCCGCTGTTTCCCTTGCCGTGGCAGCGTTTGCCGTCACGCCTGACCCTACGATCGCGAGCGCTGCAACCACTCCAGCCAGACCGAATCGAACCGCACGAGTCTGCGAAATTTCAATCATATCCTCAACCCTCACGAGTAATGGAAGTGAATAGCCGAACAACGAGCCCCTGACGATCCATAAGATCGATGAAATCTATCTGCGACGGTTGCCCTGTTCTGCCATTCACTATCCACCATCGCAAGTTGAACGGGAACCCGTCAGGCGAGCACAACGTTGTGCCGATTCTGTGTTGATCTTGTCCTGACCTTGTCAAGACGGAAGCGGTTTTCATTAGTCATGGCTACGCCCTGAACCCGGGAGGCAGCGATGCATGCACGCGCCGAAGCCAGTTGAGCCCGGCCAGATCTATCCTGACTGGACTCGCGCGGAAGGCCAGGATCATGATTTCTGAGAGCACGCGCCAACGCGGCTGCACGACAGGCCGAACCATCACGTTCAACCGTGGTTGCGAATGCTTTATCGTGCCCACGAAGGCGAGTGCAGAACTGGATCAGCGGGAGCGCCCTTGGCCGCCCACTGAGGTTTTCCGCGCAACGCGGCGCGTGCACGAATTTCGTGCGCTCGCGAATCGTGGAGGCTTTCCAGTATGTCGGCAGCTTTTTCGTAGGTGGCTGTGGCCTGCGGACGAAACCCCAGGGCAAGCAGGGAGTCCGCTCGGGCGATCAGTGTGTCAGCGAGGTTCCATCGTTGCCACGGGCGCTGCCGGAGGGAGACCGCGGTATCAAAGTGCGTAAGGGCCGCCCTATGTTCGCCTCTGCGTTGCAGCAGGATGCCGAGGCTGTGGTGCGCGAGGCTTTGGATGCCGTCGGAGTCGCGCTTCTGAGCGAGGCTCAGTGCCTCGCGCGCTGTGTTGATAGCTCGCTCGCGATCACCGGCTTCGTAGAAGGCAAGGGCGAGTGCTGCTCGGTTCATGACGACGCCGATGTCGTGGTGAAGTGCCTGGAACCGGTCGTCCGCCGCCTGGAAGTGGGCGATCGCGTCATCGTGCCGTTGGCTATCGGCGAGGGCGAGCGCCAAGCCGTGTGCGGTCCATGCCGCGGGCAGCTCGTCACCGAGTTCGGCGTAGAGCTCGAGGGCTTGTGTGAGATGCGAGATGGCTTCGGCTGTCCGGCCGAGGTCACGCTCAGCCCAGCCGAGGACTTGCAGGCTACGGGCGGTGCCTGGGGTGCTTTCCGCCGCGGTCGCGGCGTCAAGCCCGTCGTTGGCGGCAATGAGCCAGTCCGTCCAGCTTCGAGTGATAGCGAAGTACGGGAGGAACGCCGTCGGCAGGACCCACAGGAGATCCTTTGCGAGGTGGCTGCGAGTGTTCTTCGCGATTTGCAGGGCGGTCGCGACCTCGATCTGGCACCAGGACATCGCCTCGTCAAAGCCAGGGCCGTCTTGGCCGAAGTCCGCGAGCAGGCTGTTGATCGTCGAGTCACGCCAGTTCGGAATGAGCGAGTTGTTGGCAGAAAGCGCTCGTGCCGTGTACCACCTCAGAACCCGGTCCTGTGCCTTCTCGACATCTCGCAGGTGCTCCTCGACCAGCGCGCGCTGATACGCGTATGCCCGCAGGAGGTAGTCGATGCGGTAGCGGCCATCCGGCATGGGCATTACCAGGTGAGCCTGCCGAAGCACGGTGAGAAGTGACTCCGCGACGTCGGGCTCGATGTCGGCGAGCACAGCAGTGGAGTCCGCGCTGACGGTGTACGCGGGGCTGATCCCCAACAGGCGGAACAGCCGTGCCGCAGCCGGTGGCAAAGCGAGGTAGGACAGGTCGATCACGCCATGGATGTCGACCGTGGGGTCCGGCGATGTGAAGAGGTCCAGCCGGTGGCGGTCGGTCGCCAGCTGGGCGGCGATCTTGCCCAGGGTGCTGTCGGGTCGCTGTTGGAGGTGTTCCGCGATGATCAGGACCGCCATCGGCAGTCGGCCGCAGCGTCGTACTACCGCTTCCGCGGCCACGGGGTCCGCGGCTAGCCGATGACGACCGGCGCGGCTGTCGAGCAAGGTCAGTGCGTCGTTGATCGGCAAGGCGGGCAAGTCGATCGACACGCCACCGGTCCGCAGCAGCAGGCTGGCTTGGTGCTCGCGACTGGTAGTGACGACGACGCTGCCGCCGCCGGGCAGCAGATGCCGCACCTGGCTGTAGTCGGCGATGTTGTCGAGGACCACCACGGCGGGGCGTTCGGCAAGGATCGATCGGAACCGTGCGGCCCGGACCTCAAGGGTGCCGTTCAGGTCCGCCTGGCCGGCGCCCAATGCCTGCAAGAAGCCATCCAGCACCTCCTCCGATGCCCTGGGCGCACCGGGGCCGAGCCCGCGCATATCAGCAAAGAGGCAGCCGCCGGGAAATCGATCGAGGATGCGGGTGACCCAGTGCACGGCCAGTGCCGTTTTCCCGACCCAGACGCCTCCCTCGATCACGATCGTGTGGGCGCCGCCGTTTACCTGGCTCGCGAGCGCGTCGTCCATCGTCCGCAGGACGTCTGCGCGTCCGACGAAGCCTGCGACGTCGGCGGGCAGTTGCATCGGCTTGTCCCCGCCCGCTGAGCCTTCGGAGCGTTGTTGTTCGGCGAGGCGTTCGAGTCGCCCCTCCGCGTCGAGGGCCGTGTCGATCTGGCGTACGACCTCCGGCAGAAGGCGCCGGTGGCCGTGGAGCAGCTTGGATAAGTAGCTCGGGCTGTAGCGGGCTTTCGCGGCTACATCACCCAGGCTCATTCCCCGTTCACGGCGCAGCCGGTGCACGGCCTCAGCAAAGCTGTTGATGTGTCGCATCTGCGTCTCCCCATCCGCAGAGCAATCGACCGCGCTAGACGCGAGCCGCTCTTGCCCCGCTGCGCCGGGGCGAGCCCGGACCTGCCTCCTGCGCTGGCGCCATTACGGTCACCATCAACTTCCTCCGACCTTGAGTTCCAAGCCCGCTAGCCCACCTGGGTGGCGAACTTTCTCCTCAGTTGAAGCTTCTTTGCCTCGAGACTATTCTCAGAAGAAAGTTGTTTTCAACTGAGGAGAAAGTGATCACCCGATTGGGTGTCTCACCAGTGAGGACGTAGAGGCTGTCATGGAGGCCTGGGGTGGCAGGGCAAGCGACGCGAACGCTCGCCGCGAAGCTGAACGACCTCTTCGCGGCGAAGAAGCGACCGGACGGCAAGGAGTACAGCAACGAGCAGGTCGCCGCAGCAATTATTGCCGGCGGATACGTCAGGACGGCATCTCAGAGCTACATCTGGGGACTCCGTAACGGCACGAAGAACAACCCGACAAAGGGTTATCTGGAGGGACTCGCGGCTTTCTTCGAGGTTCCGGTCGCGTACTTCTTCGATGACGACGTCGAGCTGGTGCGGCAAGTCGACCAGCAGCTAGAAGCGCTGAAGGCGGAGCGCGCGAGGGTGGACAGCCTGTCGGGTGACGAGGAGATTCAGCTGCTGGCGATGCGCGCCGGTCAACTGTCACCCGAGCGCCTGAAGCTGGTGAAGGACATGCTCGACCTCGTCTACCAGCAAGAACAGGCTGAGAGGCCGTCACCACCCGATGGAGGGCTTCCAGGCGTCTAGAACGGACCAGCCACAGCAATTTCTGCGATGCTGCCCGAAGTCGCTGCTGCGAAGGGAGGGTACGGGTGTCAGAACGGCGCATACGCCGACAATGCCGTGAGATGCTGAGCAAGCTCGACATTCGCCCGCCCTTGGACGTCACCGAGCTATGCCGTCAGATGGGCGAGATCCGAGGAAAACCGATCCGCCTCATCGCCTATCCCATTCCCGTGCCCGGCCCTTTCGGTATGTGGATCTCCACACGCGAAGCGGACTACATCCTTTTCCAGAAGGAAACGTCCAAGCGGCACCAGGACCACATCGTCCTGCACGAACTCGGCCACATTCTCGGCGGTCACCAGGGCGCGCTCGACAGCGACGTCCTTCCCGATGGGCTCACAACGCCAGGCACACAATCCCTGAGCGAGCAGTACCCAGATATCGGCGACGACGCGGTGAAACGAGCGCTCCGGAGAACTGCCTACGACACCGACCATGAACGGGAGGCCGAAGCAGTCGCGACGATCATCCTCGAATGGGCATCCATCCTGAACATCGCGGCCCCTCGGCCCTCTGACGGCGCTGCACGCGGCATGGACACCGCTCTCGGCGCCCGGATCGGCTGGCTATGAGCTGGCTCATCAGCGCCGCACTGATCAGCTGCCTGCTTGGCGGCCTGGTCTGGAAGGGCTATCAGCTCAGCCGACAACCCTGGAACCTGCCCCTGCAAGGCATCGTCGGCTTCCTCACCTTCGCGCTCATCGGGCGCATCCTGCGTGACGTCGTCGGCGACGCGTCGCTCGTGCGCGGGGGACCGGTGTGGTCCGCCGTCGCATGGCACGCTCCCACGTCGGCCGCCGTTCTCTCCCTACTGTTCTTCTTCGACGCAGCGACACTGCCTCGACAAGTGGCCAAACGCCGCACCCGCCGCAACCTGATGGTGCTCGTCACCGCCGAACTCGTCATGATCGGTGCTGCCGCTTCTGCGCCGGCGCCACGCTCCGTTCCGCACATGTCGGTCATCTACTTCGCCGCCAACCTCTTCATGGGCTGCGCGCTCGCAGCCTGCGCGGTCTCAGCCCTGCGCTACGCCCGCCAGGCCGAACGGCGGCTAAGTATAGGACTTCGTGTCGCGGCCGTCGGCTTCGTCCTTGTCGCGGTGACCAGCGGAATATTCGCTGCGATCGACGTCGAGTACTGGTTCACCGGAACCCTGTTCATGGACATCATCGGCGTGAACGGGACGCTGTCGTTCACCGGCATCGTCGCGATCGTCGTTGGCCTCCTCTATCCGGCGGCCCGCATGCGACTGACCGCCATACGTATCTGGTGGCGTCAACGTCGCGCCTACCAAGGGCTCGGGCCGTTGTGGACGGCTCTACACCACGCGTTCCCTGAAGACGAATTTCTCCGCGCCTCCACCACACCGTGGGACTCCCTCCGCGTATGGGACGTACACCGGCGCTACTACCGTCGAATGATCGAATGCCGAGACGGACTCGTCCGAATCAGCCCACGCGTAGCGAAACTCCGCGAACACCACGCGCGCGACACACCGCTGTCAGACCTCATCGCCGAAGCGCTCCAGGACTCCCCTGACGACCACGGTCAGCAACAGCGGGCCATCCCTCTCGCCATCCCGGACACCAACTCAGCGCACGACGAGGTCGACGAACTCGTAGCGCTCTCACGTGCCTTTGCTGCCAGACACCCAGCCACCTCAGGGAGGGCCGCGTGACCCATCACGCGATCATCGTCGGCGGCGGCATCGCAGGATCCGCGGCCGCCATAGCTCTGCGCAAAGCCGACATCACAGCCGAAGTCTATGAAGCTCGCCACGACGGAGGCGACTACAGCGGAGCCGCACTACGCCTTCCACGCAACGGTCTCAACGCCCTACGCGCCATCGACGCACACGACCTCGTCACCGACATCTCCTACCCCGTCGCCAACACCGAACTCAGCTCAGGCACCGGCCGACACCTCGGCACGGTCTCCTTCACCGGCAACGGACACAACGACGTCCCCCGCACGATGCCCCGCGCTCGCCTCGCCCGCGTCTTGCGCACCGCAGCCGCCGACCGCGGAGCCGCCGTCACCATGAACAAGCGCCTGATAGCCGCGACCAGCTGCTCCGGCAACGTCATAGCAACCTTCGACGACGGATCCACCGCCGAAGGCACCGTGCTCATCGGCGCAGACGGACTCAACTCCACCACCCGCGGGCTGACCTTTCCCTCCACACCAGAACCCCACTACGCCGGAACCCACCTCGTCTACGGCTACGCCCCCGCAAGCACTTCCGCTCCTCCGTCGCCGGACGCCTTTCACATCTACTGGGGAAAGAAGGCGACATTCGGCTACACAACCGCTGCCGGCGACATCTACTGGTACGCCAACATCGCCTCACCAGAACCACTCTTGGTGGACGAACCGCGCGACATTGAAACCTGGCGCAAACGCCTTATAAGGCTCTTCCGGCGCGACCACACGCCGGCTACGACCATCATCCGAACCGCGAACGTCATCTTGCCCTCCAACACACGCACCCTCGACACGATGCCGGCGTGGCACACTGACCACATCGTCCTTATCGGCGACGCGGCACACGCAGTCCCACCAGCCACGGAGCAGGGCGCCGCAATGGCCCTCGAAGATGCCGTCGTCCTAGGTCAAACCCTGCGCGACAACCAAAAGACAACATCGGCAATCGATGCATTCGAAGCGACGCGACGCGAAAGAGTCACACGGGCCGGATCCAGCCGACACAGCCGCACAACACATCGCCGCGGGACACCGCGCTGGATCGAGCAGCGACGCCGCGACCGCAGAGTCGCTCAGGCGGTTCAAAGCGGCGCCATGAATCCACCCGCATGGTTGCATGACCACCAAATACCCTGGTAGATGCAGTTCGCTCGCGCCTGCCTTCCAGTAGCCGCCCGGACCCTTCTGTGCGAGGTTGATCGTCGAAGTGATCCGATATCGGACCTCAACGCCAAGAACAAGGGCCGACGAATATTAGCGCGGCGAGGACCTGCTACCAATCAGCACGACGTCTAGGAAAGAAGCCGACTGTTGAATCCTTCCTCTACCAGAAGGTCGAAAGCATCGCGAACCGACTGGGGGACTGCTTGCTCAATCGCGAATCCTTGCCTGGGGTATTCCATAACTCGATGAAGATCGCCGACCATCATGTCCACGACCTCGACTGCGTCGCCGATGGTTTTGACGTACTCTTCTAGTGTATGGGGCGATGACGTGCAGACCACGTCTACGTCGGGCCAGAGCTTACGACACGTTGCGTAGGCGCGTCGTTCCATGTATGGCATAGATATGAGTAGGACTGAGTCCGGAGTTTCCACTCCCGCGTCCGCCAGCGCCAGCCGCGCAAGGGAGATGTTCGATCCGGTGTTGCGTGCTTCCGGCTCGAGAACGATGGCTTGTTCCGGTACGCTAAGTTCCAACGCATGTTCGCGGAAATGGACAGCTTCTCCGCGAGGAAACACTGCCGCTGTGTCCCGGCTGGTTGCACCAGTGAAGACGACGGTTGAAAAAAGGCCTCGGCTGTAGAGGTCTGCGGTATATGAAGCAACGCCGATGTCGTTGCAACCGAGAGCGATTGCGACTGAGCAGGGTCGGAGTATGTGATGCATCTGGTGGTAGTCCCAGACTAGCTCCGCGGCCAGCCATTGCGACTCAGTTAGTCCGAGCTTCACGATGCGTAGCACTCCTTGGTTGCGCGAGGGTTGCACTCATGACTTGCCTTCGAAGGCGTGGCGGATACCCTCGATACTCATCAGCTGGTGCATCATGCCGTACCGCGCTGACGTGGCTGCTGCCGCGTCGAGCAGGGCTAAGCCGTTGTCTGCCGTGGCCGCATCCGAGAGCAGGATATGAGCATGGGCGGTATCGAGCCGGACTCTTTGCATCGGCGCGTCTCCGGCGCGGTTGTTCAAGGCAATCTCGATCGCGTCGGAGGCGCTTCGCAGGTCGGCCGTACCACGATGGGCGAGAGCCAGCTTCTGGTAGGCGACTGACCAGTCTTGCGGCTCTTCCAGCTGCTCGAATCGCCGGATTGCGGGACGGATGAAGGAGACTGCTTCAACGTTCATTCCATGCTTGCTCAGTGCTGTGCCAACCCAAAGCTGAGCCCGCGCGCGATCTCGCTCAGCCAGCCGTTGGTCGGTAGCCAGCCGCCTATACGCCTCTGCCGCCTCGACCAACCGACCATCCATCTCATCGAGAACCGCCAGCTGTAGTTCGAGCTGCGCGACACGCCGGCTGGCGCCCAACTCGCCATAAACCTGGATCGCTTTCAGGTAGCTCTGCCGAGCTGATAGCGGCCCGCGAAGCAGGCCTTGATCTTGCCGTAGATCACCTAGTAGCCGCAGGGATCGCCCGTACAGGTGCAGACCCAGCATGCCAGCCGTCTCCACTCGGAACCGCAGGACCCAGCGATCCAGGAGAAGCCTCGCAAGGTCGAATTCCTGCCGCCCGAGACAGATCGCCGTCCGGTCTAGATCGTCTTCCCACGAGTCGTAGTCGAACTCCACGCTGACCGAGCGTTCCGGCGAACGCCCAGACGTCCGTTCATGGACCTCTCGAAGCAACAGCTCGAGCTCCGAGAGCGAGACGTTGAGAAGCCTGGCCAGCTTCGGACGCTTAGGTGGAAGCGGCTTGACTAAGCCATTTTCCCAACGACTGAGGGTGCTGACGCTGACGTCCAACGCGAAGGCAAGATTCTCCTGTGTGAGCCCGACTGTCGCCCGGGCCGCCGCCAGGGCCGACTCTTTGGTTGCCATAGGTTCACCCGCCAATACACATCGTGACAGGACACACGTTACCGCAGGTCAATGGGTCGCATGCGAGGTTCTTGCGTAGTTGCTGCGGGGTTGACGCTCTGGTCATCGCCGACAGGGCATACCAATGTCGTGACATCACGCCCCCAAGGAGCTGATGTTTGTGACTACCGACTGCCTTCCTTCTGTTGTCGACACGCGCCGACGCCGGGTTCCCGATCCGTTGCCTGTACGCGACGATCCGCGTCGAGAGCGTTTCGTCCCTGCTCGGGCAAGCAGCGTTAGCTGCTTCTCAACATCTCTACCCCTGCCGCCGGTTGATCCGCCTACCTGGGTGTTGATGTCGCGCGTTTCTCGGGGGTTATGCACGTTGTCGGAGGCCTCGCCGAATGTCCGCCCGCCGGCAAGCTTTGCGGCGGATAGCAGGTTCTTGATCGGCGAGTGACACACCATGTCTTGCGAGAATTCCACCGAGGCTCCCATGACTCTTGACGACGACTTTCAGAACCTTCGTGTCCACGGTTGGGAGGAATGGCGATTTGGGCTTGACTCCGCACCGTTCGGCGATGTCTTTCTCTACCGGTGGCCGGCTCATGCGGACATCCTGGTTCTCCGTTGTCGCGTCTCCGCTGAGGCCTATCGAACTCCGCTCGCTCCGGGCGTCGATCCTTTCACGCCTGAGGTGATTTGCTGGTCGTTCGGCGGCAGGACGCACGATGCCTTGAGGCGGCTTCTCGCTCTTCCTCATCCAGACGAATGCACTGCTCCGAATTGGGGACAGCGGTTTCATGGAACGGCTCGGGTCCCGTTGCCGTGGCTGCATGCCCCGGGGCGCCGTATCTGGCCTGAGGGCGACCCAGCTGTCCAGCAGCCCTCTGGCCGCCCCGGAGTAGCCCTCCCGCATCGGGCGCCGTCAGCCTGAGGCCTGCGCGCCGCCAAGGACCGCGTACTTCACCTGTTCTCCCTGACTCCGTTCATTACAGACCTTTCTGGACGCCACCATGCTCGAGAAGCTTCAGCCTTCCGCTACGCGTGCAACGCGTTCGGCCACCTGTGCCGTAGCGAAGATCAAGCATCAGGTCTCCACTGACGGGAGCGCTGAGGTCCGCTCAGCCGTCGGGATTACCGCACTTTGCGGGGCGGTCATTCTTCCTCAGGTCGACGACTGGCCCCCGGGACGTGCTTGCCGAGAGTGCGTCCGGGCACTCAGACATCTGAGGCGGCGAGAGGCTCTGGCCGCGATTCCGCTCGATGTCCGGGATCTGTACGCGCGCGAGAAGAAGCAGCCACCGCACCGTAGCCGGGCCGGACACCGACGACACTGCGCCCTCATCCGGCTTTTGCACCGCAGGTGCACCGGTGCTGGCCGACGGGACATCCCCAGACCGAGGGCTGAGGATCCCGCGGCTACCGACCCGAATGAGGCCACGTGACATCGCAATCAGCACTTCACCGCAGGAATCCTCGGGGTACCACCGAGTGTGTCGTGCGTGATCTCGCCATGGCTAGCGGATTCCGTTCGCTGTATCCCGGCGCAGCTGACGCTGTGGCCGCCGCGTGGCTTGTCCGCGTCGGCCGAGGGCACACGGATGTCATATTCCTGGGGCCTGGCCACCATGCCTTCGCTCACCGCTATCCCAGTCACCAAGTGATCACGGGGGTTCTGGGGCGTGCGTGGCGTGCCGTGGGCGGATGCGCGAGCTCGGTTGTCGACGCGGTCTTGAGGTGGCCACGTGACTAGGTCAAGGTCTCCCTCGTCGCCGAACGCCGGCATCCTGATGGCTCTTGCTGTCGGGGCACGTACCGTGGATTCCCGGGAACCGGCCCGGTGATCGGTCGTGACAGACGGCGTGGTCAGCGGAGCTCTCGACGGGACCTGCCCCGAGCTGGTCGAGTACTGGTTCTACGGTCGAGTTGTCCTGCACCGTGTTACACCCCGCTATCGACACCGGCTCCGGTACGGCCGGATCGCGCTCAGCGTGAGTCACTGCGGGAAGCTCTGCGGCCCACCGTTCCCCGCAGGCGAGCGGGACCTGTCCTGGTGCGACGTGTGCTATCCGCCGTCTCACGGTTAGGAACAGATGCCTTTGCGCTTCATTCAACCTACGACCGATTTCCACGCCCGTTACAACCGACGCCTCTGAAGGGAACAGCCCTAATGTCGCACCACCACACCGGCAAAACGGTTCTGCTCGAGACGGTCAGCGGCCGCACCTATGCGGAGGTCTTCGCGGCCGCAGCCGAATGGTTCGCCGACCCTGCCCAGGCGGACGTTGCTGTATGGGGTCTCACCCTGGACCAGAAGGGCCGGCTGTACATCGCCGCCGACGACTTGTTTTACCTGGAGTTCTTCTACCAGCGCTTCGACAAGGCGCAACTCGCGCACGAGGCCGGCGCCTGACCAGAATCGACACGGGTCCCAGAAGTCCCAGCGATCGTGCGTCAATGCCATCCACCAACCTCACCCACAACACGTATCGCGCCTGCGGAAGTCGCGCCGTGCTTCGGCATGGATCAGATAAGCACTATGAGGAATTGTGAAGAAAAGTAACGCGACCTCTTTGTCGACCGTGAAGATGAGGGAGCTGGGAATCGAGCTTCAGCGAATCCGCAAGCGGGAGGGCTGCGGCGGAGGCGGCCTGGGCAAGTTGCTGAACTGCAATGCGTCCACGGTTTCGCGTCTGGAGAACGGTCTCACCAAGGTCGAGGACGGGAAAGTCGCGCTCTATCTAGCGCGGGCGAATGCCACTCCCGCTGAACTCGATGAACTGGTGGCTTTGGATCGCTGCCCGGATGACGGCTATCAAATCAGGTCTCACCCGGCGGGTTTTCCTGACCTTCTTCCCATCGTCACCATGCTCGACCGCGAAAGTACATCCATCACCAGCTACGCCCCCATGGAAGTGCCCCACTACCTCCAGGTTGAACCCTACATCCGTGATGCACTCAGTCAGTACGGATACGAGGAGCGGGTGCTCGACTCGGCGGTGAAGGCCCGGCTCTCCCGCCACCCATCCTCTCTTCGCCGCCCCGGCCCCTTTACCTTCTACCTTTCTGAAGCAGCACTCCATGGGGAACTCGGAAACCTCACAGTCGCGCACGAGCAGCTGGCGTATCTGACGACCGTGTCCTCACTGCCGCCCTTTCATATCCATCTCGTTCCAGAGGGCACAGCCCTGACGGATATTGGAGCGGGATTCACCTTATACCGACACAGCGAATACCGCCCCGTACTACACCTCCAACAGCCCACCACCAGCCTTTTCCTTGAAAAGGATGCCGACATCACCTTCTACGAAAGTCGTCTGCAACATATCGCGAGCCTAGCCCTCAGCCGCAGCGAGACCCGAAAGAAGCTCGCCGCCCGCCTGGCCGAGATTAAACCGCAGTCCAAGTAACTCGGGGGCTACGTTGCCCCAGCAATCAGAGCAATCGGTAGTGCACACGATAGCGAGGCATTCGTTGACCGCAAAACGCGAAAAGAACTTTTCGACCGCTAAAAGAAGGGAGCTGGGCGCCGAACTTAGGCGAATCCGCAAACGCGCAGGTTACCTCGGTGTCAACATGGCGTCTATGCTGAATTGGGGAGAGCCTGCGATCTCGCACTTGGAGAACGGCACACGCAGGCCCCCAGAGGGAAGGGTGGCGCTCTACCTCGCACGAGCGAAAGCAACCACCGAGGAGTTCGAGCAACTGGTGGCGCTCGACCGGTTTCCCGACGACGGCTACCAAGCCCGGCCTCATCCCACGGGTTTCCCCGACTCACTGCCCATTGTCACCTTGCTCGACGACGAAAGCAGCTCCTTCGCCAGCTACGATGCTCTCGAGATCCCCCGGTGTCTCCAAATCGAACCGTACATCCGCATCGTCCTCAGAAAGCATGGCTATGAGGACGGTACCGCACTGGACGCAGCGGTACGGGCTCGCCTCACCCGGCAGCCGGCATCCATGTGCAAACCCGGCCCTTTCACGTTCTACATTCCGGAAAAAGCCCTCCTCGCCAACTCCGGGAGCCCGGAGGTCGTACACGAGCAACTGGTGCATCTGTCGATCCTGTCTTCACTTCCCCGCTGCCACATCCACCTCGTTCCCGCGGACGCCCCCGTAGCTGATCTCTGCACAAGGTTCACCCTGTACCGGCACGACGAGCATCCCCCTGTCGTCCACCATCAGCTCCCCACCGCCAGCCTCTTCCTGGAGCAAGTACGGGACGTCGGCTACTACGAGGGGCAACTGGAATGCTTGACGGAACTGGCACTCGACCGGCGAGAGACCCGGGAATGGCTTACTCGAACGCTGGCCGATGTCGAGCGGCGCCTCGCGCACGGTCGGCCTCTCGCCCCGAGCCTCGTCAAGAACGCGACGGCGGCCGGGTCATGAGATTCCCTTACGCCGTCGGCGACGCCGGTCATGCCGTACAGGGTGGCCGTCTTCACGCTCAGGGCCTTCGCCGAACCCGCCACGAGCGCCGGGCTCGGCGGAACACCGCCCTGCTCGACCTTCTTGATCAGGGACATGGAGAAGTGCGTGGCCTGCGCGAGTTGCTGCTGCGTGATGCCGACGAGCTTGCGGGTCGCCCTGATGCGGGCGCCGACGCTGTCGCCTGGCAGCTCGGACTTGGTTATGGGCGTCACCTGCTCTCGCTCACTACCGAGGATGGCGTCGTAAGCGGCGAGTGCAGACTGTCGACACAACGGGGCGGCCAGTGGACGTGGTGGCTGGCCTCGCGCTGGACAGTTCTGGGCAGCTGCGTATCGCGCTGGCGATCGGCGACGGCCAGACCGCGACGTTGCCCGGCGGCAAGCTCGCCGAGCTGGTCATGAACCTGCAGGACGCGCACGAAGGCATGGTGTACTGGCGCAGCGAGGCGGCTGGTCATGACCGATGAGGCCGCATGGCTGGCGTCCCTGGAGTTCGATCACCGCGCACCGAGTCGGCGGAGAGATCGACCTCGAGAACCGGAAGCTCCCCAAGACGATTGCGGATATGGCGGCCGAGGGCTGGGCCGAGGCAGCAGAGATGGGTGCGCCGGCGGGATACGGGGCGGCGACCGTGACAGCCGTGATCTACATCGACCCCGAGGCGATTCACTCGGTGGTCGACGGCGAGTGGCACCGCGGTGTTCGAGTCCCGCTGCACCAGCGGCGCGCACGGTGTGCCGACGGGCGCCCGGACCGTGACCGGATTTACCGGCAGGAGCACAACATCCCGCAAGCGCATGACCGGCTCTCCGCCGTCATTGATCTCCCGGGCTGCGCCTCTCTCTCGCTTGACGCGCCGCCCGGTTTCCAGACCTCACCGCCTTCTGGTGGAGGGCGCGGTGAGGGGCCCTGGCGAGCGGGCCCGAATGGGGGCGAGGGGTCCCGGCGACTGTCTCCACGGCCGGGCCCCTCGCGTTCCGCAGACGACAGGATGGGAATGCCGAACGACAACGACCCCGCGACGCTGGCGGTCGCGTACCTGGACGGCGCCACGCTCGAAGGTCTCGCCGCCCAACACGGGCTGCCCTATCAAACCGTCCGTCGAGCCGTTCTCAGCGAGGGCGTGACGCTGCGGCCGCCGAAGGTCCGGTTGCCGCCGCTCCCTCCGGGCATGGTCAACATGTACGAGAACGGCGCCTCCATCCGACAGGTCGGCGCCAAATTCGGGCATAGCTACTGCCAGGCCCGGCGCATGCTCCTCTCAGCGGGGGTCACGCTGCGACCGCGAGGCCGGCAGTGACGGACGACCTCGGCGCGACGCTCCGGCGGGAATATGAGGACGGTGCCACGATCGCCGATCTGAAGACCCGCCATAACCTCACGTATCACCGGGCGCGGACGCTGCTGCTGGCGGCGGGCACGACGCTACGCAAGGACGGCCCGTCGCCCGTCGTACCGGCGTCGCGGAGCATGGTGATCGCCTACGAAGCCGGGATGACCATCCCCGAGGTCGCCGAAAGCTTCGGCTGCACCTACAGCATGATGCGGCGGAAACTGCTCGCGGCTGGTGTCACGCCGCGGAAGAAAGGCCGTCGGCTCGGTTGAGCCCGACGGCCTCGTCTTCGGCCGCCGCTACTTCGCTGCCCGAAGGGTGGCCAGGACGCTGATCGCGGCCAGGCGCGCGGCGTCGCACGGGTCCTTCTTGCCGATGTTGTGCTCGGACTGCTCCGCCGCGACACCGACCGTTTCGGTGTCGCTGGTGCCCAACGCGACATTGCATCCGCCTTCGGCGCGCCTGTCGATCACGCCGTAGGCGGTCACGGGGTAGCCCTCGATCGGTTCGAGTGGCTCGACGAGTTTGTAGGCATTGCCCTTGGCGGCGTAAACGGCGGCCGTGCCTCCGTCAGGCCCCTTGCCGAAGATCACGTTGATCATCGGGCGGGCGGTACCGGGAGCGACCCACGCACATGCAGGTCCCGCCGATTCGTTCCGCGGCGTGGCTTCGACTTTGGGCCCGATGAGGTCTTTGGCTTGAGTGCTGGTGAGAGCGTCGCATGGCGCCGCCCGGAACCGGGCCAGATCGATCGGCTCGCCGACCTTGGGAACATCGGGCCCGGGAACCTGGCTGGCTGAACTCGACGGTGCTGGGCTGGTCCCGCCCACCGACGGTGTCGGGTTTCCGTTGTTCGGGGTGGAGCAGGCGGTCAGGACCAGCGCCGCCGCGCCGAGAACCAGGATCGTGCGTCGCGTCACTAGATACCCTTCGACTGCTGGTTGATGTCCTCGGTGGCCCGCTCTTCGGCGGTGGCGTACTTGCCGAGCGCGGCCACGTACTTGGCGGCCATCTTCTCGCAGTAGGCGGCTCGCTCCTTGAGCGCCGTGACGAGCGCTTCGCCGGACGACCGGATGAGCTGGGCGTTGTCCCCGCTCGCGTATTCGGCGCCCGGCGGCTGCGCCTTGGCGATGAACTCCGCGTCGGCAAGGTCCTTCAGGTACTCCTGGCCGAGCTCCCGCCATTCCTTGACGAGCTCGTGCAGGGTGGCCTCGTCGTACTTGAACCCGGCCCCTTCCGGCACAGGCTCACCGTAGGCACCGCCGGACGGCCGGAAGTAACCGGACACGCCCAGGTCGAGCCCGGGTTCGTAGGCAGGCGATCCCTCAGGCATGGCTCCCCCCTCGCGACTCGCACCGCGCCCCACCGACCGGACGATGCCGCCCTGAAACCCCCGTCATCGCGGAACCCTCCCCTAATGTTCACGTCGATCGACCCTCGACGGCCGAGCATAGGGCATCGTTCCGCGACGATGGGGCTACTCAGCGAAGCCGACGACCGCCGTCGTCGCGCGGGTCGGCGACCGGGGTCACGAGCGGTTCGGCCTGGCGGCGGACGCCGAACGCGGCGGCCGAGCTCGTGCCCGCGCCGACGAGCGTGGCGACGGCGACGAGCAGGACCTGGAGGGCGGTGTCTTGCTCAGCGGTGATGATGCCGACACCGGCCAGGCCGATGACGATTCCGCCGACGGCGATCCAGATCCGAGCGGTCGAGTTCGCCGCAGTCTTGACAGGAAATCGATCGGGGTTCACGGACCCACCATGACCACATCGACACCAACCCGCGCGCTCGGACTGGCCGCAATCGCCACCAAGCCTTCGCGTTGCCATTGTTCAGCAGCCTCCGCTTCCTCGCGCGCCTTTCAGGCCGCCGCATCAGCCCGCTCGATCTCCCATCGCGAGCGCCCTTGAGACCGCTTGCTCTGCGTTCCGCACGGCTGCTGCTTCTTGTTCACACACTGCCGACCGGGCGCAGCCTGGCAGACCGGGCACTCGTAATCGTCCCGGGCAGGGGTTCTTCGGGTCCGACACGCTGGTCGATTCGATGCGGCGGGTGCTGCGGGTCTGTGGGCTGGTGGTCGAGGTGCATGTGCTGGACGAGGTCGCGCCCGGCCGTGCGTCGACGCGCCGGGAGCTGGCGGAACTCGTGCAGCGGGAGTCCGAACGGGTGGCGTACGGGACGGTCGAGGTTCCCTCGTCGCGCCGGCACGCCACCCGGGTCGCCTGAACGCCGCTCAGCAGGCCTTCACGGCCACGCTGTGCACCCGGCCGGAGATGTTGTAGATGGTCACGGTGTCCCAGCCGCCGTTCGCGGTGACCTGGTACTTGTAGCCGGACGGCACCCGCTGGCTGCGCTTCGCGCCTGCCGGGACGTTGCTCTGCTGCACGACGAGCCGGCCCGCCCTCGACCCGCTGGCGTAGATGATCGAGTAGAGCTTGGGGCCGGAGCAGTTGTTGGTCCAGTTGATGTAGCCGTAGGTCGCGGCGGACGCCGGGCCGGCCGTGACGGCGAGGCCGCCGAGGGTCAAGGCCAGGGAAGCGAGCAGGACGGGCAAGCGCTGACGCACGTGTTCTCCTTCGGGTACGAATGGATCACGTGCAGCCAACACCATGCTGTTGATCACCACATCGGTCGTTCGCGCCACAAATCGGCTGAAATTCGATGGATTCCGGCGCTCGGTCTCGCGTACGGCCATGGCCCGGTTACCCTCGGTCTGAACCTGTGCCGGGGTGGGGAATGGGCGATGGCCGCGACGAGCCGCAGCCGGAGGCCGTGCGCAACCAGATCTCCGACGGCGCAGTCGTCATCGGTCCGGGTCGTGCACGACGACAACGGTGTCGTCATACAGACCCGTGCCTCGCGGGTCCGCGAACCGGGAGACGAACTCGGTCCCACGGTAGGTGACGGACTCAAAACCGCCGTTGCGGCCACCCAGCCATGCTGAGTCCACTCCCGCCCGACAACGGGATCACCGACTCGGGCCCACGCAATAGGCTCGCCGCACCAACCGGCCTACGGGCACGGCTCAAGCAACTCCGCACCCGCCGCGACGACCTCACCGCCGACCTCGACGACGGACCCGCCGCACCCGACGCCGCCGACCACATCGGCGACGTGATCGCCGAGGGCAGTCACAACCAGACCAAGGCCCTGATCGAAGCCCTCATTGCACGGGTCACAATACCGGACCCGACACGCTCAAGCCCGTGTTCCGCATCCCCCAACCCCGCAACGCAAACGAGGCCGCAACCGCTTTACCAGCGGAAACGGCCCCGAAAGGAGTGGGCCGCCCGGGGCTCGAACCCGGAACCTATGGATTAAAAGTCCACAGCTCTACCAATTGAGCTAACGGCCCGCGCTGGAGAGTTTAGCGTGAGGTCTTCGGGCACCGTGCGCCCTGGTGTGCAGTTGATGTTCGAGGCGCCATGTCCGTCGCGCTTTGTCGCGCGTCGCCTGGCGTCCACATGCCTCGTCCGGCCTGGGAACTACCTCGAGTTGGCCGTGCTCACCTGGGGTTGCAGCGGCACGTCAGTGGAATCTGTCGCTGTCGCCTGCCAGTGAGGATGAGCGGACAGTCTTCGTTGTGGATCTGGAAGGGGTCGTGGGGTCCGGGTTGAGTCCTCGGAAGTCTGCGGCATCGTCCTCGCCGATCTCCGCGGCGTTGATAGTCGTGACCGACGACGCACGTCCCGGCACTTCGCCGGCTACCGGGCCGAGGTCCGCATGTACCCGCCGCTCGTCCGCGAACCGGCCAAGGCGATCGGTCTCAGGGTCGCTGACCGGGCCCAAGTACGCCAAGCCCGATCCGCAGGACTCGACGCACTCGAAGAAGCGAACCCGCCCCTGCTCGAGGTCACCCGCTAAATCGGGCCGTACCTGGCGACGAAATGCGCGGTAGAGCCGGTCAGTGGCCCGGTGTGGTCCTGCGGGTCGGTGAACAGTGCCAGGGGCGTGAAACCGGCGAGGCCGGCGTAGAGCTCTAGTTCGCGAGGGAACAGGACGCGGCGTTCGAGGAGGTCGCGTTCGGTGGTGCCGTTGTCGAGTCGCCAGGTGCGGCGGACCGTGGCGATCTGCGTGCGGGGGTCCCAGCTGTGCTCGGTGGTGACTTCGGCGTGGAGTCCTGCCTCGTCGATCCGGCTGGAGGTAGGCGTGGTGGTGGCAGTAGGGGCTATCTGGGTGACGATGACGAGCAGTGTTCCGGGGTGCGCGTGGGTGGCGAAGGTGGTGAATGCGGCCTGGATGTCGTTGTTGTGGTGCAGGTAGGCCAGGGTGTTGCCGAGGCACGTGATCGTGTCGAAGGTGCCGTCCAGTCGGACGGTGCGCAGGTCTCCGACACGGAGGTCGAGGGCGGGATACCTCTGTCGTGCGTGTTCGATGAGTGCGGGCTGGAGGTCGACGCCTACGCAGTGGTGGGTGGTGGCGAGCCGGGCGAGGTCGCGAGCGGTGCCGCAGCCGAGGTCCAGGATGCTGCTGGTGGGTGTGGTGCCGAACTGGTCGATTAGGCGCTGGCAGGTCGCGGCCGCGGTGCTGTCGCGGGTGAGTGCGTCGTAGAGGTCGGGACGTCGGTAGGCGATGTTGTTGGCGGCGAGGTTCATGCGGCCGGGGTGGTTGTCGGGGCCTGCAGTGACCGGAGGCCGACTTCGAGGACGAGGGTGTCGCACAGCACGGACGGCACGGTAGCGCTCTGGTGGGCGCGTTGCACGGTTCGCCGGAGCGCGTCGGGGTCGACGAAGCCTTGTTCGGCGAGGATCATGCCGTCGGCCAGCAGGCGCTCGGCCAGCCGCAGTCCGTTGTGCCGCAGGCCGTGTTGCATCAGGTCCCGGAAGTGCTCGGTTCGCTGCGGGTGGGTGACCAGGGGCGGCAGGCCGGCGTGGGTGAGGAAGTCGCGGTAAAGCTTTTTGTGTCGGCGGAGCTCGAGCGGGAGTTGTTCGGCGAACCGGGCCAGGGGCGGGTGGGTGAACGGGGCGACGGGCCAGATTCCTGACCTCAGGTAGGCGGGGTGGTGGATGGCGAACCCCATCAAGGTCGGTGTCGGCAACACGGCGGAGGGCGACAGGTTGTCGTCGATCTCGACGACAGCATGGCGGGCGCGTTGCCCAAGCCATGACGCTTCTGTCAGGGGCTGGGGTGGAGGTGGGGGTAGTTCGTCGATGCGGGGTGCCATGATTTCGTCGCCGCCGTTGCCGGTCAGCATGATCCCTACGCCGCTGTGGGCGGCCCTTTCGGCGAGGGCTTCGAACGCCTCGCGGTAGAACTCGCCGCGGGGATCATGCGCCGCCCCGCTGGCGCGTATGCCGCTGTCGCAGAATGGGGCATGGTCGTGTGCATGCAGAATGTCGTCGACCGCGCCGACCTGTCTGGCGATCGTCAGACGGCGGCGGTGCTGCTCCGCGCCGGGGGCGCCGTTGACGACGAGGCCAAAGGTTCGCAGCGGTGTCGAGGCAGTTGTGCGTGCGGCGACCGCGATGGTGGCGGAGTCCAGGCCGCCGGACAGTTCGAGCCCCATCATGATGTTGCTTTCATGCCAGGGGCGCAGTGCGTCGGTGAGCAGATGGGCAAGCACGGCTGTGGGTTCTACGCCGGGGCGTAGAACCCGTGATCGCGTGACGTGCTCGGCCGGGGCCGGGTACGCGGTGCGCAGGCCGGTTTCGGTGAACGTCGCGGTCGCGCGTTCGGTCAGCATCGTCACGTCGGTGAAGAGGGTGTCGCTGGTGTAGCGGTGCCGTCTGGTCAGGGCGCGTGCCACGGCGCGATCGAGAAGGCCGGACTGCCCCGTGAGGTGGCGGAGCGCGGGGAGATCCCAGGCGCCGTGCAAGACGCCTCCGTCGGCGGCGAGGTAGATCGGCACGGTGCCACCGGCACCCGAGGTGAGGGTGATCCGTCCTGGTTGTATGCGGAGCAGCAGCGCATCTCCTCGTTCGGCGCCTGCCACGCTGTCATCGCCGCGGTTGTGGTGCGTCGTCTCCGGCAAAGTCAGCGGGCTGGCTGCGTCACGGACCAGGACCGTAGTGACCCCCGGGCGCTGGTCGATGTCGTGACGCAGCGCTGGATGAGCAACCGGTCGTATCCAGCTGTCGCCGCGGCACCATCGGTCGGTGTCCCAGTGCCACGTCGTATCGGTGCGGGTGCTCAGCGCCAGGCGAAACGAGAGCATGGTGGATTTGGTCCCTTTCCGCGGTGCGGCTCGGGCAGCACACGCTGCCCGAGCCGCAGTGCACAGGCTGGTCGATCAGCTGGCGCAGTGGTCGCCCTTGTCGTTGCCGTCGGCGTCGCCGGGCATCTTCGGGGAGTAGAGCCCCTCCACCGAGGGCACACCGAGCACCAGTTCTCCGGTGAACATCGCGTCCACGTCCATCTCGACGTCTCCTTGTCCGTTCGCTTGCACATAGCGCCCGCGGCGGCATTCCCTATCCGGACGAGCGCTCGGGCTGTTGCGAGTTCAGTCAACGTTCCGCCGACTCGTGACGACCAGAGCGCGCACTACGCATCAACTACGCACAAAGTAGGCATCGAAGCCTCTGACCTGCATAAATGACTCTCCGGCGGTGGTGGTCCGAACGGGTGCAGCTCGCTGCGTGCTGATCAGTCCCGGCAGGTTTCTGGCTATCGTGACCGGGGACCAACGGGGCAGGGTGGTGCATATGGGCGACCGGCGGACCGCCTTCGTCGCACGGCGGGAGGCGATGGGCTACACCCAGGAGTCCTTCGCGGCTGAGCTGAAGGTGGAGTTCTCCACCGTCAGCCGGTGGGAACGTGGTGAGGCGACCCCGCAGCCGTTTCGCAGGTCCCGGATCGCGAAGGCGCTCGACGTCACCCTGCAGGAACTAGGTACGTTGCTAGGGCAGGCACCGGCTCCGGCGCGGTGCCCCGCGACCGTGGCCGTAGTCCCACCCGATCCAGCGGAGGCCGACGACATGAACCGTCGCGACCTGCTGCGCTTGTTCAGCGCGACAGGGGCGCTACTGGCTTTGCCGCCGGCAACCGGGGATGTCGCCCGGGCCGCCGCTGCGGCGAGTGGTGGTGCCCTCGATGCTGCGGGGGCAGAGGAATTCGCCGTGTTCGCCAGCCATTTGTGGCGGGTGTATGGGCTGGCATCGAACAAGAGCCAAGTGCTGCCGCTCGTGCGAACCCAGCTCGATGTGCTCACCGACGCGCTGCGCCAGTCGCAAACACCGGCGACACGGCAACGGCTCTGTCAGCTGGCCGCCGACCTTTTCCAGCTGGCCGGCGAGATCTACTTCGACGGCGACCGCTACACCGACGCGGCACACTGCTACAGCCTGGCCGCAGCCGCGAGCAAGGAAGCCGGAGCGCCGGACTTGTGGGCCTGTGCGCTGACCCGGCATGCGTTCATCGCCGTCTACGAACGCCAGTTCATAGACGGCCGTCCGCTGCTCGATCTGGCTGCCCGTCTGGCGTCCCGGGGTGACACCGGCTTGTCGACCCGGCACTGGGTCGCCGCAGTCCAAGCGGAAACCTTCGCGGGCCTCGGCGATCTCGACGCCTGCCAGCGCGCACTCGACACCGCGGCAGAAGTCCAGCACTTGACAGGGCGCGTGCACAATGGCGGCTGGCTCCGCTTCGACGGCTCGCGCCTGGCCGAGGAGCGCGGCACCTGTTACGTCACTCTCGGCCGCCTCGACTTGGCCGAAGCGGCCCTGACTGATGCTCTCAACGGCGCGCTCACCGCCCGGCGGAAGGCCGGTGTCCTGACCGACCTGGCCATGATCGGTGTCCACCGCGCCGATCCCGACCAGGTCATCACCTACGCCGACGCCGTCCTGGCCACCGCTCGCCAGACCGGATCCGGGGTGGTCGCTCGCAAACTACGCGGCCTCCAGCCGCACCTGGCTCCCTTGCTCGCCGACCAGAACATTCAGCGGCTCGACGCCGAGATCGCCGGCCTCGTCAGCGGCCACGCCGCATAGTGGAGGAAGTACAGCATGCCCAACGACCGTGGCCGCGTGTTCCGCGAAGCCTGGATCGCCGGAGTCATCGAGCACTACCCCGGTGAACCGAAACCCGGCTACATCACGCCCTGGGACGAGACACCGGACTGGGAACGCGACTCTGCCACCGCCGTGTACGACCAAGTACTGGCCTTCATCACCGCCACGAACGGCGCCACGGCAAAGCTCACCTCAGACCAGAAGGGCCGCTTCGTCGCCCTGTGCTGGATCGGTCAGATCTTCAAACACTTCCCCGACCCGAAACCGTCCTACGTCGCGGACTGGGACGACCTGCCCGAGTGGCAGAAGGCCACTGACATCGACATCTTCGAACGCATCGAACGGGACGCTTAAACCTTGGCCATAAGGAGTCCACAACCACAGGCAGGAACTCGTCGCTGATCTCCCGGCAGACAGCTTCAACCGCTGCGCCCTCATCGTCGACGAGCCAAGCGCCGAATCCGCCGGAATCGCCGAACTACGTAGCGCCCTGGACGCCTACGACGACCTCGACCTGACCACCATCACCGGCCTCCTCGACCTCGCCTCGGCGAAGGCGCTGGCACTTCACCACAACGAGGCCGCCGAGCAGCTACCCATGCTGCACCACCTGTATGCCCTGGCCGACCAGCCCAACCGCGTCAGTGAACCGCGCGCGCCGCGCTCCACGACGCGTACTGCCTCGCCGCCACGGTCGCAGGCCGCTTCCGGCAACGCGACCTCGCCGCGATCGCCTCCGAACCCCATGTCGCCCTCGCGAAGCAGACCGGCGACCCGCTGCGCGTCGCGATCAGCGACTACCACCGAAGTACCCGCCACCTCCAGCACGGCGACTACCGCGCCGGTCTCCGGATCGCTATGGCGGCGGGCTCGCCCGCTGGAATGTCGTCGTGGCTCCCGCGAACGCGCCATGGCCGGACGGGACTCTCGCGCAGCGACGGGCAGCTACCACCGCTTCCGGCTGATCGGCCACCAGCGCACCGTCCCATCAAGCAGGTCGGCGGTGCGCTCTTCGGCGTCGTCCGGGAAAGGCTCCCAGCGGGAGACGTCGCCCTCGTGGACGCGGAATCCTTGCTGGTAGGTGCCGAACAGGAACGCGCCCGCCGCGCCGTGCGGGCGCTGGTGCACCCAGTCCGGCAGCGCGGCGGTGGGCAGGGTCTGCTCGATCCAGCGGCGGGCCTGGTCTTCGGTGTCGAAGTCCTGCTCTGCGACGCAGTCGACGTTGTCGTCATCGCCGATTCCGACCAGGATCGCGGCGCTGAATCCGGTGCGGACGTCCTCGTGCGTGGTCATCACCATCGTGAACTCCCCATTCACTCCCCGGCGGGTGGACCGTCCATGATCGCACTCGCGCTGCCGTGTCGCCACCCGCGCAGACGACCAGCGCTCGGATAACCGCAGTTCAGCCCCTCCGTCTGGTCTGGTCGAGGGCGCCAGCGACGTGGTCAATTGAACGTGCCACGGCCGAATTCCTCGATCCCGTGCCCGCCGAATCCGCCCAGCTACGTGACCGCCTGATCTATTGATAACCCCCGCTCCGGGTGTTGTCCTCCCCGATGCGCATCGGGGCGTCGGGGCGAACACTGCCCTCCGAAGCATTGAGGCACGCAACAGAGAAGAGGCTGACGATGAGCGATACCGCCCTGTTGATGATCGATATGCAGAATGGCTACCTCGCCGACGACGGCGTACGGGACGCGCTCGGCTGGCCACCGATTTGGCGGCTGCCTGACACCATCGCGGCGTGTGCCGAACTGCTGGCGGCCGCGCGAGAGCGGCAGGTGCCGGTGATCTACTCACGCTCGGTGGGCAGCGCCGCCGGGCCGCTCGGGGATAACCCGCGCTACGCGCGGCTCATACAGCACCGAGCCGATCGCCTGCCCCGGATCTCGGCGGAACAGCAGGAGTGGAAACGGCACATCATGGACGCGCTCACGCCGCAGCCCGGGGAGGTGGTGCTGGACAAGACGCGGGCGAGCTTGTTCGACTACACCGAACTCGAACCCCTGCTCCGTAACCTGAACGTGTCGCGGTTGATCGTGGCGGGCTTGCAAACCAACGTGTGCGTCGAAGCCACCGTCCGCGCCGCGCTCGCCCACAACTTCGAAGTCGCCGTCCCCGACAACGCCGTGTCCACCGACGGCCCCGACCTTCACCACGCCGCCCTCAACTCCATGCGCGTGCTCTACACCGAAATCGCACCCTGGCAAGAGCTCCTCGCCCCCGACGCACCCTGGGACCGCGCCTTCACCACCCCCGACTACGGCCGCAACCCCGGCTACTGGACCGAAACCACCACACACCGACCGAAAAACCAGCCGTGAGCCTGCACATAACTGCCCGACTCGATCGACGCCCAATTCGTCTGTCCAATGTAGACGATTGCGGCCACGGGGAGGATTGTTCTCTCCCCAGTCGGCGAGGACGTGCAACCGGACACGGCGCCCACAGCGCCGAAGCCCGGATCGTTGTGGCCGCCGCCGGTGTGCCCAACCTGATGGGCCACGGGGACCGCACCTGACCGGCAAGGACGGCCGCGTCACCGTAATCGATGTGGACACCAACATCGTCAAGTAAGCCGGTGTGCGCCTTGCTGCCGCCGACGTCGGGAATGCCGAGGTCGTGTTCGGCGACGGCGCCCGTGGACACGAGCCCGTCGCACCTTACGACCACGTCATTGCCTCCGTTGGCGCTTACGGGATTCCCATCAACTGGCTGTCTCAGCTGGCACCCACCGGACGGCTGGTGATAGTTCCGAGATTGTCTCTGCGGTGTCGGCGGCTTTGCCGTGCGCGCCGTCCGGCTCGGTGTGGATCAGGTAGGTGGCTAGGCACGGACAGGCTGTCTTGAAGGCGTAGAACCTGCCGCGCATCGCTTCGTCAACCAGGACGGCGGGCTGGCCCACGCCGGGCGTATGAGCTCGAGATTGCCGCGAAGAGGTGGTTGCTCAAGCAGTCAGGTGGTGGCTAGCGTCATGTCCGGTCACTCGGTGTTGTGAGATGGTCACGACCGTGCACAGCCCTGCTCCCATTCGGGACCGACTGGCTGTGACGTCGCCTGCTGGGTGTGACTGTGCAGACGCAGCGAGGGGGATGGATGGGGACCGGCGATTGGACACCTCGGCTGGAGGAGCAGCTGAAGCGGGATCTCGTCGCGATCCTCGACGAGGTCACCGGATCCGCTGAGTTGCAGGAGATCTTTTCCGAACTCAGCTGGCCGTCCACCGCCGTCGACCAGCTCAAGGCGGACCTGCTCGACGACAACAATTTCCGGCGTCGGCTGAGAGCGCGCTACGCGCACGTTGCCGAGCGGGCAACCTCCCTGGATGAGCACACACGTGACGCCCCGCCGTGGTTCGACGATGGCATGTGGTGGTTGCCGGATAGCGACCGCCGCCGCGTGTTCTGGCTCGGTGTGGTCGTTTACCCGTGGGCCGTCGCAGCAGCCGTCTCGGTGCTGCTTATGCCCGCAGTGCTCTGGTTGCAGGTTGCGTTCATGATCCTGGTCGCGGTCGCCATGTACCACGGCGAACCGCTAACCAGAAAGGTGATGCTGCCACGCGGACTCAGTGAGACGACCTGGCGGCGCCTGCAGTGGGGAAGGCACCGACGCAAACTCCGCTGGGGAGTTTCCAAACTCCGCTACGACTGGAAGAAGACCGTACGCGACGAGCTTGTGCTTCCAGAAATTCGGCAACGGATCAACAACGGCTCGCAGCGGACCTTCAGCCACAAGCTGACCATCCGTGACGCCTCCGGGCTGCGTGCCAGCGGCGCGCTTTCCTTCATCATCACCACCGGCGCGGTCGAGCACCTGCGCCGCGAACTCACCCGCATCACCTCTGGTGCGATCGCCCTGGCCGGCCGACGTGGCGTCGGGAAGACCACGCTGTTGCACGCGCTGGCCACTGGGATGATGCCGGAGGTCCAACAGGCCGATCGACTGACGGTCGTCGTGCCCGCACCGGCCCGGTACGAGCTGCGGGAGTTCGTGCTGCACCTGCACACGGTGATTTGCCGTGCGGTGCTCGCCCGCATCGGTGGCGCCGGTGGCACGTTGCCGGGGACACACGATCGGTGGGCCTCTCACTATGCGGCTGCAGGCCGGCGGACCCATTGGCGTGAGACCGCCTGGCATCTGGTGCGCGCTACGGGCTTCCTGCTGCTCGGAGCCGCGCTCAGCGGTTTGTTATGGTACCGGGACATCGCGACGCTGCCGCACTCCTACGTCGCGGACCTGACGCCCGTACTCAGCGCCGTGCTCGGGTCCGGACCGGCGCTGCACCAGCCGACGTCGATCACCGAGCTGCGCCGCTGGGCAGCTCTGGGCACGATGACCTTGTTCGTGCTGGCGGCGGCGGTCAACCTGCTTGCCATCGTGGCCGCCCCGGCTGCGCGGTGGGCGGTCCAGCGCGTAGTGGCCTGGATTTCTGCCGGAAAAGCGTTTCGGGATCGCTGGCGTACCTCACCGGCCCGGTACAGGTTGCGGCAGATAGTTCGCGACGTTGCCGACCGGTTTCACCTGCCATGGAGGCCCGGGCCCGTGTCGGCCCCGGCGCACCGGGCACAAACGCTGACCGGAATCGACGAGGGAGTGCGGCTGCCGCAGCTGGATCGTTCGGTGCGGGCACTGGCTCTGATGGCGGCCGACCAACTCCGCAAGATCCGGTTCCTGCAAACCCACACCAGCGGATGGTCCGGCAAGATCGACGCACCGAAAACCCTTGGCCTGACCGTGAACCGCTCAATCGCCCACGCCGAACAGCCGCTGACCCAGCCAGAGGTGGTCGATCAGCTGCGCGACTTCCTCGACCGCGCTGCCGCCGTCCTGATCCGCGCCGGAGAAGCCAGTGGCATCACGATCGCGATCGACGAACTCGACAAGTTCGCCGACCCCGCTCAGGCACACGAGTTCGTCAATGACATCAAGACCGTTTTCGGTGTCGAGAACTGTGTCTTCCTCGTGTCTGTCTCCGACGACGCGCTCGCCTCCTTCGAACGGCGTGGTATTCCCGTCCGTGACGCACTCGACAGCGCATTTACCACGATGATCGCGGTCGAGCCGTTCACCCTGGAGGAATCCCAGCAATGGCTCGACAGGCAGGTCATCGGGCTGCCGACCCCCTTCTCCTGTCTCTGCCACTGCTTGTCGGCTGGCATCCCCCGCGAGCTCGCCCGCTCAGCCGCGGCACTGGACGACCTGCACCGCGAGCACCGCGGCATTCGCCTGCAAGAAGTCACCAGCCGCATCATCGCCGCCGACGTCGCAGCGAAACTCCGTGCTTTCTCCCATGCCGCCCAGCAGCTCCCGGCAGGACCTGCCCCCTCCGAACTGATCGTCACTCTCAACATCGTCGGCGGGCTCACCCGGCCTGACACCGTCGCTCTCACGCATAGGCTTATGGAACTCTCCCTCACGCTGCACAACGACAAAGACGACGAAGTCAACCCGGACCTAACGAAACTGCGTCACGAAGCGGCGAGCTTCTGCTATTTGTCCGCGACTCTCACTGAGCTGTTCAGCGACACGCTCAACCAGGAGACCCTCACCAACGTTTGTATCCCTGGGATGCTCCCGCACTTGGAAACCCTCGCCGCCGCTCGACGAGCACTCGCCGTCGAACCACTCCTCGCCTGGTCGATGATCTCCACATTCCGTCAACACCAAAACCTCGCCCCACTGCAGTGAACCGATCAGCCGCTTCAGCTCTACGGCGGCCCGCACGCGGTAGCCCTGTGTCGACAACACGGCATCGAAGCCCGAATCATTTCTTCCAATCAAGCCTACGAAGTAGAAAAAGGGGCGGCCAATGTCGGAGGCTGTTGACGAAGGCAGTGCTACACCCGTTAGTCCGAACACGGAGCAGTGTGAGAAGTCGGGACGAGAGCTGTCGGTGGGTGTCGCATGGCAACCCGCGGCCGTGATCGATCCGAGCCTCGAAGACAGCGAGATTCGGCTCGTCCGCGCGTCATCGTGGACGTGGGCAGCCCCGAGCTGGGTGATGCGCGCGAGCGTGCTCTGGGGCGCGGTGGCGTTCTTGGTGGCGGGGGTCATAATCACCATGGCCACGGTGTGGAATCGACTGGCACCGGCTATGTCGTCCAACCTGCTGACCTGGATTGCCCCCATCCTCGCCGCAGCCCTGGCTACCGCCGCTCTTGTTACCGGTATTGCCGCTCGGCCCAGCATCGCCCGGCAGAATCGGCGACACCACGCGATCCTCCCCACCGATATCGTCAACACCTCGGCGCGTTCCCTGTTTCGCCACGTCTGCTGCGCTCGCAGCGCACTCGGACACTTCGGTGGCTCGTCGTTCGATCACCGCCTGTGGACGCTCGCCCTGTCCCTGCGCGATAACGCGGCGGAACCGTCCGAATCGCTGGCTACGCAGTGCCGCGAATTCGCGCAAGCGTGCTACACCAAGGCAATCGAGATGTGCCTGGACGCTCCGCCCAAGGCACCGACCAGAGGCCTTGTCCATTTGCCGTCCCGCGATCAGACCCGATGGATGGCCACCGGAGCGGTCACGCTGGACAGGCACGATGACGTCCGCATACGGCTCCGCGTGCAACAAGCAACGGCAGCAAGCCGCCCAAGCTCACTGCTGGCGAAGCGGCTCGGCGTGACCTTGATGATCTCCGGACTCGGTCTCACGGTCTCGCTGAGCATGTTGCTCACTCACAGCGGCACGGCGCACATGGCCGGGGTTGCCGTGCTCGTTCTGGTCTGCGTACCCGCCTGGTTGCGGCACATCTCCGACGCGAACTTGCTGGCGGACGTCAGCATGATACGGGCCTACCTCGTCATCAACTCGTTCACCGGGCGTCAGTGGCGGGATTTCAACCTTGTGTACGAACACTGGTGGGCGCCCTGCTCACGCGACGAATCCGCCACCTATTCGCAAGCCCATGCTCCTTGGGTCCTGACCATGATGGTCCTCGACCCGCTCGTCGACCCCGCCGCGACCCGGCGACTCGCTGGTATTCCGTCCGACGATGATGAGAACACCGACCTTGATCCGGCCGACCTTGATCCGGCGTCGTGGATACGCGAATCTGAGCACGCGCTGTCGGAGCGCCTCACCCTCACGTGGTGGCGGCATCTGTCATGGAAGCGCGTAGCCAAGCTGTTGTCCGTCGCCGGACCGGCGTTCGTGGTGTGGCGGATCGCGGCGGTCACCGATTACCACAGCACCGATATCTGGCAGGTGGCCAGCTCGATCACGCTGTCCGACTGGCTTCGCGTCGCCATCGGCACGTTGATCGCCTGGCATCCCTGGACCCTGATGGTCGCCGGTGGCCTCGCCGCGTCGATCGGCGGCTACCTGAGCTCCGTCGTGCTCTACGAAACCGGCATGGAAAGCACCCGCCAGGGACGCGACCTCATGCTCGGCACCCTCGGCGCAATGATCAAATTCACGGTCAGTGCCGTCGGCCCTCTCCTGCCGGCACTCGTGATCACCATCATCGGCCCACCGATCGTCGGTGCGGTCACCGCCGTGTGCCTGGTTGGCGCAGTCGTCACTGTGTCGACCATGGTGCCCGACCAGTACCGCCAACTGGTCGCCCAAGACCCGGCCCGGGCATCCCGAACTATCGCCGTCATACGGTCTCGCGTCGATCGTGTTGTCCGGCCCATCGGCATGACCCTGCCATTTCTCGGTCTGCTCGCGCTCATGATTGGCATGATCGCCGCTGT
Organism: Amycolatopsis sp. NPDC000009; assembly: GCF_055563465.1. Taxonomy (NCBI): domain Bacteria; kingdom Bacillati; phylum Actinomycetota; class Actinomycetes; order Pseudonocardiales; family Pseudonocardiaceae; genus Amycolatopsis; species Amycolatopsis sp. NPDC000009. The sequence goes on from NZ_JBVHDI010000006.1 coordinate 118,648, forward strand.
CCAAAGCGACACACCGTGGGTTCCCCGCGACTGCATCCGCTCCACCACGGCAGGCCACATCGCATTCCGGCCCGGCTATGCCCTCGCCGTCGCCGACCGAGGCTGGGTCGTCCTCGACCCCGCGACGCGCCACATACAGATCCTCGACAAGAACGGCACCGCCACGGCACCGTCCACCGCGTGCGGCCTCTGACTGGCTGCCATGACGACCGAATGACGACACAGGACACGACATCAAGGACCACCAAGTGGGTCCGATCTACATGGCCGCGTTCGGACGCGGCCGATAGCCTTCGCCCTTACCGTTCTGAGCTATTGGCAACACGACATCTACGGCGGCCTGGCCGCCGCCTTGGGATGGCCGATGTGCTTTCACGACGGCTCCAGGTTGGCAAGCGCGGTGTCGAGGTAGCGGGTGGCGCGGTGGCTGGTCAGGGTGATAAGGACCGTTGACAAACGCGTGGTCACCGCGGCCGTTGCGACTGCGCGTGGCACAGCACGGAGGTGACCAGTCACGGCAACGACGGCGATGCTAGTCGCGTGGTGTGGGCTGGCATGTCTGGCACGGACGTCGATCTGGGTTCGCTCGTAACCACTCGTCGGCTTGGGATGTGTTGAGCCGGAGAAGCTCGCGGCCAGGTGAGGTCGTTCGGTAGCTGGTGAGGTGGCGGCAATTGCGTCGATGCAGGACTGTCGCGGCGGGACGAGCTGTGTACTGGTGTTCCTGGTCTGTGCAGGGCCGGATCGTCTCCAACTGCTGCCGTAGCACGATTGCGCGGTGTGTGAGTTCTTGCCGTTCCTGCTCGACGGCGGAGAGTCGTTTCTCCAGGCGCGCGAGTTCCCTCTCGAGTGCGCCGGTATCGGTGGTGTGCGGCTGCTCCGGCGCGGCGAGGCCGAGCGGCGTGGCCGCGATGATGGTCGAGGGGTTGAGCCCGCAGGTCGGGCACGGACATTCGCCACCGAACGCGTCGTGGACGTACTTGTTCTCGCGGTGAGCGGTCCGCTCGATCACGTGGCTGCAGTAGAGACGCAGCCGCCAGCGCATCAGGTTGCTTCGCGGCTGTTGAGCGATCCGGCGCGTAATAGCGGCCAGGCCTTGGATCTGGTCGTGTGATAGTGGGGGAAGGGTGGCCACCGTCGTGCGGACATGTTCGACCATGGCGACGTAGTCGGCTTGGCGCCGGTGGTCGCCACGGGTCAGTTCGTGCTCGGCCAGTGGATCGCCCAGGTGCCGATATTCGGACAGATCGAACGGTGGCCAGGGTTGCTGCCAGGTCATCGGCATACCCTGCACCAGCACTCGGGGCGGCGCCTGGCGAGGCACCGCCCCGAGTGCTGGGTCGCGACGCCGATCGTGTGGCCATGGCGAGATGGATCTCGTGTCACGCTGTCGGCATGGAATCTCCGGTTCTCGCCGCCCTGGTCTGTGCTCCGGATCTGTCGCGTCCTCAGTTGCGGGGTGTGATCGCTATGGTTGCGGCGTTGGCACCTGCACACATCGTGGATGTGGCCGAGCGGAGCGATCTCGACGATGAACTGCGGGGCGAGATCATCCGCCGCGCTTCGCGCTACCTGGTCGTGGACGTTCTGGAGCGATGGCCTGCGGCTCCTGCCTTGCTCGAGGTTGCCGCAGAGGCCCATAGTGCGTTCGCTGGTCTGGTTCTGTACTGCGAGGAACAGGGCTGGCGGGATCGTGCCACCGAGCTGGCTTCTCGGGTGGACGTCGGTGACGTCGACCATCTCGTAGCGAGGTGGACCCGGAACTTCGGCTCGCTGCCTTCCGTAATCCGGATCGCGCTGATCCATGCTGCGTTGACCGAGACGGCTCCGCGGCCTCGGCTGACTGAGATGTCCAAGTGGGAGCAGCGGCAGGCGATGGAGCAGCTTGCTGAAGAGGTACGCAGGCGCGAGGGGAAGGCGTGGCAGCTTCTTGAGCCGGCGCCGGAACTGTGGGAGCAACTCGCTCGCGACGGCAAGGATGCCGGGCATGTTCGGCGTATCCTCCTCGACCATGCCGAACGGCTGACCGACGACGTTCTGGCCGCGTGCCTGCCCGAGGTGACCAATGACGACCTGCGGGATGGCGATGACTTGTTCGCGGGGGTGCGGCTGTCCCAAGCTGCAGCCCGGGTGCGCCGCTGGCCGCGTCTGCGCGATATAGCTCCGGCGGAGCTGCGTCGGGTCGTGCAGGAAGCTGTCGAGGACGGCTGGGCGCCGGACGGCCGCTTCACACATTGGCCGGAGCTCACTGCGCTGGCGGAGTTGAGCGACGACACGGCCTTGCTGTCCGGTGCGGTCGCGGCGACGCGTCGCGCCACCAAGCCGGGCTATGTGACGTGGCAGCGTCAGGACGGGCCTTCGTGGGAGGAGGAACGGGTCGGCACGGTCGCGGCACTGACGGCCAACCCCGCGACGCCGCGCGCCGAATTGGTCGCGCTGCTTCCTGTCTTGGATGAGCCTGCGCTCCTGTCTGTCGAGCAGCACGGCGATGGTGACCTGCGAGCCGCGGCACGCGCCCAGGTGGACGGACTTCGTCGAGCGGCCGACGCCGGCCGTCCTGAGCTCATTCACGTCCCCTCCGATGCTGAGCTCGCCGAGTCCGAAGACCCGGTAGCTGAACTCCGCGGACACCTCAAGTACCTGCGGGCTCGAGCCGAACAACGCGACACCACCTGTGAGGCTCTTCTCCGGTCGCGCTTCACCACCCCTGACGTCCTGCGTGCCCTGCCTGCTCACCGCGTCCTGGACAGCGCGGAGCAGTCGGAACTGACGGCCAACATGATCATCGACGTGTGCGGCGACGACGCAGCTCGATGGGAAGCTGTTGCCGGCCACCTTGACACGCCGCCTCGCAAGACGGTCACCTTCGAGGCATGGCTGAGCACTGTCGGCGGCACTCGCTAGCACTGTGACTCGTGACGACCGTGGACGGTTCCTTCGAGGGGAGGGTAGATGACCAGTCGGAAGGCGCCGCTCAATGCGGCTCAGCGGGAAGTCCTCGCGTGGGTGCGGGATGGGTGCGCGACAGGAGTCTACGAGGATTGGTCGCACCGCCTGGTAGCTCGTGCGCTGCAAAGCCGCGGCCTGCTCCTGGTGAAAGGCCATGGTCAGTCTTGGGTTGCCTCGATCACCAAGGAAGGCATCTACTACCTCGAGAACGACTCGTATTCATCCCGCGAAGACCACCGCCGGTCCTCGTCTGGCGAGAAGAAGCCCGAGCAGAGTCGCCAGACATCGGCACCAGGCGTCCAGCAGCACTCTGAGCCTGCTGCGGCTCGACCTGTTGTTACGCCGCGGGTGAAGGCGGTCGCGCAGAAGCGAGGGCCTGTCGACCAGTTCATGCAGAAGCTCCATGATGCGGTCGATCATCGTGTCCTGGTGTCGCCTGACCAGGTGTCCAAGCAACGCCAGCTCGCGGCTTCGGCAAGGCGGTTCGGGCGGATCGCGGAGGGCCAGCGGCTGTCGTTCGAATACGTTCGGCACGACGGTAGATACTGGCTGGCGATCACTCTGGGGTCGCCGCCCGAGTGGCACACCAGACTGACCGCTCGAGCCGCGTCCAAGACACTCCCGGACCCGACCGATGTGGTTCAGGCGAGCATGGAGCTGGAGGAATTCTCCGTCCAGGGAGCGCCGCGTGACCGAGCGTTCCGCCTGCTCGAGGCCCTGGTCCGGGGTGCAGGTGAGATCGGGATGACCGTGTCGCTCCAGACCGAGCGGCACACACGCGGATACGCGGGAAAAGGCGACCATCAGAATGAGGTCCGGTTCGCTCTCGACCGGGACGAGGTTTGGCTCCGATTCACCCAGGCCACGCTGCAGCGTCCGCACGAGCCGACAGAACGGGAGCTCAAGCGAGCGCGGCAGGGCTTCATGTTCCCGGACTTCGACCAGGTCCCGGATGAGCACCTCGGGATTGTCTTGTCCGGCGGCGGGCGGTTCTGGGCCGACAGCTGGAAGGACACCGACGAGCATCGTCTGGAAGACGATCTCGTGGAGATTCTGGAGGAAGTCCGGCTCCGGCTCGGTGACTTGGCGGTGCGGCGAGCGGCGGCTGAGGAACGGCAGCGTCAGGCGGAGCTGGAGCGGGTCGAACGCGCGAAACGTCAGGCCGAGGCAGAGCACCGCGCCGCGCTCGCGCAGCGGGAGCAGCTGATCGATGAGGAGGCGCGGAGTCAAGCGAGTCGCTGGGCCGAGGCCGGCCAGCTGCGTGCTTATGCGGCGGAGGTGCGCCGGCGGGCGTCATCGCTGACTGCGGAGTGTCGTGCGGATGCGATGGACTGGGCGGACCGGATCATGAAGGTCGCCGACGCGCTGGACCCGTTTCCCGACCGCGCGGTCCGTCCTCACCTTCTCCTGGGCATGCCGACCACGAGTGAGGTGCAGGCTTTCAGGAACCGGTGACGCTCACCAGCGGCGATATCCCCAGCGTCGTGGCGCGCGTTCGTACCGGACGGGGATCTCCGACGGTTTTAGTGGACGGTCGACGACAGGGCGGTAGTTGGCCGGGGTGATCCGCTCTTCCTCATGCACGCGTTCCATCACCTCGGCGAAATGGCTGTGTTCGTGTTCTTTCATCTGGTCGATGAGCCGGGTGATGAGCACGTCCAGGCGCTGCACCTCCGCCTCGGCCGCAGCTAGCCGTTCCTGCATGGTGACGGCGCGATGACCACACCAGCCCCGCAGCAGTTCGTGCCGAGGCCTGTCGTGTTCGAGGTACCACCGGTACTCCCAGTCCGGATCCGACGTCCTCTTCTGTCCGTCGTGGCCCGTGTAGGACTCGCCACGCTTGGTCTTTTCCCGGCACTGCCGTTCCTCCTCGATCACGCCGTCCAGGATCGGCATCGGGTTCACCCGGCAGGCGTACTCGGCGATCATGAGCGTGCCCGCGGGGGACACCACCGTGCTGTCCTCGGTCGTGAACGAATCGACCTGGCCGAGGAGTTCGCTGACGGGGATCCCGATGAGCGGCTCGAGCGCGACTGGGTCGTGGATTGTGGTGACCCATCGCACCAGAGCCGACCACTCCCAGGTCGCGACCTCATCCGGGATCAACTCCCTGAACACGGTCTCGACGCCCGCTTCCTCCGGATCGGTCAGCTCGAACGCGGCGAGCCGTTCCCAGTTCGCCATCAGCTCGTCGTACTCACGCACTCCGGACCACGCCCCACGGAGCCGTTTCCCGGGAACCTTCTCCCGCTTCCCGGGGCTCTCACCGTCCAGGAATTCGATCTCGTACTTCGCGGCCTTCTTTTGCATCTCGATCGCGACGACACGGACACGTTGCGAGGAGTCGAAGTCCCGGATGCGATAAATCTGCTCGTCTCCGACCTGGACCATCCGCATTCCTCCCCTCGACGGGACACCGGCAGCGTCACCACATTAGCCAGTCGGTCACGCCTCGAGATCGCGCTCGGCGGTGCCTGGAGGTCCTCAGTCGACGAGAGGTATCGCGGCACGGATCCAATCGCTGGACGTCGGTCGTCCGACGTGGACGACGGGAAGAGCGGCGGCAGTGAGGATGCCGGTGGCCTTGTCGAAACGAAGCTGGAGCCGCAGAGCCCGGTAGCCGGCAGCGGGTTGCCAGCCGAACTCACCAAATCAGTAGACCTCGTACCCGAGCAGCCGGAGTCGGCGGTCCTCCGTGACCATCTGTTAGTACAGCCTGGGAGAAGCTTGATCGCCGTCGCGCTCGACCTTACTGATACCCAGCGACACGGCGTGGCAGTCATGCAGGTTCAGCGCCATCTCCGGCTCCGGGACACCATCAAGGTTCTTCGTCGAGCGCCACCAGCCGAAGGCCCCACAGGACTACCCACTCGGTTTTTCGGTGGCGCCGCACCAGCACCATCAGGCAGCCAAGTTCCCGTAGCCAGGCTGGGTAAGCAGTAAACTCCCTCACCGGCGTACAAAGCAGAGGGAGTGACCACCTCGGCCCGCTGGAGGAACAGTTGACGGAACTATTTTCGGAGTATCGAGAAACCAGCGTCACTGACCCGCTCAGGCAGGGCGATGTGCTGGAGGCAGTGGACACCGCGGCGTCCTGCTGACGGCGTCACCTGCTCGTGCTTACTGCCGACTGCGACCTCGAACACGCCAAGCACCGGGGACGGGTGACGTGTGTTCCTCTGCTCACTGCGCGGGAGTACCTGATGGAGATGAAGGTTCCCGGTCTGCGCGAGACCGCAGTGAGGAAATTTATCGGCGAGCTGCGCACGGTTCTGCCCTCTGCCGGGCCTAACATCTCCGACGAGCGGCTCGCGGAATGGCCATGCGAAGCGGCCCCAAGTGAGATCGTCGCCGCGCTGGGCCTGACCGGCCCAAACGCGGACACAGCCACGGCAGCACTGGAATCGATCCGCCTGGCAAGCCAGGACGCGGTGACCTTGGACGAGGCAGTCAAGGCTCTGATCGAGGCCCAGGCAGGTGCACCCAATGCGAAGAAGCGCGACAATATCGTCAATGCGATGGTCCAGGCGCTGAAGACGCCCTACTCGCAGCCGCCGGGTGACGCACTGTTCCTCTCTGCGATCGCACCGGCCAACGACCTTGGCTACTTCGCCTACCTGCGCCACCTCGAGCAGTAGCAGAGGACGAGATCGCGATCGGGCCGACCAGGACCGCCGCGACGTACCGGCGCATCGCGCGCCTCCAGGACCGGTACACCCACGCACTCGTTCAGCGGTTTGCACTCGTCTTCATGTCGATCGGTCTCCCCACCTCATACGAAGAGATGCGCAACCTCCATTCCGATTATCTGGGAGAGATCTGCCGGTGAAGCCGCTCATCACCACAGTCAACGCGCTCAAGGAACTCGCTACAGGACTGTCCCGGGAGGCCATCCCAGCATCACCGCTGCTGTTCGAGTACACCGGCGTCGACGTCGACGTCCTTGTGCACGTGGAGGACACGGCCGATGAGCAGCGTATCGTCGTGATAAGACAGTCAGACACCAGGGAACGCACCGTTCCTGCCCATCCCGCCGATCTCAAAGGTGACGTGCTGAGCCGCGTTGCTTCGTTCGCCGAACGCGCTCGCGCGAATGGGCCGCTGACGCTGCCGCATGGTTGGCACCAGTACAAGCGCAACAACCTGATCACGTTCTTTGCCGGGCAGCGCGGCGACATCGAGGGGCGGCGGTGGATCGCAGAGGTGCTGCCCGGCGCGCCGCCGGACATCGTCCTCTGGGGAATGGCGAGGTCGGACCGGCCAGCGATCCTGGAGGAGTTCGAGGCCAACAAGCCTTCCCTGCCGTCGCGGTGGAAGCAAGACTGGGAATCCGCAGTCGCGGAGTGCGCCGAGTGGGTCGAACTGGCGAAGCGGTCCGAGTCAAACGACGTCCAGATCGAGCTGGGACACCTGGAGCAATCGACGACGAAGGGGTGGTCCTACGAACAGTGGCTGACGGAGATCACCGCAGATCAACGATCCTTCATCGAAGCCACAACCGACAAGTCGATTCGCTTGCGCGGACCTGCGGGTTCGGGCAAGACGCTGGCGTTGTCGCTCAAGGCGATCAGAGAGGTACTCGACGCCCGGGGTGCCGGGAGCGAGCTACGTGTACTGGTAGTGACCCATAGCTGGTCCTTGGCCACGGCGATCTCGGATTCCATCGACTCCATGGGGAAGGGGACGCTTCCGGAAATCGATGTCTTCCCGCTTCTGGAAATCGCCAAGTTGATCTCGCCGCATTACGCCAATGACAAGTCGGGGTACAGTCTCGCGGCCGACGACAGTTTCAGCGGCAAGCAGGATCAGCTGAACGAGATCCTCGATGTGCTGGACGACTTCGTCACCGGCGACTGGGTTACCTACCGAGCACGGGTCAACCACGGTCTGCGTGCCAGGTTCGACTCTGCGGAGCCCGACGACCGGAAAGCGCTGGCGTGGGACCTGCTGCTTGAATTCGGATCTGTCATCGGCGCCGCCGCGATCTTCCCCGGCGCCGGCGCCGAGTCACGGTACGTCCAGTTGCCCAGAGCTGGGTGGATGCTCCCGTTGCAAACACGAGACGACAAGCGAGTCGTCTTCGCGTTGTACACGAAGTACATGGAGAACCTGGACGCGCGCTCGACGCTGACGTCGGACCAGGTGCTGGCGGACCTGCTCAGCCACCTGGAAACTCATGCGTGGAATCGGGTGCGCAAGATTCAAGGCTACGACCTGATCTTCGTGGACGAGTTCCACCTGTTCAGTCCGCTGGAGCGACAGGTGCTCCACTACCTGTCGCGGGACGTGAGCATCTACCCGCGCGTGTTCATGGCCGTCGATCCGCGGCAGTCTCCGTCCGAAGCATTCATCGGGGTAGCCGCAGATGAAACTCGATCTTCGTCGGGCGCGTTTGAGGACAGCATCGGCGACGTGACTAACTTCGAACTGACGACGGTGCACCGGTTCACTCCCCAAATCCTGGATCTGATCAAGCACGTTCACCACGAGTTCCCGACGTTGGACCTGGGGGCGGATTGGCAGATCGACTTCGCTGCGGTGGAATCGGCACAGGAGCCCGGTCCGATTCCCCTATTGAACAAGGCAGCCTCGCGAGAAGGTGAAGACACGGACATCGCCAAGGCGGTGCAGAAGCTGTATCCAGCAGGTCGTATTGCGTTGGCCGTGGTGGACGGCCGTCACTGGCACCGGTTCAGCGAACTCGCGTCTCGGATCGCCACGTCGGGGAAGTACCACGTGTCGACGATCTCCGGCCGGACCGACATCGAGGGAATCGGCTACCGAAACCGTGGTCTTGTGGTCGGGCCTGCGGAATACCTGGCCGGACTTCAGTTCGACATCGTCCTAATCGCGGGTGTTCCGGACATGGACGTGACCAGAACCGCTCCCAGCGAACGCACCAGGTTGCTGTCACTCCTGTATTTGGCTCTAAGTCGCGCACAGACTCAGGTGCGGGTCTTTGTGAACGACGACGACGGCGGTGCTGCTGAGGTGCTCAGCCGGGCAGTCACGAACGGCGTTTTGGAGCAGCAACAGGGCAGCTTGGTGTGAACCCACCCGGGTCACCCTGCGACTGGGGCTGGGTAGCGCTTTGAGGGCGTCACAACCTCGACAGGTGGTGGCGCCACACAGCTCACCGAGGTCGAACGGCTAAGTCGTGGCGTCGGGCGGATCAGCTCTGAGCCGGTCGGTGCGACGGCATCGTGGCCGGAACGACCACCCGAGGCGTGACAGGCTTGCAGTACCGACGAGACCGGCAGCCTCGCAACTGGCAGCTGGGTACACCCGCCGCAGGGTGCTCCCCGGGTGCTCCTGTGCCGAAGCATTGCCCGGCACAGGCAGGCATTAGACGGCACTCGAAGATGAACGTCTCTCGTGTCAACCTGTACTACCGGGGCAGGTTGACACTAAGCGACACTCGGCGACACCGGGTAGTCGCAAACTTTTAATCCGTAGGTTCTGGGTTCGAGCCCCAGGCGGCCCACTCTTCGAACATCCCCGCTGATCAGCGGGGATGTTCTCGTTTGTGGATCTTGCTGGTGTCGCTCTTGGGCTTGCCGATCTCGATGGTCGCGCCGACCTGCTGGATCTGATGCGACACCGTCAGGTACCCGCCATCGAGGTCGACATCGCTCCACTGCAGCCTGATCACCTCGTCGCGGCGCAGGCCCAGCAACGCCAGCAGGTGGAACAGCGGGTAGAGCCGGTGGTCGCGGATCGTCCGCAGGAACGTCGCGGTCTGTGCGGCGGTCCACACCGCGACTGGCGGCCGGTCCCCGGTCGCTCGCCACAGGGCGACCCGTGGTGGCGTCCATACCACGGCGTGTGGCGCCTGTGGCGGGGGAGCTCGACGAACTGCGCGGGATTGCGGTCGATCGGGCCGCGCCGGACCGCCGCGCGCAAGGTGGCATGGATGCGTTGCAGCGTTCCCGCGGTGATTGGGCGGCCTGCCGCGCCGGGTGTCCGGATGATCGCCTGCACCTGTGCGTTGAGCTCTCCCAACAGCCGGTCGCCCAGGTATGGGATCAGGTGCCCGCGGATGTGCTGGCGGTAGCTGTGCAGCGTCGACGCGCCTGGTCCGACCCGGGTGTCCAGCCAGAGCTGCAGCCATTGCGCGACCGTGATCGCCACGGTCGACAAATCCTTCCCGCCCGAATCGAACAGGCAGGCCCGAGCCGGGCGCGCCGCCAGCTGCGACGAGAACCCGCCGCGGCGAATCTGTCGTCTCCGCCCTTCCGGCCACGGCGGCATCTCCACCCGGATGTACCAGCTCCCGTGCCCCCCGCACCGCCAACCCGCGACACCGGCTACCCAGCAACCGGTCCGCGCTGTCCCGACAACCGCACCGCTTGTACACAACAGCGACCTTCATGGCACACCGCTCACTCCTTCGACGGACGTACTCAGCGTGCGCCGCCGGCGTGTCGTCGCGGAACCCGCGATAAGGGACGCCGCAAGACAGTCCGACAGGAGGGACCGAGCCGACGCGCTCGCCGGGCTCCGTGGTGTCCGTGCGCGCACCCTCTCAGCGATCCCGTCTTGGTGCTCGGACGGGCTGACGTGCTCACGGCGCGATCGCATTGAGATGTGACGACGGTATCTATGACCGGGTAGCAAATTCGGCGGCAAGTCAGAAAAGCACCAACCGGTTGTTGGGGTGAACCTGGCAATTGGCGTGCCTTGAAGAGTTGACACAGAACCACTGGTTCACTCCATGATCGTTCACTCTGTTGGAGGCTTCCTTCACTCGATAGTGATCGTGAAGAGTCATGATTACTTTGTGGGTCGCGTGGCGTCGGGGACGCGCGTTGGCCGTTTCGAGGGGGATCTTTTCCAATGTCGCGTCCGTCGGTGGCGCGTGGCTTAAGGCTGCGCGCGTTACCCATGGTGTTCCTGATGCTCGCCGGTGTCGTCGTGGTGACGGCGAGTTCGCCGAAAAGTTCGCTGCCGACTCCGGTCGTTCCCGTCGCTGAGGCGCCGGATGCCGCCAGCGCGTTCGCGGCGGCCCGGTTGCAGGGCACTCCGGTCGGGGTGGCGAACCAGACCGCTGAGGCGAAGAAGGTCCTGGCGAACCCTGACGGGACGTTGACGGCGCAGTTGTCGCCGCAGCCCGTGCGGGCTCGCAAGGGCGACAACTGGGTGCCCATCGACACGGCGCTGACCTCTATGCCGGATGGCACGATCAGGCCGAAGGCGGCTGTGGCCGACGTGGCGTTCTCCGCAGGCGGGGAGGGGCCGCTGGTTCAGTTCTCACGTGAGGGCAAGCGTCTCGCGTTGCGGTGGCCTGGCGCGTTGCCGAAGCCTGAGCTCGAGGGCAGCACGGCGAGGTACCGGGAGGTGCTGCCTGGCGTCGACCTGGAGATGCAGGCCGAAGCGGAGGGATACAACCAGCGTTTCGTGGTCAAGACCCCGGAGGCGGGACGCAATCCGGCGTCGGCGTCGATCAAGCTCCTTCTCGAGACGGAAGGCGTACGGCTCAGCTCCGACGACGCCGGACGTGTCCAGGCTGTGGATTCCGCAGGACAGCAGGTCTTCGTCGCACCGGCGGCCACGATGTGGGACGCGCGGGGGCGGGAGAGCACGAGCACACCGGTCGAGGTCAAGGTCGATAACTCCGCGATGACGTTGACCCCGAATGCCGCGATGCTGGCGGACCCGGCTACGCGGTATCCGGTCGTGGTCGACCCCGATATGCGGACGCCGGGGCAGAGCATGTGGGCGAAAGTCTTTCGGGGACACCCCGACCGGTCGTATGTCAACGGGACGGGTGACGGTGACGCGTGGGCGAAGGTCGGGAAGTGCGCGGTGAGCGACTGTCAGAGCATCGATGTGGCCCGCACTTTTTTTCAGTTCGATACGGGTTTCCTGTCGGATAAGCAGATCATGTCGGTGGGTTTCGCCACGGATGTCGTGCATGGCCGGAATTGCGATGTTAAGAATCACAAGCTTTTCATCGCGGACCGGAACATTTCGTCGGATACTACGTGGGACAACCAGCCGGGCGGTCGGGATATCGGCACGGTCGGCGTGCCGGGTACTTGCGCGGCCTCCCCAGAATACAAGACGGTGAATTTCGGTGTCGGTCTGTATATCAGTCCGAGCGGTCCGTCGACGTATTTCCTGCGGGCGGAGTCGGAGTCTGATTCATACGCGTGGCGCCGTTATGATGTGACGAGAACGTTTCTGCGGATCAATTACAACACGAAGCCGAACGCGCCGTATGACATGAAGACCGACCCGCCGCTGCCAGCGCCGTGTCGTTGGTGTGGTGGTGTGCCGTATGTCGGGGATCCGTCGATCCGGTTGTTGAGCAGGTTGTCCGACCCGGACGCCAATGATCAGCTGCGTCCGGTCTGGAACATTTACGGCGGCGCTCCGGACGAGCGTGCGCCCGGCATCTTCCAGGCCTCGGGTGCCTATCACAGCACTGATGTCGATTTGACGAAGCGTGATGGGCAACGTGTGACGTGGACGGTGTGGGGGCATGACACCGCAGACGGCGGGCCTTGGCGGAACGGGCCCGGGCCGTTCATCGTCGACCGGACGGGTATCGGTACCAAACCGACCGTGACTGCGCCGCTCTACAAGGCGGACAACCTGTGGCACGGTGGTGTCGGCGTGCCGGATGTCTTCGAGTTCGGGGCGAGCGGGGTCGCGGATGTCGATCACTATCTCTATGGCTGGACGGATCCGCCCACGACACCGATCGATGCGGACGCCCTCGGTGGCAAGGCCTCTGTGAAGCTGACCCCGCCTGGAGACGGCCCGCGGGATTTGTTCGTGCAGAGTGTCGATCGTGCGGGGCATCGCAGTCCGGCACAGGTGCACCACTTCTACGTGCGGGCGGGCAACGGCCCGTTGGCGCAGTGGTCGTTGGAGGGCAACACAAAGGACACCGCGACACTGGGCTTTCGTGACGCGACGCTGCACGGCGGACCGGCTTATGTGCCGGGCAGTACGGGGTCGGGTGTCAAGCTGGACGGTGTCGACGACTACGTGACGGCGCCGACTTCGGCTGGTACGTTCCCGAGTTTTTCCTTCTCTGGCTGGGTCAACCTCGCGGGGAAGAAGCCCGGCTGGTCGACGCTGATGAGCCAGAACGCGACGACGACGGCGATGGTGAAGCTCGGGCACACCGGTACCGCGACCGATCGCTGGGCGTTGGAGTTCCGGCCTGGAAACGACCCGGCCACGGTGCCGACGACGGTGACGTCGATCAATGCGGCACAGGCGAACACCTGGACCCATTTGGCTGGTGTCTACGACTCCGGGGCGCAGCAGATCCGGCTGTACGTCAATGGTGATCTGCAGGGCAGTGCGGTGTGGAAGGACCCGTGGCCCGCGCCCCACGAGTTCGCGGTCGGGCGCGCGATCGTCAACAGTGTCGGGGCGGACTATCTGGCGGGTGCGGTCGACGAGATCCGGACTTATGACCGGGTACTGACCGACGCCGAGGTCAAGTCCGCGGTCACACGCGACAACGTCACCGCCGGCTATTGGAATCTCGATGACGCGGACGGGACGACCGCGCGCAATGCCGCCGCGGGTGGCGAGATGGCGGTCCTGCAGCCTGGCGCCAGGTTCGCGCCTTCGGGGGCGGTCAACGGTTCCGCCACCTTTGACGGTGTCAAGGGTTACGCGACCACGTCAGGGCCGGTGGTGCGGACCGATCAGAGTTACGCGATCACCGCATGGGTGAAGCCGGACAAGCTCGGGGACATGACCGCCGTCTCCCAGGACGGCACGGCGGTGAGTGGCTTCTACCTCAAGCAGAACAACGGTTCCTGGGTTTTCGGGATGAACCCCGGAGACGCCACCGGTGGCACGGCAGTAGAGGCAAGGTCCGGAGCGAACACGGTGCAGACCGCGCCGTGGACCCACCTGGCCGGCGTGTACAACGCGACCGCCAAGACCCTCACCCTCGTGGTCAACGGAAAGCAGGTCGCGAGCGTGCCTGCTCCGGCGACGCCGTGGCATGCCGCCGGCGCGTTCGCCATCGGGCGAGGCCAGTACGGGACCCCGCTCGGGTTCTGGTCCGGCGGTGTCGATGAGGTGCGCGCCTACAGCCGCACGCTCGACCTCTCGGAGATCCAGGGCATCGTCGCCCAGAACAACGTCACGGCCGCCACCTGGAAACTCGACGGTGACGCGCAAGACACCTCGGGCATGGCTAAACACGGAACCGCGAAGAACGGTGCCCAGTGGGTCGCCGGGCAGACCAGCTACCCGGATCACACCGATCTCGCGGTGAACCTGGACGGTGTCGACGACCATGTCAGCGCACCGGCGGCGGTCGACAGCAGCATGAGCTTCTCGGTCGCTGCTTGGGTCAAGATGACCAAAAAGACCCCGGGTTGGGGTGCGGTGCTGAGCCAGAGCGGGCAGAACGTATCCGCGTTCAACCTCGGTTACACCGGCGCTGCCGATGACCGGTGGGCGTTCGCGATGCACGGCCCCGACAGCACGGCGCCGGCCTCTGTCGTGCGGGCGCGGTCGGCGCAGCCGGTCCAAACGGGAGTCTGGACCCATCTCGCCGCGAACTACGACAGCAACACCGGCGAGATGCAGCTGTATGTGAACGGCACCCTGTCGGGGAGCGCGTCGTTCACCGCGAAGTGGAACGCGACCGCCGAGTTCGACATCGGCCGCGGCAAATGGGCTGGCAACTGGCTGGACGCTTTCGGTGGCGCGGTCGACGACGTCAAGGTCTACAGCCGGACTCTGTTCACCGACGAGATCCGCACCATGTCCGGCCAGGACCTCACGCTCGTGCACAACTGGCAGCTCGATGAATCCAGCGGTACCAAGGTCGCCGACTCCACCGGCGCCCGCACCGGGACGCTTGAGCCGGGAACACAGTTCGCGCAAGGCCGGGTCGGGAACGCCGTGCAGTTCGACGGCAAGACCGGAGCCATTGGCACCACCGGTGCCGATCTGCGCACGGACGAGAGCTTCAGTGTGTCGGCATGGGTGTACATGGACCGCAAATCCGACATCGTCTCCAAACTGACCGCGGTGAGCATCGATGGTGAGCGGACCAGCAAGTTCCGGCTCGGGCACGTCGCCGACGAGATGAACGCGACCTGCTTCGGCGGTGAATTCGAGAACCCCAACGCCTGCGGAAAATGGGTGTTCGAGATGGCAGAATCCGACACGGACGCGGCTCCGGTCACCAAAGCCGCGGTGCCGACTTTCCCCGCGGAGATCAATTCCTGGGTTCACCTGGCTGGTACCTATGACCGGCAGACCAAGAAGACTTGGCTGTATGTCAACGGGAACAGGGTCGGCGACGGCACGCTGATCACACGCTGGCAAGCACCCGGTGCGACCCAGATCGGGCGAGGCTTGGTCGCGGACAAGCCGGGCCAGCACTGGACCGGGAAGGTCGACGATGTCCGCCTCTACACCACAGCGCTCGACCGCGACAGGATGGCCAGCCTGTACAAGTCCTATCCCGCCGCCGATGGCGGTGCCGCGACGTTGCCGGTCGCGGACGCGGGGCAGTGGCGGTTCGACGAGAACGCCGGGAAGGTGGCGCTGGACGCGAGCGGGCGTGGAATGACCGTGGCATTGAAGGACGGTGCCGGTTGGGGCGGCGGGCTGAACAGCCCAGGGTTGCAGTTGGACGGCACCACCGGCTATGCGCAGACCGCCGGTCCGGTGCTGGATACGACGAAGAGCTTCTCGGCCGCAGCCTGGGTCCAGTTGACGAAAACCGACAGCGGCTACTACTCGGTGTTCGGGCAGGAAGGGAACCGGGTCAGTGCCTTCCTCGTCCAGTATGACGGCGGCACGAAGAGGTGGCGTGTCGTGGTCCCCGGCGAGGACAAGGACGATCCAGCGGGGGTCGAGGTCTGGGAGACCCAACCTTCGATTCCCCACAACTGGACGCATCTGGCCGTGGTGTACGACGCCCAGTTCCGGCAGCTGAAGTTGTACGTCGATGGTGTCCAGTCCGGTATTCAGGTCGGTGTCACGACCATTCCTTCGAACGGGGCCTTCTCGATCGGCCGAGCTCGCTGGAACGGCATGGACGGAGGCTTCTTCTCAGAGAGGATCGACGACGTCCGGGCCTTCTCGAAGGCACTCACCGACGCGGAGGTGCGGAAGGTCCATGACGACACCCCGCGGGGAGACGGGGGCGCATGGCGGTTCGACGACGGAACTGGACAGGACTACAGCTGGCGCGACAATGCCGTCGTCCCGTCCAGTGGTACGTCGTTCGTGCCGGGGATCAGTGGCACAGCACTCCAGCTGGACGGGGCTGGTGGCCAGGCGACCGCACCTGAGCGTGGCCTGGCGGCAGAAGACAGTTTCACGGTGTCGGCGTGGGCCAAGCTGGCCCGGACCGACCAGGTCGCGACCGTGCTGTCCCAAGATGGTTCGAGAATGAGCGGTTTCACGATCCAGTACCGCCCTGAAGTGAACCGGTGGACGTTCGGCTCGACCGCGCAGGACGCCGATTCATCACCGCTGCAGTACGTCAGCTCCTTCGACCCAGCGGTCGTGAACCGGTGGACGCACCTGACGGGCGTCTACGACCACGCCGCGCACGAGCTCCGCCTCTATGTCAATGGGCAGTTCGCCGGCAAGAAACAGAACGTGGTCCTCTGGCAAGCGGATGGTTCGTTCGCGATCGGCCGTGCCAAGTACAACGGGCAACACAAGGAGTTCTTCCCGGGCTTGGTCGACGAGGTCTATGCCCGCTATGGGATCGCCTCGGATGCGGCGATTCAGGCGCACGGAGCCTTTCCGGCGACGGATGCCGGCCAGTTCGGCCGCTTCCGCGACGAAACAGGCGAGCAGAGGAGTGCGAACACCGGCGAGGCACCGCCTGCCGGAAGTCGCTTCGAGAAGAGCCTCGGCATGCTGGTCCCGGCGACACATCCCAACACACGTGTCCTGTACTCCTGTCGAAACGGTGAAGAGTTCTTCACCTCAATGGACATTTCCTGCGATGGTCACGTCAAGCTCGGTAACATCGGATCGGTATACACCGCCCAGCCGAGCAACCTCCCCACCATGGCGGTCTACCGTTGTGCTTTGGCCGAGGAACATTTCGACAGCAGCGACGAGAAGTGCGAAGGCGCGACAAAACTGGGAGTGCTGGGGTACACACTCGCTTACGTACCACTCGTGCGGTACTACAACGAGAACGCCTATGACCATCTCGGTACGACGCACGGGGCACGGCCCGGCTATCACAAGGAGTTCCGTCATGGCTACGTTCCTCTGACCCCGCAGCAAGGTACGCAGCCCTTCACCGCTTGTGTGAACTACACGGACCACTTCGTCTCCCTCGACACCGCCTGCGAGGGCAAAACTGTCATCGAATCGATCGGCCATCTCTGGACACAGAAACCCGATGACCCCACCGCGAAATCTCTCTACCGCTGTGGCAGCAGCGGGACCGAGTCGATGACCAGCGACGACGACAACTGCGAAGGCCTGCCCAAGGACCGATTCCTCGGCTACGTCCTCGCCGACCTCCCCCGGGTCGAACCCGTCTTCGCAGCTCCGAGTAGCGCGGAACCGACGCCCGGCGAAGTACAGCCATCAGCAGTCGGCGGCGGCTAGATCTCCAGCCCGAACCGCGAATCCCCCACCGCACACGAGGTAGCCCCCGCCGGGGCGGGCCTCGCCGCGTCCAGCCTGGAGAACTGATGCGACACAAGTCGTCCACACGCCGCACTTCGAGAACCCTGACCGTTGCGTTGATCTGCTCGCTGGTCGTGACCGGCGTCAGCACCTCGCAAGTCGCGAACGCCGCAGGCGGCCCGAGCGTCGACCTGCCGAACATCGGCTCGACCTCGGTCACACAGCAGACCATGGCAGGCAGAGGGCTCGACGACGCGAGTCGCGCCGCGCTCACTGGAGACCAGCCGGCCGGCTCCACGACTCCCGACGGCGTCGGCACCAGCAGGGCGACCTCCTTGTCGCCCACGGCGACCTGGGACGTCTCGGAGCAGACTGGGGACTTCGCTTGGTCGTATCCGTTGCGGGTGCCCCCGGTGCCAGGAAACCTGACACCCAGCCTGGCACTGTCCTACGCGTCGTCGACAGTGGATGGGCGCACGAGTGCCACCAATAACCAGGCGTCCTGGGTCGGCGACGGCTGGGACCTTCACCCGGGGTTCGTCGAACGCACCTACGGCGGGTGCCAGGACGACAAGGAAGGCGGGACCACTCCGCCCAAGGTCGGCGATCTGTGCTGGAAGAGTGACAACGCCACCGCTGTCTACAACGGGATCGGCGGGATGCTGATCCACGACACCGGCAAGAACGTGTGGCGACAGAAGAGCGACAACGGCGCCCGCATCGAGCATCTCACCGGTGCCGCCAACGGTGCCCGTGACGGCGAGTACTGGAAGATCACCACCGTCGACGGCACTCAGTACTTCTTCGGGTCCGCACCGGCGTCGAAGTCGACCTGGACCGTGCCCGTCTATGGCGACGACGCCGGCGAACCCTGCCACGCGGCAGACAACAAATTCGAGAACTCTGCCTGTGTCCAGGCTTACCGGTGGAATCTCGACAAAGTCGTCGACCGGCACGGCAACCTGATCCTGTACAGCTACGACATCGAGACCAACAACTACGGGCAGAATCTCAAGGACACGGCCGTCTCATACGTTCGCGGCGGCACGCTCAAAGAGATCCAGTACGGCCTCCGTGAAGGTGACCCCGCCCCGGCGGCGGGGAAGGTGACCTTCACGACCGCGGAGCGGTGCGTTCCTGGCAGCCAGTGCGTCTTCGAGAAGCCTGAGAACTTCCCTGACGTCGCCCTGTCAGACCGATGTGACGGCGCGACGTGCAAGGACCATTACACACCCACGTTCTGGTCGACCAAACGCCTCGCGAAGATCACGACTCAGGTCCGCAAGGACAACGCCTACATCGACGTCGACAGCTGGACCCTCGAGCACCTCTTCCCCAACCCCGACGACGGCAACAAGGCCGCACTCTGGCTCAAGTCCATCGCCCATACGGGCCACGTCGGCACGCCCATCGCACAGCCCAAAGTCACGTTCGAAGGCAAGAAACTGCCGAACCGGGTCGTGAAAGACGACGGTGTCGGACCTCTGAACCGTTATCGGCTTTCGGCGATAGTTTCCGAGGCCGGTGGTGTCACCACCGTCAACTACGCTCAGCCCGACTGCACCGCGACCTCGCTTCCCGACAAACCGGAGAACAACACCAGGCGCTGCTATCCAGTGACCTGGACCAAAAAGGACTTCGCCGAACGGACCGACTACTTCCACAAGCACGTCGTCGAATCCGTCGTCCAGTCCGACCGCCTCGGCTCGAGTTCGGAGCAGGTCACCAGCTACGCCTACCCCGAAGGTGCGGCGTGGCACTTCACCCTGTCCGAGTTCACCGCCGAGAAGGACAAGACCTGGAACGAGTTCCGCGGCTTCGGCAAGGTCATCGTCCGCACCGGTAAGGCCGACGATCCCAGCGGACCGATCAGCTACACCGAAACCCGTTACTTCCGCGGTATGCACGGGGACAAGCTCCCCAACAACGGCGCGCGCACAGCCGATGCCAAAGACAGCGAGGGTGGCGTTCACGTCGACGAAGATTGGCTCCAGGGACTGGAACTGGAAACCATCACCAAGAACGGCGAGGCCGGGGCGGTGGTCAGCAAAACGATCACCGAGCCCAGCTGGGAAGGCCCGACGGCGGTCCGTGGCGCATTCAAGGCCTACATCGTCCATGCCGGTACCCAGCGCGCGTTCACCGCACTGGCAGCGGGTGGTTGGCGAGTCACGAAAACCACCACAGACTACGACTCCAACGGCCTCCCGACGAAGGTCCACGACCTCGGTGACGCCAATGTGACGGGTGACGAACGCTGCACGACCACGACCTACGCGCAGAACACCGGACGATGGCTGCTGAACTACCCCTCACGAGTCGAAACACGCGCAGGAAACTGCGGATTCCTGCCACAGTACCCACGCGACACGATCTCCGATATCCGAACGTCATACGACGGTCTCGCGAACGGAGCTCCGCCGACCGTCGGTGATGTCACACTGACCGAAGAGGTCGATGGCTATAACGGCTTCACGCCGTTCTACCGCACTGTCACCAAGTACACGCGCGACATCCATGGCCGCGCGGTCGAGACCGCCGACGCGGACGGCAATACCTCGACCGCTGTCTACACTCCCGCGACCGGCGGTCCCGTCACCCAACTGGTCGCGGCCAATGCTCTGGGCCACAAGACGACCACCGTCTTCGAGCCCGCATGGGGTGTACCGCGGCTCATCACCGATGCCAATAGCCGGGTCGCGGAAGTCACCTACGACGCTCTCGGACGGAAGACCGAGATCTGGCAGCCCAACCGGCCGCGAGCAGAGAATGCTCAAGGCAATGCGCGCTTCGCCTATGACGTCCGCAACGACGCGCCAAGTTCTGTCACGACGACTCAAATCGGCCCCAATGGCAACTACGCCACCTCGACAACGATCCTCGACAGCTTCTATCGAACACGGCAAGTCCAGACACCAGCGCCCGGCGGAGGCAGGCTCCTCACCGATACCCGGTACGACTCACAGGGGCGCGCCTACAAGACCACCCAGCCCTTCTACAACGACAAGCCGGTCGACACCTCACTCTGGGTCGCCAGCGAAACCGAAGTCCCCGGGCTGACACAGGCAGAGCACGACGGCGCAGGCCGCGTCATCACCTCGACCTATCGCGGCGGAACCACAGAATGGCGGACCAGCACGACCTACGGCGGGGACTCGGTCAGCGTCACACCACCCGAGGGTGGTGTCGCGACCACCACGACCACCGACGCCCGTAGCCGCACCAGCAGCCTCCGCCAGTACCACGGGGCCCAGCCGACCGGCGACCACTACGACGAAACCAAGTATGACTACACCGCGGCCGGCCAGCTCGCCACGCTCACCGACTCGAGCGGGAACCGCTGGTCCTACACCTATGACATCCACGGTTCGCTGATCCGCACCGATGACCCTGATCGCGGCGCCACCACCTACACCTACAACAAGCTGAATCAGCAGATTTCGAGCACGGACGCCCGCAATGCGACCTTGGCGTTCCGCTACGACAAGCTCGGCCGGAAGACCGGCGTGTTCAAGGGCAACCTGTCGGGAACCATGCTCAGTGAATGGGTCTATGACACCGCGTTCAAGGGCATCGGGCAGGTCGCGTCGTCGACGCGCTGGATCGACGGCAACGCCTACGTCAAGAAGGTCAACGTCTATGGGCCGCTGTATCAGCCGACCGTCCAATCGGTCATCATCCCGCCGGTCGAAGGGCCGAAACTCGCCGGCACCTACCAGTCGTTCCTGCAGTACAACCCGGACGGAAGCATCGGCGGCGCCGGTGTTCCCAAGGCTGGTGACCTGCCTGCCGAGAGCATGCTCCACGTCTACGACGATCTCGGGAACCCCCTCACTACCGAAGGCAGCTGGGACGGCCCTGACTACCAGGACTACGTGTCCGACACCAGCTACACGCGCTACGGCGAACCACAACGACTGCAGCTCGGCGGTGAGAGCAGCACCAGCACGGATGGGAAACGGGCTTGGCTGTCTTACTACTACGACACCAACACCCGTCGGCTCGATCGCACCATCGTCGACGCCGAGGTTCCGCAACCGATGCAGGCCAACACTCGCTACGACTACAACCCCGCGGGGAACCTGACCTCGATCACCAACGCCCCGATCGGACAGCCTGCCGACAAGCAGTGCTTCGGCTACGACTACCTCCAACGCCTCACCGAGGCATGGACACCGAACGGAGACTGCGGGCAAGCCCCAGCTACGACCAGCCTTACCGGGCCTGCCCCGTACTGGCAGTCCTTCACGTACGACAAGTCAGGCAGCCGTACCGGAGACACCCAGCATTCGCCCAGCGGGGACGTCACCCGCAAGTATACCTACGCCGCACCAGGCACACCGAAACCGCACATCCTGAACTCGGTCACCTCAGAAGGACCATCCGGGACCAAAACGGCTCAGTACACCTATGACGAGATCGGCAACACCAAGACCCGCCCCGGCGTCACCGGAGAGCAGAACCTCGACTGGAACGTCGAGAACAGACTGGAGAAGGTCACCGACGGCAGCGCGGCGACGAGTTTCCTCTACGACGCCGACGGCGAACGGCTCATCCGCCGCGACCCCGCCGGGGCCACCCTCTATCTCGGGCAGCAAGAGGTGCGGCTCGACAAGGCGAGCGGCAACGCGACCACGACCCGGTACTACACCCACGGTGGCCTGGCCGTCGCGATGCGCACCGGCGGTATCCTGAGCTGGCTCGCCGGCGACCACCAGGGGACCACGCAGGTCGCGATCAACGCGAACGACCTCACGGTCAAGCAACGGCGCCAAACACCGTTCGGGTCCCAGCGCGGTCCGGGTGTCGTGATGCCGGGCGAACGCGGCTTCGTCGGCGGCACCAACGACGCCTCGACCGGGCTGGTTCATCTCGGAGCTCGTGACTACGACGCTGACCTGGGCCGGTTCGTGTCGCTGGACCCGATCATGCGGCCGACCGACCCGCAGCAGATCAACGGCTACAACTACGCCAACAACTCACCGATCAGCCTGAGCGACCCGACCGGCACGGAACCGTGCCGCGCGAACTGTGACTGCATGTACAGCGGGAAATGCGGTGGCGGTAGCGGAGCGTGGACGCCGCCGGTGGCTCCGCCACCGTCGCCCAAAAACACGCGCCACGCCTACCCGACGTCGTTCGGCAAGGACACGCCGAAGATGTCGCCGAAGCAGCGACGGGCCACCTGGCAGACTCAGTACGCCACGTGGAAACACCTGCCGGTCGCGCAGCGTCCGGTGGACTTCGCTCAGTTCGAGTTCGCGTTCTGCTCCGAGTTCCCTGATGTTCGCAGCTGCGACCCCAGCCCACCCGGCTGGGAAGAAACCCTTCAAGCCGCTGCGTTCTTCTTCCCCTGGGGCAGAGTCGGTAAGGCAGCCTGGGAACTCGGCGTGGGGGCGACCGCGTCGAAAGCCGCGACCGTTGAGGCCGGCGGGGCTGTCGCCGCCGCTAGCGCGGCTAGTGTCGGCGCAGGAGCGACGGCTGGCAATGCCGCCATGGAGGCGGCTCAGGCGCTGCGCGTATCAGAGAAGGTCGGTGCGAGGCGCAACGTTGCGGCCGCCGAGGTAGCCCTCGATGGGCAGCCCTCGTATATCCTGACGTCCGTCAGCGGCGATGCAATACGTCCGGGTACGGTATCCGAGGTTCTAACGGCCGGGAACCCGCAGAGATTTATACCTACAGCTACAGGTCGTAACCCCAGAACCTCCGACACGGAGTTGAAGCTGCTGAACGCAATCGCAAACCGGATAGGTCAGTCTTCGCCTCACGTTCGAGGGACGATCAACCTTCATACGGACTTTGCTGTATGCACATCGTGTTCTTCTGTGATATCTCAGTTCAGGGACGCCTTCCCTGGCATCCGCCTGAATCTGACAACAGGAAGGTGAAAGATGGTAGACGATATGACTCTGGCTCATCAGGCTGTTGAGATGGAAGACCTTCCTGCGCTGCGAGACCTTCTCGACCGTGGCGTTGATGTGAACGAAGAGTGTAATGGCCTTACATTGCTGCATCACGCCGTTGACGTGGAAGTAGACGGTCATGTGCAGTCTGGAGAATCCCTGCATGTCGACACTACTGCGTACCTTCTTGCGCGAGGGGCAGATCCTCGGCGTGGTTCAAGTGGTGGTTCCGGGCCTACTGCCGAGCATATGGCTCGTTTAAGCGGACACTGGCTGGCGGTGGCATTATTTGATGACTGGATTCGTGTGCGCATGGGAAATTAATAGAAGCAGAGTTTTGACCTGAAATCATGTTCGCGTGAAAGGCGTGTAGCGAAGGCGCCTGTCAGTGATCTGAGGGTGAATGCATCGGTTTCAATATAGCAATCTGGTCGATTTATCTGAATCGAGATTAGGTCGATGACGAACGCGCGGTCGCGATCGAAGACGGGAGCTGCCCGTGCGTCATGTGAACGCTTGTTGACCTTCCCGAAAGGAAGCCCTGCGTTCAACATGCGGCCGTCGTCGGCGGAGAACTGATAGGTGCGGCGGTGGCAGGCAAGGCACAGGTGCAGCCCGGGCATTCCCCGCACACGCGGGACGGACAGGGGGAGTTCGATGCGTCAGCCGGACAACGTGGGGTTATTCCTGCAAACACGGGGCGGGCCGGGAGATCAAATTGCCGAGCATGGTTCCGAGCCCCAGGCCGGACTAGTACCGGGACACCTGGCTATAGTCCGCCCCGCGTCCGCGGGGACGGCCCGTACTGCTGCATGCTTAGTGGGATCTTGGGCGGGTCTGCCCCGCGTATGTGGGGATCGCTAGACGGACGAACGGTGCGCCACCCGCCCCGTTCGTCCTGCGTACGCGGGAACGTCCTCATCCGAGACCTCTTCAGCGTGAGTTGATCATGTCCGCCCTGCGGGTGTGGAACTGCCCGGCTCGTCTGGTCGGCCGAGGAGAGCAAGTGGCGGCGGACCGACCCAGAGGCGCAGTTTCGTGAGCAGGTGCAGCACTTCGAGTCACAGGCGGCGAAGGCCCGTGTGGCGGGCTATGGCGGCGCGCGAAGAAGGCGGACGAGCAGGCCGCGCAGTGGCGTGAGTGGCTGAAGCGGCCATAGCGGACGAGTGAGCGCGACGTCCATATTGAGGGCATGTCAATGCCGGCGCGGCCAGGTTGGCAAACGCTCGGCCCAATGGCTGCCTTTCCTGAGCGTATGGAAGCGGGTTCGAACCCGACCGCTCTCTTCCGAGGCCGGAATCGCCAGGCCTGTCGCAGGGGGCACGTCGTCTCCGATTGGGCTCCGTTGCCGACGTAGAGCCCGACACAGGTTGGTACAGGGCGACACTCGTCCCCGGCGAAGGCTGGTGCTGACCTGCACCAACTGACAATATTTGACACTGAACGTCACTAGGCGGCATGGCTGAGCTGCGGACTTTTAATCCGTAGGTTCTGGGTTCGAGCCCCAGGCGGCCCACTCACTCGACGTCCTCGCTGCCCGGCGGGGCTGTCGGTCTTGCGAGACTCGACGACGTGATCTTGTGGGCTCTCCCAGTGCTCCGCGCAGGAGATCGCTGCGGCACTCGGGGTGAGGTCGTGTTCGGGGCGTGCTTCGCCGGTGCGGCATCCGCAGGCGCGTGCCTGTGGTGCGAGCGGCGTCGAGGAGGCGAGCCGTGGCTTCTGCAAAGTCGCGGGCAAGGCTTGGCGGCCCGCTGCCGGCTGGCAGTGATCGCCGTGGCCGAAAGATCATTTTCGCCTGAATCGGGCAGGTAGGACCAGGCCTGGCGTCGTCGGCTGAGACTGGAATCCGCCCCGGCGAATCTGTCGTCTCCGCCCCGTCCGGCCACGACGGCATCTCCATCCGGAAGGGACCAGCTCCCGTGTCCTCGCGCCAGCAACCCTCGGCATCGGCTGCCCAGTAACCGCCCTGCGCTGTCTCGGCAACCACACCGCTTGTACACGCCAGCGACCCGACAACGGTGATCAAGCCGACGCGCGCGTTACCCATGGTGTTCCTGATGCACGCCGGCGTCGTCGTGGTGACGGCGAGTTCGCTGTCGACCATGAATGCAATAAAGGAGCAGTCCGCAAATGTATGCGGATTGGATTGTTCGGAAATTTCCGTAAATTTGCACAGGGCTGCAGGGCGGCGGAGGTAAAGTTGTCTCGTTCAAAGGGGAGGGTAACGAGCTGCGAGTTCGAGAAGGGGATACAATAAGGAACTATGCATATCGCCACGTGTATGCTGGCGGGTGGTACGCGTATGATCCCTCACGTGAGCGCCGAGGCTATCCCATGGGGAGACTGCATGCGAACGATGAAGTCGCTGAACCCGGGCTTGCGGTGGGGGAAATCCGGATTTGTCGGGGTGTTCTCATGATTCAGACGAGAAATGTGGTCGAGGCGCTCTCTGTTCATGGCGTCATTGGCTGGTCTCGTATTGCTGTAGGGCGTAGTATTCTTAGCGGTCTCGTCCTTCCTTCGATGATTGTGTGGCGCTATCTGGAGCCGTCCGAGGATGTCCGAAGATTCATCTCCGAATGTGTGGACAATTTTTCAGGATCATTGACATGGGTATTCAACTTCGAGCGCCGAAACTGGACGTTGATGCCGGTCAGGGTTGGCGACGCGTTTGCGAAGGCGGGTCCGACGTATGTCAATGTTTTGTCGGATCTGGCTAAAAGTGATCAAGATACCTGGGTGGCGGCTAATGAAGACTTGGCTTCTTTGTTGGGCTTGATCAAAGAAAGTATGTCTTAGTGTCGAGATTCGATGGTTGGTCGAGAATTGCGCGTCCGGCCCCGAAATATGTAGATCAGTGATTGGCCGGCTTGAGGAGGAATTTGGATGGGGTTCGAGTAGGCTGCAGGCTGATCACCCCGAGCGGCGCCGAGATGACGCGGATCTCGGTCGACCGGGGGCCGGTCTCCAAGGCTGCGACTGCGGAGGCCGGCGGCGCAGTCGAAGAGGAGGGCAATAGTGGCCGACTTAAGTCCTGCTCATCAGGCTGTTGAGATGAGCGATCTTCCGCTGCTTTGTGAACTACTTGATGGCGGCGCTGACATCAATGAAGAGCATGATGGGTTCACGTTGTTGCATCATGCCATTGATGTCGAGATCGACAGTCGCACGCAGACAGGCGAGCCGCTACACGTGGACGTCACGGCTTACTTGCTCGCACGAGGAGCGGACCCGCAGCGTCCTTCGGATGGTGGTCGTGGCGTTCCAGCGGAGCATATGGCCTTCGAGAGTCGTCATTGGCTGGCGTCGACTCTCTTCGAGGGATGGGGTAATCGTCGACAGGGAGAGGGCGCCTAGGGTTGCAGGAAGGCGCGAGTACGCAAAGCTGGGTTTCCAGTATGCGACCGGGCGCGTCGTCTCCGACTGGGCTCCGTTGCCGACGTAGAGCCCGACACAGGTTGGTACAGGGCGGCACTCGTCCCCGACAAAGACTGGCGTTGACCTGCACGAACTGGCACTACTTGGTAGTGAACTCCCGTAGGTGACCCGGCATTTGACCGTAGGTTCTGGGTTCGAGCCCCAGGCGGCCCACCTCCTCGCCGACCCCGTTCGGTCCCACGTTCCCCCGCTCTCAGCTGGACCCGGCCGCCATGATCTCCGGCGCGACGTCCAGCACCAGCAGCGCGGCCGCGACATGGGTGGGGTTGTGCTCGACCTTGACGACCGAGAGCTCGTTGGCACGCGAGACTCGGCGCTCGATGGTGTTGCGGTGGGCGTAGAGGTTGGCGGCCGCCCGGGTGGTGTTGAAGCCGCACTGCACGTAGGTGAGGAGTGCCTCCCGCAGCGCCGAGTCGGCTTCGGCCAGCGGGCCGAGGGTGTTGACGACGAACCGGCGTGCGCTGGCGCGATCTTTCGTGAGGGCGTCGATCAGCTCGACGTCGGCGTAGGCCATGAATCGCCGGCCGGATCCGAGGCGGACGATCAACGCCTGGGCTGACAGGGCATCTTGGTGGCTGGACCTGAACCCGTCGAGTCCGCGTCCGGGTCTGCCCACCGCTACGCGAACCTCGTCCGCCGACGCCACGATCTTCTCGGCCGGGTGCAGGTCCGGGGTGTCCGCTCCCGACAGCCAGATCCAGCGCGACGTGGTGCTGGCACGGGCGACCATCGTGCTTCGGCCCGCGTCAGCGGAGCGCAGGGCCGCGATCGCTTCGTCCAGGGCGGCTTGCCTGCCGGGATCGTCGACCCACAGCACAAGACCCACGTGCCACCGTGCCATCCGGTAGCGCAGGCGCCCCTCGGCGAAGTCCTCCGACATCGGCGCCCCGCTGGCGATCATCTGGATCAGGGCGATCGCCTCGGCGTCCGCGTTGCCCATCGCGGCGGCGAGGCTGGCCTCGCGCAGGGTCGAGACCGAGTCGAGAGAGTACTGCACCAGCGACTTCGCCGACACGTCCAAGACGCCCACGAGCAGGTCCCGGTCCGCGCAGTGCGCCGAGCATTCCTCCAGCCAGCGGCGCCAGCCGATCCCCAGCGCCGCCCGCCATCCCGCGACGAAGTCGGGTGCGATGCCGCGGGCGACGAGATCGCCGATGTACGCGGTGATCCTCGGGCCGAGGTAGGGCTCCACCCGCCGCCCGGGGTGCTGGATGTTCGAGGTCAGCCACTGGACGAGATCCGAGCGGTTGAGGTCCCGGTCCTCCTCGCCCAGCGATGCGTCCGTGAGCACGGCCGGGTCGTACTGCACTCGGCGAGTGGACGCGGAGAGGGCGTCGGCCAGGGCTTCCGCGTCCGGCAGGAGTCGCTGGCACACAGACCGGATCGCCTCGGCGACCTCGGGGGCGGGCGGTGGCCACAGCTCTTCCATCCCCGAAGTGTGCCTCCCCTCCGACGAGTCGGCACGGCATGTGCCGAGTGCATCGTGCACCAGCTTCGCGCGAACCCTGTGCTCAGTGTCGTTGTGACCGGAGTCATGGCTGACGACAGTGGAAAGCCATCGGTAGCCGGCTCGGCGAGGAGAGGCAGACATGACAGCTGAGGTGAGGGACGCGGTCGAGGAGTTCGACGTCGTCGTCATCGGCGCGGGAATCTCCGGGATCGGCGCGGCGGCGTATTTCAGCCGGGAGCTGCCCGGCAAGTCACTCGTCGTGCTGGAGGGCCGCGACAACATCGGCGGCACCTGGGATCTCTTCCGCTACCCGGGCATCCGGTCGGACTCGGACCTCCACACCTTCGGCTACGAGTTCAAACCGTGGCGCCACGAGGCCGCGATCGCCGACGCCCCGCTCATCCGGGAGTACCTCCAGGAGACGGTGGAGGAGAACGACCTCGAGCGCCTGATCAGGCTGCGCCATCGGGTCGTCCGGGCGGAATGGTCCTCAGTGGACTCGACGTGGACCCTCCGCGTCGAGGTGCCGGGGTCGGCCACGAAGACGATCCGGGCGGGATGGGTATTCGCCGCCACCGGCTATTACCGGTACGACAAGGGGTTCTCCCCGGAGTTCCCCGGATGCGACGACTTCGGGGGAGAGATCGTCCATCCGCAGCACTGGCCCGAGAACCTCGACCACAGCGGCAAGAAGGTCGTCGTCATCGGCAGCGGCGCGACCGCGGTGACGCTGGTACCGGCCCTGACCACCGGGCCGGACGCCGCCGAACACGTGACGATGCTGCAGCGCACTCCCGCCTACATCATGGCGCTGCCCCGGGTCGACCGCGTCGCCACGACCCTGACGAAACTGCTGGGGGAGAAGCGCGGGTACGCCGCGACGAGGTTCAAGAACATCTGGGTCGAACACGCGATCGTCAAGGGTTTGCGGGCGTTCCCCAAGCTCGGGCGGGCCATGATCCGCCGCGAGAACCTCAAGCGGCTGCCCAAGGGCTTCGACGTCGACAAGCATTTCAACCCGCCGTACGACCCGTGGGACCAGCGGCTGTGCCTGGCCCCGGACGGCGACTTCTTCGACGCGATCACGGCGGGCGACGCCTCCGTCGTCACCGGCGCCATCCGGAGGTTCAGCGAACGCGGCATCGTCCTGGAGTCGGGCGAGGAGCTCGAAGCCGACATCATCGTGACCGCGACCGGGTTGAACATGCGGCTCTTCGACGGAATGCCGATCCTGGTCGACGGGCGTGAAACCGATATCGCGGACTCGGTCTCCTACCGCGGGATGCTGCTGAGCGGGATCCCCAACTGGGCGATGGCGATCGGCTACACGACCTCCTCCTGGACGCTCAAGGTGAGCCTGATGTGCCGCTACTTCATCGACCTGGTCCGGCACATGGACGCGCACGGCCACGACCGGGTGGTCCCGGTCGCGTCGCCGGGGATGCCACGCAGGCCGGTCATGGACCTGAAGGCCGGCTACGCCAGGCGCGCCGAGAGCCGGCTGCCCAAACAGGGGCCCGTCGCCCCGTGGCGGATGGCGATGTCCTATCCCGAGGACGCCAAGGCGCTGCGCGGTCCGGTCGCCGACGAAAACCTCGAGTTCGGCACCACCCGGCCGGCGGTGCTGCCCGGGGAGAGGCGGTCGGCCCATGTCTGAAGAGAACGCCGACCAGTACGCGGCGCTGCCGTCCGGCACGACGATCTGCTTCCGTGACCACGGCGACCAGGCCGGCCCCGCGATCCTGCTCATCGCCGGACTGGGCGAGGACCTCACCTTCTGGCCCGTCTCGTTCGTCGGCGCGCTTCTCGACCGGGGATTCCGGGTCGTCACGATGGACAACCGCGACGTCGGCCGGTCCACGTTCGCGGCCACCCCGCCGCCCCGGCTGTGGCGCCAGGTGCTCGCGCGCCCTCGCGGCGACGCCTATTCGCTGGCGGACATGGCTTCCGACGCCGTCGGCGTCCTCGACCACCTCGGGATCGGGCAAGCCCACCTGGTCGGCCGGTCCATGGGCGGGATGATCGCGCAGACGATCGCCGCGGCCGAACCCGCGCGTGTCCTGTCCTTGACCTCGATCTTCTCGACCACGGGTGCGAAGAAGGTCGGTCAGCCCGCGTGGTCGACGATGCGGCTGCTCACCGCCCGGCCGGCGCGGACCAGAACCGCGGCCGTGCGTGCCCACCTGCGGATCACCGGCCACATCGCCGGAGCGGGATACCCCATCGACGACGTGGCCGAGGCCGCCGTCGCGGCGGGTGGCTGGGACCGCGGCGCGGGCGACCTGGCCGCGGGCTCGGCCCGGCAGATCCAGGCGATCCAGGCGTCCGGCGACCGGACCGCCCAGCTGAGCAGGATCACCGCGCCCACTCTGGTGATCAACGGCGATCAGGACCTTCTGGTCGCCCCCAGCGGCGGTGCCGCGACGGTGCGGGCCATCCGCTCCGCGCAGCACGTCGTCATTCCCGGAATGGGGCACCACACTCCGGAGGCCCTGGTCGAACCCATCACCCGATACATCTCGGAACACGCCAAGCGCGTGACCGAAGGGGGAAACCATGTCCGGATCTCCTGAGCGGAAAGCGGGCGCAACCTCATGAGGATCGACGACGTCGAGTGCAGCACCTTCAGCGGCTGGATCGACCCGCCGGCGGACCTCCTGCCGAGCCTCGACGGCGACCTCGCGTGCGATGTCGCGGTCATCGGCGGGGGCATGGGCGGGATGGCGACGGCGCTGCGGCTCGCCGAGCGCGGCCAGGACGTGGTGCTGCTGGAGGCCGAGTTCTGCGGCTACGGTTCCAGTTCGCGCAACGGGGGACAGATCGCGAGCGTTCCGGGCGGCGACCTCCGGCTGCTGGGCCTCTTCTATCCCAAGAAGGTGCCCGGCATGGTGCGGCTGGCCGAGAATTCCGCGAGCTTCGTCGAAGACCTCATCAAGACCCGCGACATCGACTGCGACTACGAGCCCAACGGCCTGGCGTTCGCCGCCGTGGGACCCGGACAGATGCTTCGGACGCGTACCTTGGCGGCGATTCTCCGGCACGCCGGCGGACGCGGTCACGTCGGCACGAGCGAGGAACTCGGCATTCCCCGCTGCTTCGTCGGCGGCATGCGCGAGGCCGTGGGCGGGATGCTGAATCCCGGCAAGCTGAGCCGGGGAGTACGCGGCGCCCTGGTCTCGTCGTCGGCCCGGGTTTTCGAACGGACCAAGGTCACCGACGTGACCCGGCGCGACGGCGAGGTCGTGATCACGACGCCCGGCGGCACCGTGCGGGCGAACAAGGCG
This sequence comes from Amycolatopsis sp. NPDC000009, assembly GCF_055563465.1. Lineage (NCBI taxonomy): Bacteria > Bacillati > Actinomycetota > Actinomycetes > Pseudonocardiales > Pseudonocardiaceae > Amycolatopsis > Amycolatopsis sp. NPDC000009. The sequence goes on from NZ_JBVHDI010000006.1 coordinate 150,270, forward strand.
GTGCTCGCGACGAACGCCTACTCGGGGGAATGGGACATCACCCCCGAGCGTCTCTCGGTGCCGATGTGGCTCATCGAGATGGAGACCGAGCCGATCGCCCCGGAGCGTCTCGCCGCACTGGGCTGGACCAGCCGGTCGGGAGTGATCACCCAGCACCAGGTCATGGAGCACTACCGCCTCACCCCGCGCAACACCATCGTGTTCGGCGTCCGGCGCGTCGAGCGCGGCATGACCTACCCCCTTCCGGCGAAGGCCCCGGACCGGGCGCTGGTCGAAGAGCTCGCCGGCGCGTTCGCGACACGTTTCCCCACCCTCGCCGACGTCGCCGTGGAGAGGGCGTGGGGCGGCTGGATCGCGATCACCTCGTCGTGGCTGTCGATCGCCGGGCGGATCGAGGACAACGTCTACTACTCGATCGCGTGCAACGGACACGGACTGGCCCAGGCACCGTACGTCGGGTCGCTCATCGCCGACCTGATCGTGGACGGAGTGCGACACGACGATCTCGACGGCATCTGGGCGAAGAAGCCGAAGTTCCCTCCCTTCGCGATGGTCGGCCCGCGTGGCCTGCGCATGGTGTGGGCACTCGACCGCTTCACCGATCTGATCAACGGCAGCCGGCGTCGCGCCCTTCGCGCCGCTGCCCGGGTGCGCTGAACCACCACTACCTCTCGCGGCACGCGAAGCCGCGTGGGCAAAGGAGAAAAGCATGTCGAGTTCTCGTAAGGCAGGCTCCCGGGCCGCCTCGGTCGATGTCGTGGTCGTCGGTGCCGGCTTCGCCGGTCTGAGCGCCGCGGAGCGGCTCGTGAGCATGGGCCGGTCCGTCCGGGTCGTCGAAGGTCGCGACCGGGTCGGTGGCCGGTCGCTCTCCGGCGAGGTGGCCGGGGTGCGCGTCGATCTCGGCGCGACCTGGGTCTCCCGGCGACACACGGCGATCCGCGATCTCGCGAACCGGGCAGGATGCACCACGACCGACCAGTTCGACCAAGGACGCAATGTCCTGTGGGCGGCCGGCCGACGCCGCACCTACCAGGGCACGATTCCCACGGTCTCGCCGGTGGCGCTGGTCGACATGGCCCGCGTGCAGCTGGCGCTGAACAAACTCGTCGCGAGTATCGACGTCGAAGCCGCCTGGAACTCTCCCGATGCCGGCCGGTTCGACGTGATCTCGTTCGGCGAATGGCTCGACCGGAAGAACGCGCTGCCTGCCACCCGTGCGTTGATGACCATCGTCAGCAAGGTGCAGTGGGGCTGCAGTCCGGGGGACGTCTCGCTGCTGCACGCGTTGCGTTACATCCGCGCGGCGGGCGGGGTCGACCACATGCTCGACGTGGAGGGCGGCCAGCAACAGGAACGGTACGCCGAAACCACCCAGGAGATCGCGAAGCGGGTCGCTGGGAAACTCGGCGACCGCGTCGTCCTCGGCACACCGGTCCGCCGGATCTCCCAAGACGACCACGGCGTCACGGTCCGCACCGACGCGGAAGAAATCAAGGCGAAGTACGCGATCGTCACCGTCGCGCCGGCGCATCGCGCCGGGATCGACTTCCACCCGTCCCTGCCCGAGCAGGCCGAAGGGCTCGCGAAAACCTGGCGTATGGGCGTCCTGAGCAAGGCGTTCGTCGCTTACGAAAAGCCCTTCTGGCGGACCAGCGGACTTTCGGGCGAGGCACTGACCGACACCGGGACCGTGTTCATCGCCTTCGACGTTTCCCCTGACGCCAACGGGCCGGGCGTCCTGATGGCGTTCTGCGACCCCCGCGTGTTCGACGGTTTCAGCCCCGAGCATCGACGCGGCAGGGTCGTCCAGCAGCTCGTCCAGCTGTACGGCGCACAAGCGAACGCGCCCATCGACTACGTGGACCATTGCTGGGGAACGGAACCGTTCGCCCCGGGAGGCCCGAATCCCGCCGTCGCCCCGTACGCGACCACGAGCTACGGCCCCGCTCTCACCGAGCCGCACGGGCGCGTCCATTGGGCAGGCACAGAAACCGCGGGCGAGTGGGCGGGCACCATGAACGGCGCCGTCCTGACCGGTCAGCGCACCGCCGAGCGCGTCGCGGCCGCGGTGGCGCGCGAACCCCAGGAGGTGGTGGCGCGATGAAGGACGCACTCTTCCTCCTCGCCGATCTGTGGATGATCTTCGTCGGCTACTTCTTCGGCTGGAAGTTCATCCGTCGCTACGGCAACTACCTGCTCGGTCTGGAATGGATGGTCGTCGCGACCTCGGGCAGCAACTTCCTGCTCTGGTCGCTGCTCGGAGGCAGCACGGACAGCCTCCTGTACGACGTGGCGTACTTCTTCGACGCCTTCTCCCGGTCGGTCGGCATCACGCTCATCCTCGTCATGGGCCTGATGAAGGTCACCCATCGCTACAAGCCGTCCCGCACCGTCGATGTCGGCGTGTTCGCGCTCGCCACCGCGGCCGGGCTGTTCCTCCGGCAGTTCCATGGCGAAGATCCCCGCGTCGACCAGGGGGCGTTCGCCGTCGCCGCGTTCTACGTCGTGGCCAACGTCGTCACGGCCGTCTTCCTGGCGTACTTCGCCAAGCGGCTCTGGGACATCGGCGCGAAGGGGCCGGCGATCTGGACGGGACTGGTGACCGCCGCCGCGATCACCATCGCGATCACCTACGACTTCTTCCCCTTCCCGTTCGACGACGCGAACCGCACGTTCTTCTACACCGCCGCGCTGGCGACGTGGGGAACCCAGGGATTCGTCTACTTCATCGGCTATCGCGTGCTGCACAACCACAACGTCGCTTCCAGCGCGAAGACGGCGCAGGAAGCGGGTGCGTCCTCATGAAGGCGGACACACAGCGGTACGCCGTGGTCGATCCGGCTACCGACGAGCTGGTACGGGAGTATCCGTCCGCGACCGACGCGGCCATGGACCTGGCGCTCGGCGCGGCCGCGAACGCCTACCGGGAATGGTCGAACCAGACCGTGGCTCAGCGCGCCGGTCTACTGCGCGCCGTAGCCGCCCTGCACACCGCGCGCAGCGGCGAACTCGCCCGGATCGCCCACCGGGAGATGGGCAAGCCGCTGGACGAAGCCGCCGCCGAGGTCGAGTTCAGTGCGTCGATCTATTCGTTCTACGCCGCGAACGCGCACAGGTTCCTCGCCGACGAGCCCATCGAGCTGATCGAGGGGGAGGGCACGGCGTTCGTCCGCCGTCAGCCGATCGGTGTCCTGCTGGGCATCATGCCCTGGAACTATCCATACTACCAGGTCGCCCGGTTCGCAGCGCCCAACCTCGTCCTTGGCAACACCATCGTGCTCAAGCCCGCGCCGCAATGCCCGGAGTCGTCGGCTGCCCTGCAACGGATCTTCACCGACGCGGGCCTTCCCGATGGCGGCTACGTCAACGTCTACGCGACCAACGAACAGGCCGCCGGCGCCATCGCCGACCGCCGCGTGCAAGGCGTGTCCTTCACCGGTTCCGAGCGCGCCGGCGCGCGAGTCGCGGAAATCGCGGGACGGCACCTCAAGAAGGTGGTACTCGAACTGGGCGGCTCGGACCCGTTCATCGTGCTGTCGTCCGACGACCTGGACGCCACGGCCCAGGCCGCGGTGGACACTCGATTCGAGAACACCGGGCAGGCGTGCAACGCGGGCAAGCGGATCATCGTCGCCGCGGACATCCATGACGAATTCCTCGACACGTTCACGAAAAAGGTGCTCGCCAGGGCTGACGGAACGGCTCCGCTGTCCTCGGTGACGGCCGCCGAGCGCCTCGAAGCACAGGTCCAGCGGGCCGTCGACGACGGCGCGACCCTGATCTGCGAAGGGCGACGCGACGGCGCGTTCTTCCCGCCTGCTGTCCTTAGTGGACTGTCACCGGCTTCGCCGTCGGCCGCCGAGGAATTGTTCGGCCCCGTCGCGACCGTCTATCGAGTGGAATCCGAAGCCGAGGCCGTCGAATTGGCCAACAGCACCCCCTATGGGCTGGGCTCCTACGTGTACACCACGGACCCCGAACAAGCGATGCGGGTCGCCGATCGGATCGAGGCGGGCATGGTCTTCGTCAACGGCGTCGGCCTCGAAGGCCCGGAACTGCCGTTCGGCGGAGTCAAGCGGTCCGGCTTCGGCCGTGAACTCGGCCGGGCGGGGATCGACGAGTTCGCCAACAAGAAGCTCATCCGTACGGCTCGGACGTGAATCACCCTAGCCAGAGGGGAATCTGCCATGCCTGTCGAATTCGACGCCGCCGTCTTCACGACACCGGACGCTCCGCTGACCATCGAACGAGTGTCGCTGCCCGATACGCCGCCGCCCGGTGAGGTACTGGTACGGCTCAAGGCGAGCGGGGTGTGCCACAGCGACCTGCACGCGCTCGTCGGGGAATGGGAAGTGCCGGCGCCGATGATTCTCGGCCATGAGGGCGCCGGAATCATCGAGAGCGTGGGCGAAGGTGTCACGACCCTGGCGAAGGGCGACCACGTCGTCCTTTCGTGGACGCCGTCGTGCCGCCGATGCCGCTACTGCGTCAGCGGCAGGCCCGTCCTCTGTGACATGGTCAGCCGGCACTCGGCCAACCACCTGTCCTTCGATGGCCGGACTCGCGTCACGTCACCGGGCGAACAGGACGTGTACAGCTTCGCGGGACTGGGAACGTTCGGCCAGTACACCCTGGTGCCCGAATCGGCCGCCATCGCGATCCGGGACGACGCCCCGTTCGAACAGTCGGCCCTGATCGGCTGCGCTGTGACGACCGGAGTCGGAGCGGCGGTCAACACCGCGAAGGTCCGGCCGGGCGACACCGTGCTGGTTCTGGGCTGCGGCGGTGTCGGGCTGAACGCGATCCAGGGTGCCCGCCTGGTCGGCGCGCGACGGATCATCGCCGCGGACATCTCCGACCAGAAGCTCGAGCAGGCTCGCGTCTTCGGTGCGACAGAGCTGATCAACAGCGGACGGGAGAACCTCGCGGACCGGGTACGCCGGCTCACCGGCGGACGCGGTGTGGAGGTCGCCATCGAGGCGATCGGGCTGCCGCGCACCATCGAGTCGGCCTACGAGGTGCTGGCGCGAGGCGGAAGGGCCGTCGTGGCCGGGCAGGTGGCGGACGGTGTACGGATCTCGATCGATCCGTTCGTCATGTCCGATCAGGAACTTTCGCTCATCGGATCCAACTACGGCTCCAGCAAGCCCGACGTCGACTTCCCGCTGCTGGTCGATCACTACATGCACGACCGGATCGATCTCGACTCGCTGGTGACACGCGTGATCGGGCTGGCAGGCATCAACGAGGCGTTCGACGAAATGAAGCGCGGCGCCGGCATCCGCTCGGTGATCAAGTACTGAAAGGGACCGATCGTCGCATGGCTCTGGAATCGTCGCGGATCGCGTTCGAACGAGCCCGTCGCAGCGTCGGCGGTGGGGTGGGGTCGGGCCTGCGCGCCGCGATGCGTCCCCACCCGCTCTTCGTGCGAGAGGCACGAGGCGCGCACGTCTGGGATCTCGACGGCGATCGGTATGTCGACTACGTGATGGCCTGGGGGCCGCTCGTGCTCGGCCACGGCGATCCGCGCGTGCTGTCCGCGGTGTCCGCGGCCGCGGCCGGGATGCAGGTCGTCGGCACCGGTCACGCCCTCGAATACCTCGCCGCGGAAGCGGTCCTGGAAGCCGTGCCCCACGGCGAGCGGCTGCTGTGGAGCAATACCGGAACCGAAGCGGTGCAGGTCGCGCTGCGCCTCGCCCGAGCCGCGACGGGGCGGCGCCGCGTCCTCAAGTTCGCCAAGAGCTACCACGGCTGGCACGACACCGTCTACGCCGGGATGTCCGAGGACGACGGGGATCGACCTGCGCGGCCGGGCGGCAAAGGGCAGTCTCCCAGCGTTCTGGACGACCTGGTCGTGGCGCGCTTCAACGACGCACCTCTTGCCGAGCGTCTCCTGAGCGAGTCCGTCGAACGCGACATCGCCGCGGTGCTCGTCGATCCGGTGATGAGCAACGCCGGTGTCGAGGCACCCACGCCGGAGTTCCTGTCCACGCTGCGAACTTCGTGTGACCGGCACGGCGTCGTCCTCGTCTTCGACGAGGTGATCGCCGGGTTCCGGATCGCGCGTGGCGGCGCGGCCGAGAAGTACGGCGTGCTCCCGGACCTGTCCGTCTACGGAAAGGCGATGGCCGGAGGATTCACCCAGAGCGCCGTCGTCGGACGGGCGGAACTGATCGATCAGGTGACGGCGGGCGTCGTCCATGCCGGGACCTTCAACGCCAACCCGATCGCGCTCGCGGCCGTCGAAGCGACGATGCGCGTCCTCGCCGACCCGGCTGTCTACGAGACGCTCGAAGAGATCGCGTCCGAGTTCGAAGCCCTCGTCGGCGGCGCTCTCGGTTCGGTTCCCGACGGCGGCGGCTTCAACCGAGTCGGCTCGCTCCTTCAGTACGTCCCCGCGGCCGGGGCCACCGGCATCCACGGCACCGGCGGGCTCTGGACCGTGATCCTGGAAGGGATGCTGCGGCAGGGCTTCCTGTTCATGCCCTCCGGCAAGGTCTTCCTCAGCACGGCCCACACCACCGCTCATGTCGAGGCGACAGCCGAGGCGCTCGGGAACCTGCTGCGCCGGTCGTGATCTCCGGACATCGTCCCGGCGGCGGATACTTCATGTATCACTCGAACGCAGGAGGTTTCCGTGGCCAAGGGCTACTGGGTCAGTGTCTACCCCGCCATTTCCGACCCCGAGACGCTGACCGGCTACAACAAGCTGGCCGGCGTGGCCGTCCGAGCCGGAGGCGGGCGGACCCTGGCCCGTGACGGCCGGATCGTGGCCCACGAAGCCGGGGCCACGCACCGCGTCGTCCTGGTCGAGTTCGACAGCTTCGAACAGGCCGTCGCGGCATACGAGAGCGAGGCCTACCAGAAGGCGCTGACGGCCCTCCCCGACGGCGTGGAGCGCGACTTCCGCATCATCGAAGGGATCGACTGACGGACGATTCCTTGTGACACAGGCCCTGGGCTTCGCCGCGTTCAGGCGCCCAGGCGGTTGTAGATCCGGCTGGCCAGGGAGGCGGCCAGCTGGTTCAACGCGCTCCATGGCTCGCTGAGCGCGAACCGGCCGAGCAGCTCCGCCACCGCGTAGGCCTCGGCTTCCGAGAGCAACGTCGCGCGCTCGTCTCGCAGCCCTCGCTCGGCCAGGCGGGTGAGAGCTTCGGCGTACTCGTCCAGGTCACGCACCTCTGTCAGGCCGTACCGCTCGTCGAGCGAATCTCCCGCGAGGTCGTCACTCATGGCCCTGGGTGCTCCTTCTGCTGTCGTCCAACCGGCGCTACAGAAAATCTATGGTGGCCGGGGTAGACATTCAACGGCGGGTGTGTGTAATGTTCTCCTTGTACCGAGAAAGACAACGTCAAGCAGGCGCGGGAGATGACGTAACTACCCGCGAGATGTGAGATGAGCCGGTCAGGCGGTGCCGGGGCGAGCAAAAGGCCCCGGGCGCTTGGCCGGGAGCAAGATCTCAGGGCCGGGTTGTGAAGAAGGTTCGACCAGGTGGTACCGGCCCTGGCGGAAGTGCACGAAGCGGGCGGAGCACGTGCGCCCGTGAAGAACGCGTAGTTGTTAGTCGGTTAATGCAGTTGCAGGACCGGTCAGGTGGCCGGAGCCGATCAGTGAACGGGGCTCCGGGCAGTGGCCAGCGGCGTCAGCGTGCTGGGACCGATCAGTGGAAGGGTTCCCGCCGGTGTCGTCCGTAGCAGGTGAAGTGGCAGTACCCAGCAAGTGGAAAACACAGGAAAGAAGGGAACGGCAACATCATTGGATCGCCCGCAGCGGCAAGGTAGCGCCGCGCGGGTGCCGTAGTTCCATCGAGTTCGGAGGTGGTTCGCGGTCACGAATGAGCGATCCCCGCGAAGTCCGGCTTCCCAGCGGACGCGGGTGCAAGAGGCCGGCGGTCACGTCGGTTGACAATGGTGAAACCCAACCCTGAGGACCCCGGGTGCCGCGTCGGCACCCGGGGTCCTTTGTGATGTGGAGGTGGAATGATCCCTGACCAAACCGGACCGGCCTCGCCAGACGGGGCCGACAAATTCGATGACGAGCACTACCCCGCCTACACGATGGGCCGGGCCGCCGACATGCTCGGCGCCACCCAGGGCTTCCTTCGCAGCCTCGACGAGGCCGGGCTGATCACCCCGCAGCGTTCCTCCGGCGGCCATCGCCGCTACTCCCGGCACCAGCTCCGCCTGGCCGCCCGGGTGCGGGAACTGGTCGATCAGGGCACCGCCGTCGAGGCCGCCTGCCGCATCGTCACCCTCGAAGACCAGCTGCACGAAGCTCAGCGCCTCAATGCCGAACTCCGCGCCGACGACTGAAAACCGCGCCCTGTGAACGCCCTTGTCCGGATCGGGCAAGGGCGTTCGTGCGTGTGTGTCGAGACCGTCGAGCCCGCTCCGACTCCCTCCTGAAAGCGCCGGACGGGAGCGAAGGAGGCCTTGTGATGAGCAAGGTGGTGCTGGATGTGTCGATGTCGCTGGACGGCTTCACCGCCGGGCCGGACGTCCGGGCCGAAGAGCCCATGGGCGACGGCGGGGAACGGCTGCACGAATGGATGGCCGGGGAGGGCCCCGACGCCCGCGTTTTCGAGGAGGTGAACGCGCGGGTCGGGGCGGCCGTCATCGGCAGGCGCACTTTCGACCTCGGTCTGCGGCCGTGGGGCGGGACGCCGTGGCCCGGTGTCCCGAGTTTCGTGATCACCCACCGGACCAGGGAAGATCTCCTCGGCGACAACGGCGGCACGTTCGCCTTCGACGGGCTGGAGGCCTCGGTCCGGCGTGCCAAGGACGCGGCCGGGGACAAGGACGTCGTCGTGCTCGGGGCCGACGTCGCCGGGCAACTGCTGGCCGCGGGCCTGCTCGACGAGGTCCACCTCCACCTCGCCCCCGTGGTGCTGGGCCGGGGGACCTCCGTGTTCGGCGGGCGTCTTGGCGAGCTCGTGCCCCTGGGTGAACCTGTCGCGGGCGCCGCCACCCACCTGCGTTATCGCGTCCGGTGAACTACCACGGGATGGTGGCCCGGATGGCGGCCGAGACCGGTTCGAGGTCGGCGACGAGACGCTTGAGTTCGCTGGGGCTCAGGGCGTTGTAAGGCGCCTCCGCGAGCCGGTCGGTCATCGCCTCGACGCGCTCCTTGGTGGCCAGGCCGGAGTCGGTGAGCCGGCCGTCGGTGCCGATGAGGCCGCGGGCACTCATCCCGTCCACGACCGCGGCCAGCTGCGCGGTGGGGAGATGCCAGACCCGGCCGAACTCGTTCGCGGGGATGCCGGCGGACAGGGCGTGGAGCACGTGGCACTCGGTCCCGCCGATGCCTTCGGCCAGCAATGCGACGGTGTGGCCGTCGCCGCGGTGCTCGCGCAACAGGGTGGCCGCGTGCCACAGCCGCGCCACGGGCTCCTGCGGGACCGGGAGCGCTCGGACGGCGGCGAAGAGGGCGCGTCCCTCGACGGGGGCGCTGGTCGCCGCCTTCAGCAGGAGCTCGCCGGCGGGCGTGATGCGGGGGTCGTCGGCGAGGTCACCGAGGATCCGCCGCATTCCCGCGACGCACCCCCGCTCGCGGGCGGCCAGCGCCGCCTCGGGCGTGGTCAGCTCCCAGACCTTCGGGAGGTGACGTGCGACCTCGCCCGGGGCGAAGTTGTAGAAGATGGCGTGGATCACCTCGGCGGGCACCGACCGGCCGAACGGCGCGGCCCGCCCGGCGAAGTAGGCGTCCCACGGGTTGCGCAGGCCGAGCGCGATCAGGGCCTCGTCGGACTCGTCGGCGAAGTAGGGGATCAGGCCGATGGGCTCGACCAGGTCGTACATACGGCGGGCGACGGGTTCCGGGTGCGACATCGTGTCTCCTGTGGTCGTGGCGGCGCCCTCGTGGCGCCCTCTCGACCTGGCTACGAACGCCGCACCCGGAAATCGACATCGTGCCCGAGACCTACTTCAGGTGCCGGGTGATGAACCGGCCCGCCGAGTCTCCCTCGAAGTGCGGGACACCGGTGTGCCCGCCCATGTTGGCGTGCAGCGTCTTCTCCCGCGAACCGAACGCGTCGAACAGGTCGAGGGCCTGCTGCCGATCATTCCCCTCGTCGTCCCACTGCAGCAGGACCAGCAACGGGATGGTGACCTGCCGCGCCTCTTCGAGGATGCTGCGAGGCACGTAGCTCCCGGCGAACAGAACGGCGGCCGCGATCCGTGGCTCGACCAGCGCCAGCCGGGTCGCGATGGCGATCACCCCGCCCGAGAACCCGACCGGGCCGCCGATTTCGGGCAGCGCGAGGAGAGCGTCCAGGGTGGTCCGCCACTCCGGGACCGCCGTTTCGACCAGCGGGAGGACGAGCCGGTCGACGATGTCTTCGGTGACCGGTTCGCCGGCCTTCAGTACGCGCTGCAGGTCTGCGCGGGCCTCGTCGACAACGGGGAAGCGGGGCCGGTCACCGGCGCCCGGGAGTTCGATGGTGGCCGCGGCGTAACCCGTCGCCGTGCAGGCCAGGGCCCTGGCCGCGAGCCGGGGATACATCCTGCCGAGTCCGCCGGGGTGCCCCAGCAGGATCAGCGGGGCCGGTGCCGCCGATTCGGGCGTCCACAGGATTCCGGGAATGTCGCCGAGGGTGAATTCGCGCTCGAGGGCGTCTTCGAGGCGTCGTTCGGAGGTGAAGTGCATGGTCGTGCCTTTCGGGAGTGCTCGTGAAACGGCGCTCCCGGGCGACCTATCGCCCGGCCGTGACCCCTGAGGGGAGCACCCTGGTCGGAATGTCCACGGGTACCACCTCCTCGTTCGCTCGCACGGCCTCCGGCAAGTTAGCAGCGGCCACCGTCGGCGCGCCAACGGTTTACCCGAGCACCGAAAGCCCGTCCGCCACGACCACGCCGTCGTGCAGCACCGTGCGGTCCTTGCCGCGGTCCATCACCGCGCTCGTCGGGGTCTCGCCGTCCACCAGCACCAGGTCGGCGCGGTCGCCGACGGCCACCCCCGGCCGGTCGCCGATACCCGCCAGCCGCGGGACGTCGTGGCTCATGATCGACGCGCCGCCCATCGTCGCGACGGCCAGTGCCATCTCGATCAGGTCGTCGCGGCGGAAGCCGTTGGTGAAGGCCAGCTGCCAGGTGCGGTCGAGCAGGTCGCAGTTGCCGTACGGGCTCCAGTAGTCCCGCTGGCCGTCTTCGCCGAGGCCGACGCGCACGCCCGCGGTCGTGAGGTCCGCGAGCGACAGCTGACCGTCGGTGGACGGCGCGACGGTCGCCATCGCGATGTCCAGTTCGGCGAACGTGTCGATCAGGCGGCGGCTCACCGATTCCGAGATCGAGCCCAGTTCGTACGCGTGCGACATGGTCACCTTGCCGCGCATGTCCAGCGCGCGGACCCGTTCGATCACCAGGTCGGTCGAGAACACCCCGAGGTGACCGGGTTCGTGCAGGTGGATGTCCACCTCGACGCCGTACTTCTCGGCGAGCCCGAACACGACGTCGAGATGCCCCTTGGGGTCCTTGTCGAGCGAGCACGGGTCGATCCCGCCGACGACCGTGGCGCCCGAGCGCAGCGAAGCCTCCAGCACGTCCACGGTGCCGGGCTCCCGCAGGATCCCGGCCTGGGGGAACGCCATGATCTCGATGTCCGCGTGCCGGGCGAAGCGCTCCTTCGCGGCGAGGACGGCGTCGAGCTTCTCTAGCCGGCAGTCGACGTCCACCTGCGCGTACGTGCGCACGCGGGTGGTGCCGTTCGCGATCATGCGCTCCAGCGTCCCGCTGACGCGTTCGGGCAGCGGGACCTCGGCGTTCCGCCAGTTCTCGCGGTCGTTCAGCATCATCGCCCAGACACCCGGCGCACCGGTGTGGGGCCGGAACGGCAGGCCGATCCGCGTCGAGTCCAGGTGGACGTGCACGTCGCTGAACGACGGGAACAGCAGCCGCCCGCGCCCTTCGACCGTGTCCGGCGACGGCGCGGCGGCGGGATCGTGCGGCCGCACCGCGGTGATCCGGCCGTCGGCCACCTCGACGTCGCTGCGCTGTCCACCCCAGGGGCGGACGTCACGGATCAACACGGGGACACCTTTCTCGCCGGACTCTCTTTGGTATACCAAATCCGGTGAGCGGCGGCAAACTCACTTGGTGTGCCGGTACGGGCGCGTGTGCCCGGTTTCCGCGTTGTGCTTGGTGATGTGGTCGATCCCCATCGATTCGAGCCTCGGGTACTCGGTCACGTCGAACACGTTGTCCTCGCGGCGATGCGGGTAGACGTCGTGCCCCTTGCCCGGCCAGTAGGGGAAGACCACGTGCGTGTCCTTGTTGGAGTTCTTGGCGAAGGTTTCGGAGACGTAGTCCCATTTCTCCTGGACGAGCGGTTTCCTCGGGTCGTTGGGATCGTTGATCCACCCGGGCATCTTGATGTTGTTGTCCTTGAGGGTTCCTTCGAGGGTGTTGCCGCCGTTCTGCTTCGCGATCTTGGTCGCCTTCTCCTCGACCGAGCCGAGATACTCGTCCTCTTCGCCGCGTTTGCGCTTCTTGGTGCCACCGGACCAGAAGAAGTGCTTGTCCGCCTTCAGGATCTGGTCGAGTTTCGGCTTGAACTTCTCGAACTCCTCCTTCGACATCTTGTCGACGTCGATGGGAGGCTTCCGCGGGCTCCTCCGCAATGGCTGGGGTTGCCCGCTGGGCCCGACCGGCTGAGGTCGCTGCTGACTGCCCGGACCGCTTCGCCCGCAGGGCGGGACGAGGCCGAGCGGGTCCCCGATGAGCAGCGGCTGGTCGACGTAACCGACGGGGTTCGGCGCGGCGGCGAGGCCGAGCGGGTCCTGGCTGAGATACCGCGACGTCCTGGGGTCGTAGTACCGGAAGACGTTGTAGTGCAGCCCGGTTTCCTCGTCGCGGTGCTGGCCGGGGAACGCCAGCGGCATCGAGGCGGTGTCGGCGCCGGGAAGCGGCACGCCCCAGAAACTGCTGCGGTCCTGCCAGACCAGCGTGCCGCGTTCGTCGAGCAGCTCGGTCGGCGTTCCCGCGGGCGACGTGATCACCGCGCGGAACACGGCGTCTTCGAGGGCGCCCGTGCGCTCGATCTGCACGACGGGGCGGTCGTCGTCGTAGCGTTCCCAGGTCAGGAGCCGGTACGACTCGTCGGCGGGGTCGTAGTCCATCCGCTCGACCACGCTCATCCCGCTCCACAGGAACCGGACGTCGTGCGTGAGCTCGGCTTCCCCCTCCGGGCCGATGAGCCAGCGGCGTTTGGCGAACCGCCGCCCCAGCGGGTCGTAGTGATAGGTCCAGAGCGCGCCGTCGGGGGTGCGCACGGAGCGCAGCCGGTCGAGGTGATCCCACTCGTAGGCGCAGGACTGGTCCGCGACGACCCGGCCCCGCTCGTCGCCGCGGTAGACGTCCTCGCCGATGGCGATGGTCCCCGCGGCGTCGTGGGTGAACCGTTCGACCCCGGCGGGTCCGCGCGCCTCGCTGACCCGGCCCGCGGTGTCGAAGGTGAGCCGCCAGGGCCGGATCGCGTCTTCGACGGCGGCGAGCCTGCCGTCCGGCCGGTAGCCGTAGACCCGCTGCCCGACGCCCGCGATGTGCTCTTCGGCGAGCCGGTCTTCCGCGTCGAACCGACGCCGGAGCACCACGGTGCCGTCGACGCCGCGCGTGATCTCCCGCCCGGCGTCGTCGTAGCCGAACTCGACTTCGTGGCCCGCGATCCGCAGCGACCGCGGCAGTCCCTCCCCGGTGAACCGCCACTCACTGTCCACACCGGACGATGTCCGCCGGACGAGCACGTCGCCGTCGTGGCGCCAGCACACCCCGAGCCCGTTGATCGTGTCCACGACGACCCGGTCCCCGTCGTCGTGGACGAGTTCGACCCGCGATTCGGTGTTCTCGGCGACGGTCATCCTGCCGAGCTCGTCGTATTCGTAGCGCGTGACGTCGTCCGGGGTACGCCTCGCCACGACGTTGCCCCCGATGTCGTAGTCGTACTCGGTCGCTTCACCCGTACTGCTGGTCATGCGCAGCAGTTGCCCCGCCGCGTCGTAGGCGTAGCCGATCCGGCGGCCCTCGTAGTCGACCTCTTCGACGAGCCTGCCCGCGGCGTCGCGGACGTAGCGCCAGGTGCGGCCGTTCGGGTTGGTCACGGAGGTGAGCCGCAGTTCGCCGTCGTAGGTGAACAGCGTGCGCGCGCCCGCGGCGTCGGTCTCTTCCAGGACGAGGCCGAACGGGCCGTACTTGCGGCGCCGCGCGGCACCCGCCGCGTCGCGGTGCTCGACGACGTGGCCCTCGGCGTCGTGTACCCACGTCTCGCGGCCGCCGTCGGGGCCGAGCCGCCAGGCACGGCGCCCGTCGGCCGTCCAGCCGAGCCTCGCCGCGCCGCCGGAGGCCGTGTACGCGAGGCGGGGGCGGCCGAACAGGTCGCGGTCGCCGGGGCGATCCGTCACGGGGGCGTCGGTCAGCGGGTCGGGCGCGTCCGGGATCTCCACCGGCATTCCGGTGCCGACCAGGGTGGTGGCCGGATCGAACGCGGGGACCGTCCGCCGGACGTCTCCCGCCGACAGCCGGACCTCGCCGTCGGTGTGGGTGAGCACCACCGTCGACCCGCCGGGACGGTGGACGGCCGCCAGCTCGCCGTCTTCGTCGTACTCGTAACGGGTCTCCCGGCCGAGTTCGTCCACTGTGGACAGGAGTTCGTCGCGCCTGTTCCAGGAGTAGCGCTGGGAGTTGCCCAGTGGATCGACGCGTTCGACCAGCTGCCTGGCGTCGTTGAGGCGATACGTCCACGTGTGGCCGAGGGCGTCGGTGTGCCGCGTCGTGCCCGGTTCGTAGGCGAACGTCGCGTTGTAGTAACCGCTCGCCCCGACGGCGCGGACGCAGCGTCCGGCGTCGTCGTAGACGTAGCGGTACCAGGTGCCCGTGCGGTCCTTCCAGCCGACGAGCCGGTGCCCGAAGTCGTAGTCGAGCGTCATGGGGCGGCCGGCGTAGTCCGTGACGGTGCTCAGCTGGCCGAGCCGGTTGTACGAGAAACGCACCAGCGGCGGCTGCCCCGGAGCGCCGAGCGTGACGATCCGCCCCTTCGCGGTGCCGATCGCGAGTTCGACGCCGTCGGCACGGCGGAGCCGCGCGGGCGTGCCGTCGGCCGCGTAGGCGAACTCGGTGCGGACGCCGTTCTGCTCGATGGCCGTGAGCGGAAGGACCCGGCCCGCGCCGGCGAAGAGCAGTTCGCGATCGCCCATCGAGAGCCGGTAGCCGTCCGCCGCGCGGCGCAGCCGGTGCCGCGGTCCCTGCACCGGCAGGACGGGGCCACCCGCCGGGACGGGATAGGTCAGCACCATGCCGTCTTCGGAATGGAACAGGACGCGGTCGCCGTGGAACGTCAATCGCTGGTCCATTGTGGACGTCCAAGATGGACCGAACCAGCGGCCGGCGGTGTAGGACGACAGATGCGTCCTGGAGAGTTCGAGCTCGCCCGCGTCGCCGGGCAACGTCACGTCGACCTGCTTCATGACGACCTCGCCCGTCGCGACGTCGACGGGGTCTCCGCAGTAGTTCTTGGAATCCGACGACGTCGAACGGTCGTCGTTGCCGTCCTTCTTGGTGGTGTCGGTGCTGCCGCCCCGGTCACGGGTGCCGCCACCGCCGCCGGTGCCGCTCGTGTTCGTCTGGTCGTTGTCGCTCCTGGTGTTCGTGCTCCTGTCGTTGGTGGGGCCGTCGTTGCCGCCGCGCGGTCCGCCGTTGCCGTCGGCGCTGGAACTGCTGGTGCCCTCGTCGATCCCGCGGTCGTTGCCGCCCTTGGTCTTGGGCGGCGGCGGGGCGTCCACCTTGCCGCCCTGCAACTTCCGCAGCGCCTTGGCGGCGTCGTCGAAGAGCGTGTCCGCCCGCTTGAGCAGCGGCATCAGGCCCTTGAGCGCCTTGACGAGCTTGGTGGTGAGGTCGGCGATCTTCGAAGCGGTCTTGGCGACCGCGGTCACCACCTGCGGCACCACCCAGGTCAAGCCGATGCCGAGGGTGAACAGCACCTGCAACGCCCAGCTGATCAGGTGGCCGACGAGTTCGGCGATGATGTCGCGGACCAGGGTGCGGACGGCGGCGACGACCTCGCCCGCGGTCTTGACCCCGCTCGACGCGCCCTCGCAACCCTTCTGCGCGGCGGTGAGCACGGTGACCGTGTCCTGTGACCGTTCGCGGTAGCGGTCCGCGGCGTCGCCCGCCCATGTCTGCAGGTCGGCCTTGACCAGGTCGGTCAGGTCCGTGCCGATGGCACCGAGTTCCTTCGCGATGTTGGACCAGGTCTCGGCCTGCGCCTTGATCTGATCGGCGTCGCCGGTCAGGGCGTCGAGCGCGTCGGAGAGCGGGCCGACGTGTTCGAGCAGCCAGCCGACACCCGCGGCGAGGATCGAACCGAACGGGTCCATGGCCATCGACAGCGCGTCGAGAGCCGTCCCGACGGCGCCCATCGCGACCGCGGCCCAGTCGCCCTTCTCGATGCCTTCCTTGAGGTCCATCGCGGATTCCAGCAACGGGACACCGGAGTGGGCCTTGGTGGAGTCCTGACGCTCAGCGACCAGCGGATTCGCCATGTATGCCGTCTTCCTGCCTCGGGATCCTCACCGACTGGGCAGCCGATTTCTACCATCGCCGCATTCCGGTGCCCTCGCGCGGAAAGGATCTTTGCCCACCCGCCGCAAGGACGACCCGTACGGGCAGGGCCTTGCAAGTTCTGCCATGCGGAAGTTAACCTCCGCAGATTGAAATTGTCCGGCATCGCTCGCTTCGATCGAGAGGCGGATCCATGGTGAAGAGGACGCGGGCCGAAGCGGCCGCGAGCGGCAGGCCCGAGGACGAACGGCTCGGGATCGGCAAGAGTTTCACTTACGGCGTCCAGCACGTCCTGACGATGTACGGCGGGATCATCGCGCCGCCCCTGATCATCGGCGGCGCCGCGGGCGTCTCGACCGCCGAGATCGGGCTGCTCGTCGCGTCGTGCCTGTTCATCGGCGGTCTGGCGACGATCCTGCAGTCGTTCGGCGTCCCCTTCTTCGGCTCCCGGCTGCCGCTGGTCCAGGGCACTTCGTTCGCGGGTGTGGCGACGATGACCGCGATCGTGGCCGACGGCGGGCTGCCCGCCGTGTTCGGCTCGGTGATCGCGTCCGCGGTGCTCGGCCTGCTCATCACCCCGGTGTTCTCCCGCCTGGTGAAGTACTTCCCGCCGGTGGTCACCGGGACGGTGATCACCGTGATCGGGCTCAGCCTGATGCCGGTCGCGGCCCAGTGGGCGATGGGCAACAACACCAAGTCGCCGGAATTCGGCTCGGTGTCCAACATCGGCCTGGCCGCGATGACGCTGGCGATCGTGCTGTTGCTCAGCAAGGTCGCCGTCCCGGCCATCTCCCGGCTCTCGATCCTCCTGTCGATCGTGGTCGGCACCGTGCTGGCCGCCGTGCTGGGCAAGGCCGATTTCTCGCAGGTCTGGGACGGCCCGATCTTCGCGGTGCCGACCCCGTTCGGCTTCGGCGCGCCGACCTTCGACGTCGCCGCGATCGTGTCGATGTTCATCGTCGTGCTGGTGACCCTCACCGAGACCACGGCCGACATGCTCGCGGTGGGGGAGATCGTCGGCACGCGGGTCGGCAAACGCCGGATCGGAGACGGGCTGCGCGCCGACATGGCGTCCTCGGCGGTGGCGCCGGTCTTCAACGGGTTCATGCAGAGCGCGTTCGCCCAGAACGTCGGGCTGGTCGCGATCACCGGCGTCCGCAGCCGGTTCGTGGTGACCGCCGGCGGCGTGATCCTGCTGGTACTGGGCATGCTCCCGGTGCTCGGCCGGGTGGTCGCCGCGATTCCGTACCCGGTGCTTGGCGGCGCCGGTCTCGTGCTGTTCGGCACGGTCGCGGCGTCCGGCATCAAGACACTGTCCAAAGTGGACTACAACGGGAACATGAACCTGGTGATCGTCGCGGCGTCGGTCGGGCTGGGCATGGTCCCGATCGCGGCGCCGGAGTTCTACCACCACTTCCCGGCGTGGGTCGGCACGATCTTCCACTCGGGGATCAGCTCCGCCGCGCTCATGGCCGTCGTGCTGAACCTGCTGTTCAACCACCTGAAACCGGCCAAGGCGGGCAGCGACCCGTCGGTGTTCGCGACCGCGACCAGGGTGATCGACTACTCCGACCTCAAGGCCCTCTCCCGGCTCAAGGACGGAGACAGGATCGTCGACGGCAAGATCGTGGACGCCGAGGGCAAGCCGGTCGAGGTGTGCGACGAGGACGGCAGGCCCATGCCCTACCGGATCGGCTCCGAGCCGGAAGGGCACTGACGCAGCCGGGCACGGCACGTCGATCGCCCGATCGGGTGTCCCGAAGGCCGCAAACCCGCTGGTCAGCCGGCCACGGAGAGGTGGCGCATCGACCGCTGGATCGGTGTCCCGAATGTGCCCTTGGAGACGCTCAATGTCCCCAAGGGCACATTGGGGACACCCCCGGCCCGAAGCCTCACGCGGTTCTGGACCACGGCGCCGGGGCGATCGAAGCGGAGCCGGGACACCCCGGCCCGAAGCCTCATCGGGTCCCGGCCGCTCGGCGTCGGCCAGGCTCGCCACGGGGGCTTCCAGGACCCGTCGAAATCGGCGATCCGACCCTCCGGCCGACCCGCCAAGGGTGACCTTGACCTGGCGATCTGTACGAATTTGAGACGGCGACGTGTGTTACGGGGCAAGACCTGCGAGAATGGTCCACGAGATCGGGGCATCGAATGAGCTCAGACTCGCTATGAAGAGCAGGTAGAAAAAGTATGGCTCAGGGCAGCGTTAAGTGGTTCAACGGCGAAAAGGGCTTCGGCTTCATCGCTCAGGACGACGGCGGACCGGACGTGTTCGTGCACTACTCGGAGATCCAGGGCAGCGGTTTCAAGTCCCTGGACGAAGGGCAGCGCGTCGAGTTCGAGATCGGCCAAGGTCAGAAGGGCCCGCAGGCCCAGCGCGTCGTCGCCATCTGACTTTCTTCACGCCGAAGGCCTCCATCCGTACCGGGTGGGGGCCTTCGGGCGTTTCGGGACCCGATATCGTCGAAGCATGCTTGTGATCGTTCGTGAGCACTCGTGCGGCCGGACGCGGTGAGCCGCTCCGCCCTGGAGCCCGGGCAGGTCGGGCGGAAGGTGCGGTTGCGCGAGGTCGGGCTCCGGGATCGCCGGGTCCTGATGGGCTTCGACCGTGACATGGCCCGCGAGGCGACACCGCTGCTCGGCGGCGGGCACCGGCACTGGGCCTCGCACCGCTCGGGATCTTCGGGCGACGACATCCACTTCGGCATCGAGACCGTCCGCGGCCGGATGCTGGTCGGTTCGGTCTGCACCATCGGCGCCGACCCGGCGACCGGCCGGTTCGGCTACGGCATCGGGATCGCCCCGCGCCACCAGCGCTGCGGATACGCCACGGACGCCATCACCGTCCTCCTGGCGCACATGTTCGGGCAACGCGGCTTCCGCAAATGCGAGGTCAGCGTGTACGGCGGCAACCTGGCGTCGCTGTCGCTGCACGCCGGCCTCGGCTTCCGCGAGGAAGGCAGGCTGCGCGACACCGAGGTGGTGCTCGGCGAGATCAAGTACCTCGTGCGGATGGGCATCACCGCCGAAGAGTTCGCCGCGCGCCCCGTGGACAGCCTCGCCGACCTCGGCAGGCGTGGCCAGCACCGGCGGCCCCGGCGCGGCAAGCACTGGCGCGCGCCCGCCGCGATCAGCGGCTGATCATCCCGGATTCGTAGGCGAAGACGACGGCCTGGACGCGGTCGCGGAGGCCGAGCTTCGTGAGGATGCGGCCGACGTGGGTCTTCACCGTCCCCGGCGAGAGATACAGCAGTTCGGCGATCTCGGCGTTGGACAGGCCGCGCGCCAGGTGCCGCAGCACCTCGTTCTCCCGGCCGGTGAGCAGGGCGAGCCGGTCGTCCGGCGGCGGCACGGGCAGGCCGGTGACGACCCGGTCGAGCAGCCGCCGGGTGACGGTTGGCGCGAGGGTGGCCTCGCCGGAGGCGACCACCCGGACACCGGCGAGCAGATCCGGCGCCAGCGCGTCCTTGAGCAGGAAGCCGCTGGCCCCTGCCTGGAGCGCGGCGTAGACGTATTCGTCCAGGTCGAACGTGGTCAGCACCAGGACGCGGGTGCGATGCGCCGCGGCGATCGCGGCGGTGGCCTCGACGCCGTCCATCTCGGGCATCCGGATGTCCATGAGCACGACGTCGGGATCGAGTTCCGCCACCAGCGCGACGGCCTCCGCGCCGTCACCCGCCTCGCCGACGACGTCGATGTCGTCCGCGTTGTCCAGGATCATCCGCAGTCCGGTGCGCACGAGCGCCTGGTCGTCGGCGATGACCACCCGGATCGTCATGACGGCAGGGTCGCGCGGACGGCGAAGCCGCGCTCCGGACGCGGTCCCGCGTCGAAGGTGCCGCCCAGTACGTTCACCCGTTCCCGCATCCCTTCGAGGCCGTGCCCGGGGCCGGCCGGAGCTTCCGCCGCGACGCCGTCGTCGGTGACCTCGATCTCCAGCGTCCCGGGGTCATAGCGCATCACGATAGTCACCGACGCGTCCGGACCGGCGTGTTTCAGCACGTTCGTCAGCGCCTCCTGCACGATCCGGTAGGCCGCCAAGTCCACTGTGGACGGAAGGGGCCGGGGTTCCCCTTCGACGCGGAACTCGACCGGCGTGCCGGCCGACCGGATGTCGGCGGCCAGCCGCGGCAGGCGTTCCGCACCGGGCCGAGGCTCCCAGTCCGGCTCGTCCTGGCCGAGCGCGCCGAGCAGCCGCCGGATCTCGCTCAACGCGGTGCGCCCGGTGTCGACGATGGCGTCCAGCGCCTCCCGTGACCGCTCGGGCCGCCGGTCCAGTTCCGCTTGGGCGCCCTGCGCCTGCAGGACCACCACGGAAAGCGCGTGCGCGACGACGTCGTGCAGTTCGCGGCTGATGCGGCCGCGTTCGGCGGCCACGGCCAGCGCGGCCTGAGTGTCGCGCTCGCGTTCGAGGTCGGCGGCCCGCTGTTCCAGCACCGACAGCCGGATCCGGCGCTGCCGCGTGTTCAGCCCGGCGAGCCACGCCACTCCGAGCGACAGGCCGATGGCCGGAAAGCCACCCCAGTCCTGCACTTGGTGGTCGTCGGCGTCGGTGCCGGCCGGTGCCAGCCGATCGATGATGATCAGTCGCGGTGGCGTCGGGCCCGGTGTCCGAGTGTTCGCTTCGGAGGCATAGAAAGCCCACGCCCCGGCGACGAACAGTCCCGCCGCCAGCAGCCCGAGCGAGCGCCGTCGTGGCCCCCAGGCCGCGACGGAGAAGAGACCGATCAACGCCACGACGTCGACCGGTCTGAGGTCGTTGCCCATGGCCAGATGCAGGAGCGAGACCGTGCCCCCGGCGGCGAAGGTGATCGTGGGATTCCGGTGCCGGACGAGCAGAGAAGCCAAGGCCACCAAGGAGGCCAGCCACCACTCGAAACCCTCGGGATCATCGGCTGAGACCACAGTGGACAGTCCGAGGACCACGGTCAGCCCGACGTCCACGGCCTTCGGGTGACTTCTGAGGAGCGACAGCACCAGCCGAGCGTAATCCCGGGCCGGGCGCCGCGAATCCCTCTCGCGGCAGACCTCGGGATACGACCTGCGGCAGACGCGCGAATACGGCGCCGGGCGCCAGCCTGGACGCAGGAAGATCCTCGACAGAAACGGAAACCTCATGAGAAGGCTTCTCGTCGCGCTGGCCGCCCTCGCCGGCATGGTGTCGTTGGCGAGTCCCGCCGCGGCGGCCCCGCGGTTGACGCTGCCGCCGCCGACCGGCTCGCATCCCGTCGGCTCCACCGACCTCCACCTCGTCGACCGCTCGCGCCAGGACCCCTGGGTGCCGTCCGGGCCGCGCGAGCTGATGGTGACGATGTTCTACCCCGCGCTGGTGCCGATCGGCCCGAAACGGCCCTACCTCACCTTCGCCGAGGCCAAGGCGTTCCTGACCGAATCGGGCCTCCCCGACGTCGACCCCGCACTGGTCGCCGGAACCCGGTCCAGTGCCAGGGTCGACGCCCCGCCTCTGCCGGGGAAGCGCGCGCTCGTCGTCCTGTCGCCGGGATTCGGCAAACCGCGCACGACGCTCACCGGGCTCGCGGAAGAGCTGGCGAGCAAGGGATTCATCGTCGCGCTGATCGGCCACAACCACGAATCCCACGGCACGGCCTTCCCGGACGGCCGCGTCACCGAATGCGCCGCGTGCGGATCGGACTCGACACTGATCCCGCCGATCCGCTCCGCGGACGTCTCGTTCGTCCTCGACACGCTGACCAGGCCCTCGTCACGCTGGTCCCACCTGATCGACCGGACGCGGATCGGGATGGCGGGACATTCCATCGGCGGGTACAGCACGCCGACCGCGATGGTCGACGACCGGCGGATCCGCGCGGGCGCGGACCTGGACGGCAGGCTGTGGTCGCCGATCCCCGCGTCCGGGATCGACCGGCCGTTCCTGCTGCTCGGCCGCGAAAGCGAGTACACCCCGGCGGGCCCGGACACGACGTGGGCGGGCAGCTGGCCGAACCTCACCGGATGGAAGCGCTGGATCAGCGTCGCGGGGGCCGGGCACGCCTCCTTCACCGACGTCGGTGTGCTCGGTGAGCAGCTCGGGCTCGGCAAACCCGGTCTCCTCGGCGGCGACCGCGGAATGGCGCTGACCAGGACATACGTCTCCGCGTTCTTCGACAAGAACCTGCGCGGCGGCCACCAGCCGCTGCTGGACGGGCCGGTGCCGGGCAACCCGGAGATCAAGTTCTGGAACTAGCCGAGGGAGGTCCCGGTGAGGTTCTCGGAGAGCTTCCAGAGCCGCGCGGCCTCGCCGGGATCGACCGCGTACGGGCGCACGCCGACCCACTCGCCCTCTTCGGGGGCGAGCTCGGCGATGTCGCAGTCCTCGCAGTAGAGCCCGCCCATCCCGTCGAGCAGCGGCGACGTCGCCGCCCAGACCTGGGTGGCCGCGCCCTGCCGCGGCGATTTGAAGTCCGGGTCGGCCTGGTCGCCGTGTTCGTCGATCCAGCCGCGCTCGACCATCTCCTCCTGTCGCAGATGCCGTTGCAGGGGAGTGAGGATGGCGCCCGGATGCAGACTGAACGCGCGGATCCCGTGGTCGGCGCCGAGCATGTCCAGCTGTACCGAGAACAGTACGTTCGCCGTCTTGGCCTGGCCGTAGGCGAGCCAGCGGTCGTAGCCGCGCTCGAAGTGGACGTCGTCCCAGCGCATCGGCGAGGAGTGGTGACCAGAGGAGGCCACCGTGACGACGCGGGCGCCGCCGGCCGCCTTCAGCGCGGGCCAGAGCCGGCTCACCAGGGCGTGGTGGCCGAGGTGGCAGATCGCGAAATGCGACTCCCAGCCGGGGCCGACCCGCCGCTCCGGCGCGGCCATGATCCCGGCGTTCGCGATCAGCAGGTCGACCGGACGGCCAGTGCCGAGGAACCGCCTGGCGAAGGCCTCGACGCTCGCCAGGTCGGCGAGATCGAGCTCGTCGACCTCCGCGCCGGTGATCCCGGCGAGCGCGGCCTCGGCGTCGGCCGGGCGGCGCGCGGGGACGACCACGTGCGCGCCCGCGTTCGCCAGCGCGCGCGTGGTTTCCAGGCCCAGCCCCGAATATCCGCCGGTGACGAGGGCGAGCCTGCCGGAGAGGTCGATGCCGTCCAGTACTTCCCCGGCGGTGCTGCGCGCGCCGAAACCGGAGCCGATCTTGTGTTGTGCGTTGGTCATGCGGCGGACGTTAGGAGCTAGAGGGCTCTCTAGGTCAAGGACGCTATCGTCGGCGAGGTGACGGAACTCGCGATCGGCCAGGTCACCGCCCGGACGGGCCTCAGCGTGCACGCGCTTCGCTTCTACGAGAAGGAAGGGCTGCTCGCGGCGCCGGTGAAACGGGACGCGAACGGCCGCCGCGTGTACACCGAACAGGATGTCGATTGGCTGGTGAACTGCACGAAGTTCCGGGCGTCGGGAATGCCGCTGGCCACCATCCGCGAATTCGCCGGACTCGTCCGGCAGGGGCCGGGAAACGAAGAAAAGCGGCTGGAGCTGCTGCGGGAACACCAGAACACCGTCCGGGCCCGGATCGCCGAACTGGCCGACTGCCTAGAGCTGATCAGCCGGAAGGTCGAGGTCTACGAGGAGCATGTGGCGCGGGGGACGGCGGACGGGCTCTGGCGCTAGCCGTCACGTTTCGCGCGACGCAGTCGTCTCAGGGGTATGACAACGCGACTCAGCCGGGGAAAGAAGCACGGCGCGCGGCCGTCCTCCTGACCGGGATCTTCGCCCGGCTCGATCAGAGTCCACAATGGACAGACGCTGCCACCCGATCGGTGCAACGTTTCGCCTGGCGATGGGCGGGAGCGGGCCTTAAGCTTTGCCGCTCGTGACCTGCGAGGTGAGGCGATGAGGTCCTTCGGCGCGGTGGATCCGGTGAAGCTGGCGCTCGCCGGGCTCACCACGATGGCCCTCGGGATGGCGGCGGCGCTCAACGCCGACGCGCTGCCGGTGATCGGCGGCGGCACCACCTACTCCGCCGAATTCTCCGACGCGGGTGGACTGCGCGCGGACAACGACGTCCGGATCGCCGGGGTGAAGGTCGGCAAGGTGTCCGAGATCGACCTCGAAGGCGATCGCGTGCTGGTGTCCTTCCGGGTGAAGGACGCGTGGGTGGGCGACGCCACGAGCGCGTCCATTCGGATCAAGAACGTCCTGGGGCAGAAGTACTTGGCGCTCGACCCGCGGGGCGGAGCGGTCCTCGATCCCGGCGACCCCATTCCGCTGCGGCGGACCACCGCGCCGTATGACGTTCTCGAAGCGTTTCGGGATTTGTCGAAAGCCGTCGACGCCATCGATGTCGGTCAGCTCGCGAAAAGCTTCGACACGATTTCGGCGACGTTCGCCGATACGCCCGCCGACGTCCGCTCGGCGCTGGACGGGATTTCGAGGCTCTCCGGCACCATCGCCTCCCGCGACCGGCAGCTCCGGACGCTGCTCGCGAACACCCGGCAGGTGTCGCAGACCCTCGTCGACCGCGACACCGAGGTCCAGCGCCTTGTCCAGGACGGAAACGCGCTGCTGCGCGCGATTTCGACCCGGCAGCAGGCGATCAAGGACCTGCTGGACGGGTCGAAACGGCTCGCGACCGCCCTCGACGGCATCATCGCCGACAACGACGGGCAGCTCGGGCCGGTGCTCGAACAACTCGACCGGCTGACGTCGATGCTCCAGCGCAACCAGGATTCGCTGGCCAAGGGGATCGCCGCGTTCGCGCCGGCGATCCGGGTGCTCACCAACGTCGCGGGCAACGGGCGCTGGATCGACGGCTACCTGTGCGGGCTGGTCCTGCCCACGTTCGGGCCGCTCAACGAAAAAGGCTGCTTCGACTCGTGAGTGGTAAGGACGGTTCTCGCCGAGGGCGGCTACTGGCTTCCGGCCGTCGTTGATCCCGGGGGGTCTGGAGCCGGCGTTGCGAAAGCCACTTTCGCAACCTTCAACGTTGCGAAAGCCACTTTCGCAACCCGTCGGCCAAGCCAAGCCCGGCAGGCACCCAGCAGAACCCTGGTACCGGGTGGGTCTGGTCTCGTGAGTGGTAAGGACGGTTCTAACCGTCCTTACCACTCACGAGACCCAACGCGCTCCGCTACCCCTTCGTCCGCCGCAACCAGTACAGCCCGATCACCGGCAGCACCAGCGGGATGAAGAGGTACCCCTGGCCGTAGACCGACCACACGGTGGCGTGCGGGAAGGCCTCGCGGTCGAAGAGGCTGAACGTGCCGATGGTCAGCACGCCGAGCAGTTCGACGGCGCAGGCGGCCAGCGCGACCCGCCACCAGCCCGCGCCACGGCGGGCCAGCGCGACGGTGGCCAGAAGGTAGACGACGGCCGCGAACGCGGAGAGGGCGTAGGCCAGCGGGGCCTCGTGGAACTTGGTACTGATCTGCACGGCGGCGCGTGAGGTCGCGGCCAGCGCGAAGATCGCGTACACGGCGACCAGGATCCGTCCCGGGCCGGAAGCCTTGTCCACCGTCTTCTCCTCGGTTTCTTCACGCACTGGCGCCCGCCCACACCTCGTGCAACCGCAGCACCATCACCGGGATCGCGAGACAGGCGATGCCGAGGATCACGGTGCTCGACCGGGTGCGCTCGGCCAGCGCCCAGAAGGTCCCGATCGGGAGCACGACCAGGCAGCCGATCAGGTAGGCGAGATAGGTGGCCATGCTGCCGGGGTTGCCGCCGCCGATCAGCAGTACGACGCCGATCACGAGCTGGGCCACCAGCAGGAGCTCGACCACGGCGAGGCCGGTGAGCAGTGCGTTGTCGGGCAGTTTCCCCCGAGCGGCCTGGACGAAACTCCACGCCGCGACCAGCGTCGCGCAGATCGCGACGGTCACCGCGAAGCCTGTGATCACGTCGGCCTCCTTACCTGCTCCACCGGCGACAACGTACCTCCGGCCGGATCACCGCCGACGGGCGACCGGTGGGGTGCGTGGCGGGCGCCACGGTGGGGTGCAGTGGTCCAGACCTCAGGTGAATAGATCACGAAGCGCGTTCGGTTGGCGCCCTGTCAATTCGGTGGCGCGTTATTGTGATCGCCGCCTGGACCAGGGAATACGCCGCCGGTTCGCTCCTGTTACACACCGACCGGGTGGTTGAAATAAGAGTTGATCTCACGCTGGGTACCCCTACCATTCGGTAGATTTCGAATTCACGTCCCTGAACAGCCGATCCGAACCCCCGATATGGCGGATTGGCCGTTCGGTGTCCGGCGGGTGGAATATTCTCCATCGCGATGGTGCACATGGCCCATCCGATTGGTGCCAAGGAGGGGGCGCTCGATGGACGTCCGGTACGAAGCGTATTGCTTCGCCGATCCACTGTTCTTCGATGAACAGCGGGAAACGGGGGACGCCGCCGACGATTTCGCCGCCCTGCTGCCCGCTCCCGAGTCGGGCTGGCGCACCGGAGTGCGCGGAGTGTGGCGGTTGTTGCACCCTATTGCTCGAAACCTTCCCTTGCAGGGCTGGAAAATCCACGTTTCGGCAGGTCTGGGCAACGCCGAGCGGGTGCTCGTGAAGGTGCACGAGCACTGTGTCGAGCACGCCGTGTCCTACAAGCATCTGCGCTCGCGGAGCACCCTCCTCGCAAGGAATTCGAAATACGCTCCGCGTGACGGGAGCGGTAAGTTATTGACTCTTTATCCGGCTGACAACAACGAGCTCGAGCGCGTTCTCGCCGAGTTGTCGGCGAAGCTCGACGGCGAAGCCGGGGCGTACATTCTCAGTGATCTCCGGTATGGTGCCGGGCCGCTCTACGTCCGCTACGGCGGATTCGCCGAGCAATGGGTCGAACTCGACGGCAAGCGGGTCCTCGCGGTGCGTAAACCGGACGGGACGCTGGTCCCGGACAAACGCGAGCCGACCTTCTCCGTACCCGACTGGGTGACGATTCCGGAGTTCCTCGCGCCTCATCTCGCAGCTCGCAAGAGCGGTGGCGCGGATCAGTTCCCCTATCAGGTGAAAAGCTCGCTGCACTTCTCGAACGGCGGCGGCGTGTATCTCGCCGACCGGAAGACCGACGGGGAGCGGGTGGTCCTCAAGGAGGCCAGGCCGTTCGCCGGCCTGGACCGTGACGAGGTCGACGCCGTCGAACGCCTCCGCCGCGAGCACGAGGTGCTGGAGCGGTTGAAGGGTATCGACGGCATCCCCGCCACCTACGACCGCTTCACCGTCTGGGAGCACCACTTCCTGGCGATGGAGTACATGCCCGGTGTCTCGCTGGGCAACTGGCTCGCCCGCAACTACCCGCTCACCCGGCGCGACACCACCGAGGCCGACATCGCCGCGTACACCGAACGCGCGCTGGCGCTGGTCCGGCGGGTGGAGGCGATGGTCGGCGAGGTGCACGGCCGCGGGATCGTCTTCGGCGACCTGCACTCGCTGAACATCCTGGTCGACGAGGACGAAGAGACGGTCTCGCTGATCGACTTCGAGATGGCGTCCGACATCGAAAGCGGCAAACGGCCCGCCCTGGGCGCGCCCGGTTTCCGCGCCCCGCGGGACCGGAACGGCTTCGAGGTCGACGAGTACGCGCTCGCCGTCCTGAAGCTGTGGATCTTCCTGCCGCTCACCACGCTGCTGGAGCTCGCCCCGGCGAAGCTGCGCGGGCTCGCGGACTTCGTCCAGCGGCGCTTCGACGTCCCGGAGGGCTACGCCGACTCGATCGTCGCCGAGCTCGCGCCCCGGAACACCCCGCCGCCGCCGAGCGCGACCGAGCTGGATCAGGCCAAGCCGGACTGGGCGCTGGTGCGCAAGCAGATCACCGAAGCGATCCTCGCCAGCGCGACCCCCGAGCGCACGGACCGGCTCTTCCCCGGCGACATCGAACAGTTCCGCGTCGGCGGAGCCTGCTTCGGCTACGGCGCGGCCGGCGTCCTCCACGCGCTGAAAACGGTCAGCGGCGAGCGCCACCGGGAACACGAGCGCTGGCTGCTGGACTCGATCCGCCGCGAACCGCCGGGACGGCCGGGGTTCTACGACGGCTCGTACGGGATCGCGTACGTCCTCGAAGAGCTCGGATACCGGGACGAGGCCACCAAGCTGCTGACGGCGTCGGCGACGCTGGTCGAGCAGACCACCGACCACGGTCTGGAAGGCGGCCTGTCCGGGATCGGGCTCACGCAGCTGCACTTCGCGGTGTCCCGTAAGGACAACGAGTTCGGCAGGCAGGCGCTGGCCACCGCGGTCCGGCTCGCCGAAGCGCTCGAAACCGCCGCCCCGCCCGGCGACTTCGGCAGGGCCGGGTTGCTCAACGGCTGGTCCGGTCCGGCGCTGCTGTTCGTGCGGCTGTTCGAGCGCACCCGCGAAGAGGGCTGGCTGTCCTTCGCCGACCAGGCGCTGGAGCGGGACATCGAGGAGTGCGGCGAGTCGGACGACGGCTCACTGCAGGTCCGAGACGGCGAGACCAGGACGCTGCCGTACGCGGGTGTCGGCAGCGCCGGGATCCTCATGGTCGCCGAGGAACTGGCGAAGCACCGTCCCGACGCGAAGGCGTTGAAGAGCCTTCCCGGCCTGCGTGAAGCATGCCGCGGCGAGTTCGTCATCCATCCCGGTCTGCTGTTCGGCCGAGGCGGGCTGATGACCGCGCTGGCCATGGGCGCCGAACCGGATCAGCGGGTCCGCGACGCCATCGACCTGCATCTTTCCCGGCTGGCCTGGTACGCGGTGCCGTACAAGGGCGGCCTGGCGTTCCCCGGCAACCAGCTGCTGCGGCTGTCGATGGACGTCGTCACCGGCGGCGCGGGCGTCCTGCTCGCACTGGCCGCCACCTTGGACGGGAAGGCCGCGCTGCCCTTCCTGTCCTCCCGAACTGCTGTCCAGTGAGGACGGCGGACCAAGAGATAACTAGTGAAAGGGAACACCATGGAACTGGTTCTCGACCTGCAGGCCCTGGAAACCCCCGAGGTCCTCGAGGGCGGCGGCGGTGGCAGCCACGGCGGCGCGAGCAACCTCAGCCTGCTGGCCTCCTGCGCCAACAGCACCGTCAGCCTGCTGACCTGCCACTGAGTGACGGCTGATCACTGACGGGCGCGGGAGCGGCACAGGCCAAGTGCGCCGCTCCCGCGCCTTCATTTTGCCGTCTGGTTCATCTCGTTGGGATCACGTTGTAAGGAGTGGGATGGCGGGTTCGGCCGATCGCCTGCTGGTCACCGTGACCCTGCTCGATCGCCCCCGCCTGATCGCGCTGATCCTCAGCGCGCTCGCCGGGACGGCGGCGGGACTGCTGCTGCCCGGCGCGCTCGCCGCCGCGGTGGACGCCGTGGTGGCCGGGCGGCACAGCCTTCCCGAGGTCTCCTGGCTGATCGTCCTCGGGGTCACCGAAATCGCCGTCGGCCTGATCGGCGGCATCCTCACCGCACGGATGACCGCGTCCGCGACCGCCTGGCTGCGCCGGAAACTCGCCGACCGCTACCTCGCGCTCGGCACCCGATCGACCTTCGCCGACGGCGACGCGATCAGCAGGCTCACCGGTGACTGCACCGGCGCGGGACTGGTCGCCTCGGTCGTCGTCCAGCTCGGGTCGACCACCCTGATCTCCGGCGGGGCTGTCGTCCTGCTCGCGCTGATGGACTGGCGGCTCGCGCTCGTCTTCCTCGGCAGCATCCCGTTCGGCCTGATGCTCGCGCGCACCCATCTGAGGAACACCGCGGACGACGTCCTGACCTATCAGGAGGTGTCCGGCGAACTCGCGGCGAGGATGGTCGACGCCGTCGCCGGCCTCCGCACGATCGCCGCGTCGGGCACCGCCGACCGCGAGGCCGAGCGGGTCTTGCGGCCGCTGCCGAAACTGAGCCTCGCCGGCCGCGGGATGTGGCGGACGCAGGCCAGGATGGTGTGGCGTTCCGGGCTGCTGCTGCCCGCGGCGGAAATCGCGGTGCTCGCCGCCGCCGGTTTCGGTGTGCTGGAAGGCAGGCTGACCGTCGGCCAGGTCCTCGCGGCGCTCGGCTACGTCGCGCTCGGCATGGGCCTGATCACCCAGATCCCCTTGCTCACCACACTTTCCCGCGCGCGGTCGTGCGCGCGGCGGATCAACGAGGTGCTGGACTCGCCGGTCCCCGAACCTGGCGAACTCGGTGTCGTCCCCGGCCGGGGCACGCTCGAACTGCGCGGCGTCACCGTCGACGGCGCCTTGCGTGACGTCGACCTGCTCGTGCCGGGCGGCCGGTTCACCGCGGTCGTCGGGCGCTCCGGGGCGGGGAAGTCCGCGCTGGTCAACGTCCTCGGCGGACTGCTCACCCCGGACGAAGGAGCGGCGCTGCTCGACGGCCGCCCGCTGGAGCGGCTGCGGCCGAACGAACTCCGCGCGGTCGTGGGATTCGCCTTCGAGCGGCCCGCGCTGCTCGGGGCGACCATCGGTGACGCCGTCGGCTACGGCTCGTGGGCCGGTGAGGCCGCCGTGCGCGCCGCCTGCCGGTCCGCCCAGGTCGACGACCTGATCGTCCGGCTGCCGGACGGGTACCGGACGCCGCTTTCGGAGACCCCGCTGTCCGGCGGGGAGGCGCAGCGGATCGGGCTGGCGCGCGCGATCGCGCACGCGCCCCGGGTGCTCATCCTCGACGATGCCACCGCCAGCCTCGACACGGTCACCGAAGCCGCGGTCGAGGAGGCGATCGAACGCACGCTCCCCGGCCGGACCCGGGTGGTGGTGACCCATCGCGCGGCCACCGCGTCGCGGGCGGACACGGTGGTGTGGCTGGAGGACGGCCGCGTCCGCGCGGTCGGCGCGCATGACGAGCTGTGGCGGAATCCGGCTTATCAAGCCGTCTTCACCGAGGGTGCGCAATGAGCGTCTGGGGGCTCTACCGCTCGGCACTGGCCGGGCAGTGGCGCGGCGGGCTGGTCCTGCTGGCCTGCTCCGTACTGGAAAGCGCGCCCGCGTTCTTGTCCGGTCGCCTGGTCGAACTCGCGGTCGACGAGGGGTTTGCCGCGGGTCGGCCAGGCACCGGACTGCGTTGGCTCGCGATCTTCGGGCTGGTCGCCGTGATCGGCGCGTTCGGTTCACGGCTGGTGTGGCATCAGCTCGGCAAGGTCGTCGAGCCGCTGCGCGACGCGCTGGTGACGGCCGTCGTGCGCGGGGTCCTGCACGATCCGGCGCCGCCGCGCAATCAGCCGGACGCCAGCGGCGTCGCCCGCATCACCCAGCACGTCGAAGTCGTCCGCGACGCCACGGCCGGCCTGCTGGTGCAGGCGCGCGGGATGATCGTGACGACGGTGGCGGCGCTGGCCGGGCTGTTCACCGTCGCCGGTTCGCTCGCGCTGATCGTCGCGATCCCGGTGGTGGTCGCGGTCGGCGTGTTCGCCTGCCTGCTCCCGTCGCTCGCCCGCCGTCAGCGCGCGCTGGCGCTGGCCGACGAGCGGACCGCCGAGGTCGCGGGCGCGTCGTTGTCCGGGATGCGCGACGTCGTAGCCTGCGGCGCGGAACCACTGGCCGCACTGGAGCTCTACGACGCCATCGACACGCAGGCCGCGGCGGCCGTGCGGGTGGCGCGGTCCGGGGCGGCCAGGACCGTGGTGATCGCGACCGGCGGGTTCGTGCCGCTGCTCCTGGCGTTGCTGGTGGCGCCGGGCATGGTCAGGGACGGGGTGCTCACGGCCGGCGCCGCGCTCGGCGCGCTCGTCTACCTCGCGACGACGATGCAGCCGGCGTTGCGCGGGCTGGCCGCGACCGCGAGCACCGTGGTGCTGCGGCTGATCGTCGCGCTGCGGCGGCTCGCGGAGACCGCCGAGGCCGAACCCGAGCCCGACGGCACGGCCGAACCCGACGGGACCGCGATCTACGTGCGCGACCTGACCTTCAGCTGGGGCGCGGCGGCGCAGCCGGTGGTGCGTGGGCTCGACCTGCACCTGCGGCCCGGCGAGCGGCTCGCGGTCGTGGGGCCGAGCGGTATCGGCAAGTCGACCTTGGCCGGGCTCCTGACCGGAATGCTCGAACCGCAGGGTGGCCGGGTGCTGCTCGGCGGGGTGCCGGTCCGGGAGGTCCCGGCGGCGCTGAGGCACCGGATGGTCGCGCTGATCCCGCAGGAGGCCTACGTCTTCGCGGGGTCGGTGCGGGACAACGTCGGCCTGTTCGCGCAGACCGCGATGGACCGCGAACTCCTGGCGGCGGTGGCGGCCGTCGGCGCGGAACCGCTGGTCACGCGACTGGGCGGGCTCGACGGCGAGATCGGGCACGGCACGCTGTCCGCCGGAGAGGCACAGTTGATCGCGCTCGCCCGCGTCTACGCGAGCGAAGCGGGCGTCGTCATCCTCGACGAGGCGACGTCGCACCTCGACCCGCCCGCCGAAGCCCGCGCGGAACGGGCGTTCGCCGAGCGGGGCGGGGTGCTGGTGGTGATCGCGCACCGGCTGTCGTCGGCGTTGCGCGCGGACCGGGTCCTGGTGATGGACGGCAAGGAGACCGCGCTGGGCACCCATCTCGAACTCATGGACCGGTCCACGCGCTACGCCCAGCTCATGCACGCGTGGTCGCCGCGGCTACCCCAGCCCAGTGCGCAGTTCTTCCAGCGCGCTCCGGAGTAGACCTTCGACGGGGACCGGCCGCCTGGACTCGCGATCGACGAAGACGTGCACGAAGTGGCCCTCCGCGATCATCGTCTCCTTCGAGTACATCCCGACCTCGTAGCGCACGCTGGACCGGCCGAGGTGTCCCACCCGCAAGCCGACTTCGAGTTCTCCCGGGAACGACACCGAAGCGTGGTACTTGCACTGCGATTCCACGCACAGCCCGATGACCGCACCGGTCTCGATGTCCAGGCCGCCTCGTTCGATCAGCCACGTGTTGATCACGGTGTCCATCACCGAGTAGTGGACGACGTTGTTGACGTGCCCGTAGACGTCGTTGTCCTTCCACCGCAACGGAACCGTCTGCCAGTGCGGGTACTCGGCGTTCACCACAGCGTCACCGACTCCCGCAGGATGACGGCGAGGTCCGCTTCGGAAGCCTCGCGCGGCGCCGTCGCCAGCAGCCGTTGTTGTTTCACCGTGCCGGAAACCAGCGAGTCCACATCGGACTCGGTGTAGCCGACGGCACCGATCCCGTTGGGGATCCCGATCTCCCGCATGATCTGCCCCAGCGCCGCGGGCAGGTGGTCACGCAGATCACCCGGCCATTCGTAGTCCGGCGCGAGCAACCGGGCCACCCGGATGTGCCGGTCCGGCGCGGCGTCGAAGGTGAACCGGAACGCCGCGGGCGCGGTCAGCGAGACCGCCATCCCGTGCGGCACCATGGCTTCGTCGCCCGGATACCCGGGCGGGTGGAAGTCACGGACCTGTCCGGCGATCGGATACGCGTTGGCGTGCGGGATGTGCACACCGGCGTTGCCGAACCCGAGCCCGGCGAACGTCGCCGCGAGCGCCATCGCCTCGCGCGCCTTCATGTCGGAGCCGTCCCGCACGGCCGCGGGCAGCGCCCACGACAGCAGCCGCAGCGACTGCTCGGCGAACATGTCGGCCAGCGGATTCGAGCCACAGTAAGGGACCCGGTCCTCCGGGCGCTTCCGGTCGAA
Source organism: Amycolatopsis sp. NPDC000009 (assembly GCF_055563465.1). NCBI lineage: Bacteria > Bacillati > Actinomycetota > Actinomycetes > Pseudonocardiales > Pseudonocardiaceae > Amycolatopsis > Amycolatopsis sp. NPDC000009. The sequence continues at coordinate 184,302 of NZ_JBVHDI010000006.1, forward strand.
CTCGGTGTACGGCTTGGCCGTGTAGCTCTCCGCGGCGTGGCAAAGGATGTCCATCCCGCTCGCGGCGGTCACCTCCGGCGGCTGCGAGACCGTCAGCCGCGGGTCGACCACGGCGAGACTCGGCCGCATCCGGAGATGGCTGATGCCGCTCTTCACCCGCAGTGACAACACGTCCAGCACGCAGACCGTGGTGCTCTCCGAACCCGTCCCGGTGGTGGTCGGCACCGCGACCAGCGGTTTCAGCGGCGAGCTCGGCGCGCGGCCGCCGCCGACCGGCGCGTTGACGTAGTCCATCAGGTCGCCGTCGTTGCTGGTCAACAGATTCACCGCCTTGGCGGTGTCGATGGCGGACCCGCCACCCACGGCGACGAAGGCGTCCCACTCGCCCTGCCCGCGGGCGAAGTCGACGGCCTTCCGCATGCTGACGTCGGTCGGCTCGACGTGCACGCCGTCGAAGACGACGGCTTCGATGCCATAGGTCTCGATACCTTCGGCGATCCGTTGTGGCCAGCCCGTCGCGGCGACGCCCGCGTCGGTCAGGACGAGCACCCGGCGCGCGCCGTACTGGGTGAGGTCGTAGCCGATCTCGTCGCTCGACCCGGTGCCGTATTTCAAGGCCGGCGCCCCGTAAGTGAAAACTGTTTCACGTCCGGCGGTGGCTGAGGTCACGTTTTCGTGCTCCCTTGCTCGAACACGTTCCGAATTTCGGACATTCCGCCGTTCCGGGGTTGCCGGAATCGGAAGATCGCTTGACGGCACCGATCACCGCCCGCCTAAGCTCTTCTCATTAGATACCAACCGGGAGCGTCCGTCGCCCAGACGGCCGTGCGGATCCTGACCGAGGCGCAGATCCACCGCGTGTACGCGGTGGTGGGTGAGTCCTTCCTGGATCTGCTCGACGCGCTGCAACGCGAACGCTCGATCACCTTCGTCTCGGCGAGGCACGACTCCGGCGCGGCCTTCATGGCCGAGGCCGAAGGCAAGCTGACCGAGCACCCCGCGGTACTGCTGGCCGGCCGCGGCCCGAGCGCGGCGAACCTCGCGATCGGCGTCTCCACGGCGTACCAGGACGAGAGCCCGATGGTCGTCCTCCTGGAGAACCCACCGCAGGATCCCGGCCCGACGAGCGAGCTGCCCACCGCCGATCTGACCGCGATGTTCGAGCCGATCGCCAAGTGGACCGGCCGCGCGGAATCGCCGGACGAGGTCCCCGGTCTGCTGGTCGAGGCGCTGACCCGCTGCCGGGAAGGGCGGCCGGGGCCCACCGTCGTCGCCGTCCCCGCCGACTTCTGGGGTGTCCCGTTCGATTCGGCCAAACCGGTCGCCGCCGTGCGGCCGCCCGCCACCGGTGCGCTCGGCCGGACCGCCGAGGCGGTCGCGCAACTCGTCGACGAGGCCCGCTACCCGGTGGTGATCGTCGGCGGCCGGGCCCGCGCCGCGCGGGACGAGCTGATCGCCGTCGCCGACGAGCTCGCGTTGCCGGTGTACAACGCGTTCCGCCGCCAGGATGCCTTCCCCGAGAACCACGCGCGCTACGCCGGCCACCTCGGCATCGGCATCCCCGCGCGGCAGCTGGACGCGCTGGAGCGTGCGGACCTCGTGCTCGCGCTGGGTACACAGCTCGACGAGGTCACCACCCAGTCCTTTCGCTACCCCACGCCGTCGCAGACGCTGGTGCTGGTCGGCACGGGGATCGAGCCCGCCCGCCGCGGCGGGCTGACCTTCCGGGTCGACTCCGAGGTCGAGCCCTTCCTGCGCGAACTGCGCACCGTCGCCTCACCACGGCAGCGGCGCGCGTCGGCCGCGAACGCCGCCGTGCACACCTTCATGACACCGCCCGACACGAGCGGCGCCACCCGCGTCCACCCCGCCGACGTCATCCGGGCGGTGCGCAAACTCGCGCCCGAGGATGCGATCGTGACCAGCGACGCGGGCAACTTCGCCCAGTTCATGCACCGCTATTGGTGTTTCACCGCGCCGCGCAGCCAGCTCGGGCCGAGCAACGCGGCCATGGGCTACGCGGTCCCCGCGGCGGTCGCGGCGAAACTCGCCGAACCGCGCCGGACGGTGATCGCGATGGCTGGCGACGGCGGCGCGCTCATGACCGGGCAGGAGATCGAGACCGCCGTCCGCTACCGCGTCCCGGTGACCGTGCTGGTGTTCCAGAACGGAGTGCACGGCCCGCTCGCCGTGCACCAGGCGCGCAAGCACGGCCGGCTCTCGGGCGTCACCGTCCCCGTCACCGACTTCGCGTCGTGGGCACGCGGGCTCGGCGCCGCCGGGTACACCGTGGACGATCGTGAAGAGCTGGAGCCGATCATCGCGAGCGCGCTGGTGCGGCAACGGCCGTGCGTGATCGACGTCAGGACGGATCCGGACGTGGTGACCCCGGACATCCGGCTGACGAGCCTGCTGGGCGCCGCGAGGTCGCAGCAAGGAGGCCAGTAGGGGCCGCCGCGCCGGCTACCGGGCGGTACTTTTTCTCAGGGGATACACAGAAACCCTTGTGCGGCCGCCTTCACCTGCTCCAAAGGGTGGGAAACCGGTGACGACTCGGCCGACTTTCGGTCGCGGAGACCGGATTTTGTCGGTCGGCCGTGGCACAATCGCCGCAACACCGAGGGTCCGATATGGACCGGAGCGATCACCGGTGAAGTTGTTGGCACGCAGTACTTAGAGCGTTGTGTTGACACTGGGAGAAAACATGGCTGACGAAACGAAGCCACAGGACAAGTCCGTTTCCGGCGTGGTGCCGGTGCTGTTCAGCGCGGACGCCGAGACCCACGACATCGCCGTCGTGGCCACGAACCGGGAGGCGTTGCGCCGTTCGCCGTTCGGCACCGAGGTACCCCTGCGCGCCGCCAGCGGCGAATAGCCCGGGCGGCGGAGGCCCCGGCGGGAGAGGGTACAGTGCGGCTGCGCACACCAGGGTGAAGACGCTTGTCGGCCTCCGTGAGGTGTGCTTTACTGATTCAGGTCTCGTTTTTTGTGTTCGTGTTGGTTCACGCTCGCAGAACTCAGCGGGCGTAGTGTCTCCTCGTGTTTCCGGGGAAGCAAACCGTCTGGTCATGACCCGGGCTGCCGACGTGGCTTCCTGTTTGTTTGTGTTGCATATGGAGATTTTATGACTCAGGGCACTGTGAAGTGGTTCAACTCCGAGAAGGGGTTCGGCTTCATCACTCCCGACAACGGCGGCGGCGACGTCTTCGTGCACTACAGCGAGATCAAGGGCAACGGCTTCCGTACCCTCGAGGAGAACGCCCGCGTGGAGTTCGAGATCGGGCAGGGCGCGAAGGGTCCGCAGGCCACCTCGGTCACCGTGATCTGATCCAAGCTTTCCAAGCAGGGCCGTCTTCCCCTCGGGGAGGCGGCCCTGCTGCTTTTTCCGGGTGCCGTCCGTCGGATCACGCGTGTCGTCCATCCAGTCACGCGTGTCGTCCATCCAGGCTCACCCGCCGCCCTCGAACCTGACGAAAGTCGAGGCTCTCGCCTGACCTTCGCCCGCTGCCCCGCGCGGCCCCGATCGGCGACGCTTCCGCCATGAACGGCAAAACCGGCCGATGGATCGGCGGAGTGGCACTGATTCTCGCCCCGCTCGTGTGGTGCGCGGGCCTGTTGCTGCGGCATCTGGTGCTCAAGGACTTCACGCCGGAGCAAGTCGCTTGGTTCGACCAGCAGCCCTTCGCCGCGCCTGGACAGCTCGCTGCGTACGCCGCGAACCCGGGCTTCGTGACGGCCGCGTACTCGCTCTTCCTGCTCGGAGCGGTCCTCCTGCTGCCGGCTTTCCTGATGCTGGCGAAAACCGTCGCGGCGAAGGCACCGGCGTTGGCCGCGTGGGGATTCCTGCTGCTCGCGTTCGGTTTGTTCGCACGGGTCTACTTCGCCGGCGTCGAGCTGACGGCCTTCGAGCTCGTCGACAAGCTCGGCCTGGACCACGCGACGAAGCTGGTGATGGACGACTACGTCGACCTGTCCTACGGATTGTGGCGGATCCCGGTCACCGCGTCGGTCGGCCAATACGCCGGCGGGCTGCTGCTGGCCATCGGGGCGTTCCGGGCAGGCACCTTCGGTATCGCACGGGCACTGCTATTCCTCTGGCCGTGCACGCTCTGGATGGGGGTGCTCAAGGAAAGTGTGCTCCTGAGCGTCTTCACCGCGGTGGCCCTCGGCCTGGCGCTCGTCCCGCTCGGGGTCCGTGTCCTGACGAGGCACGCCGACCGTCAGGTGGGGGAGACGAGTCCCGCCTCGTAGGCGAGCACGATCGCCTGCGCCCGGTCCCGTAACCCGAGTTTCGCCAGTATCCGGCCGACGTAGGTCTTGATGGTCTGTGCCGAGAGCACCAGATCCGCGGCGATCTCCGGATTGGACCGTCCTTTCGCGATCAAGCGCAGCACTTCCCGTTCGCGTTCGGTGAGCACGTCGAACCTGGCCGGGGACGGCCGCGGAACCGGTGCGCTCGCCACGAAGTTCGCGATGAGCCGCTTCGTGACCGCGGGGGAGAGCAACGCGTCACCGGCGGCGACGACTTCGATGGCGTTGATCAGTTCCGCCGACGGCGCGTCCTTCAACAGGAACCCGCTCGCGCCCGCCCGCAGCGCCTCGTAGACGTAGTCGTCCAGATGGAACGTCGTCAGGACGAGCACTTTCGGCTTCTCGCCGTCGCCTTCGAGCAGCCGCCTGGTCGCTTCGAGACCGTCCATCACCGGCATCCGGATGTCCATCAGGACGACGTCCGGTGGCGCGGCCAGCGCGGCGAGGCTCGCGAGCGCCGCGATTCCGTCGCCTGCCTGGCCCACCACGTCCAGCCCCGGTTGCGCGTTCAGCAGGCCGGCGAAGCTCTCCCGCACCAAGGCCTGGTCGTCGACGATGAAAACGGTCGTCACGCGTCGTCCACCCCCGGGAGAGCCAGCTTGACGGCCACGCGGAAACCGCCGTCTGCCCGCGGTCCTGCCGCGTAGGAACCGCCGATCAGCGTAACGCGTTCGGCGATCCCGGCGAGGCCGGTGCCGTCGCCGGCCGAGGGCGCGGCAGGCCGTGTCGGCGGCCCGTTCTCGACGAGGATCTCGAGCCCGTCGGGTTCCCGCCGCACCTCGACGTCCACTTCCGCCCCCGGGCTGTGCCGTGCCGCGTTGCTCAGCGCCTCCTGGAGAATGCGGTACGCGGCGAGTTCGATCATGGCGGGAACGTCGTCCCCGCCGGAGATCTCCGCGCGGATCCCGATCCCGGAGGCCCGGCACCCGTCGATCAGCGACGGCACCTCCGCGAGCCCTGGCTGCGGTTCGTGCTCGGGCTCGGCCTCCGTGTCGCGCAGTACGCCGACCAGCCGCCGGGCCTCGTCGAGCGCTTCCCGCGCCGCGACCCCGATGGCGCGGAACTCCTCCTCCGCGGCCTCGGACACGTCCGGGACGCGGTAGCGCGCGCTGTCGGTCCGCAGCGCGATCAGGGAAAGGTGATGGCCGATGATGTCGTGCAGTTCCCTGGCGATCAACGCGCGTTCCTGCAACGAAGTCCGTTTCGCCCGCTCCTCGACCGTCGTGCGCTCGGCCGCGTCGGCCTGCTCCAGCGCCCGGCGGCGTTGCTGCATCCCGTATCCGGCCGCGATGGTCGCGGCCACCACGATCAGCGACCACACCAAGGTCTTCGTGCCCGCGCGCGGTAGCTGCGCGATGCCGACCCCGACGGCCAGCGTCACGGCGATGATCGAGATTCCTCTGCCCTGCCCGGGTTTCGTGCGGGCGAGCGTCATCGCGAGCACCGGGAGATACGGCAGGACGTGGACCTGCAACGGCCAGTCCGACAGGGTCGGGCCGAACAGCGGGGGTTCGGCGGGGAAAAGGACCGCGATGATCGCGCTGACCACCCCCGCCGCCGCCACCCGGACGGCGGTCAGCGGGCGCCTGACGACCAGCAACGGCGGCACGATCTGCAGGATCAGCAGGAAGAAGACCAGCGGCGCATTGGTGCCGCCGAGGTAACGCGCCCAAGTGCCGTAGGTCAGGCCGGCCAGCACCGCGAGCGCGGATCCGGCGAGGAGTGTCTTCACCCAGACCGGGCCGCGCCACCAGGCCGACGGCGGTTCCAGATCGGCGTCGCGTCCGGTGAGGAGCGCCCACCCCAGGGAGCCGCCGTACGAGTCCATGGCTCGACGCTAACGACGCCGCGGACCGGGCACATCCCCTCGTGGGGGACACCGGGAGTCCCCCACGAGGGGACGCGGACTGCTCGCCCGGGCGGGATGTGCCCGACGGTGACCCGAGGTCAGGCTCGGTTCATGAACGACATCAGAGGGCTGATCAGGCTGTCCGCGTTCGCGTGGCTGGCCGTGGGGGTGGTCATCGCGGTCTACGTCGAGATCGTCGACGCCGGCGCGGTCGATCCGCTCGCCACCACCTTCAGCGAGTACGTCCACGTCGGCCAGGGCACGCGGCTCGTCGGGGTCGCCATGCTGGCCGTCGGCTTCGGCGCGCTGACCATCGCGGGCGGCGTCCGCCTGTCCGGCGCGGTGTGGGCGGCCAGGCTCGTGGCCCTGTTCGGCGTCGGGCTGTGCGTGCTCGCGGTGTTCCCGCAGGAGCCGATGGACCAGCCATTGACCTGGCACGGCGCGATCCACCGGCATGCCGCGCTCGTCGCTTTCGCCGCGTTGCCGCCGGCAGGGCTGGTCCTCGGGACGGCACGACGGTTGTCCTACGCCGCGTCGGCCGCCCTGGTGGTCTTCGTCGCGACGTTCCTGGTCGACGCCCGCGCGGTGAGCGGATTGGCCGAACGGGTCCTGCTGATCCTCGAACTCGCGCTGCTGGTCGCCCTCACCCGCCGTGGTGGGTTTGCGATGCAACCTCGTGCAACCCTTTCTTTCGCGGCCCGGACGTCGTTTCCTTGTAGGGACTTGGCGTGGCAGCGGAGGACATGTGGGCGAAGCGGTTGCGGGGATCGTGGCGAACCCCGCTTCGGAGCGTGACATCCAGGGCCTGCGTTCGGCACTGAGAGTGGCCGGCGTCGGCCGCGTGATGGTATGGACCGACGCGGGGAAGATCATCGGCACCGTCCGCCGGATGGTGGACGCGGGTGCCAGCGTGCTCATCTGCCTCGGCGACGAGACCATGATGCGTGCGGCGGCGGCCGCCTGCGGCGACGTGCCGCTGCTGATGCTGCCCGCCGGAGGCGCCGACGAGTCCACCGTCGCCGGGCTCGCCGCCGGGCTGGTGGCCACCCATCAGGTGGACACGGACCTGGTCACCAACCGCGCGACCGTGCTCGAAGTCGTCACGAAGGCCCGGCGCGAGATCGCGCTGAACGACGTCAGCGTGTGTTCGGAGAGCCGGTGGGATCCCGCGTCGCTGACCGAGCTGTACTGCACGTTCGCCGTTCCGGACGGGGTCGGGCTGTCGAGTATCCCCGGGCGGCTGTGCCCCAGCCCTAAGTCCACTGTGGACGGTGTCGCCGTCTCGCTCGGGCCGGTCGACGAGACGCCGTACGTCGTGCAGGCGCCGATCGCCCCCGGCGACGTCCGGGCGGTGGGCGTCCGGGGCTGGAGCGTGCTGCACGCCGGGGTCCGGGTCGACCTCGCCGCCGCCGGAGGCTCCATCGCGCTCGACGGCCAACCGCATTTCGTGCTCAAGCCGGGAGAGAGCGCTTTCGTGGAACTGAAGCCCGACGGCCCGTGGTGCGTCGACGTCCGCGCCGTGATGGCCGAGGCCACCAGGACCGGCCTGCTGCTGGGCCGGAAGCCGGCGGAGGTCCTTCCCCGGCCCCGCCTCGCGGACGCACCCTTCCCCGGGTAAACCCGCCCAGGTCACAGAGACCTTTCGCTCCTCGGGACGTCCGGGCACACTGGCCTGAACAGAGCAAAGGAGTGGGCCAGGTGCAGCTGGAGGCGGCGCTGCCGGTCGGGGCGGACCCGCGGCGGCACGCGCGCGCCCTCGCCGAGGTACGTGAGGCGGCGCTGGCCGGGACCACACTTCCGAGTGCTCCGCGCGCGGTCATCGGCGCGTCCTGGCAACGGATGCGGCGTCTCGGCCTGGACCCGGATCGCGGCTCGCCGTCGTCCGTGCTCACCCCGGACCAGCTGGAGATCCGCCGCCGGGGGAGCGGCCTCGCGGCCGCCCTCCCCGTTCTGCGCGGTGGCCTGATCAGCCTCGCCGAGCAGGCCGCGCACATCATGGCCGTCGTCGACGCCGACGGCCGGGTCCTCTGGCGCGACGGCAGCACCGCGGTCCGCCGCCGCGCCGACGGGCTCGGGTTCGTCGAAGGGGTCGACTGGCACGAGCGCGCCGCGGGCACCAACGCCATCGGGACGGCACTGGTCGCCAGGCATCCGGTCCAGGTCTACTCGGCCGAGCACTACGTCAGCAACCAGCACGACTGGACCTGCGCCGCCGCGCCGCTGCACGATCCGAGGGACGGCAGGCTGCTCGGCGTCGTCGACCTCTCCGGACCGGCCTCCACCGTGCACCCGACGACCCTCGCCCTGGTCGACACGGTCGCGAAGCTCGCCGAAGCGCATCTGCGGACCACCCATCTCTCGGATCTCGAACGGTTGCGCGGTCTGGCCACACCGCTGCTCGCCAAGGTGAAGGGCCGGGCGGTCATCGCCGACCCGCACGGCTGGATCGCGGCCTCGGCCGGTCTCGTCCCGGTCGGCCGGATCGCGCTGCCGAACGACGCCGTGCCCGGCCGCACCTGGCTGCCGGCCTACGGCGAATGCCTGCTAGAGCCGCTGCCCGGTGGCTGGCTCGTCCGGTTCACCGAGGAGGAGGACGCGCCGCCGACGCGGGTCGTGCTCGACCTGAGGTCTTCGCGGGAAAGCATGCTGCGCGTCTCGGGCGCGGCGGGAACCTGGTCGCATCGGCTGAGCCCCCGGCACGCGGAGATGCTGTACGTCCTCGCGCGGCATCGCGAAGGCAGATCGGCGTCGGAACTGTCGCGCGATCTCTTCGGCGACGCCGGCCGCACCGTCACCGTCCGCGCGGAGATGTCCAGGATGAGGCGGCATTTCGGCGGGTTCCTGCTGGCCAGGCCGTACCGGTTCGGTGACGACGTCGAGGTCGTCGTCGAACGGCCGCCCGAGGGCGAGGTGCTCCCGTACTCGGTCGCGCCCGCCGTCCGGGGTTGAATCTCCACCCCTGGCTCAACCCGGCGACGGTCCCGGTCCACCCCGGCGCGTGCCTAACGTCCGTGGCATGGGAAAGATGAACGTGAAAGGCCTGGTGGCGCTGGTCGTGGTGGGTGTCGTCGTCCTGCTCGGATTCCTGGCCTACCGGCTGATCCTGGTGGAGATGATCACGCGGTTGAGCGAGCACTGAGGGGGGCCATGGGGAAGCGGGGCAAGCCGCTGCTGCCGGACACGATCGCGCCCAGCTGGCTGGTCGTCCAGCTGCTCGGCACGGCCGCGGTCGTGGTGGTGCTGCTGACCGCCCGCGAGTCCAGCGCGTGGATCTGGACGGCGTACGGCGTCTGCGGGGGCTGCTGGCTGGGTTTCGTGGCGGCCTCCCCGCGTTTCCCCCGGGTGGCGACCGTCCTGCTCGCGGTGGCGAGTGTCGCGCCGTCGATCGCGCTCGGCTGGGCGGAGGACTCCTCCGCCATCGTGCTGGCGGTGGTCACGGTCAGCCGGTTCGCCACCCTGACCGAGCCGTCGGTGGCCGCCATCATGGGGGTGGTGGGGCTCGACGCGAGCCTCGCGGCGGTCACCGGCCTGGTCGCGGGCGCGGCCGAACCGCTGGTGTTCGGCAACGTCGGCGTGCTGCTCGTGCTGATGCTGCTGGGCCTGAACCGGCGGCAGTACGAGGTGCAGGCGGCGCAGGCGGCCGCGTTGCTGGAGCAGACCAGGCTGGCGCAGAAGGAACACGCGCGGGCCGCCGCCCTCGACGAGCGCACGCGGATCGCCAGGGAGATCCACGACGTCCTAGCGCATTCGCTGGGGGCATTGGGAGTCCACCTCGAGGTCGCCGAGGCCCTGCTGGCCGAGAAGTCCGATGTGGACGGTGCGCTCGGCAGGGTCCGGTTGTCGCGGCGGCTGGCCGCGGACGGGCTCGCCGAGGCACGCGACGCGGTCGCCGCCCTGCGCAGTGATGTCCCGTCGCTGGCCGACGGCTTGCGGCGGCTGGCGGACGCGCACCACGGCGGAGCGTCTTTCGAAGTCGAGGGGGAACAACGGCCGCTGCCGTCAGCCGAAGTGGTCTCGCTGATGGGCGTCGCGCGGGAAGCGTTGACCAACGCGGCGAGGCACGCTCCCGGGCTGCCGGTGTCGCTCCGGCTGCTCTTCACCCGGACGGAGGTTCGCTTGCGGGTGTGGAACGAACTCGGCGAAACCGCCCGATCGGAGAATGACGGCGGGTTCGGTCTCACCGGGATGAGGGAGCGGCTCGCGCTCGCCGGTGGCACGCTGACCGCGGGCCCCGACGACGGGCGCTGGACGGTGGAGGCGGTGGTGCGGGCGTGATCCGGGTGGTCGTGGTCGATGACCAGCAGGTCATGCGCGAAGGGCTCGTCGCGTTGCTCGGCTTGATCGACGGGATCGAGGTCGCCGGCTCCGCGGGCGACGGGCGGCAGGCGCTCGACCTGCTCCGCCACACCGCGGCCGACGTCGTGCTGATGGACCTGCGCATGCCCGTCCTGGACGGGGTGGCCGCGACCAGACTGCTCAAACGCGATCACCCGGAGGTCGCGGTCGTCGTCCTCACGACGTACGCGGACGACGCTTCGATCGCCGACGCGGTGCGTGCCGGAGCCCGTGGCTACCTGACCAAGGACGCCGGGCGTGCCGAGATCGGAGCGGCCGTCCGCTCCGCGGCCAACGGGCAGGCGATCTTCGCCGCCGCGGTCTCCGACAGGCTCGTCACCGCGATCGAATCGAGAACGGCCACCAGGGTCAAGGCCGAGCTCCCGGACGGGCTCACCGCACGCGAAGCCGAAGTGCTCGGCCTCATCGCGCGCGGGCTGTCCAATCCGGAGATCGCCGCCGAACTGTTCATCGGCGAGGCCACCGTGAAAAGCCACATCAACCACGCCTTCGCCAAGATCGGTGTGCGCAATCGTGCGGAAGCCGTGCGGTACGGCCTGGAAAAAGGCCTCTGACACCGCTGGGAGATCACGTGCCGATGACACACGCCGGTGTCACTGGCTGCGCTGATCCCGACTCGGATACCTTCTTTGCGGGTAGAGCCAATGGGGAGGATCGGCGATGACGAGCACAGTGACCCGGCCGGGGCCACCGGGGAGCCCCGAGCCACCCCCTGCGCCGGGAGGCCGCGGAGGGATCGCCGGGCTGCTCGAACTGCCGGGCAACGGGATCCGCGCGGTCGTCCGGTCCGCGGCGACCACGCCGGGCAGGCTGTCGGTGATCGCGGTCGGGCTCGTCCTGCTGTCGCTGGTCGCGGGCCTGTTCGGCACGCTGGCCGCGCAGGACAAGAAGGACACGATCAACGGCCTGATCGACCACCGCGAACCGCTCGCCGCCGCAGCGCAACAGGTCTACCGCGCGCTTTCGGACGCCGACGCGACGGCGGCCAGTTCGTTCCTCTCCATCGGTACCGAGCCGCTCGCGATGCGCCAGCGGTACGAACGCGACATCGCGGAGGCCGGGGCGGCGCTGGCGAAGGCGGCATCGGACTCCTCCGGCGTCGGCAAGGCGGCAGAGCAGATCAACATCCTCGGCCGCGAGCTCCCCGTCTACACAGGACTGATCGAGACCGCGCGCACCTACAACCGGCAGGGTTTCCCCGTCGGTGCCTCGTATCTGCGTGAGGCATCGGAGCTGATGCGGTCGAAAATCCTTCCCGCCGCACAGGAGCTCTACCGCACCGACACCGACCGGCTCGCCGCCGAACAGGACGACGCGACCGGATTCCCTTGGCTGGCTACGGCTTTGATACTCGCCCTGCTCGCCGCGCTGATCGTCACGCAGGTGCACCTGACCCGGAAGACCAACCGGCTGCTGAACGTCGGGCTGGTCGTCGCGACGGTGTCGGTGGTGGTGGCCCTGCTGTGGGGCGCGGTCGCGCTGATCGTGCAGAGCTCCCTCGTCGGCAGCGGTGAAGAGGACGGCACGCACCAGGTGGACGTCCTCGTCCGCGCCCGGATCGCGGCGCTGCAGGCCCGGGCCAACGAAACCCTGACCCTCGTCGCCCGAGGTGACGGCGCGGCGTACGAAAAGGACTTCACCGATCTCGCCGGGCAACTCGGCGGGACGGACGGCCAGAGCGGCCTGCTGGGTGAGGCCCGTGGTCTCGCCGCGGGCGGCGCGGCCGCGGACAAGGTGGACGCGGCCATCCAAGCGGCGTCGGCCTGGTTCAAGGCACACGGTCAGGTGCGGCGGCAGGACGACGACGGCTCCTACCAGGACGCCGTCGACACCGCCATCCGTGACGACAAGAAGGACGGTGCCGCCGCGGCGTTCCTGCGGCTCGACGAGAACCTGGTGGCCGCGATCAACGTGGGACGACAGGAATTCCTCGACGACACCCGCGGCGCCGACCGCGCGCTGACCCTGCTCGCGCCGGGCATCGCGGTACTGGCACTGATCGCGGCGGCAGGGGCCGCGTTGGGAATCCGTGAACGGCTGAGGGAGTACCGGTGATGCGGAACGGTCTGCGAACGGCCGTGCTCGGCGCGGTCTTGGTGCTGGCGACGGCTTGTGGCAGCGCGGGGACGCCGGTCGACCCGGCTCCCGTCGGCGAGGTCGCGCCGCCGCTGCCCGCGAACGTCGGCGGTGCCGACAACTCAGGCGGTGGCGGAACGACCGACACGAGCTGCAACCCGTTGGCCAGCCTGCGGCCGACCAACGGCACGTCGATCACCAGTGGTTCGACCATGGCGAAGATCAAGGAGAACGGCAAACTCGTCGCGGGCGTCGACCAGACGACGTTCCTGTTCGGGTTCCGGAATCCGACGTCGGGCCAGCTCGAAGGCTTCGACATCGACATGGTCAACGAGATCGCGAAGGCGATCTTCGGCAGCGCGGAAGGCCATGTGCAGTTCCGCGCGATCCCGTCGAAACTGCGGGAAGAAGTGCTCGAGAAGAAGCAGGTCGACATCGTGGTGCGGACCTACAGCATCACCTGCAGCCGGCTGAAGAAAGTCAACTTCTCGACCGCGTATTACCAGGCGGGCCAACGGATCCTGGTCGAATCCGGTTCGAAGGTCGCGAACCTGGCGGACCTCGGCGGGCGGCGGGTGTGCGCGACCAAGACGTCGACCTCGCTGACGAAGATCGCGGCGGATCCGTCGAAACCGGTGCCGGTCTCGGTGGACAACTGGTCGGACTGCCTGGTGATGCTGCAGCAGAAGCAGGTCGAGGCCGTGTCGACGGACGACGTCATCCTCGCCGGGATGCTCGCGCAGGACCCGACGCTGAAGATCGTGGGCAGCCGGTTCACCGAGGAGAACTACGGCATCGGTGTCCCGAAGGAGAACGAGGACATGGTGCGGTTCGTGAACGCCGTGCTGGAGAACGTGCGCGGCGGCGCGTGGCAGGAGAGCTACGCGAAATGGATCGGGAACAAACTCGAGGGCGGGACGCCGCCTCCAGCCCAGTACAAGTGAGAACGGGCCGTCCGGGATTCGCTCCCGGACGGCCCGTTTCGGCTCAGGGGGATTTCTCGCCGATCACCGGCGGCACCGGCTTCATTTCGCCTTCGTGGCCGCCGAACAAGACGTCGGCGTCTTCCTCCTGCAGGTAGTTCGGGGCCTTCTTTTCTTTGTCCTCTTCCTTCTGGCCACGGCCACCGGGAGCTCCGCCGGCACCCATCGCGCCCGGCCCGCCGGTCTTGCCCGCGGCGGCCGCGCCACCCCGGGTGATCCGCTCCTCCGGCAGCTTGCCCGCCCCGGACCCGCCGCCCTTGCCGGCGAGCTTTTCGGCTTCACCGGCCGAAACCTTGCCGCCCGCGAGCCGCTCGGCGACGTTGCCCGAACCGCCGTTGCGCCCGAACCCGCCGCCTCCGCCACTGGTCAACCGGCTCGCCGCGCTACCGCCCGGCCCACTCGTCGTCCGGCCCGGCTTGCCGCGGTACTGCTCGCTGCCCAGCCGCCCGAGACCGGTGGGACCGGGCGTGTTCAGCGCCGCCAACCCCGGCGCCGGCCCCGGCCGGAACGTCGACGGCTGCCCGCCGACCGGCTGACCCGGCGCCGGTACCCCGGTGTGCCCGCCACCCGTGGTGATCCCGGGCGCCGGCGCATTCGGGCCACCTGTTCCGGGCATCCCCGGCCCAGGCCCGCTGTTGGGCCCCGGCCCGCCGCTGAAGCCCCGGGCTTCCGTACCCCCGGAGAACCCGGACGCCGTCGTCGACTCGCCCATTTCCGGCGGCGGGGCGAACGTGGGCTGCTTGGAGTTGACGTCGAAGAGCGACTGGTCGTAGGTGTGCATCACCTGCGCGGCCTGCTGATGCGCCTGGAACGACTGCTCCTGCTTGGCCGAAATGTTGCCGACCGTGTCCACCGCGCCCGCGAGATTCCCCGTCGCGAGCTGGTTGAGGGCGTTCTTGTACTCGGCGTTGCGGTCGAAGGGGACCTCTTCGGGCATGGAGTTCTTCGCGGTGGTGGCCGCGGCGGCGGACTGGGAGAACCGGTTGGACGCGAGATACGCGCCGTCGCCGGCGGTGTCGGCCCACTTGCCCAGATTCTTGAAGAACCCGTGCGCGGCCTCCGCGGAAGGCCCCTGCCAGTGCGCGCCTTCCTTGTTGGCGGCGGAACTGAGGGCGTTGCTGAAGGTGTTCAGCGCGTTGCCCTGGTTGTTCCAGATCTCGCCCTTCTGGTCGATCTTCTCGGCGGAAAGATTGTTGGTGACCATGCCGATCAGGTCACCGTGCGAGTTGCCCTCGTAGCGCTGACCCGACGGCCCGAGCCCGGCCCGGAACTGCTGGCCGCGCGCAAGAAGCTCTGCCTGCTCGCCCGAATACTGGCCGGCCTTGGCCTCGGCCGTCATGCGAGCGGTGACCGAATTGCCACCGGGGCCTTGGTTGACCTCGTCGTAGGTTTCCGCGTAGCGCTTGCCCTCGTACGTCCGGTGCGCCTTGCCGTCGGCATTCGCCAACGAGCCGACTATTTCCTCTCCGACGTTTTCCGCCATGATCCCCTCCCTGAGCTGGTCAGCTTCCTTGGGGAAGCTTCGATGCGACAGCTTCGGCAACCGTTTTGGCTTCTGCGCAGGCGTCTGCGGTCGAACCGGTGGAAAGGGTGAGGTTCACCGTCGCTCGTGACGAGTCCGTGACCGCCAAGCCGATGAAGCAACTTCCTTCGCCACCCACCGAAGCGACTTCGACTGCTTTCCTGCCCCCGATCTCGACCGGGGCGATAGTCCCGCGCCCTGGCTTGATGCCCTCGATTCCTGCCTCTTTTACCAGGTAGAGCGCAATATTTCCGTGCCTTCGCTTCTCTGCTCGGCAGCCGTTGTCGCTCTCCAGCGTCTCAGGGGTGGGGGATTCATAACCCATCGGCTGAGTGATCGGGTTCAGAATTTCGCAGGATACGAGGTTGTCGAAGACGCCTTGCCCGGCCGGAGACGACGACGGCCCACCTTTCGACGTTGACGAGGCCGGTGTCGGGATCGCGGTCCCGTTCTTGTCAGGAGAGCATGAACTGACCGAAATGGTTGCGAGGACCGCCGATGCGGCGATTAAGAGCAGTTTTGGGGCAGAGCGCATTCGTGGCCTCGTCAGTCATGGTGAATTTTCAGTAACGTTTCTTTGTTCTGATCGTCAGAGTTCTGATAATTGGTCATCGCGGTATTGATCGCGTCCAATGCCCTGGTGACGACCTCGCGTAGCGCGTCGAGTTGTGTCAGAGCGGACTCCTCGTCACCCTCCGCGACCAGCGCGGCGTGTTTGCCTACTTCTAAGGCGTAGGGACTGGTGCCGAGTTCGGGTGCCTGGGCCAACTGGATGAACATGTTGTTGTTCTTGCCCCAGCTGTCTGCGTAATCCTGCAGCGCGGCCTTGTACGCGTTCCCCGCCTCCTCGCTGACCGCGAACCGCCCCTCCTTCGCCGCCGTCACCATCCGGTCGGCCTGCGCCGAGAAGTCGCCCAGGATGTCCGAGAAGTTGCCCGGCGGTCCGCCGGCGCCGTCAGTCATGGTCTCTCCCCTGCACCAAGTCCCGGTTACTCGTTGCGCTCGTCAGGTCACGATATCAGCGGAAACGGCCTCGAAGCCCGCCTTCCGGCGAGGATCACGCGCTGCCGACGCGGGCGGCTTCGACCAGTTCGTGGACCCATCGGGCCAGGTGGGAGCCACTCGTCGGGGTGAACGTGCGGCGGACCTCGCCGTCGGGGAAGCGGTCGGTGGCGAGCATGAAGCGGCCCTGGACGCTGTCGAACCACTGGACGCTCTTCTGCTGCGGTTTGCCCCGGTCGTCGCGCAGGGTGACGCTGACCGTGCCCAGTCGCGCGAGCGGGTGTTCGAAGAAGCGAGCGGCGGCGCCCAGGCGGAGGTTGTCCGGGTCCTCGTCGAAGGGGTCGTCCGGTCGTTTGGACGGGGGGAGTGTGCTGGAGGTCGTCACCCGTCCGGGGAACGGCTGCAGTGACGGCAGATAACCGAGGAGCGTCGCGACGACCTGTTCGGGGTACACCGGCTCGAAGAGGATGTCGAATCCGCGTTGCTGGCTCACGACACCCAGGCGGCTGTTCCAAGCGCCTCGGTAGAGGTACTCGGCGTCCTGCTCGACCTCGTGCGCCTCCATGGTGAGAACGAAGTCCCCGGTGGCCCAGAGACGGAGGGTCTGTTCGTAGTCGCGCAGCAGTTCGCGCTCGCGGGCGAAGCCTCGATCGGCCAGCCCGGCCCAGATCTCTTCGCAGTGCCGCTCGCGTTCGGAGAGGGTGGTTCCGACGGTCGGGATCTCGAACGGCAGCACGAATCTGCCGAGCCCGAGATCTTCGAGTACGACGTCGAGCTGGGCCGTCGACATCGAAAATGACGCAGGCACCGGTTCCTCCCCCTCATCACCTGCTGAATCGGTTCTCCACCGCACCGTAGCGGGTTCGACCCGGCGCGGACACGACCTGCCTGCTCACGGCTAGGATCAGAGGGACGCTGTCGCGGGGATTTCGGGAGGTACCAGTGTCGGAAGAGCCGCGCCGTCCTCGGCACGCAGCGCCGGAGGACGTCACGCCGGACCGTGAGGCGGAGTCCGCCTCCTGGACGCCGCCGGCGCCGGTCCGCTGGGAAACGCCCGAACCGTCCATTTCCGGCAGTCTCGATCTCTCCGAGCCGCCGCGGCCCAAGCGGGAGCCCAAACCCGAGACGGACGCCGAGCGCACGGCCATCCACGCGCCTGTCGCGCGTCCGCAGACTCCGCCGCGCGGTCAGCAGCGGCCGATCCCCGGCGCCGAGGACCCGACGCGCCCGCCTGGCGACATGGCCCCGGTGAGCCCGAGGACCCAGGTCGTCCGCCCCGACCGGCAGGCACCCGCCGACGCGCCGCAGCCGACCAGCGTGCTCGCCTCGCCGGCGCCGGAGACGCAGAGCATCATGCCGCCGACACCGCGTGTCGACAACGGACCCGGTCTGCTCCCGGACCCGGGTACGGAAAGCGTCCTCCCCGAACGCTCCAGCGAAAGCCGCGGAACAGGCACCGGGACCGGATCCGGCAGCCGGGGCACCGGCACGGGCACCGGAACCGGCTCGTTCCCCGGCACCGCGCGCCGGACGTCGTCCCGCACGTCGCGCCGCGGCCGCCTCGGCGCCGGGCTCGTCGACGTCCCGCAGGTGCCGTACCGCGACCCGGCGTCCGCGGTCCTCGAAAACCCGATGGTGTCGGAAGAGAAGCGCTTCTGCGGTAGTTGCAGCGCCAAGGTCGGCCGCGGCAAGGACGGCAAGCCCGGTTCGCCCGAGGGCAACTGCGAGAAGTGCGGGAATCCGTTCTCCTTCGTCCCGAAGCTGCGGCCGAACGAGATCGTCGGCGGTCAGTACGAGGTCCTCGGCGCGCTCGCGTACGGCGGTCTCGGCTGGATCTATCTCGCGCAGGACCACAACGTCAGCGACCGCTGGGTCGTCCTCAAGGGCCTGATCGACACCGGCGACGCCACCGCGATGGCGGCCGCCGCCAACGAGCAGCGGTTCCTCGCCGAGGTCGAGCATCCCAACATCGTCAAGATCCACAACTTCGTGCAGCACCCGGACGGCGACACCGGCAACTCGGTCGGGTACATCGTCATGGAGTACGTCGGCGGCCAGTCGCTGCGCCAGCTCGCGCTCGCGCACCACCGCGAGACGAAGCGTCCGGAGCCGCTCCCGATCGGCCAGGTGATCGCCTACGGGCTCGAAATCCTGCCCGCCATGGGCTACCTGCACGGCCAGAACCTGCTGTACTGCGACCTCAAACCCGACAACGTCATCCAGACGCACGAACAGCTCAAGCTGATCGACCTCGGCGCGGTCCGCCGCATCGACGACTACGAGAGCCCGCTGTTCTTCACCACCGGCTACAGCGCGCCCGAGCTGGCGACACATGGCGCTTCGGTGGCGTCGGACCTGTACACGGTCGGCCGGACGCTCGCCGTCCTCAGCTTCGAATTCTCCGGCTACACCACCAAGTACAAGACGACCCTGCCCGGCCCGGACGTCGTCCCGTTGTTCGCGCTCTTCGGTTCGTACTACCGGTTCCTGAAGCGCGCGACGCATACGGACCCGGATCGCCGGTTCATCGCGGCCGAGGACATGGCCGACCAGCTCACCGGTGTACTCCGCGAAATCATGGCGCTGGGTACCGGGAAGCCGCGTCCTGGCGCTTCGACCGTGTTCGGCCCGGAGTCGCGCACGTTCGGCGTGGACATGGTCGTCCCGGAGCACGGCGGGAGCGTGCCGCTGCCGGATCCCGGCGAGGTGGTCGCGGGTCTGCCGATCCCGCAGGTCGACACGGACGACCCGGCGGCGGGCGTGCTCGCGTCGACGGTCGCGCTCGACCCCAAGGGCGCGATCGAGTCGCTGGCCGGGGCGCCGCGCGAGTCGATCGAGGTCCGGCTGCGGATCGTCCGCGCCCGGATCGAGCTCGGTGAGCTGGTCGAAGCACAGCGGCAGCTGCAGGCCGCGCAGTACCTCGCGATCAAGGCCGGTTTCCCGCACGACTGGCGGATCGACTGGTATCGCGGCTTGATCGAGCTCGCGGGCGGGCGGTCCCGCGTCGCGCACGTCGCGTTCGAAGCGGTGTACGACGACCTGCCCGGTGAGATCGCGCCGAAGCTGGCCTTGGCCGTCAGCGCGGAGGGGGTCGGAGACTACTTCGGCGCCGCGCGCTACTACGAGCTGGTGTGGCGAACGGACCGGTCGTACGTGAGCGCCGCCTTCGGTCTGGCTCGCGTGTACCTCGCGCAGGGCGCCAGGGCGAGCGCGATCGAGGTGCTCGAGGCCGTCCCCGCGTCGTCGTCGCACCACGTCGCCGCGCAGGTGGCCGCGATCAAGATCAAGACCAGGATCAACGGCGGCGGCAAGGACCCGGTGATGGTGTCCGAGCGGGATCTCGTCGACGCCTCGACCAGGCTGGAGCGGCTGCAACTCGACGCCGAACGTCGCACGCGTTTGTCGGCGGAGGTCCTCGAAGCGGCGTACGGCTGGCTCAACTCGCAGAACAAGCCGACACCGGGCGCGAAGGTGCTGGGTTGTGCCCTGGACGAACGGGATCTGCGGTTCGGGCTCGAGCGCTGCTACCGGACCTTGGCCCGGTTGGCCGGATCGGTCGACCAGCGGGTCGAACTCGTCGACAAGGCGAACGCGATCCGGCCCCGCACCCTCACCTAGCACGCATTTCGTCCTCTGAATGCGGTAGTTCGGCCTACGAACCACCGCATTCAGAGGACGAAATGCTCAGGGGTTGATGTCCCACTCGCGTTCGCGCTTGGCCTTCTCGTGCGCGGCGGCGAGCTTCTGCAGCGCCTCGGGATCCCCGTGGGTGCTGAAATGCTCGAATTCGACCCGCACGAACAGCGCCCGCGCGCGCACCGCGACCGGGCCGTCTTCGGCGTCGAGCCGTCCGTCGGCGCTCACGTAGATCTTCCGGCCGGCGACGCCGTCCAGTTTCGTGGCGATGTACAGCGTCGAGCCGACGGGGACCGGCCGGAGGAAGTCCGTCTCCAGCTTCCCGGTGACCGCGGGGCGACGCAGCAGGTTGCCGACGGTCGAGCCGAGCGCCTCGTCGAAGGCGCAGGCGAGGAGACCGCCGTGGGCGAGGCCGGGCGCACCCTGGTGGGCGGAGGTGACGGTGAACTTGGAGTACACCGTCGTCCCTTCGCCCACCGTCGAATGCAGGTGGAGCCCGGCCTCGATCTCGTCGCCGCACCCGAAACACTCACCGAAGTGGATGCCGAGGTGACTGCCCGGCTGCGGGGCTTTCGGGTGAACGGTCGCCGGTTCGACTTCGACCGGCGGCCACGGCTGCGAGATACGGCTCATGGAAAGACGTTAACTCGCCGGTAGCTCCGGGGTGCTGCCGGGAGTGGCCGTTTCCGGCTTCCGGCGCCGCGCGATCCGCGAGTTCACGATGCCACGCAGCGACACCCCGGCCGTTTCCGGCAGCAGCAGGATCGGGATGGCCGCGATCGCCGCTGCGCCCATCAGGTAGTACGCGGGCCACAGGTTGTCGCCCGTGTTGGTCACCAGGCTGCCGATGATGTACGACGCCGTGCCGCCGAACGCCGCGGTGGAAACGCTGTAGCCGATGGAGAAACCGCTGTAGCGTTCCTGGGTCGGGAACATCGCCGGCAGCGTCGCCGCCAGCACGGCGAGGATCAGCACCAGCGGCACCGCGATCATCACCAGGCCGAGCATGAGCTGCCAGGCGTTCTGGTCGTCCGCGGCCGCGCCCATCAACGAGAACGCCGGGATCGGCAACACCAGGAAGCTCGCGCAGCACGTGATCAGGATCGGTTTTCGCCCGATCCGGTCGGACAGCATGCCGACCGGCACGATCAAGATCAACATCAACCCGATGGTGGCCAGGATGATGAGCAAGGGCGTGTGCCCGCTGAAGCCGACCACGTCCTTGAGATACGTCTCCAGGTACGTGATCACGATGTAGTCGGCGACGTTCAGCATCACCACGATGCCGATCAGGTGCAGGATCGACGTCCAGTGCTTCTTGAGCAGCGCCTTCAGCGGCGACTTCTCGACCTGGTTCTTCTTCTCGATCTCCTGGAACAGCGGGGTGTCCTCCAGCTTGTTCCGCAGGTAGAGACCGACGATCCCGAGCGGGCCCGCGATCAGGAACGGCAGGCGCCAGCCCCATTCGCGCATGGCCTCGTCGCCGAGGACGACGGTGAAGATCGTGACGAAGCCGGCGCCCATCGCGAAACCGACGAGCGTGCCGAACTCCAGCCAGCTGCCCCAGAAACCCCGGCGCCGGGCGGGCGCGTACTCCGCGATGAACGTCGCCGCGCCGCCGTACTCACCGCCAGCCGAGAAGCCTTGGATGGTGCGCAACAGGATCAGCAGGACCGCGGCTGCCGGGCCGATCGTCGCGTAGGACGGCAACAGGCCGATGATGAACGTCGACCCGGACATCAGGATGATCGTCAGCGCGAGCACCTTCTGGCGCCCGATCTTGTCCCCCAGCGGACCGAACACGAAGCTGCCGAACGGCCGCACGATGAAGGTGATCGCGAGGACCGCGAAGGTCGCCAGCGCACCTTCCGAAGTGCTCGAAGCGTTGAAGAAGACCTGCCCCAGGATGGCGGGCATGAAGCCGAAAACACCGAAGTCGTACCACTCGATGCAGTTACCCATCGCCGCTCCGGCGACGGCCTTTCTGATCTGCTCAGGTGGGGCCTCCGCCGGTTCCCCTTTTTCCTGATGTGACGCGCTCAGCGCCTCTTCGGCCATGGGTTTGACCTCCCGACCCACCCGTTTACTTACCCATCGTCGAGGGTTTGTTCCCTCGACCGTAGGGGTTCAAACGCCCGGGTTCAGCGCTTTGGATCGGTCGATCGAACGCCGTTCCGCCGAATCGGTGACGAAGCGCCAGGTGAAGCCGATGTCGGAGAATTTCCGATTACTTTGGGTCACACTTCAGGAATCGGACGTTCCGGGCGGAGATCAGCGGGTCGTCGTCGGTGGCTCGCTCGGCTCCTTCGTCGGCAAAGGAGCGCGAGGAGGAACGGCCGTCGTCGTACGTCCAGGCTGAACGGTCCTCGGTGTCGAGCGTGGCTGATCGGCCTTCGGGGTCGTCGCGGGTGGGGGTGGCTTCTCCGGGGTGACTTCCGGCCGCGGCGTCGACTCGGAGGGCGAGGGTGAGACCGATGCCGGCGAGATGGTCGACAGACCCGGGCCGGCGGGCTGCACCGGCGCGGAACCCTCGCCGCCGCGACCACCCACGGCGATCGCGCCGAACACGATCACCGCGACCGTCGCCAGCGAACTCCCCGCCACGGCCAGCCGTTTGCGTCGACGCCGGATCCGGCCACCCCGCTCGATGATGTCCGCCGCCCGGATGCCCAGCGGGGGACCGCTCGCCCCGTGCGACAGCACGCCTTTGATGTCCTCGTCCATCTCCTCACCTCCCAACGTCGTGTGCTCCGCTCATGGCCAGTTCACTGAAATGCGGTCCGAGCCGCTTGCGCAGGGTCGCCAGACCCCGCGCGGCCTGGCTCTTCACGTTCCCGGTGCTGCAGCCCAGCGCCGCGGCCGTCTCTTCGACGCTGAGATCTTCGAAGTAGCGCAGCACCAGTACGGCCCGCTGCTTCGGGGCGATACCGGACAGGGCGTGCCTGACCAGCATCTCCTGTTCCGCGCCGGTCGTTTCGCCGGGGACGTCGGGAAGGGCGTCGGTGAGCTTCTCCCGTTTGCGCCACACACGCCGATGCTCGGAGAGGAAGGTCCGAAGCACGATCTTGCGCGCGTAGCCGTCGAGCGCGTCGTGCCGGGAGAGCCTCGGCCAAGCCAGATACAGCTTCAGCAGCGCGGCCTGGGTGACGTCCTCGGCCTGGTGCCAGTCCCCGCACAGGAGATACGCGGTGGCACGCAGGCTGTGCGCGCGCTCGTCGAAGTACCGGGCGAACTCGCCGTCCCACGGCGAGCCCGTCCCGGTCTTCGACGAGCGGCTCAACGACACCTAGTTACCGGCTCCTTCGACGATGGCGGGCAGGCGCAGATCACCGGTCGGCCCGGCGGGAACGGCCTTGGGCACGCGGTGCTCGCCCGGCTTCACGACACCGGGACGGGTCGTCGGCGGGGCAGGCTCCGGACGCGCCGACTCGGTGGCGCGGGGCGGCTCCGCCGGTCGCGTGGTGGTGGGCGCCTTGATCGGCGGCTGGGGCGCCTGAGTGGCCGTCGGCGACGGCGCGCTCTGATCGGCCGACGCCAGCGACGTGGTCGCGAAGGCGGCGCCGCCCGCCAGCAGCAGCGCGCCGAGAGTGAGAGCGATACGAGTACGCAAGAGTGTCTCCTCGATCCGGGCGCCGCTCATTGGCCGCGGCGCCTTACGTCGTTAGACATGCGCCCCGCCCACTCCGGGGTTGCATCGAGTTTTCGTCGGAACCACGCGGCCGACTGAACCGGCAAGGTGACCGGCAGACTGTCTCCCGGGAGCGCGTCAGCGCGACGGGAGACTTCACCGCTCTGCGCCCTCTCTTGGGCCGAAGGCCCCCGGAAACGTTTTTGCGGGGCGCCCCGCACGGGAAACGTGAGCTTCCTGTGGCCGGGCGCCCCGCGGGAACGTTTCCGTCAGCGCAGAGCAGATAAACGCAGCCACTCGTCCCAGGAGTAGGTCCAGTCGCTGTAGTCGCGCGCCCGGTTGATCTTCACCGTGCTGCCTTCGATCTCGACGGGGTCGCCGACCAGGGCACCGTCCATGTACGCCTTCGCGTTCGCCGGCGCCAGGTTCACACAGCCGTGCGAGATGTTCTTCTTGCCCTGCGCCCAGATCGAGGGCGCGTAGCCGTGGATGAACTCGCCGTTGGTCGAGAACCGGACCGCGGACGGGACGACGATATTCTCGTAGTTGTAGCGCTCGTTGGTCATCGAGTACGTGTCGTGCTTGGACATCACCACGTGCGTGCCGGTCGGCGTGACGCGGCCCGGGTCGGCGTCGAGGCCGTAGCTGGCCGGGTAGTCCGCGATCTGCTGCCCGTCGCGGATCACCACGAGCCGGTGGGTCTGGGTGTTGCCCTTGACGATCTGCGAGCGGCCGATCTTGAAGCTCGCCGAGCGGTCTTCCTTGCCGTACACACCTTCGCCGATCTTGACGCCGTAGATCTTGGCGTTGAACTTCACCGTGGTGCCGGGCTGCCAGTAGGCCTTCGGCCGCCAGTGCACCGAGGTGTCGTCGTGGACCCAGGCCCAGGACCCTTCGGTCTTCGGTGTGGTCTCGACCGACAGCGCCTTCTCGACCGACGCCTTGTCGGTGACCTTGCTCGGGAACGTCAGCGTGATCGGCATGGCGACGCCGTACGTCTGCCCGTCGAAGACGTTGATGTTCGCGCCCACCTGCTTGCGCGGCTTGACGGTGGTGAAGGTGCCGCCGATCTCGACGGGTTTGCCGTCGGTGCCGGTGGCCTTGCCGGACCACGTGTAGGCCTTGCCGTAGCCGAGTTGTTCGGTGGTGGCCCAGCTCTTCTTGTCCTCGGACGGCTGGCCGGCGACCTGCTTGCCGTCGGGATTGGTCAGCACGACCTGGTCGAGCGTGCCGTCGGCGACGCTGACCTTGATGGGCTGGCCCGGCGCGACGTCCTGCGCGCCCGCCGCGGGCTCGTACGTCAGTTTGGCTGGCGCGGGCGCCTGCCCGCCGGTGTCACTGCTGACCGGCCCGCCGCCGTCCGGCCCGCTGGCCGAGACGGTCGGCTCGCTGCTGCACGCCCCCAGCGTCAGAACGGCCACCAACCCCAGTGCCGCGATCGCCGCCCGGCGGCGCGCGGTTTCCGTGAACCTCAAAGCATCCCCTTTGCTCCCCTGTACACCGACCATGACGTCCGGACCGCCCCTTAAGTTGATCCCACGGAGAGTGATGCGAGTCACAATCGGGTGGGTCGTGGTTCACGATCGGGGCATGACCGACTTCGGTCCGTGTCCGGCGATGACCTGAGGTCGGCGTGCGGCGACAGGGTAGCGACGGGGTCCGACAGAACCCGGAACGGCGTACGACGTTCCGGTGACCTTGGTACTTGGGGGTGCCCAGAGTCCGATCACGGGCTTCAAATATGGCCAGATCCCGGTACGCTGCCATCAGGCCGTCGTTTTGCGTGTTCGTGGCTTCACACTCGCGGAACTTCTGACGCGAGCCATGAGCCGGTGACGCGCTCTTCGCTCGACTCGTTGGAACCGCCCGGGACGGTCTGGGTGTCGCTTCGGAGGCACTCGAAGCGGATGTGCAACGAGGAGTACAGCGGTGGCGCAAGGCACTGTGAAGTGGTTCAACGCGGAGAAGGGCTTCGGCTTCATCGCGCAGGATGGCGGCGAGGGCGACGTCTTCGTTCACTACTCGGAGATCGAGGGTCGCGGGTTCCGCACGCTCGAGGAGAACCAGCGAGTGGAGTTCGAGGTCGGTCAGGGCCAGAAGGGCCCGCAGGCCCAGAAGGTCCGCGCGATCTGAGTCCGCCCTTCAGGCGTTGCTCAGACTGATCAGAAAAGCCCCCGGCGATCTCGCCGGGGGCTTTTCTCTTGCCGTGAAGCTTCTTCTGTTGTGCTGTTCCGTTCCGCGGCGGCGGAGGTCAGCGAGGGACGGGCTGCTCCCACGCGTTGGCGTCGAAGCGGAATTCGTCGGTGTGGGCTTCTTCGTGGCGGCGCTGCTGGGCCGAGTTGGCCTGCGATTCCCACGAGAGGCGCTCGAGGATCCATTCCTGCGCCAGCGCCTGCGGTGACAGGTTGCGCTCGGCGGCGGCGTCCTTGAGCTGTTCGCAGGCGATGAGGTTCATCCGCAGCTGGAAGACCTGCGCTTCACCGAAGCGCTTGCCGGTGCCGGTGCTTTCCGGGTCGTTCTCGGGGGCGAGGGCACGAAGGTAGCTGGTGAGCTCCGTGTCTTCGACGACCGCTTCGGCCTCCTTGGAGGCGGAATTGCGGTGACGACCGGGGTTGACCGGCTTCAAGTTCGTGCGGCTGCCGCTACGACGGCTCAGGGAAGGAAGGGGCACCGGGCCACGATAACGGTTCGGTCTCGGCAAACCAACCACAGTGAGCCACGACACACCCTTTTATTTTTCCGAACGGCCCAATCCCCACAAAGACGACCACCTGAACGATCACCGCCCGCGATCAGAAACCCTCCCGCGCAGCGTCACCCGGCCACTCAACGGCCACCGGCCCGGGGCCCGCCAACCGCCGCCTCAAGGAACCTGGGGGTCTGGGGGGTGGCCCCCCAGAAAACGGAGCGACCCCCGCGCCAGGGGGAGGAACGCGGGGGTCGGAGGGGATCTCCACAGGCGCTGACCGGGGGTGTGTCAGCAAATCGATTGTTGCACGGTTTGCTGAGAAGGGCGAGTGGGCGCGGGCAGAATTCCGGCCAGGGAGCCATCTCTGGTTCGCCTGGGGTTCATGTGGTGCGGACGTACGCGTGATCGCTCTGCGTTGTGCGGAGCGTGGCGACAGGTTCACTCTCCGGGGGGCTGTGTGTCGCGGCCGGCTCTGGTTAGCCTCGCGGCCAAGCTGTTCGTTGGCCGTCTGGAGGAACCATGGGTGGGTCTGTGGAAGTTCGACAGTTCCTCCTTCGGTACGAAGGTGCCGATGGGGGAAGCTCGACGACGTTGGCCGGTGGTCTGCCGGCGCAGCGCACGGGTCAGGGGGACGCGCAGCGCGTGTCCGACGACCAGGTGCGCCGTGCCCGGCTGGCGGTGGCCAACGGGGCGTTGGGTGTCGATGACTGTGTCCAGCTGCTGGACATGCTGGGGTTGACGCTGGACGAGGACGGGCAGGCGCCCGTTCAGCGCTGAGTTCGTTCACGAAGCCCGGTCGCGCGGGGTGTGCCGCGCGACCGGGCTTCGTTGTACGCCCGGGCGGCCGCTCGGGCCTGATATCCTGAACTCACCGCGTTCTCGCAGGTCCCAGCCCTGTGAACAACTAGGGGACCCCCTGTGCGAAGGCGGAAAAGGGGGTGTCCTATAGTTATGTTCGCTCCCGGGGACACCGGAGAGCGCGGGTCGGTCGGTTCGCCGAAACCGAACCGGGCTCCCATCGTCCAGCGGCCTAGGACTCCGCCCTTTCAAGGCGGCAACGCGGGTTCGAATCCCGTTGGGAGTACGCAGTACAGTTACAAAGCAGTATGCAAGGCCCTGTGGCGCAGTTGGTTAGCGCGTCGCCCTGTCACGGCGAAGGTCGCGGGTTCGAGTCCCGTCAGGGTCGCAAGATCGTTCGGCTCCTTGCCGGCGTTCCCGGCCAGGTAGCTCAGTTGGTACGAGCGTCCGCCTGAAAAGCGGAAGGTCGCCGGTTCGACCCCGGCCCTGGCCACCGCTCAACGAACCGCCTCGATGCATTTCGAGGCGGTTTTTTCATGCCTGCGGCCGGTTTCGGTCCACAGCACCGCGCGGTGGCGGCCGATGTCGCAGGTGCATCGGGCGCCACCGCGCGGGGCGGGGTCTGGCGTCTACCGACCGGTCTGCTGCTTGATCCAGTCGCCGAACGCGGTCACGTCGGTGTAGATGCCCGGCATTTCCGGGCAGCTGGCGGTCTGACCGCGGCTGGTGGCGCCGACCAGCGTCCATTTGTCGCCCGACTTCACCACGGCGGGGCCGCCGGAGTCGCCGTAGCAGGCGCTCGCCTTGCCGCCCTGGTTGTCCATGCACAGCTCGGTCTGCGCGTCGTAGGCACCGGAGCCGGAACATCCGGAGTCCTCGGCGACCTTGGTGTCGAGCTGCTGGAGAACCACAGGTGCCTCGCCGCAGCCGCGCGTGGGACAGGTCAGCCCCCAGCCGATCTCCCGCACGTCGGTGCCCGCCGCCGGCGACTGGCCGATCTCGATCGGCGCCGCCTCCGCCGGCTTGGCCAGGTGCACCAGGGCGATGTCGTACGGACCGGAGCCGTCGTACTTCTCGTGGACCACGAACTTGTCGACCTCGGCGACCTCGCCGCCCTTGGTGTGGTCGGTGGTGTTGAGGCGGTACTGCCAGTTCGACGGCTGCTCACCCTCGACGCAGTGCGCGGCGGTCACCAGCCACTCCGGTGCGATCAGGGACGCGCCGCAGTTGTGGTCACCGCTCTTGGTCTGCATCGACGCCATGAAGGTGTAGGTCTCGGTCGCGTCCACACCACCCACGATCAGCGGCTGAACGCCCGAGGGCGGTTCGGCGGCGGAAGCCGGCATCGCCAACCCGAGTACGGCGGCCGCTCCGGTCAGCAGACCGGCGACGAGGGAACGAGTCCTCATCTGCTTTCTCCTTCCACACCGGTGTGTTTCACCGGCTCACTCCGGAAGGGTGGCCAATCGTCACTCGTTCGTGAAAGTGACGAAAGTCGGTGGCCGTTGCCAGTTACCAGTTGGCCGACCTTGACTTCGAGTTAGGTGGAGGTGTCAATCTCGGAGCATGACAATCGCAGCTGAGCAGGCCGACGAATGGACCGTCGGCACCCTCGACCTCGACGCGTACCTCGGCCGGATCGGCCAGGATCGCGCGGAGCCTTCCGGCGCCGCGTTGCGTGAGCTGGCGAAGGCACACGTCCTCGCCGTTCCGTTCGAGAACGTCGACGTCGTTTTGGGGCAGCACAAGGGAATCGCGCTCGAAGACGTGATCGGCAAACTCGTCGGCCGTGATCGCGGTGGCTATTGTTACGAGCACGGAAGCCTTTTCGCCGCGGCCGCCGAGCAGCTCGGCTACCCCGTACGCCGCCTGGTCGCGCGGGTGCAGCCGCAGAAGAACGGGCCGTACACGCATATGACGCTCGTGGTCGAGGCGGACGGCGTCCCGCATCTGGTCGACGTCGGATTCGGCGCCGGGATGCTGGTGCCGATGCCGCTGGCCGACGGCGCCGTGGTGGATCAGGCGGGCTGGCCGCACCGGCTCGTCGCCGACGGCGACTGGTGGCGCCTGCAGAAACAGGAGGGCGACGACTGGACCGACCTGCACGCCTTCACGCTCACGCCGATGCACCGGATCGATTACGAGGTCTACCACCACTACACGTCGACACATCCGCGGTCGCCGTTCACCGGGCAGCTGGTGGTCATGCGGCTGGAGGAAGGGCTCAGCCGCAAACTGGTCGGCGAGGAGTTCATCGTCGAACGACCGGACGGGGTCAAGGAGACCACCACGGTCCCGCCCGAGCGGCTCGACGCGACACTGCGCGAGCTGGGCGTCGTCCTCACCGAGGGCGAGCTCGCGAAACTGCTGACGATCTACCCGGGCTGAGGGCTCAGAGTTCGAATTCGGCGCGCTTGTCCTCGGGGACGAGGTCCTCGTATTCACGGTGCTTCGCGATGAACGAGCGCACGTACGGGCAGTAGGGGAGGACGGACCTTCCCTGCGCCCGGACGTCGTCGAGCGCCGCGGTCACGAGCTTGCCCGCCAGGCCCTGTCCCGAGAAGTCGTCCGAGATCTCGGTGTGCAGGAACAGGATCGCGTCCGGGCGGGTGCGGGTTTCCAGGAACCCGGCGGTCTTCCCGTCCACGACGATGTCGTAGCGGTCTTCTCCGGTTTTGATCTCGACACTCATCCCGCGGCTCCGAAAAGTTCGTCCGGTGGCGCGGGGCGACCGAGATGGAAGCCCTGCGCCTGGTCACAGCGCAGCTCGCGAAGGATCGTGAGCTGCTCTTCGTCTTCGACACCTTCGGCGACGACGATCAGGTCGACGGCGTGCGCCATCGCGATGATGCTCTTGACGATCGCCGCCGCGTCGCGCGATTCCGCGATGCCGGTGACGAAGGTGCGGTCGATCTTGAGCGTATCCAACGGGAGCCGTTGCAGCTGGGCGAGCGACGAGTAGCCGGTGCCGAAGTCGTCGATCGCCAGTGAGACACCGAGATCGCGCAACGACGTCAGGACTTCGGCGGCCGCGGCTTGGTCCCGCATCAGCGCGCTCTCGGTGACCTCCAAGGTCAGCGCGTGCGGCGGGAGCCCGGTGGTCTTCAGCGCGTCCTGCACCCCGGCGACCAGATGCGGGTCGTCCAGCTGCCGGGCCGAGAGATTGACCTTGAGGTTGAGGTCGATGCCGAGTTGCTCGCGCCGTCTGGCGATCTCGCGGGTGGTGGTGCGCAGGACGTACTTGCCGATCAGGTTGATCAGGTCGCTCTCCTCGGCCAGCGGGATGAACTCGGCAGGCGAGATCGTGCCGTGCGCCGGATGTTTCCAGCGCAGCAACGCCTCCACGGCGACCATCTCGCCGGATTCGATGTCCACGACCGGCTGGTACGCCGTCCAGAGCTCCTCGTTCTGCAACGCGTCGCGCAGGTCCTGTTCCATCCGGAGCCGCCGCTGCATCCGCTCGCGCAGCTCGACGTCGAAGAACTCGTAGCGCGCCCGGCCGAGCGTTTTCGCTTGGTACATCGCGACATCCGCGTCGCGCAGCAGATCTTCGGCGGTCCGGGTGTCGTCGTTGGCCGCGGTGACGATGCCGATGCTGGCGTCGATGTGCAGCTGCCTGCCGTTGACGGTGATCGGTTCCGTCAGCGCTTCGCGCAGATGCTCGGCCAGTGCCTTGATCTCGTGCGGCTCGGTGATTTCCGCGGTCACGACGACGAATTCGTCGCCGCCGAGCCTGCCGACGAGATCGCTCTCGCCGATTCCCCGGCGCAGCCGTTCGGCCGCGATGCGGAGCACCTTGTCCCCGACCGAATGCCCGAGGGAATCGTTGATCACCTTGAACTTGTCGAGATCGATGAACAGCAGCGTGGTCAGCTCGGCGCGGCCCGCGCCGGAGAGCGCCTCGGCGAGGCTGTCCAGCACCAGCGTCCGGTTCGCGAGTTCGGTGAGCGGGTCGTGCGTGGCCTCGTGGGCGAGCCGTTCGCCGATGGCGCGGCGTTCGGTGATGTCGGTGAACGAGGCGACCACCGCCAGGGCCGACGGATCTTCCGGGGTCAGCAGCCGCGAGGTCAGCGAGATCCAGACGTCGTCACCGGCGGGCCTTCGCAGCCGCAGCACGAGACCGGTCAGCGTGACCCCGGTGCGCCGGGTCATCACCGACGGCATCCGGGCGGGCGGGATCCGGCCCTGTTCGTCGTACAGCTCCAGCGTCACGCATGGGACGCCGATGAGGTCATCGTGGTCGACGCCGATGATCCGGCACGCCGCGGGGTTGGCCGATTCGATGAGGCCGCCGGGGCCGATCACGACCACGCCTTCGTCGAGGGACGCGACCACCGTGCTGTAGTGCTGTTCGGCGCGCCGCCGGGCGGTTTCGTCGGCGCAGACGAGGACGAAGCCGTCGTTCATCTCCGCGGCCGAGATGCGGATGGCCAAGGTCGAACCGTTGCGATGACGGTGGGTCGTCTGCATGACGCCACCCCGGCGCAGCACCGTTTCCGGATCGAGCGCGGCGCCGACGAGGTCGCTGACCGTGCGGCCGATCGCCTCACCGGCCGTCCAGCCGTAGACGTTCTCGGCGGCGGGGTTCCAGCTGGTCACCACGCCGGTGCCGCTGGTCGCGATGATCGCGTCGCTGACGTGGCTGATCAAGGCGGCCTGGTAGCGCAGGGTCGCTTCGGCGGCCTTCTGCGCGCTGATGTCGCGCATGATGACCTGGAACGCGGGCCTGCCTTCCCAGGTCGTGCGCACCGAAATGCTCTGGACCAGGTACTTCGTGCCGTCGAGCCGGAGCATGACGGTGTCGGCGGGATCGGTCGACGCGCCCTGGCGGTGGAGCGACGCGATTCTGTCCAGCAGGGCCGGGAGCGACTCGTCGGCGACGAAGTCCATGATCGGCCGCCCGATCAGCTCGGCCGTCGAAGACGCGCCGAGCGCGGTGACGGCCGCTCGGTTGACGTAGATGACAACGCCGGCTTCGTGGACGCAGACCGCGTCGGGACTGAGTTCCACCAAGAGCCGGTAACGGTCAGTGAGATCTTCGAGTGCTTGCCGGTTCTCGCGGACGTCGGTCACGTCGGTGGCGATGCCGAGCAGCCCCGTCGAACCGTTGTCGTCACCCATGGTGCGGGCCCGCAGCCGGATCCAGCGGACCTCGCCCGCCGGGTTCCGGAACGACTGCTCGAGTTCGAACTCGCGCCACGGCGGGGAAGTGCGGGTGCCGGAGGTCAGCGGGGCCACCAGATCGGCGAGCCTCGACTCGATCTCGGCTTCCGTGAGGACGCCGCCACCCAGCAGGTTCTCCAGCCCGGGCAGCCAGGACAGGGTCTCGTGCTCGAAGTCGTACGACCAG
The DNA here is from genome assembly GCF_055563465.1 of Amycolatopsis sp. NPDC000009. NCBI lineage: Bacteria > Bacillati > Actinomycetota > Actinomycetes > Pseudonocardiales > Pseudonocardiaceae > Amycolatopsis > Amycolatopsis sp. NPDC000009. The sequence continues at coordinate 216,502 of NZ_JBVHDI010000006.1, forward strand.
ATGGCGGCGTGGTCGCCCGCGAGGCCGAGATCGCCGACCGGCCCGTTTCCGAGCGGGGCGCCTGCCGGGCGACCGGAATTACCGGCTCCGGGCACGGCGAGGGCGTCAGCCTCCATGATCCGTCCGAACCCCCTCTTCCGGTGCTGGCACCGTCGATTACACCACCCGCCGGGGGCGCTGTATACGCGAACCGAAGGTCGGTCACCGCCGATATACGCGGGAGCAGATGAATACACGCTGTGTGACTGGCCTACGCTGGCGTGTTCCATCGGGTGAATAATTTTTGGTTAACTTCACCCGTTCGGCGGTGAGTTGCGGTAAAACTACTCTTCGCTCGTTCCCGGTGCGAAAGGTTTCAGCTGGTGGATGACGACGACGTTTCGGTCGCCGACCTGCTTATTCGCGAGGGCTGGGACGACCACGAGGAGTCACGGGCAAAGTCACGCTGGAGAGTCGTCTCGGTCGTGATCGCCGTGGTCGTCGCCTGCGGCACGGCCGCCGTTCTCGTCGGGTTCGATTCGGACCCCGAACCGAACGCGGCACCGAACCAGATGAGCGTCATCGAGATGCCGAAGCGGCCTTCGGAAAACGGGGGAGCGGGCGTGACGTCGGCGGTCCCGTCCACCGAGACGGTCGTAACCGGCGACGGGGAACCTACGTCGCGCTCCAGCCGGACGACCTCCAGCCGCCGCACGTCGAGTTCGGCCGCGTCGACGTCCGACTCCCCGGATCCCACCACGCCGACGACGTCGAGTGGTCCCGCCGATCCGCCGAGGACGACCGGGTCGACCGTCGTTCCGCAGCCACCCAACCCCACCCCGCCGCCGCCCTCGACGACGCCGACCGAAGAGTGCAAGCTGTGGCCGAAGTGGCTGTTCTGTTAGGAAGTGCCTCCCGGCTGGAGATCGCACGTGAGGTGAGGGCACGCGCGCGCGTTTCTTGTCGGCCCGCCGACGCGGCTGAGTGAGTAGCAAGCTGCTGCCTCGGCCCGGCCACGGAAATCCGGAAGCGCGCCTTGAGAAACACAGCTAGGGCGCTTGCAGTAGATCCGGCTCCCGGCGCTTGCCGAGGTGGTTGAACAGCAGGTTGAGGGTGAAGGCGACGATCGCGGCGACCGTGATCGGGCTGCCGCAGATGGTCTGAAGCCACGCCGGGAAATGCTGGAAGAAGATCGAATTCCCGGACTGGTTCGTGGCGAACGCGGGCAGCAGCCCGACCCCGATCGACACCGCGACGATGAAGGTGTTGTGGTTGCCGGAGAACTCCACCTTCTTCAGGTTCTGCACGCCGACCGCGGCGACCATCGCGAACATGACCACCGCGACCGCGCCGATCACGGGCTCCGGTACGGCCGCGACGAACGCGCCGACCTTCGGCACCAGGCCCATCAGCACGAGCAGGCCGCCCGCCATCGCGACCACCCATCGGCTGCGCACCCCGGTCATCTGCACGAGGCCGACGTTCTGCGCGAAAGCCGTGTCCGGGAACGAGTTCATCGCGCCGCCGAGGATGGCCGAAAGACCGTCGGTGGCGAGGCCGCGCGCGAGGTCGGAGTCCGTCGCGGGCCGTCCGGTGATCTCCCCGACGGCGACCAGGTCGGCGGTGGATTCGGTGTAGGTCACCAGCATCACGACGCACATCGAAAGTACGGCCGCGACCGGGAAGGTCGGCGGGCCGAAGTGGAACGGCGACGCGAGGCCGAACCAGCCGGCGTCGGCGATGCCCTGGAAGCTCACCAGGCCCATCGGGATGGCCGCGACCAGGCCGATCAGCAGTGCCAGCAGCGGGCCGATCTGGCTCGCGAACCCGCGCAGGACCCGCGTGAACAGCACGATCACCGCGATCACGCCGAACGCGAGCGCGATGTTGGCGGGCCTCGCGTAATCCGGCGATCCGGTGTCGTGGCCGGCGATCAGGCCGACGCCCGGGCCGATGAGCGAAATACCGATGACCATGAGCAGCGTGCCCGAAACCAGCGGCGGGAAGAACCGGATCATCTTCGCGAACGGTTTCGCGATGAGCAGGCCGAAGACACCCGACGCGATCATCGCGCCGTAGACGGCCTGCATGCCGTACTGGGACGCGATCATGATCATCGGGTTGACCACGGTGAACGTCGCACCGGCCACCACCGGCAGGCGGATGCCGAAGATCTTCCCGATCCCGACCGCCTGAATCAGCGTCGCGATGCCCGCGACCAGCAGATCCGCGTTGACCAGCAACGCGATCGTCGCCGCGTCCAGCTTCAGCGCGCTGCCCACGACGAGCGGGACGGCCACCGAACCCGCGTACATGATCGTCATGTGCTCCCACGCCGAGCAACGTCAGCTTCGGCAGCGGCGGCCGGGCGTCGACCGGGTGGACCTCGGGCCTGCTCATGGAACCGACCGTAGCGCGTCCCCTCGTGAGGATCATGTCGCGCAAGGGCGGTGTTGAATGGACATCGGGCACAACGGAAGGAGCGCCGATGGAGACCGTCCTCGTCGTAGGGGCCGGGCAGAGCGGGTTCGGAGTGGCGACCTCGCTGCGGGACAAGGGGTTCGACGGCCGGGTGGTGCTGATCGGTGACGAACCCGGCCTGCCGTACCAGCGGCCGCCGCTTTCGAAGGGCTACCTCGCCGGGACCGCGGGCGACGCCCAGTTGCGTTTGCGGCCCGAGGACTTCTTCGCGGAGAAGGACATCGAGCTGATCCCCGGCCGCGTCACATCGGTGGATCGCGATGACACGCAGGTGGTACTCGAGGACGGGAGCGCCCACCAGTACGACCATCTCGTCCTCGCGACGGGAGCGGACAACCGCGTCCTGCCGGTGCCCGGATCCACTTTGGACGGTGTGTTCACCCTGCGCACCAAGGACGACGCCGATGTGTTGCGTGCCGCGCTGGAAAGCGCGGCGAACGTGGTGGTGGTCGGGGGCGGGTTCATCGGGCTCGAATTCGCCGCGCACGCCGGACGGCCCGTGACGATCGTGGAGGCGCAGGACAGGCTGATGGCCCGTGTCGCGACTCCGGAGGTCTCGGCGTACTTCGCGGCTCTGCACGAAGGGGCCGGGCACACGATCCTGCTCGGCACGGGCGTCGCCGCGTTGCACGGTGACGGCCGGGTGTCCGAGGTGGAACTGAGCGACGGCAGCCGGCTGCTCGCCGACCTGGTGCTGGTCGGGGTCGGGGTAGTGCCGCGGACACGGCTCGCCGAAGAGGCGGGGCTCGCCGTGGCGAACGGGGTCGTCGTCGACGAGCACCTGCGCACGAGTGACCCGAAGATCTCGGCGGTGGGGGACTGCGCGAACTTCCCGTGTGTCCAGGCGGGGACGGCGACCCGGCTGGAGTCGGTGCAGAACGCCGTCGACCAGGCGCGGGCCGTGGCGGCCGTCATCGTGGGTGAACCCGCCCCCTACGAGAGCCTGCCGTGGTTCTGGACCGACCAGCTGGGCGCGAAACTGCAGATCGCCGGGCTGCTGACCGGGGCGGACAAGACCGTCGTGACCGGGGACCGGGAGGGCGGGAAGTTCTCGGTGCTGTCGTTCCGCGACGGCGTGCTCGCCGGGGTGGAGTCGGTGAACCGGCCGCCGGACCACATCGCCGCGCGCCGCCTGTTCGCCGCGGATCCGGAACCACGGTTCGAGAGGCTGGAGGCCAACGGCTTCGACCTCAAGGCCACCCTGGCGTCAACCCAAGGTTGACGATCGTCATGTCGTCAACCTAGAGTTGACGGCATGACGAATCCAGTCCGTCTCGACGACCTCATCTCCCACATCAAGCAACAGCATCCCGACGGTGACGTGCTCGGCCAGCTGTCCGACGCGGTCTTCCTCGGCGAGCACCTCGGCGAAGTGGCCGACCATCTGATCGGTCACTTCGTCGACCAGGCGCGCCGCTCCGGCGCGTCCTGGACCGAAATCGGCAAGAACATGGGGGTGTCCAAACAGGCCGCCCAGAAGCGCTTCGTCGACTCCAGTGGCTCTTCGCTCGAAGATCTGGTGAAGGTGTTCAGCCGCTACACCGATCGTGCGCGGCACGTCGTGGTCGCGTCACGGGACGCGGCGGTCTCGGCGAAGAGCCCACAGATCGAGCCCGTGCACCTGGTCCTCGGCCTGCTCGCGGAGCCGGCCGCGCTCGCCGCCGGGGCGATCGTGGCACAGAAGGTGACTCTCGAAGCCGTCCGCGAGGCCGCGGAGGCGAAGTTGCCGGAACCCGCCGACGAACCGGTGGAGGCGGCGAAGATGGCGTTCGGCGCGCAGGCCAAGAAGGCGCTGGAACTGACCATGCGGGAGTCGCTGCGGCTCGGGCACAACTACATCGGCACCGAACACATTCTGCTGGCCCTGTTCGAACTCGGCGACGACCTGTTGACCGGACTGGGGCTCACGAAGGAGATGACCGAAAAGCTGATCCTGCAGGCGCTGTCGGAGATCGTCGCGGCGCGCGGGACATGACGCGGGTCGCGCTCGGTGTCCTCGTGTTCGTCGCTCTCGTCCTGCTGGCCGCGTGATGGCCCCCTGACGGACGGGGGCCATCACGGGGACTGTCAGGCCGAGGACTCGGGGCGGCCGTCGGCTGCCCAGGCGGTGTGGAACGAACCCTCACGGTCGACGCGGCGGTACGTGTGGGCGCCGAAGTAGTCCCGCTGCCCCTGCACCAGCGCGGCGGGGAGCCGCTCCGCGCGCAGACCGTCGTAATAGGCGAGTGCGGTCGAGAAGCCCGGGGTCGGGATGCCGAGCCGCACCGCCGTCGAGATCACCGAACGCCAAGAGTCCTGGGCGTCCTCGACGGCCTTGCGGAAGCCACCTGAAGTCAGAAGCGTCGGCAGCGCGGGCTCTTCGGCGTACGCGGCTGTGATGTCGTTCAGGAACTTCGCGCGGATGATGCAGCCGCCGCGCCAGATGGACGCGACCTTGCCGAGGTCGATGTCCCAGCCGTATTCGGCGCCGCCCGCCTGGATCTGGTTGAAGCCCTGGGCGTACGCCACCACCTTCGACGCGTACAGCGCCTGCTCGACGTCGTCCGCGAAAGTGTCCAAAGCGGACCCTGTCAGCGGAGCGCGCGAGGGGCCGCCCAGCCCGCGGGAGGCCTCGCGCAGGTTCGACGAGCCGGACAGCGAACGTGCGAAGACGGCTTCGGCGATGCCGCTGATCGGCACGCCCAGATCCAGTCCGATTTGGACGGTCCAGCGGCCGGTGCCTTTCTGCTCCGCCTGGTCCGCCACGATGTCGACGAACGGCTTGCCGGACGCGGCGTCGGTGTGGGCCAGCACCTGCGAGGTGATCTCGATCAGGTACGAGTCCAGCCTGCCCGAGTTCCAGGTGCGGAAGACCTCGGCGATCTCGGCGGGGGAGTAGCCGCCCGCGCCGCGCAGGAGGTCGAACGATTCGGCGATCAGCTGCATGTCGGCGTACTCGATGCCGTTGTGCACCATCTTCACGAAGTGCCCGGCGCCGTCCGCGCCCACGTGCGTGCAGCAGGGTTCGCCGTCGACCTTCGCCGAGATGTCCTCGAACAACGGCCCGAGCGATTGGTACGACTCCTTGGACCCGCCCGGCATGATGCTCGGCCCGTGCAGCGCGCCCTCCTCGCCGCCGGACACACCGGTGCCGACGAAGTGGATGCCCTTCTCCCGCAGCGCGGCCTCGCGGCGCCGCGTGTCCGCGAAGTGCGCGTTGCCCGCGTCGACGATCACGTCGCCCTTCTCGAGGAGCGGGACGAATTCGTCGATCACCGCGTCCGTCGGCGCGCCGGCCTTGACCATGATCACGACCTGGCGCGGCCGCTCCAGCGCATCGACGAACTCCTGCGCCGAATACGCCGGGATGAAGTCGCCTTCGTCGCCGAACTGCTCGACCAGTTCCTTCGTCCGCTGCTCGGAGCGGTTGTGCAGGGCCACCGTGTGCCCGTGCCTCGCGAGGTTCCTGGCCAGGTTGCGGCCCATGACCGCCAGGCCGGTGACCCCGATGCTCGCCTTCTTGCTCATCCGCACCCTTCCGCTTCGATTCCCGTGCCGAGCCTATCCCCGTCGAGGGATACGGCGCCGGGGCGAGAGGGGATCAACCGGGAGTTGTCCACAACCTGGCCTGCCTGTGGACAACTCGCCTCACACGCCCCGGCCCTGCGCTCGCGGCGGTACGCTGGGATCGGGGTCGCCCCCCAGGGACGGGTGGGGGCTGCGTGTGAGGTCTTCGAGGGGTTTCGGGATGGCTTGAAAGGGTCGTTCAGGACGAACGATGTCCTGAACGACCCTTTCATGACACCGGGCGCGGGGGCGGGTGCGCTAGGGAGGGCACGGGGCCAGGACGTGTTGCGAAAGCCACTTTCGCAACCTTCAACGTTGCGAAAGTGGCTTTCGCAACACGCGGCAACACGCGGCGACACACAGCAGGCGCGGAGGTGCGAGGCCGTCAGGAGAAGCAGCGGATCCGGGCACCGTTGAAGGTGACCATGTCCGCCAGCGCCGCCCCCAGATCGATCGCCGCACCCCACTCCAGCCCGTCCAGTTCGGCATAAGCCCGGTGCAGGTTCGCCGGCAGCCGTTCCTGTTCGGACAGCGCCGCGTAGGGCCCGAGATCCGCTTCGCGAGCGGCTTGAAGGGGCGTCAACCCCGCGGACTTCCCATACGAAGCGAGTTTCTGCAGGAAGCCCAGGTATCCGTCGACGACGTCGATCGCTTCGGGGCCGCACACCGGCCCGTGCCCCGGCACGATCGTCTCCGGCTCCAGCTCGCGGACCAGGTCCAGCGCCTTCCGCCAGCCGGCGGGCGAGCCCATCAACGCGAACGGGCTGCCGCTGTTGAAGATCAGGTCGCCGACGAACAGCACCCGCCGTTCCGGCAGCCAGACGAGGACGTCGTTGGTGGTGTGCGCCGCGTGTCCTGGGTGGATCAGCTCCAGCCGGACGTCGCCGGCGTGCACGGTCAGCCGGTCGTCGAACAGCACCTCGGGCGGCCGTAGCTCCAGATGGCCCCAGTCGTTCCCGGTGAACGAGTTCTCGTAGGTGTTGATCCCGGTCGCGACCATCACCTCACGCGTCTTCCGGTGCCCGACGATCGTCGCGCCGGTCGCCAGGTAGTTGCCGTTGGTGTGGTCGCCGTGGTGATGCGTGTTGACCACGGTGGTCACCGGCGCCCCGCCCACCGACTCCGCCGTCGCCAGCAGCGCCCTGGTACGCCGTTCGGTCGAACACGTGTCGATCACCACCGTGTGATCGCCCGCGGCGACGAACCCGCAGTTGTTGATCCACCACGAGCCGTCCGGCTGGACGTACCCGAACACACCGTCGGTGACCTGCCTGGCGAAGGGGGATTCGTCCACTCGGTCACTATGCCCGACCGGCGTGCCCGAAATGTGACGAGATCGCTCCGCCACCAGGGTGACGTACCAGGTGACTGGTGTTTTCGGCCGTTTCCTGGAACGCTGCGCAATGTCATCATCGAACCCCGCAAGGTGAAGTACCCTGGGTGGGTTCGAGTATTCGCGCGCAGGACCGCGGGCAGCCGCGGTCCTGGTTATGTGGTCCGGGAGAGCAAGGCGATGGCCAGCACCGTCACCTCGCGCCGGAAGCAGCTCGGGAACGAGCTCCGGCATGCCCGCAACGCCGCGCGGATGACACAGCAGCAGGTCGCCGAGGTTCTCGGCTGCACCCAGGGCAAGGTCAACAAGATCGAGTCCGGTGCCGTCGGGGTCAAGCTCGGGGATGTGCGATCCATGCTGAACGCGTTCGGGATCAACGGCGACGAGGCCGACACGTTGATGAACCTGGCCCGCGCCGCAGCCGGGCAGCGCGGTCACTGGTCCGGCTACCGATCCGTGGTGCCGCACTGGTTCCGCACCTTCACCGACCTCGAACCCGCGGCCGCGGAGATCCTCACCTGGCACGGCGAGCGCATCCCCGGCCCGTTGCAGTCCGAGCACTACATGCTCAAGCAGTTCACCGAAGCGGGCGCCACCGACGTCACCTCACTGGTCCGCAACCGGCTGGACCGCAAGGCCGTCTTCGAGCAGCAGCAGCCGCCCTACTACCGGTTCATCATCAGCGAAGGCGCCTTGCGCCGCGCCCCGGGCGGGTCCGCCCCGGCGGTGATGCTGGACCAGGTCGAGCATCTGCTGGCGCTGGACAAGCATCCGCGCGTGTACGTGCACGTGTTGCCGTTCGGCGCGCGCCTCGCCGCGGTGCCCAACGACTTCACCATCATGCGTTTTCCCGATCGCACCAGGGATTTCGTCTACATCGAACATTCCGCGGGCGGGTTGTACCTCGACGACGTCAAGGACTTCAACATCTTCGTCGACTCCTGGGACAGGCTGCGCGGTGCCGCGCTGGAGCGCCAGGAGACCCGGCAGTTCCTCAAGGAACTCGCCGAGCTGTACAGAATCCAGATGCAATCCTGAGATGGACCCGCTGTTCCTGCCCGACGGCGTCGATCTCGAGCGGCCCAACGCCGCCCGGATCTACGACTGGGCGCTCGGCGGAACCGCGAACTGGGCGGTGGACCGGGAATTCGGCGAACAGCTGGTCAAGGCGTTCCCGCTCGTCCGTGCCCTCGCCAGGGCCAACCGGGCCTTCCTCGGCCGTTCGGTGCGGTACTGCGCCGAGCACGGCGTGAACCAGTTCCTCGACCTCGGTTCCGGCGTGCCGACCGTCGGCAACGTCCACGAGATCGCCGATGACGCCGACGGCGACAGCCGGTGCGTGTACGTCGACAACGAACCGGTCGCCGTGGCCCACGCCAGGATCCTGCTGGAGAAGAACGGGGATCCCGCCAGGCACGCGGTGCTCGGCGGCGACCTGCGCGACGCGGACGACATCTGGGAACGCGCCATCGACACCGGCGTGCTCGACCCGGCGAGACCGGTGGCCCTGCTCACCGTCGCGGTCCTGCATTTCGTGCCGGGCCCCGCGCTCGCCGACGTCGTCGCGCGATACCGGCGGCTCCTGCCCGCGGGCTCCTTCTACGTCCTGTCCCACGTCACGATGTCCGACGTGGAGGGTGACGAGCTGGGACAGGTCCAGCGCGTCGTGAAGCAGTACGAGCAGTCGAGCACGCCCGTGTCCTTCCGCGACAAGGAAGAGATCCTCGGTTTCTTCGGCGATTTCGAGCTCGTGGCACCGGGTCTCGTCCCGGTCGGCGCATGGCGGCTGGACGACCCCCACTCGCCTGCGCTTAACTGCGCCATCGGCGGGGTCGCCCGCAAACCCGGTTTTCGACGAGGTGTGACGGTATGACTACGCAGCACGATCCCGAAGCTCCCGAAGGTGTCGATCTCGAACGACCCAACGTGGCCAGGGTGTACGACTGGTTCCTCGGCGGTTCGGCCAACTGGGCCATCGATCGCGAGTTCGGCTCGCAGGTGCTCAAGCAGTTCCCGGAGGTCAAGACGTTCGCCCGCGTCGGCCGCGACTTCCTCGGCCGCGGCGTGGGATACCTTGCCCGCCAGGGGATCACGCAGTTCCTCGACATCGGCTCCGGCGTGCCCACCGTCGGCAACGTCCACCAGATCGCGAGCGCGATCAATCCCGACAGCCGGGTCGTGTACGTCGACATCGAGCCGGTCGCCGTCGCGCATTCCCAGCTGCTGCTGGAACGGGAGGGGCTGCTCGGGCGGCACGCGGTCCTGCAGGGCGACGTGCGGGATCCCGCCGACATCTGGAAACGCGCCCTCGAGACCGGAGTGCTCGACCCGCGGCAGCCGATCGGGCTGGTACTGGTCGGCCTGCTGTATTTCCTCGGCCCGGAGGAGCCCGTGCACGAGATGGTCCGGCGGTATCTCGATTTCCTGCCGTCGGGTTCGTACTTCCTGTCCTCGCATCTGACCGAGGACGGCGTCACCCGCAAGGAAGGCGACAACCGGGAGAACGTCCAGGAGCTGTACAAGAAGACGAGCGCGCCGTTCCATCTGAGGTCCCGCGCGGAGTTCGCCGCGTTCTTCGACGGGCTGGAGATGGTGGAACCGGGCATCGACTGGATGGCCACCTGGCATCTCGACGAAGCGGATTCCCGGGCGAGCGACCGGTTCGCGGACGACCCGACCTTCACCGGCGGGCTCGGCGGGCTGGGCCGCAAGCCCTGAGTGTCTGTAGGTGAACCCGCGTCCGCGATCCGACGTCGGCAGGGCGTGACCTGGTCTTTCAGGTTACGAAGGTGGTGAAGCGCCCTGCCACGTCAGCTCCGCCGACAAGCCCTGAGCGATCAGGCCCGGCCGGTCAGATGCCCGATCATGGGCGTCAGGTCGAACGACCCTTCGAGCGGCCGGCCGGTCCTGATCGGGTCCCGGTGCGCGCCGGGCGCGTCGACTTCGGAGTTCCACGGCGGCTGTTTGCGCAGCGGCGCCTGGATCAGGCTGAACCCGAACCGCTGACGCAGTTCGAGCCCGATGGTGCGGTGGTGGTGCTTCGCCGAGGCCAGGCGTTCGTCCTCACGGCGGAACAGCAGCGTGGTAAGACGGACGGCCACGGCGGTCACACCCCCCGGCTCGGACGCGGCAACCGCGCCTGGTCGGCCGAACCGGCGAGGCCGAGGCAACGCTCACAGGGCATCCCCGAACCGACGGGGACCCATTCCAGGTGGTCGTACGGCATCGCCGCGCCGCAGCGGGCGTGCAGGAACTCGGGGTGCGAACCCCCGGTGTGCAAGTCGAAGAGATGCGCGGAGCGGCGGCTTTCGCCGGCCGTACCGGCCATGAGCCTGCCGACGGCCAGTACCGTCGCCGGCATGGTGTCCTGAATGATCACGCTGATCCTCCCCCACGAGGTCGGCGGTGGGTGGTCATGCGCCGCGGGGTGGATGTCCCTGCCGGTCACCTGCCGTCGGTGGCCTGCCGGAACGGCGAAACTCCCTGCTGAACGCACCCGGTGACGTCCGTCGCCGGGATGTTCGCGCGCTGCGAGCGAATCACCAACAACCGAGCCCCGGCCGCTGCGATTAATCCTACTCCTGGAATAATCTTCATGTCGAGGGTGGGCGGAGTTGATCACCCACTTGGCCGTGCGGGATAGTCCCGTTGAGGCAGGGAGAAGCCGGGACGGTGACGGTTCGCGCAGGTCGCGGCCGCACCCCCGACCGACGTTCGGAGGTACGACCAATGGCCGATTATCCGTCGGCGTCGGATTACGATCCGACCACGGCCGTGTCGCTGTTCGACGACTCCGCGTGGGAGAAGTCCTTCGCGAGTGAGCCCAACGGGGGGAACTGCGTCGAGGTCAACCTCGCCAACGAAGGCCTGGTGGGGGTCCGTGACACCAAGCTGGCCAACAGTCCCGTCTTCGTCTTCGATTCCGGTGAGTGGAACGCCTTCCTCAAGGCGGTCAAGGCCGGCCAGTTCGATTTGAGCCCATGACGAAAGGCTCGCGCGTCCGCCGGGACACGCGAGCCATCCGACCTTCGGTCACTTCGAGTCACACCGTCGCGGGGAGCCCGTCAGCGCGCGACAAAGAGGCTAAGCCTGGATCTGGTCCTTCGCCAGGCGACGGCGATCAGCACGGCGAGGACGATCAGCGGGATCAGGCTGATCGACCAGCTCACCGCCATTGGCGGCCCCGGCTGTTCGAGCACCGCCAGATCCCGCAGTTCTCCCGTGCCCTTGCCCGCGGGCCCCTCGATCTCGAACCGGAACGTCCACGAGCCCTGCGTCTGCAGGGCGCGGATGTCCAGCCCCCACACCTCCAGTTTCCGCGGATGCTTCGCGAGCGGTTGCGGACGGCCCAGCCGCCCGGTCTCCGGATTGACGAACGCGAGCGTCCCCGACTTCCCGGCGATCCCGTCGTCCGGGATGAACGTGAAGTCCAGCGATTGCATGGCGCGCAACGGCCAAGTGCTGAAGCCGACCGTCATCCCGTACGGGCCGGCCTGGACCCGTTCGGTGTGGACGATGTTCACCGGTTCGTAGGCGTTCGCCGCGGGCGTGGTCGCGAACAGCAGACCGATCGCCGCCGCCATGGCCAGCAGTGTCTTACGCATGCGCGTTGTCCCCCTTCGCCGGGGCCAGCAGCCCCAGCATCCCGCCGAAACGCCATCCGGCGAACCCGCCGAGCAGCCCGATCACCGCGCCGGCGGCGCCCGTCGCGAACACGACCGCCCACGGCATCCGGTCGGCGCCGTGGACGATCGCGTTCTGGATCGGCATGCTCGCGCCGACCAGGAGTCCGCCGATCCCGCCTGCCAGCACCGAAACCCGGCCCGCGGACCAGCCGCGCCGTGAAAGCAGGTAGACCGCTTCGAGCACGGCCGCGATGGGCAGCAGCGCCATCGGCATCATCGAAGGCATCGCGGGAACGCCGTCGATGTAATCGCGCATCGGCAGGCCGACGGCGCCCGCGTACGCCTCGGCGGCCCACGGCGAGAACCACCAGGTGATCGCCTGGATGACCGCCAGCGCCGCGGCGACCCGGACCGCTCCGCCCGGCCGCGCCCAGAACCCGGCGCCCGCCGAGACCAGCAGCACCGAAAGCAGCGCGATACCGACGGAGACGACGTCGAGCCCGTCGACGTCGATCTGCTGCAGCCCCAGCACGGTCACCGTGCTGAACGCGATCAGCACACCGAGGCTGCCGACCACGCCGACGGTGCCCCAGCGGTGTTCCCGCGCGGCCGCGAACACCATGACCGTGCCGATGATGCTCAGCGTGATCGACAGCAGCAGCCCGATGTGTGGCGGCGAGTCGATCACCGCGTCGAAGCCGTAGAGACCGTGCCACCATTGGTCCCACAGGCCGTACAGCAGGAACATCGCCGCGCCGGTGCCGGTCACCAGGTAGCCGGCCGGTGCGGCGAAGACCTTGCCGAAGACGTTGATCGCGCGGCCGCCGACGCGCGCGTCGACCGGCCGTCCCGCCCGGCGCGCGGCCGTGGTCATCAGCACGACCACGAGGCTCGCGAGCCCGGAGATCGCGCTGCCCGAATACAGGAACAGGTGCGGCATCGTGAAGAACGTGTCCGGGCCGACGTCGCCGTGCCATTGGATGTCCCAGGTCAGCCCGACCAGCGAGATCACCGATCCGGCCAGCACCGTGCCCGCCGGGACGAGACCGGTGCGTTCACTTCGTGCCACCGAGACGGTCCTCGCCCCTCCCGCGGTGAGATCCATACCCCCGACCTCCCTCTCTTTACTTGACCAGCAAAGGAAAAACGTGCTGCGTGGCGCCGGACGGCCCGCGCAGTGAAACGGTGATCTCCCATTGCCCCGACATCGGCAGCAGGACGTCGCCGGTGCGGAACTTCCCCGGCCCCTCCGCCATCGCGGGCGACGGAGCGAGCGCGTGCCCCATCTGCGGCATCACGGGTTCGAGGGTGACGACGTCCGGTGTGGCGCCGGTGACGGTCAGCGCGAAGACGTTCCCGCCCTGGTGCGGATCTTCGACCGACAGCTGCACCGTGTACGGGCCCTGTGTCGAGCGCTGGACCTGAGCGCCGCGGCTGCTCGGCCACACCAGCCAGGCCACGATCGCCACCGCGAGCACTGCGACCACTGAGATCAGCAGGACGGGCCTGCGTCTGTCCACTGTGGAACTCACTGCGGTGCCCTTTCCGCCGGGACCTCGATCTGCATGGGCACGGTCAGCACCGTGTACTCGCGTTCGGCCTGCAACCAGATCCGGTACTTGCCGGGCGCGGAGAAGGTGTAGGTGAACGGGACGACAGGGCCGTACGCGGCGACGGTCTCGTCCGGTTTCCCCGGCATCCCAGGGGATTGCGGGATCATCGAGTGCACATGGGCCCAGGTCGGCGCGGCAGCGGCATCCGCGCCGACCCGGCTGTCGTCGGTGATCGGGCCGACGACGATGAGGTGGCCGAGCATGCCCAGCCAGGGTTGCAGATCCGCCCGGGAGAATCGCGCGGTGATCGTGGTCGGCGTTCCCGGCTTGACCTCGACGTCGACCGGGTTCCCGTGCACGACTCGTTTTCCCGCTCCGGCGGGAACGGGTTCGGCGGGGGAGTCCGTTCCGGTCGCGACGCTCAGCGTGGTGCGGGCCAGTTGCACGCCGCCGCCTCGACGGGCGAGTTCCGCGGCGACGGCGTAGGTCCCGGCCTCGGGCGGGGTGAACTTCACCCGGTAGTCACCGGGGCCGACCCGCACCGGATGCAGATGCCACAGCCTGCCCGTCGGCGAGATGACGACGAGGTGGATCAAAGCGTTGTCGTGCACCAAAAGGTCGTCGACCGCACGGCCGGTCGCGCCGTCGGTGACGGCGATCCGGGCCTCGGCGAGACCGCCCGATCGCGCGTTGGGCGAATGCACGGCCAGATTCACCGGCGGCCGGGAAAAGTCCACAGTGGACATCTGCGCGTTCGCGTACGGATCCCGGATGTTGTCGATCGTCGGGTCCAGTTCCGCACCGGGGGCAGGCGGTGGCGGAGTGGATGCCGACAGCATCGCGCCGGTGGCCGCGACCGCGAGCGCGGCGACCATCCCGCCGGCGGGGATCAGCGCGAGCTGCGGCCGCCGGACGCGCATCGCGACGACGAGCCCGAGCACCAGGAACACGCCCGCGGCGACGAAACCGCCGAAGGTGGCCTTCTCCCACGGAGGGATGACCCTGGCCGGGACGATGAACGGGATCGACGCGGTGTCCGTCCCGTCGTCGAGGCCGAGTTCCCACGGCCCCGGCTGGTCCACCCGAAGCTGTGCCGCGTGGGCGCCGGGTTTCCCGTCCAGCTGGATCGTGGTTTCGGAAAACGTCGTCCCCGCGGTGGACGCGCGCACTTTCAGCGTGCCCGGCGCGCTTCCGGTGTGCGTGACGACGTCGATGTGCAGCGGCCCGGGCGCGATGTCGATCCGCCGCAGGATGACCGTGAGATCCCGGGTGCCGAGCGTCTGCGCGACTTGGACGTCCGCGCCGCTCGACACGCCGTCCGCCCGGGCAGAGCCGCCCAGCAGCAAGGACGCCAGCGCGCAGAGCACGAGTACGCGGGCGATGACCAACGGCGCCGTGCGCCGCCCCCTCGGTGAATTCCCCATCCCGGCCGAAGTTAACGACGTTGGTCCGGGAAAGCGTCACGGCGCGGGGTGAACCGGGGTCCCCCGTAAAGGGGACCGCGCCCCTTACCGCAGGTGGGGGTTTCAGCTGAGAAGAAACGGTTTCAGGTTTTCCAGCAGGGCGCGAGGACGTTCTTCGGCGAGGAAATGGCCGCATTCTTCGATCGCCGTACCGTCGACGTCGTTCGCGTAGTCCTTCCAGATCTCCAGTGTCGGCAGCGTTCCCAGCAGACCGCTCGCCCCCCAGAGTGCCAGCACGGGGAGTTCGAGCCGGCGACCCGCGTCGAAATCGGCATCGTCCGCTGCCGCGTCGTGCGGGAAGGACGCGCGGTAGTCGTCGAAGCCGGCTCGCAGGGCCCCCGGTGCGGAGAACGCGCGGACGTATTCGTCGACGGCCTCCCGGCTCAGACCCTGCCGCTGATGCGTCCAGCGTTCGAAGAAGTAGCCGAGGTAGGCGGCGATGTCCCGGCCGGCGAGCAGTTCCGGTAGATCCGGCTGGAGGTGGAACAGCCAGTGCCAGTAGGCGCGGCCCATCCCGGTATCGAGGCGTTTCCAGAGTTCCCTGGTGGGGATGATGTCGAGGACGGCGAGCCGGTCGACCTGATCGACCCGGTCGAGCGCCCAGCGGTGGGCGACCCGGCCGCCGCGGTCGTGCCCGACGACGGACACTCGCTCGAAACCCAGGTGCGTGGCGAGGGCGGCGACGTCCGCCGCCATCGTGCGTTTGTCGTAGCCGTCGCGGGGCTTGTCCGATTTGCCGTAGCCGCGCAGGTCGGGGGCGATGACGGTATGCGTTTCGGCCAGTTCGCCGATGATCTCGTGCCAGCAGAAGGACGTCTGCGGCCACCCGTGCAGGAGGAAGAGCGCGGGGCCCTCGCCGGCCCGCAGGTAGTGCAGGCGGATGCCGTTGACCGAAGCGGTCTCGCTTTCTAACCGGTTCATGGGGTTAGACGGTAGACCGAGGTCCTAACCGATGGCAAGGGTTAGAATCGTCGGATGGAGTGGGTCTTCGACGGCGGGCGGCCGTGCCTCGACCTCGTGAACACCGTGCGCGAGCGGCACGAGGACGGCCGGGAGCTGCTCACCGACCCTGCCGCTCTCGCGGAATGGCTGCGGCTCATGGGCTTCGCCGTCACTGGTGCGAGCGCGGGCGAACTGTCGGCCGCGCGGGCACTGCGGGAAGCCGTCGACAAAGTGCTGATGGGTGAGCCGCGGAGTGCGGATGTCCTTCTGGTGAACGAGATGGCGTCCGACGCGCCGTCACCGTGGCTGCGTTACGACGACGGCAAGCCGGTGAAGGAGCTGAGGCCGGTGTCGGTCGTCGCCGCTCTCGGCGCGCTCGCGGCCGACACGATCGACCTCGCGACCGAGGACGTCGCGGTCCGGATCTGTGCCGCCGACGACTGTGGCCTGCGGTTCTGCGACGCCTCGCCGAGGCGGTCGCGCCAGTGGTGCTCGATGGCGCGCTGTGGCAACCGGGCGAAGGCCCGCGCCCACTACGCCCGCACCCGAAAGCGCACTTAGAGGACTAATTGCCGCCGAGTAGGCGATACGCCCGGGGGTGGGCGCGGAACCAGACGTTGAGCCTGCCGATGCGGCGCACGAGCGAAGACCGCAACGTCACCGGCACCAGCCCGCCGAAGAACCGCACCACCCGGCGGAACCGGTCGAACCGGCGCTGGTCCCGATCCGTCCACTGTAGACCGAGGCGATCCCGCAGGGCGGGTGGCAGCGTGGCGCGGATGACGAACATCTGTCCCTGGTGTTGCCATCGCTGAAGCCGTGTCCAGCGTTTGTCGGGCAGCCATCGCCACGGTTTCTTCACCGTGCGGATCGTTTCGAACAACGTCGAGATCGTCTCGTTCGGGCCGAAACCGTCGATCGTCTCCGCGTAGTACCGCTCGAATTCCGGCCACGTCGGCGGCATGTCCTGTTCGCGCAGGCCGAGAAGCCGTCCGACGTCACGCATCTGCGCGTAGTACTCGTCCAATTCGGACGGTGTCATCGGAGTGTCGTAGAACCGTTGCGTGTCAACGGGAACCATGACGAGCGTGGCGTGCACCCAGGCGTAGGCGTGCGGGTTCAGCGCGCTGTACCGGCGGCCGCCGTCGATGCCGGTGAACGACCGGTGCAGTGCGCGCAGCCGGTCCGCCTCGTACCGCGCTCCCTCCGGGCCGCCGTAGATGTAGATGGACAGCGACGCGGCCGTCCGCATCAACCGGGTCCACGGATCTTCGATGTAGTCGGAATGATCCCGCACCCCGGCCGCGACCACCGGATGCGCGACCTGCAGCACCAGCACCTGGCCGGCCAGCAGCCCGGCCCGGAAGTCACCGAAGTACTTCCACGCCGCCGTCCCCTTGACGATCGGCGGACCGTTCACGACGCGCCGCGGACGAGCATCATCAGCGACTGCGCCACCCCGACGCCGTCGTCACCCGTGGCGAGTCTGCGCAACTGGAGTCCGGCGATCAGCGCGACGACGGGACCGGTCAGCCGTTCCGGGGAAGGCACGCCGAGCGTTTTCAGGATCACCAGCGCGAGCTCGTCGTAGGCGGCGAAACACCGGGCGGCCGCGTCCTGTAGCCCGGGGTCGCGCGCGGCTTGCAGGTACAGCTCGTGCGCGCCGAGTTCGTCGGTGCCGAACGGAAGCTGCTCGATGACCTGCTCCACCACCGACGCGGCCTGCTCGACGCTCAAGCCCTGCTCGCGGTACGCGTCGACGAATCCGGTCAGCTTGGTGGTCTCTTCCTCGACGAACAGCAGCATCGCCTCGCGCAGCAGCGCGGTCTGGCTGGGGAAGTGGTAGGTCAGCGTGCCGAGCGACACTCCGGCAGCGGTCGCGATCCGGCGGTTGGTCAGCCCGCCGACGCCCTGTTCCCCGACCACCTTGAGCGCGGCGTGGAGAATGGCTTCGCGGGTGTTCACCAAGCGGTCTCGGGTTTGCGGTCCTGCCACCGTTCGACCTCTTCCAGTTGCGCGGCCAGCGAGATCAGCCGTTCCTCGGCGTGCGAGGGGCCGAGCAGCTGCCCGCCGAGCGGCAGGCCGTCCGGGCTCGGTCCGGCGGGGACGTTGACCCCCGGCCAGCCCAGCACGTTCCACGGCCAAGCGTAGGGGCACGCGGCGATCATGGCCTGATCGGTCTGCCAGCCGGAAAGCGCGTCGAAACTGCCGATCCGCGGTGGTGGCGTGGCCGTGGTCGGCGTGAGGACGACGTCCACCCGGCCGAACACCGACCCGATCTGCCGTTGCAGCAACGGTTCCGCGGCCCTGGCGACGCGCAGCGCCGGTCCGGCCAGCGCAGAACCCTGCCGGGCGTTGGCGCGCGTGCGCGGGTCGAGCCGCGCCAGGTCCGGCACGCGACGGGACCAGTCACGCACGCCGACGAGCGAACGCGGCAGGAAGGTGAGGCCGATCAGCCGGTAGTCGGGTTCGATCTCGACGATCTCGTGGCCGAGTTCGGCGAACCGCTCCGCGAGCCGGACGACGGCCGCGTGTGCCTGCGGATCGAGGCGTGTTTTCGTCGCGGTGAAAGGGATCCTGGTGGACAGCCCGATCCGCATCCGGCCCGGTTCGCGGCGGGCGGCCGCCTGGAACACGGTGCCGGTCCCGGCGGCGACGTCGAGCAGCAGGGCCGCGTCGGCGACGGTGCGCGCGAGCGGGCCGACCACGGTCAGCCCGTGGAAGAGTTCGCGTTCGGTCGGGACACGGCCGCGCTGCGGTTTGATCCCGACCAGATCCGTCCACGCGGCCGGGATCCGGATCGACCCGGCCCCGTCTGAACCCAGCGCGGCGGCGATCACCCCCGACGCGATGGCCGCCGCCGCGCCGCCGGAGGAACCGCCAGGGGTGCGCTCGGTGTCCCACGGATTGCGGGTCGCGCCGAACGCCGGGCCTTCGGTGAACGGCCACTGACCGAGTTCCGGGGTGTTGGTCTTGCCGATGAGTACCGCGCCCGCCCGGCGCAGCGCGGCGACAGGCGGGGAATCCGCCGTCGCGACGGAGAAGTCGCCTTCGCAGCCGAACGCCGTCGGCAGGCCGGTGACGTCGAGGTCGTCCTTGATGGCTGTGGGGACGCCGAGCAGGGGAGCGGTCTCGCCGGCGGCGAGCCTCCGGTCGGCCTCCTCCGCTTCGCGAAGGGCTTCTTCTGCGCGAAGGCACTTGAAGGCGTTGAGAACGGGTTGGCTGGCCTCGGCCTTTTCGAGCGCCAGACGCGTGAGCTCGACCGACGTCGTCGCCCCGGTGGCGAGCAGCGAGGCCTGTTCGGCCAGGCCGGTGAACGCGAGGTCTGCCTTCGAGGTGGTCATGGGATCCCCCTGCACGTCTCGTTCGTTCAAACGAACGATACCACCGGGTAGCGTGACGCGCATGAACCTCGATCGCTTCCCCCGCGTCGACCTCGGCGGCTATCCCACGCCACTGCATCCGGCACCCCGGCTGGGTGAGGCCCTCGGCCTGCCGAATCTGCTGCTCAAACGGGACGACGTGCATCCGCTCGGGGTGGGTGGGAACAAACTGCGCAAACTCGAGTTCCTGCTCGGCGCGGCGATCGCGAACGGCGCCGACACGGTGATCACCTTCGGTGCGCTGCAGACCAACCACGGCCGCCAGACCGCCGCGGCCTGCGCGAAACTCGGACTGCGTTGCGAGCTCGTGCTGACGGCGAAGGTCCCCCGCGAAGGTGACGCGTACGAACGGTCCGGCAACGTGTCCCTCGACCACCTTTTCGGCGCGAACGTGCACGTCTGCCGCGACGGCGAGGAGACCGGCAGGACCTACGAGCGGCTGATCACCGAGGCCGCGGCCGAGGGCCGCGAGGTGGCCACGTTCCCGGTCGGCGGTTCCGACGGCGTCGGGGCGCTCGGGTACGTGGCGGCCGCGCGGGAGCTCGCCGGGCAGCTCGGCGAGCTGGGGATCACCAGGGCACGGCTGGTCGCCCCGCACGCCAGCGGCGGGACGTCCGCCGGGCTCGTCGTCGGGACCGCGGACCTCGACTGGCTGACGCTGGACATCGCCTGCGTCAGCCATCCGGTCGACGAAGCCCTCGACAGCCTGGCCGACCTCACCATCGCGGCGTCCGCGCTGCTCGGCAGCGAGCCGCCGTCACTCGACGGCCTGCGCATCGACGACCGCACGATCGGCCCCGGGTACGGGATCCCGACCGCCGGGACGTGGGACGCGGTACGGCTTTTCGGCCGCACGGAAGGGATCGCGCTCGATCCCGTGTACACCGGCAAAGTGGGCGCCGCGCTGATCGAGTGGGCCGCCGAAGGCCATTTCGCGGCCGACGAGCACGTTGTCTTCCTGCACACGGGCGGTCTGCCCGGCCTTTACGGCTACGCCCCCGAGTTCGCCGACGCGGTGCGCCGCTGACGCGACCTTCAGCATCCCGGCGATCAGGATCACGTGTGCCACCAGCGAAACCCGCTGCATGACGCCGACCGGCGCGATGTCGGTCAGCGTCATGAAGAACGGGATGTCGGACAGGCGCACGAAAACGAAGCTGAGCCCGAAGACGATCAACCCGGCGGCACTGCCCCAGGCCAGGCGGCCGACCAGCTTGGCCGCGGGCGTGCCGCGCAGGTTGTCGCGCAGGGTGAAACCGGCGGCGGGCAGGCTGAGGAACGCGACGAGGCAGGCGTACAGGTGGATCTCGCCGCTGACCGGATCCGGGAATTCGGGGTAGCTCGCCGGGAAGATCGCGGCCGCCGCCAGCCCGAGCGACCACAGCACGAACAGCAGTTTCGTGGTGCGGCTGAGCGGGATCCCGGCCGCGGCCAGCGCGCCGAGCGCGGTGAGCGAGCCGATGGAGAGGGACAGCACGCTGGCGCCGAGCATGCCCGTGCCGCGGTCGACGTAGGCGTAGCTGGACAGCGTGTCGAACACCGGATCGCGTGAGCTGATCAGGTGGAGCACGACCATGGTGAACAGTGCCCAGCCGATGGCCGCGGCCGACGCGATCAGCCAGGGCTTGGTCCGCGATCTCTCCCCAGGGAACGTCATGCGTCCAGCGTGCTCGCGCGGACGCGGATTTCCGATCCGGGAAGCCCCCGGTTTTACCCTGGGGCTACCCCGAAGTCGACCAGTACCAGTAGCTGGTCATCATGCCTTTTCGCGCGGGGCCAGCGCTCGCCGTCCGGGTCCTGTTTCTCCGCCGTGCGCACCGCGTCGAGGACGGCGTCCGGGCCACGCTCCCGGCTGATGGCGAGCACTTCGGGCCAGTCGAACAGGCCGTATTCGTCGACACCGATCGCGACGCCGTCCGTCGCCAGCAAGAGGGCGTCGACCTCCGAACGCGGCCAACTGCGGCGGACGGCTTCGGCGGCCGCCTTCGGTTCCGCCTCGGCGACCCAGAAGCCGCCCGGCGCGTTGCGTTTCGCGCGGACGTCGGCGCCGGTGCGGAGCTGGCCGCTTTCGCGCAGGGAGACCAGCCTGTCGTCAGTGAGCGGATCGGCGCCGGACGGACCGAAGGCGACGATCGGGCTGTCGGCGAGCACCAGTCCGTCGACGGTGTCTTCCGTCCAGCGCGCGATGGCGACCGTGCTCGAGGGCGATCGTCCCGGTTCGAGCCCTTCCCGGCGGGCGACGTCGGCGATCGACTCGGCCAGCAGCACCCCGAGATCCGCTTGGGGTTCCGCGGCCAGCGCCCGCGACAGGCTGTGCACGAGCAGGCTCGCGTACCAGCCGCCGGACGGCAGATCCGGCCGTGGCGCGGTCGCCCCGTCGAGCACCACCACGGCGTTGCCGAGCACGGCGACGTGGTCTTCGGTCGGGCGCGTCGCTCCGTCCGCGCCTACTCCGTCCCTTTCCGCCACTGAGATTTCGGCCATGACCCGACCCTAACTGTCAACCGAGGTTGACGTGGGCGGGATGTCAACGTAGGTTGACGTCATGACCGAAGCGACAGATCTGGCCGCGCGAGCCGGCGACCGCGATCCCCGGGTGGGATTGCGCGCCGTCGCCGCCTTGCGCCGGCTGTTGGAACAACTCGAGGCCGTGCAGGTCCGCAGCGCGCGGGTGCATGGCTGGTCCTGGCAGGAGATCGCGGCCGAGCTGGGGGTCAGCAGGCAAGCGGTGCACAAGAAGTACGGGAGGCATTGATGTTCGAGCGCTTCACCACCGAAGCCCGCGAAGTCGTCGTCGGGGCTCAGCGCGTCGCGTCGGACGAGGTGTCCGGGAACGTCGACCCCCTGCACCTGCTGACGTCCCTCTCCCGGCACACCGGCGTGCTCACCGCGCTGGGCTGCCCGGCGGACGAACTGGCCGACGACCTCCGGCGGGTGCGCCGCCGGGGCGGGATGAGCGACGCCGACGTCGAAGCCCTGAGCGGGTTCGGCATCGACGTCGAGCACATCGTCGAGCGGGTCGAGCAGACCCACGGTCCCGGCGCGCTGACCGGCGGACGGCGCGCCGGACGCGGTCATCGGCCGTTCACGCCCGAGGCGAAGAAGGTGCTCGAGAAGAGCCTTCGCGAAGCCATCGATGTCGGCAGCAAGCGCATCGAAGGCGTGCACCTGTTGCTCGCGCTGACCGCTGTCCCCGGTGTCGCGGCCGACGTGCTCGCGCAGCGGGGCATCGACTACCTCGCCGTCCGGCGGCTGCTGGAGCAGCGGGAGGCCGGCTGAGGGGGGAGGTGTGTCGCGAAAGCCACTTTCGGGACATCAGGCGTCGCGAAAGTGGCTTTCGCGACACCCGCCGACCTCGCCGTCCGGCGATAACGTGTCGCTGGCTGACATCGCGCTTCACGGAACTCGCGTGATCAGAGGCGTAACTCGCGTGCTTGAAAGCCGCACACGCGAGTTACGCCTCTGATCACGGGTGGGCCCGCTCCCGCCAGATGACGTAAGGCAGGAAGGCTTGCGTCAGCGGGCCGATCGCGAGCGCGTAGAGGACCGTGCCGACACCGACGGTGCCGCCGAGCAGCCAGCCGGCGGCCAGGACGGTGATCTCGATGAGCGTCCGGACGAGACGGATCGACTTGCCCGTCCGCGCCGAGAGGCCGGTCATCAGCCCGTCGCGCGGGCCGGGGCCGAGCCGCGCGCCGACGTAGATCGCGGCGCCGAGGCCGTTGAGCACCACGCCGGCGACCAGGTTGACGATCTGCCAGCCGAGCACGTCCTGGTCGGGCAGGAAGATCCGGACGAAGTCGACGGTGAGCGAGATGACCACGATGTTGGCGACGGTGCCGATCCCCGGCCGCTGCCGCAGCGGGATCCACAGCAGGAGCACCAGCACCGACGCGATCGCGGTGACCGTGCCGAACGAGAGGCCGGTGATCTTCATCAGCCCTTCGTGGAGCACGTCCCACGGGTCGAGGCCGAGCCCGGACCTGGTCAGCATGGCCATGCTGGCGCCGTAGAGGACGAGCCCGGCGACGAGCTGGACCGAACGGCGGGTGGTGTCCTGGGAGATGCCGACAGGCCGGAGATCGAGTTTGAGTGCCACGCATCCACCATCAGGGGTAAGTGGCTACCTTGACCATGGCCAATCTGGAACAATTGGTCTTATGGAACCGCTGATCCCGCTGACTGGACGCGTTTCGGGCGCAAAATTGGCCATTTTGCTGGGGAGCTGGCGGCAGAGTGGTTCTCGACACGGTGCCGCGGATCTCGCGGCGGCCGTCGAGCTGCTGGTCCTCGACGGCAGGCTCCCGCTCGGCACGAAGCTCCCGGCCGAACGCGAGCTCGCCGACGCGCTGGAGGTCAGCCGCACACTGATCGGTGCCGCGCTGGACAAGCTGCGGGCCGACGGCCTGGTCGCCAGCCGTCGTGGGGCGGGTTCGTGGATCGCGTCTCCCGGCGGCCGGGGCCGGGAGACGGTCCTGCCGACCGGCGAGGAACTCATCGACCTCGCCAAGGCTTGCCCGCCTGCCGTCGCGGGCCTGATCCCGGCCGTGGACGCCGCTCGTAAGGCGCTGGTCGACCATCTCGGCGAGAACGCCTACCAGGTACGCGGCCTGCGGATCCTGCGTGAGCGGATCGCCCGCCGCTACACCGAACGAGGGCTGCCGACCAACGCCGATCAGGTGATGGTCACCAACGGCGCACATCACGCGTTCGTGCTGGTCCTGCGGATGCTGGCCGGTCCGGGCGACCGGGTGCTGGTCGAGCAGCCGACGTATCCGAACTCGCTGGAGGCCATCGGCGCCGCGCACGCCATCCCGGTGCCCGTGCCGCTCGATCCGGCCACCGGCTGGGACGTCGTCGGGATCGAGGCGGCGCTGCGGCAATCCGCGCCGAAGCTCGCGTATTTCGTCGCGGACTTCCAGAACCCGACCGGCCTGCGCATGGACGCCGACACTCGTCAGCGCCTCGGGGCCGCGCTGAACCGCGCCCGCACCCCGGCGATCGTCGACGAGACACTGGTCGAGCTCGACCACGAAGGCGATCCGGCCGACGGTCCGCCGCCGCTGGGCGCGTACCTGGGTGATCTCGGCATCACGGTCGGCTCGTCGTCCAAATCGCATTGGGCGGGCCTGCGGCTCGGCTGGATCCGCGCCTCCGAAGACGTCATCGGCAGGCTGATCGCGGCCCGGTTCGCCGTCGACCTGGGATCGCCGGTCTTCGAGCAGCTCGTCCTCGCCGAACTGCTCGACGACGGCGGGGCCGCGTTGGCGCACCGCCGTCAGGAGACGCTGGCGCTGCGCGACGCGCTGACCGGGGCGCTGAACTGGTACTGCCCGGAGTGGACGTTCACCGTGCCGCCCGGCGGGCTTTCGGTGTGGTGCCGTCTGCCGGAGCCGATGAGCACGCGGCTGGCCATCGCGGCGGCGGGACACGGCGTGCAGGTGGCGCCGGGCTCGCGGTTCGGTGTCCACGGTGGACTGGAGCGCTGGCTGCGGCTGCCGTACGCGCTTCCGGCCGACCGGCTTTTCGAGGCCGTGCGGCGGCTGGGCGCGGCCGCCGCTTCGTTGGCCGCGACCCCCGCCGCGGCCGCCCCGGCCACCGTCCAGGTCACCTGACTCCCGACCCCCGCATTTCGTCCTCTGAATGCGGTACTTGCACGCGCAACTACCGCATCCAGAGGACGAAATGCGGGGCGGAAAACGGAAATAGCCGGTGCGCCGGCGGGGCGCTCGATGCTCCAGGGAGGGCATCGGCGCCGCGCGACCAGCGCACCGGCTATCCGGCCCGCCCGAGGTCGAGACCTCGGGACGGGCACCGCGGCGGTTACCCGGCACAGCCCCTCGACGTGCCGGGAACCGCCCGCGGTTCAGGCGGGCTTCGAGCTTGATCGGCTCCTGCTCGGCGCGGTGAGCAGAAGCCCCCGAAGTCCACCCGGTGCTGGTCCCGGCGCCGCAGGGGCAGCGCGGCGCCGGGGCCGGGATCCGAACCGGCCGGGCGCGGTCGGCCGTTCGGAAAGACAAGGGGATGCCTGAACGAAGGGGCAGGCGAAAGCGGCTTGTGCCGGAGGGATCAGCAGACGTCGAAACCCGAAGTTGATCTTGGTTTGGACGTGGTTCTCCCCGGCGACCCGGTCAGGTCAGTCGGGGGAGGTGGCGGGAAGCGCGGCTTCCCTGCCGGTGCGTTCGCCTTCGTGGTCGCAGCCGGTTCCGAGGAGTTTCAGCTGCGTGGCGGGCATTCCGGCGTCGAGCACGGCGAGCGGCCCGCGGCCGCCGCCGGTGTTGTCGTGACCCGGCTGGGCGCTCGTCGTGGGCGCGATCGGCGCCACCGGGGTGTTCGGCAGGCCACCGCCGCCGCCCGAGCCGCCGCCGTGCGGGGACGCGTGCGTGCCGGATACGGCGGGCGCGGCCGGAGCGGGCTGGGCGTCGGCCTTGACCCGGACGGGCAGCGTGACGCGGTGGTTCTGGCTCGCCGCCGCCGGAGCGGGGCTCTCGGCGGGGACGACCGGACGCGGTGCGGGCGCCGCGGGCGCGTTCTCCGTGACGGCCTTGGCCGGGACGGCGATGGTGACCGAGCCGCTCGCCGATTCGCCGGAGCCGCCGCCGAAGACGGGGTCGAGCATGTCGCCGGTGCCCGGCAGGAGCACCGGGGCGCCGGTGCCACAGCAAGGACCCGGCGTGATGATCGGCGCGACGACCTGGTCGCCGATTCCGCCGACGGTCTGGACGACGCCGCCGACCGTGCTCGTGACGACATTCAGCACGCCGCCGATGAGGCCGCCCAGCAAGCCATTGGACGCCTGGGGCTTCGCGGACTTCTTCGTGGCCGGCTCCGGAGAAGAACCCGCCTCTTCCTCCACAGTGGCCTCAGGCTCCTCGTGCACAACGGGAGCGGGCTCTTCTTGAGCGGATTCGGTGGGCTCAGCGGGTTTCGCGGTGGAGTCCGAAGTGGACTCCTCGGGGGGAGCCGTTTTCCCGGATCCGGATTCGTCCGCGGGCTGGACGACGGAGGTCTCCGGCGTCGCGGGTGGCTCTTCGTCGGCCGAAGCCGTCGTGCTCAGCACGGCGCCGAGGATCCAGCCGGTGAGCGCGAGTCCGCTCGCGAAAAGGATTCGCTTCGGGACGGTGAGGCCGCCACGGCGCACGACTGCCGTACCACTCACAGCAATCACCACCGTCCGCGCCTGAAACCCACGTTTCCCGCGTGAGTTCGATCTTGCTTGGGGTCTCTTCCGGCC
Source organism: Amycolatopsis sp. NPDC000009 (assembly GCF_055563465.1). NCBI lineage: Bacteria > Bacillati > Actinomycetota > Actinomycetes > Pseudonocardiales > Pseudonocardiaceae > Amycolatopsis > Amycolatopsis sp. NPDC000009. Next base: position 243,041 of record NZ_JBVHDI010000006.1, read on the forward strand.
AGGTCGCAGTTCCCCCGGGGCTGCACCAGTTTTAGCACCGGAGGGGAGTGTTTCACTTCAGCCGCCGCCGATCCAGCCCGTTAGGCGGAACGACGCAACCGGCTCCGGTGCCTGGAGTACCGGAGTTGATCACTCTCGGTGTGTGCCCAGCGGCCATCCGGGGAGGAGTGGAACTACTCAAATCGTCGGTGACCTGACCTTTTCGGGATCCCTGCTGCGGTGCGTGCCGTCGAAGTCGCGTTCGGTGATCGGCGCGGCGGACGCGAGCCGCCGGGAGGGAAGGTTCCGGGATGTGGGACGTGAACGCGCTGTCGGCGGCGGTACTCAGGACGCTGAAGGCGTATCGGCTGAGCGAAGCCGACGCCAAGGACGTCTGTCAGGACGCGTGGCTGGAACTGCTTCGCGCGCCCGGCGCACTACGCGACGAAGCGAAGCTCGGCGCTTGGCTGACGACCACCGCGCGGCGCCGCGCGCTCCGGATGATCACCAGGAACAGGCGCGAAACGCCGCGTCCGCTGCCCGATACGGAGCCGACCCCGGAGGCCGAGGTCGTCCGCGCCGAACGCGACCGCGCGCTCTGGGCGGCGGTCGATCGCCTGCCGGACGCGCATCGGCGGATGCTGCGGCTCCTCGCGTACCGGCCGGAGCTGTCCTACGCCCAGCTCGCGGGTGAGCTGGGCATCAGCCCGGCCAGCGTGGGCAGGTTGCGAAGACGGTGTCTGGATCGGCTCAGACGGACGCTCGAAAGGGGCGGCTGGGCGTGAACAGGGCCGTGAACATCGGACGAGTCACCGCAGTTTGCGCAATCGGGTGACCGCTTCGTCGATGACCTCGTTGCGTTTGCAGAACGCGAAACGCAGGAGGTGTTTCCACTCTTCCGGGTGATCGGTGAACACCTTAACGGGCACGGCCGCCACCCCCACCCGTTCGGGGAGCTCCCAGGCCAGTTCCGCGGCGTCGTCGAAGCCGAGCGGGCGGACGTCGACGCAGACGAAGTACGTCCCGGCGGTCGGCCGGACCGCGAACCCGGCCTCCGCGAGACCCGCCGCGAGCCGGTCCCGTTTGCCCTGAAGGCTCGTGCGCAGGTCCTCCACCCACGGCAGCTCGTGGTCCAGCGCGTGGGCGACAGCGGGCTGGAACGGGCCACCCGAGACGAAGGTGATGAACTGCTTCGCCGCCTTCACCGCCGCGACCAGTTCGGGGCTCGCGCAGACCCAGCCGATCTTCCAGCCGGTGCAGTTGAACGTCTTGCCCGCGCTGGAGATCGAGACGGTCCGCTCGCGCATACCGGGGAAGCTCGCCAGCGGCAGATGCTCGGCGTCGTCGAAGACCAGGTGTTCGTACACCTCGTCGGCGATCGCGATCAGGTCGTGCTCCACGCAGAGCGCCGCGAGGGCTTCCAGTTCGGCGCGTGTGAACACCGTGCCCGTCGGGTTGTGCGGCGAGTTGATCAGGATCGCCCTGGTCCGGCCGGTCACCGCGGCCCGCAGGCCCTCGATGTCCAGCGCGAACCGGCCGTCGCGTTCCACCAGGCCGACCACACGCCGCTCCGCGCCGGCCATGGCGACCGCGGCCGCGTACGAGTCGTAGTACGGCTCGACGACGATCACCTCGTCGCCCGCCTGGGTCAGCGCGATCAGGGACGCCGCGATGGCCTCGGTGGCACCGGCGGTGACCAGGATCTCCGTGTCGGGGTCGTACGCGGTGCCGTACCGCAGCCGGTGCCGCGCGATCGCCGCGCGCAGCTCGGGCCGCCCCGGACCCGGCGGATACTGGTTCGCACCCCCGAACAGCGCGTTCTTGGCGGCTTCGAGCATTCCGGCAGGCCCGTCGGTGTCGGGAAAACCCTGGCCGAGGTTGACCGCTTCGTGGCGGACGGCCAGTGCCGTCATCTCCGCGAAGATGGTCGACGTGAAGGGCTGGAGGCGGGGTACGAGGACAGGTTCGCGCACGATCAGCCATCCTCACGGACAATGGCGGTGTGGAGCAACTGACGCCCGCCAAGGTGACCCCAGCCGATCCGCCCGGTGGAACCGCCGCCGAAGAGGAGAAGCGCCGCGGCCTGCGCAAGATGAAGATGGTCGCGCTGTCGTTCCTGCTCGGCGCGACGGTGATCTTCCTGCTGACCAGCTGGGCCGAAGCCGCCGGCTGGCCGGCCTGGGTCGGCTACGTCCGCGCCGCCGCCGAAGCCGGGATGGTCGGCGCGCTCGCCGACTGGTTCGCGGTGACGGCGCTGTTCCGGCATCCGCTGCGGATCAAGATCCCGCACACCGCGATCATCCCGAACAAGAAGGACGCGCTGGGCAGCAGCCTCGGTGACTTCGTCGGCTCGAACTTCCTTTCCGAGAGCGTGATCCGCGAGAAACTGAGCCGGGTCGAGGTCTCGAAGCGGCTCGGCGGCTGGCTCGCGCAGCCCGCCAACGCCGAGCGGGTGACGTCGGAACTGGCCACCGTCGTACGGGCCGCGGTCAAGGTGCTCCGCGACGAAGACGTCCAGGCGATCATGGAACAGGCCGTCGTCAAGCGGATCGTGGACAAGCCGTGGGGTCCGCCGCTCGGCAAGATCCTCGAAGGCGTGTTCGCCGACGGCGCGCACCACAAGCTGGTGGACCTGATGTGCGACCGCGCCTACGAATGGGTGCGGGACAACCACACGACGATGCTGCGCGTGGTCTCGGACCGGGCGCCGAGCTGGTCGCCGAAATTCGTCGACGAGATGCTCGCGGACAAGGTCTACGGCGAGGTGCTGTCGTTCGTCTGGGCGGTGAAGACCGACGTCAATCACCCCATGCGGCTGGCGCTGGACAAGTTCCTCGGCGAGTTCGCCCAGGACCTCCAGACCGACCCCGAGGTGATGGCGCGCGCCGAGCAGGTCAAATCCCAGATGCTGGGGCACGACGAGGTGCAGAAGCTGATCGGCTCGGCGTGGGCGACGGCGAAGGAGATGCTGCTCAACGCCGCCGAGGACCCGTCGAGCGAGTTGCGGCGCCGCGTGCGCACCGGCCTCGAGGCTCTCGGGGAACGCCTGGTCTCCGACGACCACATCCGGTCCAAAGTGGACACCTGGGTGGAGGGCGCGGCGGCCTACGTGGTCACGCACTACTCCAAGGAGATCACCACGATCATCACCGAGACCGTGGAGCGCTGGGACGCCGAGGAGACCTCGCGCAAGATCGAGCTCCAGGTCGGCCGGGATCTCCAGTTCATCCGGATCAACGGCACGGTGGTCGGCGCGCTCGCCGGGCTGGTCATCTACACGGTCGCGCAGCTGCTCTTCTGATGTCTTTCGAGCGGTCGCGCCCTATACCACACTCCGGAGGTCCCGCCGGGAGTTGTCCACAGGAAGTGGAGTCATCCCCAGGGTTATCCACAGCTTTTCACGTTTTTGGCCTAACGGTGTGCACAACCCCTGGGGGTAACTCGGGGGTGGGTGACACCAGAAGTTGTGGTCGTTCGGGTGCCTCGGGTTCTCCGGGTGGGGCGGCGCCGGGGGTTGCGAAAGCCACTTTCGCAACGTTGAAGGTTGCGAAAGTGGCTTTCGCAACGTCGCCGTGGGCTCAGGTCGAGATGTCCGCCGTCCGTGCCCGCCAGGCCCGGGCCTTCTCCCGGTTCCCGCAGGCCCGCATCGAGCACCACGTCCTCGACCGGTTCCGCGATTCGTCGTAGAACGCCCACAGGCAGTCGTCCGCCGGGCAGATCTTGAGCCGGATCCATTCGCCGAGCACGGTCAGCCGCGTCGAAGCCGCCATCACCGCCTCGCAGACCGTTTCCGAGACCAGCAGCGGGCCTTCCGGGCCGAGGACGATCTCCGCCGGCGCGCGCAGGCCGGGCCGCCGCAGCCGAGGGTCGCCGATCGCGGCGCGCAGCGCGTCCCGGGTTTCGCGCGCGGCCGCGGGGGTATCCGCGCGAAGCCGATGATCCCGGGCCCAGTGCTGCCAGGACTCCAGATCGTCCAGGAGGTCGGTGCCGCGTTCGACGTTCACCGTGTTCAGAAACTCGACCACCAGGGACGCGTCGGTGTTCACCTCGCCCAGTGTACGGGCGAGACCGGTTGTCATCGGCTCCGATAACCCCCATACTGCTGTCACTGGTTACTCGATCATTCTGGAGGCTGAACCATGGGTGCGGTACCGACCTTCGGCGCGGTGGCCCTCGACTGCCCGGACCCGGTCGCGCTGGCGGAGTTCTACCGCGAGCTGCTCGACTGGAAGGCGGCCGAAGTCGCCGAAGACGGCCATTGGGTGACCCTGCGGAACCCGGAGGGCGGCGCGCGGTTCTCGTTCCAGCGCGTGCTGGACCACCGGCCGCCCGCGTGGCCGTCCGCCGAGAACCCGCAGCAGGCCCACGTCGACCTCGACGTCACCGACCTGGAGGCCGCCCACGAACGCGCGCTGACCATCGGCGCGAAGCTGCTCGACGACTCGCCGGAGACCTTCCGGGTGTACGCGGATCCGGCCGGGCACCCGTTTTGTCTGTGCGCCTGCTGACCTCGGACGGGAAAAATGCGTAATCTCTGATACGTGATTTGTCCGAAGTGCCAGAACGTCATGAAGACCGTCGACAAGAACGGCATCCACATCGACCAGTGCCAGGGGTGCCGCGGCATCTTCCTGGACCGGGGTGAGCTGGAAGCCATCGCCGGTGCCGAGAACTCGTACTACGGCGGTGGGCATCAGCCGCCCCCGCCGTACCAGGGAGGTGGACACGCGCCGGCTCCGCACTACGGACGACCGGACTCCCCGCGGCCGCATCGCGGCGGCTACGCGGATTCGCCGAAGGGGTACCGCGGCGGTTACGCGGATTCGCCGAAGGGGTACCGCGGCGGGTACGCGGACTCTCCGCGCGGATACGGGCACAAGCGTCGTAAGGGCGGCTTCCTCGAGGGCCTCTTCGACTGACCGTGGTCCTCGATCTCAAGATCTGCCCGGCTTGCGGTGATCGCGCCGAACGGCCACGAGTCGAGAGCGGGCTGCTGGTGTGCGCGGTATGCGCGCACCAGTGGCCGTTCCGGCGGCTCCCGCTGTTCGCGCTGACCGGGCCGAGCGGCGCCGGAAAGTCGACGGTCGGGCCGCGGCTCGCGGAACGCCTCGGCGACCTCGCGCTCGTGGTCGAGCAGGACGTGCTGTGGACCGGGGCGCTGCGTGACGACGTCCCCGGCCATCCCGCGTTCCGCTCGACCTGGCTGCGGATGGCGGCGATGCTGCACCAGAACGGGCGGCCGGTCGTGCTCTGCGGCACCGTCGCGCCGCCCGAGTTCGAGCGGTTGCCCGAGCGCGTCTTCTTCTCCGGCATCCACTACCTCGCGCTCGTCAGTGAGCCCGAAGCGCTGCGCAAGCGTTTGCTCGCGCGGCCCGCCTGGCGCGAGTGGGACGAGGAGCGGGTCGAGGAGATGCTGGAGTTCAACGAGTGGCTGCAAGCGGAAGCGCCCTCGATGGATCCACCGGTCGAGCTGTTCGACACCACCCACATCCCGGTGGACGACGCTGTCGACCACGTCGAGAAGTGGGTGCGGGGCCTGCTTTCAGGGACGCAACGGCCAAGTACGGCCGTCGGGTGAATCCAGCCAGATCACCTGGTCTTCGCCGTCGAGGCTGAGCCCGAACCGGTCCCGCCCCGGCTCGCCGAGGCCGAGCCAATCCTCGTGCGCCGCTTCGACGATCTCCCACAGCCGCCGCGGGCCTCCTTCGGCCACTTCGAACTCGCTGCCCCGCTGCCGATGCCGCATCCATGAGCCGTCCGGATGGATCAGCGTGGTGCTCTGGCCCGCCCGCGCGGCCGTCACGCCCGGAAGGTGGAGCCCGCCGAAGAACTCGAAGCGGCTGCGGACTTCGGTGAGCACCCCCATCGGCAGCCGGGTCGGCCGCCAGGAGACGTCGCCTTCGAGCGCCTTCGACGGCTTGAAGCGGTGTGCGCGCAGCGGCATGAAGCGGCCGTCGCGGGCGAGCACCCGCCCGTGCCCCGTCGCGCCTTCTCCCGCGACGATCCGGACGAGCCCGCCGCCGATGGGCCGGTTCAGCGTGGTGACGATCAGCCCGCCCGGCATCGTCTGCTCCAGCCACGCGGGCGGGATCGACGAAACCGAACAGGTGCACAGGACCCGGTCGTAGAGCACGCCCGCCGGGAAGCCATCGGCGCCGTCGGCCGCCACGCACGAGGGCGCGTACCCGATCGTCGCGAGCCGTTCGCGCGCGGCGTCGACCAGCTCCGGATCGATGTCCACTGTGTACACGAGCCCGGAGCCGAGCCGGTGGCACAGCAGGGCGGTGTTGTAGCCGGTGCCCGTGCCGATTTCGAGTACGCGATGCCCGTCGGCGACCCGGAGCTCTTCGAGCATGATCGCCATGATCGTCGGCTGGCTGGACGAACTCGTGGGCGTTCCCGGCTGGGCGCCGAGATAGCGCGCCCGCTCCCAGAGCCCGGAGTCGTCGTCGAGCTGGACGACCAGCACATCGGGGGAGTACACGCGCCGGAGCCACTCGTCGTCGCCGCTGTCGACCGCGGCCCAGCCGTTCGCCGCCGGGACGAAGAACCGCGGCAGGAAGACGTGTCTCGGCACGGAGCGGAACGCGGTCATCCAGTGCGCGTCGTGCAGCACGCCCTCGGCGAGCAGATGCTCGACGAGGCGCCGCCGCAGCCGCGTCGCGTTCGACATCCCTCCACGGTAGCGGGGTGAGCACCAACACACCCGATGGTTGCAAGCAGAGTGCTTGCAATTGCTAGCACCCGCGCGTAGCGTTGAAGACGTCGCGAGGAGGTGACCGATGTCAGACAACGACCGGGATCAGCCCGCATCGGGTGGGCCGATGGAGAAGGTCGCGGACATCGCTTCCGACATCGGCGAGTACATCCGCCAGCAGCGCAGCAACGCGAAGATCTCCTTGCGGCAGCTGTCGAAACTCGCCGGCGTGTCCAATCCGTACCTGAGCCAGATCGAGCGCGGGGTCCGCAAGCCCAGCGCGGAGATCCTGCAGCAGATCGCCAAGGGCCTGCGTATCTCGGCCGAGGCGCTCTACGTGCAAGCGGGAATCCTCGATCTGCCGACGGGCGGCCCGGTCGGCGACGCGATCCGCGCCGACACCGAGCTGACCGAACGGCAGAAGCAGGTCCTGCTCGACGTCTACGAATCGTTCCGCCGAGAGAACGCCGCCGCGAAGCCAGAGCCGGTGGCGTCAACCCCAGAACAAGCCGCCGAATCCAAGGAGTCAGCATGACCACCGCCACGAAGAACGACCGCAAGCACACCGCTCTCGACCAGGTCCGCACGCCGCTGCTGGCCGCGCTGGGCGCCGGCAACCTGGCGGGCCAGGCCGTCGTCGACGCCGTGGCCAAGGCCAAGGAGAAGGTCGTCGAGGGCAGCGAGAGCGCCCGCAAGAACATCGAGGAGCTCCCGCACGACGTCGAGGGTCTCCGCGAGAAGCTGGACCCGGCCGAGCTGCGCAAGGTCATCGACGAGTACACCGAAGCCGCGCTGAAGCTGTACAACAAGCTGGCCGAGTCCGGTGAGCAGGCGTGGGACAAGATCGCCGCGCAGCCGCAGGTCAAGAAGGCCATCGAGCAGCTCGAGGACGCGATCAGCACCGCGCAGGACCGCGTCGAGGGTGCGACCACCGACGCCCGCGAGCGCATCGACACCGTGCTCGGCAAGGTCACCAAGGGCACCCGCTCCGCCGGCGAGAAGACCGCCCGCAAGGTGACCGAGGTCGCCGGCGAGATCGCCGACGAGGTCGAGGAGATCGGCGACGACCTCGCGCACGAGACCCGCTCGGCTTCGCGCAAGGTCGCCAACAAGACCGCGCCGAAGACCACGGCCACCACCCGCCGCACCACCACCAGCCCGGCCGCCAAGAAGCCGGCCACCGCGCCGAAGACCACCGAGAAGTAAGGTCCGCGTGAACTCCGGGCCCCCGGCACCGCCTTCGGTGCCGGGGGCCCGGGTCATTCGCCCGGTTTGACGTAAGCTGAGCTCGTGTTCGTTGCCACCTGGATCCTCATCGCCATCCATTGGGGCGGCGCGCTGACGGGGCTGTTCGCTTTCGTGCATGCGCTGTTGCAGCGTGCGGACGCGTATTCGGCCGCCGATCGGAAAACCAAGCCCATCTGGATGCTCATCACCGGTGGATCCACCGTGGTGCTGACCTTCTTCCAGTTCTACGGCGGCGGCATGATCCTGTGGCTGCCCGCGCTGGTCGCGGTCCTGGTCTACCTCGTGGACGTCCGCCCCAAGCTCATCGAGGTGCAACGCGGCGGCCGCAACTGGTGACTATCGTGGCGCTGTGACCAACTGGACCATCGCCGGAAGCCTCACCGTCGTCCCCGCCCTCTCCCGCACGGACCTGCTCGCCGAGCCCGTCGCCAAGGCGCTCGCCGCCCTGCCCGATCCGGACGCCGTCGGCGTCGTCGAGATCGACGCCGAGCTGGCCGACACCGCCGCCTTCTGCGAGGCGTACGGCTCCCCTCTTTCCGCGTCCGCGAACTGCGTCGTCGTCGCCGGCAAACGCGCCGGTGAGGTCCGCTTCGCCGCCGCGATGATCCTCGCCACCACCCGAGCCGACGTGAACGGCGTGATCAAACGCCGTCTCGACGTGCGCAAGGCGTCCTTCGCCCCCATGGACGAGGCCGTCTCGCTCACCGGAATGGAGTACGGCGGCATCACGCCGGTCGGCCTGCCCGCGGAGTGGCCGATCCTGATCGACCAGCGCGTCGCCGACGAACCCGAACTGGTCGTCGGCAGCGGTGTCCGCGGCGGCAAGCTGCTGATCTCGGGTCCGATCCTCGCGTCCTTGCCGGGTGCCGAGGTGATCGACGGTCTCGCCCGTCCCGTCGAGTGAGACTGTCCACTAAGGACTTTTCGCCGGCCTCGGCCTTCGAGGCGGGCTTCCTGGAAATCGATCCCGCGCTGCTGGCGAGGCTCGGCGAGAACCGCGCCCGCGTCCTGGCCGCGCTGACCGAGCGCCCCGTCTACGGCGTGAACACCGGGATGGGGCGGCTCGCGGGGGTCGCCGCGCCCGCGTCGAGCGCCCACCAGCGGAACCTGCTGATCGGCCGTGCCGTCGGCGGTCCGCCCTGGCTCTCGGCCGAGGAAGTGCGCTGGCTGCTGCTGGTGCGCCTGCGGGATCTGCTCGCACCCGAGGCGGGCGCCAGTCCGGAGCTGGTGACGTTCCTCGTCGACCGGCTGAACGAAGGGTTCACCCCCGCCGTACCGCGGACGGGGCTGGGCAGCGCCGGCGAGATCATCCCGCTGGCGCACGCCTTCCAGACCTTCCTTGGCGTCGGGACCGTGCTGGTGGACGGCGTCGAAACGCCTGCGGCGGAGGTGCTCGCGGAGCCGTACGAGCCAGGCCTCAAGGAGGCCGCGACCCTCATCCAGGGCTCGCCACTGGCGGAGACGCTCGCCGCGTTCGCGCGGACCGAAGTCCAGCAGGTGGCGGACCTCCAGACGCTGGCCGCCGCGGTCGCGATCGACGTTCTCGGTGCGCCGCAAGCGGTCTATCGTCCCGCGTTGGCGGGAGACGATCAGGTGCTGCGTTCGGTCCTGTACGAGATCGGCGGCCTGCTCGACGGTGCCACGGAGCGCCTGGGAGTCGTCCAGGCGCCGGTTTCGGTGCGTGTCGCGCCGCGGGCGATCGCCCATCTGACGCGGGTGAACGGTGAGCTGGGCGAGGTCCTGCGGCGTTCGTCGCCGACGGACTCGCCCGCCTTCCTCGATGGCGAATTCGTGTCCACGACGGGATTTCACGCCGTCGAACTCGGGCTGCGGATGGACGCGGTGACGGCGGCGCTGGTGCATCTCGGCGAAGTGAGCGTGCAGCGGACGCACCGGTTGCTCGACGAACGGTTCAGCGGCCTGCCCGCGCAGCTCGCGGTGGAGCCGGGGCCGCAGGCGGGGCTGGTGCCGTTGCACAAACGCGCGGTGGGGGAGCTGCACGCGCTGCGGCGGCTGGCCACGCCCGCGACGTTGGGTTCCGTCGACACTTCCGGTGGACAGGAGGACGTGCAGGCGTTCGCCTGGGCGGCGGGGAATCAGCTCCGTGACGCCTGTGCGCGGATGTTCGCCATCACCGCCTGCGAACTGATCACGGGTTCGCAGGCGCGGTGGCTGGCGGCCGGTGACGGCTCGCCCCGGCTTCGTGCCGCTTACGAGTGGCTGCGTGGGCTGGTTCCACCGGTCACCGCGTACCGGCCGCTGGGGCCCGAGGTGACCGCGTTGATCGCCGTGCTGCGGGATTCGTACTTCAACGACCTGACGACCTTGGACTAGGTACGGGCATCCGCGCGGGATTGGATCGCCAGCCCGCGCGGGGTCACCCAACGCGTGACGAGCGCGAAAACGCCTTCACACACCAAAGCCAGTACGACGACCGCGATCCCGCCCGCCAGGATCTCGCCGTGGCCGGGATCGCCGAGGGCGAAACCGTCCACAATGTACCGTCCGAGCCCGCCGCCGTCGTTGACGATCGCGCCGATCGCTACCGTCGCCACCAGTTGCAGGAACGCGACGCGAGCGCCCGCCAGGATGACCGGCGACGCGAGCGGCAACTCCAGACGCAGCATGATCTGCCACTCGCGGTAGCCGGTCCCGCGCGCGGCGTCGACGGTTTCCTGCTCCAGCTGGATGACACCCGCGTAGGTGTTCGTGAACAACGGCGGCAGCGCCAAGGCCACCAGCGCGAGCATCAACGGCCAGAAGGTCGTGTCGGCTTCGAGCCGGGAAGCCAGGAACCAGAACAGGATCACGAGCCCGAAGCTGGGGACTGCGCGGCCGATGTTCACCGCGCTCGTGGCGAGGAACTGCGCGCGGCGATAGTGCGCCAGCCACAACGCGGGCGGAATCGTCAGCACGGCGGAGATCGCCAATGCCAGCAAGGAGAACTGGAGATGCTCGACGGTCCGGTACGGCACGCCCGCCGGATCCGTCCAGCTCCAGCGATTCGGTTCGCCGAACCACTCGATGGTCTGGTCGATGATGCTCATCGCGACGCCGCCTTCCGCGACCACGGCGCCAGCGCGCGCCCACCGAGCCACAGCAGCAGATCCACCACCACGGCCAGCACCACGGAAAGCCCGACGCCGACGATGATCGACGTCGGATTCGGCGTCGCGGTCTGGATCCCGTTGCGGATGAAGTACCCGAGACCGCCCTTGCCGAGCATGGAGGTCACCGTCACGAGCCCGATGGTGGTCACCGCCGCGACTCGCAGGCCCGCGATCACCACCGGCAGCGCGAGCGGGAGTTCGACCTGCCACAGCAACCGCGAACGCGTGAAACCCATGCCTATCGCGGCTTCGCGGACTTCCTTCGGCACTTGTTCGACGCCGGTGACGATGTTGCGGATGAGGATCAGCAACGTGTACGTGGCCAAGGGAATCACCGCGGTGGCGAAGGACGTCAGCCCGGTGAAGGGCACCAGCACGGCGAAGGCGCCGAGGCTCGGGATGACGTACAACGAACCCGCCGTGCCCAGCGCGATGACGTAGAACCACTTGCGACGCAGCGAAACCGCGGAAACACCGATCGACACCACCAGCCCGATGGCGAGTGCCGCCGCGGTCAGCGTGATGTGCTCGCCGAGCCGCTCGAAGATCTCGTCGAGGTGGCGGTCCACCCACCGCCACTCGAAGAGCGGCCGTCCGCCCTGGGCGGGAACGGGGAACACGGAGGATGCTCGCACTGGCCGACCTTACCCCGATCGGGCGGCCGGATTCCGCTGTCTGGGAGCAGAGGGGGCGCAACTCTCAAAATGTGGATTCTGTCGTGACCCGGGGATACGGTGCATTCCTCTGAACGAGTCATAGGAGTGTGCACGTGCGCTGGACACGGAATGTTCGAGTGGGCGCGGTGCTCGCCGCCGCCGTCCTCGGTTTGACCGCCTGTGGGGGCGGCGAAGACACGGCGGCCCCGGCCGCGCAGAGCAAGGGCGGGGCACCGATCGTGGTCGCCTCCTTCAACTTCACCGACAGCGTGATCCTCGCCGAGCTGTACGCGAACGCGTTGGAGGCCAAGGGTTATCCGATCACCCGCAAGCTGAACCTCGCTACCCGCGAGCTGACCTACCCGGCGCTGAAATCCGGTGAACTCCAGTTCATCCCGGAATACCAGGGCGCGGCCATCAGCACCGGGTACGGCAAGGAAGCCGCGAAGGACGCGCAGGCCGAACACGAGCAGCTCAAGAAGTTGTTCGAGCCCGACGGCATCGGTCTGCTGGACTACTCGCCGGCGGAGAACAAGAACACCTACATCGTGAAGGCCGACCTGGCCAAGGAGAAGGGCCTCGCGAAGATCAGCGACCTGTCCAAGGTCGACAACGTCATCGTCGCGGGCGGGCCGGAGTGCGCGGAGCGGCTTCCCTGCTTCAAGGGCTTCACGGAGGTCTACAAGTTGAAGGCCACGTTCCAGACCGTGCAGGAGGCGGGCCCGCGCGTCGAGCAGCTGCGGTCCGGCAAGGTCACCGTCATCCCGGTCGACTCGGTGAGCCCGCTCGTCGGCGACCCGCAGTTCGTGGCGCTGGAGGACGACCTCGGCATCGTGCCGACCGAGAACGTCGTGCCCGCGGTGAACAAGAAGGTCCTCGACGAACGCGGCGCCGACTTCGCGGCCGCCGTCAACGCCGTGAGCAAGGCCCTCGACACCGTGCAGCTGCGTGAGCTGAACAAACGCGTCGACTCGGACGGCGAGAAGCCGTCGGACGTCGCGAAGGACTGGCTGAAGGAGAAGTCCCTCATCTGAGGCTCTTCGCAAATGAGATGAAGGGGCCTTTCATGGCAAATTTTGCGATGAAAGGCCCCTTCCTTGCGTCGGGGGCGACTTCAGCGCAGGGTGGCTCCCGGGTGGCGGCCCCAAGGTTGCGAAAGCCACTTTCGCAACGTTGAAGGTTGCGAAAGTGGCTTTCGCAACACGGTGTCCCGCTCTGGACCGCCTTCGCTGCCGTACTCGCGCGAGGGGCCGCCCGCTCCCCCTGCGAGCACCGGTGGAATCGTGGACGCTGTCTCGCAACACGGGTGAAAGGGAGTGGGATGGGAAAGGTCACGGCCATCGCGGAGCGCACCATCGAGGCGCCGGCGGACAAGGTCAGGTCGCTCGTGGCGGACTACGCCGAAACCCGGCCGAAGCTGCTGACCGAGCACTACCGCGACTACGAGGTCACCGAAGGCGGGGTCGGCGCGGGCACGAAGGCGCGCTGGAAGCTGCAAGCCACGTCGAAGCGGGTGCGTGACGTCGCCGCGACGGTGACCGAGCCGTCCGAAGGCACCCTCGTCGAGACCGACGCGAACTCCAGCATGGTCACCACCTGGACCGTCCGCGAGGTGCCGGAGGGCAGCCTCGTCCGTATCGAGACCACCTGGGACGGCGCGGGCGGTATCGGCGGCTTCTTCGAGAAGACCTTCGCGCCCGGCGGCCTCAAGCGGATCTACGAGGGAGTGCTCGGCAAACTCGCCGAGGTCGTGTAGCGCTCGCCACAACCGGAATGGTCGCCCCGGTTCGCTCGTTGTACCCGACGTGAATACGGGGCGACCGCCCCGCTTGAGCGACAGACTTGGAGTTACCTCGTGAACGCAACCGAGATCCGGCTCGCCTCCCGTCCGCACGGCGTCCCCACGCTCGAGAACTTCGAGATCGCCGACGTCGAGATCCCGGTACCGGGCGAGGGGCAGATCCTGGTCCGCAACCAGGTGCTGAGTGTGGACCCGTACATGCGCGGCCGGATGAGCAGCGCGAAGTCCTACGCCGAACCGTACGAGGTCGGCAAGGTCATGCACGGCGGCGCCGTCGGTGAAGTGCTCGAGTCCACCGTGGACGATTTCAAGCCCGGCGACATCGTGTTGCACGGCCTCGGCTGGCGTTCGCACGCCGTCGTCGCCGCGAAGCACGCGGTGAAGGTCGACCCCGAAGCCGCGCCGGTCACCGCGTACCTCGGTGTCCTCGGGATGACCGGGCTCACCGCGTACGCCGGACTGCTCGACGTCGCGGAGTTCAAGGAGGGTGACACCGTCTTCGTGTCCGGCGCGGCGGGCGCCGTCGGGTCCGTCGTCGGCCAGCTCGCGAAGCTGAAGGGCGCGAAGCGGGTCATCGGCAGCGCGGGCACCGACGAAAAGGTCAAGTGGCTGACCGACGAACTGGGCTTCGACGCGGCGTTCAACTACAAGGACGCCCCGGTCGCCGAGCAGCTGCGCGCGGCGGCGCCCGAGGGTATCGACGTGTACTTCGACAACGTCGGCGGCGAGCACCTCGAAGCCGCGATCGACTTGATCAACCTGCACGGCCGGATGGCGATCTGCGGGATGATCTCGGTCTACAACAACACCGAACCGGCCGCGGCGCCGCGCAACCTCGCGTCGATCATCGCGAAGCGGTTCACCATGCGCGGCATGCTGGTCGGCGACCACTACGCGCTGCAGCCGCAGTTCGTCAAGGAGGTCGCGCCGCTGGTCGCCTCCGGCGAGCTCAAGTACTCGGAGACCATTGTGGACGGTATCCGCAACGCGCCGCAGGCCTTCCTTGACCTGCTGGGCGGGGCGAACACCGGCAAGATGCTGGTCCGCGTCTGACCCGGCGCTGAAGGACGCTTTCCCCGCGTCTCATGCGAGGAAAGCGTCCTTCAGCTCTCAGTACTGCGTCGTGAGCGCGCCTTCCGTCAGCGCGGCGTCCAGCGCCTCCGCCGACATGTCCAGCTTCATCTGGTCACGGAAGATCTGGCCGGCGGTCGGCAGGCTGGAGCGCTCCGGCCAGGTTTCCGGCTTCCACAGCGACGACCGCAGGAAAGCCTTGGCGCAGTGCATGTACAGCTCTTCGACCTCGACCATGATCGCCAGCGCGGGCCGTTTCCCCTTGACCACGAGGTCGTCGAAGAACGGCGCGTCCGCCACCAGTTTCGCGCGGCCGTTGATCCGCAGCGTCTCGTTCATCCCCGGGATCAGGAACAGCAGCCCGGCGTGCGGGTTCTCGAGGATGTTGGTCTGGCTGTCGAGCAGTTTGTTGCCCGGGCGGTCCGCCAGCACCAGCGTCTTGTCGTCGAGCACCTTCACCGAACCGGCCGGGTCGCCCCGCGGGGAGACGTCACAGGTCCCGTCGGACGACGCCGTCGCCAGCAGGTAGAACGGCGAGTGCTCGATCAGCGTGCGCGCGTGCGGATCGAGGAAGGGGATGATCTTCCCCTTGGTGCGCTCGGCCGGGTGGCCGAGGTGCTCACGCAGCGCTTCGCGCGTCTCGATCACTTTGATCTCTGAGGTCCCCATGACCCCAGTGAACCACTAGGCGCTGTCCTGTGGGTCTGTCCGCGGTCTTCGCGCCCAGGTGCTCCCTGACGGCACGGGCGGGCTCGGCCGAGTACGACCCGGTACGAGGCCGACCCGCCCGCACCGCCAGGAACCACCTGGATCACGAAGCCCATCGAACAGACCCACAGGACAGCGCCTAGAACACGACAGTCCGGTTCCCGTGCACCAGCACGCGGCCTTCGAGGTGCCACCGCAGCCCGCGCGCCAGCGTCACCTTCTCGATGTCGCGGCCCTTGCGGACCATGTCCTCGACGGAGTCGCCGTGGTCGACCCGGATGACGTCCTGGTCGACGATCGGCCCCGCGTCGAGGTCCGCGGTGACGTAGTGGCAGGTCGCGCCGATGAGCTTCACCCCGCGCGCGTGGGCCTGGTGGTACGGCCGCGCGCCGACGAACGACGGCAGGAAGCTGTGGTGGATGTTGAGCGCCCGCCCGGCCCACGCCTCGCAGAGTTCCGGCGGCAGGACCTGCATGAACCGGGCGAGGACGACGGCGTGCGGGTCGTGCTCGTCGACGAGTTTCCGCACTTCGGCGAACGCCGACGCCTTGGCGCCCGCGTCACCCGCGGGGAACGGGACGTGGTGGAACGGGATGCCGTGGGCGCGGGTGATGTCGCCCAGCGAAGCGTGGTTGCCGATGACGGCGGCGACGTCGACGTCCAGTTCGCCGGAGGCGACGCGGCCGAGGAGGTCGTAGAGGCAGTGCCCGGCCTTGGAGACGAGGATCACGGCGCGACGGCGCTCACCGGTGTCGCTGACCTGCCAGCTCGATTCGGCCGAAAGCGACTTCGCGACTTCGGCGAAGCGGGTGCGCAGTTCGGCGGCGTCGAACGGGAGCGAGTCGGCGCGCACGACCTGGCGGGTGAAGAACCAGCCGGTGTCGGGGTCCGTGTGGTACGCCGCTTCGACGATCCAACCGCCGTGTTCGGCGAGGAAGCCCGAGATGCGGGCGATGATGCCGGTGCGGTCAGGGCAGCCGAAGGAGATCACATAGCGACGTTCAGGGTTCGACACGGACTCCATTGTCGCTGGTCCCGGCCGCCGCGCGGCGCCGGGTCAGTATCCGGACACGGACCCGCCGCCCGACCTCGATCGCCGCGACCAGCAGCAGGCCGAGCGCGAAGGACAGCAGAAGGCCCTTCTCCGGCTCGTCCGCGAAGGCCGCTCCGCCGACGAGACCGATGAGGACGCTGTACACCGCCCAGATGCTCGCGCCGAGGGCGTCGAGCGGAACGAACTTCCGCGGCGGATAGCCGAGGCTGCCGTTGGCGAGCCCGCTCGCGACCCGGCCTCCCGGCAGGTAGCGGGCGGCGAGGATCAGCAGGACGGCGTTGCGCCGCACCTGGATCTTCGCCCATTCGTAGCGCCGGACCCCGTCCGGGCCGCGCTGCAGGCGGGCGAGTGCTCGCGGACCCGCGGCCGCGCCGACGGTGTAGCCGAGACAGTCGCCCAGCCAGGCTCCGAGCGCGGCGACCAGCGCGAGCAGCGCCAGCTGGGGGAAGTCCGTGCCGATCAGGACGGCGACGGTGATGACGGTGGTCTCGCTCGGCATGAACGGCAGGAGTGCGTCCAACCCGGACACCAGGAACACGATCACCCACAGCCAGGGCGATCCGAGCGTGCCCTCGAGCAGCCCGGTGACGTACTCCAGCAGTTCCACGGTTCCATGGTGATCACCGCAGGTCGCTTTGGGGTGACGGAGCGGGGTTCGACCGGTGAATTCCTAGTCCGGGGCCACCGAGGACCACGGCACGGTGAGTTCACCGAGCCGCCACCGCGACGGCCGGTTCAGCACCGGCCAGCCCCGGGCCGTGAGCAGATGGACGGCATGCGCCCAGCGGGCGCGGACGCCGAAGTTCTGGTGTGGCGCCGCCGTCGCCCAGCAGATGTCCAAAAGGGACAGTAGTTCGTGGACTCGTTCGCCGGGAACGTTGCGGTGGATGAGGATCTTGGGCAGGCGTTCGGCCACTGTGGACGGACGTTCCAGGCTGGCGAGATGAACGGACAGGGTCAGGCTGCGCGGCCCGCCGGAGCCGACCGCGACCCAGGTGCTGAGCCGCCCGATCTCGTCGCAGGTGCCTTCGACGAGCAGTCCGCCCGGCGCCATCGCGTCCAGCATCAGCGACCAGGCGCCCGGGACCTCGGCCTCGTCGTACTGGCGCAGCACGTTGAACGCGCGCACCAGCACCGGCCGCGTCCCGGCGAGTTCGAAACCGCCGCGCCGGAAGTCCAGCCACGGCCGGTCGACGGCGGTCTGCGCGACGGCGACCCGTTCGGCGTCCAGCTCCAGGCCCAGCACCCGGACGTCGCGCCGGACCGTGCGCAGCCGTCGTGCCATCTCGACCGTGGTCACCGGTGAGGCGCCGTAGCCGAGGTCCACCACGAGCGGTTCGTCCGCGCGGT
Organism: Amycolatopsis sp. NPDC000009; assembly: GCF_055563465.1. NCBI lineage: Bacteria > Bacillati > Actinomycetota > Actinomycetes > Pseudonocardiales > Pseudonocardiaceae > Amycolatopsis > Amycolatopsis sp. NPDC000009. Next base: position 260,715 of record NZ_JBVHDI010000006.1, read on the forward strand.
GCAGCAGCCGGGTCACGTCAGGGTCGCTCGCGAGCCATCGGTCGACGCGGCGGAGCCGGTTGGGGTTGGTCGTGCCCCGTGTCGGTGCCCCGACCGGTTTCAGCGCTCGGCCAGCCACTTCGCGACGAATTCGGCCTCGCGTTCCAGCAGCTTGGTGACCTGTTCGGCGATCACGCCCTCCAGCTTCCCGCCGACGAACGGGATCCGCACCTTGACCTCGCCGCTGTTGACCAGCGTCGTCCGCTCGCCTTCGCCGGTCAGCGACGTCTTCGCGGTGATCTCACCCGGCACGCCCGACACCGACGCCGTCGCGGTGCCGGTGTAGCCGGACCCGGCGGTCTTCCAGGTCTGCTCTCGCTCGACGATCAGATCGCCCCGGTGCAGTGTCCGCACGGCCGACGGGAGCTTGTCCGAGCTGATGCCCTGGCGCAGCTTGTAGCGCACACCGTCCCCGGCCGGGGCGTACTCCAGCAGCTCCGCGTCGTCGCCGCCGATCTCCTCCAGCCTCGCCCGCAGCGCCGCCTCGCCGGCGACCGCGTCGAACGTGGTCGCGAGGTCTGCGGAGAACGTCGATCGGTGCTCGATACGGGAGGCCATGGCGCCAGACAGTACCGTTCACGGGCGTGAGCACTGCCGAAACTCCCACCCTCGCCGACCACACGACGTTGCGCCTCGGCGGCAAGGCCCGGTGTTTCGCCGAGGCGAAGACCGTGCGGGCCCTGGTCGACGCGGTCCGCGAGGCCGACGAAGCCGGTGAGCCGGTCCTGCTGCTCGGCGGCGGCTCGAACCTCGTCGTCTCCGACGAAGGCTTCGAGGGCACGGTGCTGAAGGTCGGCACCAGCGGCTGGACACGTGACGGGGATCTCGTCGAGGTCGCGGCGGGGGAGAACTGGGACGGTTTCGTCGAGGGTTTGGTCGCCGACGGCGCCGGCGGGCTCGAATGCCTGTCCGGGATCCCCGGTTCGGTCGGCGCGACGCCGATCCAGAACGTCGGCGCGTACGGCTGCGAGGTGGCCGAATCCCTGGTCTCGGTCGACCTCTACGACCGTGCCACCCGCGAGATCCGCACGCTGAGTGCCGAAGAGCTCGGCTTCGGCTACCGCACGTCGATCCTGAAGGGGACCGACGCGGGCGTCGTGCTCACCGTGCGCTTCAAGGTCACCGAAGACGGCCTCTCCGCGCCGATCCGCTACGCCGAACTCGCTCGCACGCTCGGCGTCGAGATCGGTGACCGGGTCCCGGCGGCCGAAGCCCGCGAAGCCGTCCTCGGGCTGCGTCGCGGCAAGGGCATGGTCCTGGACGCCGACGATCACGACACGTGGAGCGCGGGCTCGTTCTTCACCAACCCGATCATCGGGGAGACGCGGCTGGCGAAGGTGCTGGCGGGGATCGTGGAGGTCGTCGGCGAGGACGTGCGCGTGCCGCAGTACCCGGCGCCGGGCGGCACGAAGCTGTCCGCCGCGTGGCTGATCGAGCGGGCCGGGTTCGCGAAGGGGCACGAAGGGCCCGGCGGCAGGGTCTCGCTGTCGACGAAGCACACGCTCGCGCTCACGAACCGCGGCAAAGCCTCGACTGAGGACCTTCTCGCTCTGGCGCGCGAAGTGCGCGACGGCGTCGAGGCTCGCTTCGGCGTTTCGCTGCACCCGGAACCCTTGTTGATCAACTGCTCGCTCTGACCCCCTCCCGCATTTAGTCCTCTGAATGCGGTACTTGCACGCGCAAAGATCGCATTCAGAGGACTAAATGCGGGAGGTGAACAACCCCGCGCCGTCCCCGTGCGTCTATCCCCGTGAGGGGCGCGGGTGAGTTCCGTCGCCGCGGGTAACGTCGGAGAGGTTCCCAGCGCTGAGCGGGTAGGGGCTCGCGGGGATCTTCATGGGAGGTACTAGTGATCGAACGGCGCACGGTGTTCAAGGCCGCGCTCGCCGCGGGGGCGGCCATGCTGGCCGCTGCCTGCTCCAGCGGAGAAGACGGCAACGCCAAACCGGAAGGCAGCGGCGGCGCGGAGCAGAACGCCGCCCCGGTCGCCAAGATCACCGCCGAACCCGCCGCCGACGCCAAGGACGCCTCCGTGGTGACGCCCGTCGTGGTGAAGGTCGCCGACGGCAAGCTCACCGAGGTCAAGGTCACCGGGGACAACGGCAAGGAGGTCAAGGGTGAGCTTTCCCCCGATGGGCTCACCTGGACCAGTACCGAGGTCCTCGGCTACGGCAAGACGTACACCTACGCCGCGAAGGCCACCGGCAGCGACGACAAGCCGGCCGAGTTCAAGGGCTCGTTCAGCACGGTCAAACCCGCCAAGGAGATTCGCGCCACGCTGAACCCGACCGACGACGCCGAGGTCGGCGTCGCGATGCCGATCAGCGTGAAGTTCGCGTCCCCGGTCAAGGACAAGGCGGCCGCCGAGAAGGCGCTCAAGGTGAAGACCGACAAGGACGTCGAGGGCTCCTGGGGCTGGCTGTCGGACACGCAGGTCGACTGGCGGCCCAAGGAGTACTGGCCCGCCAACATCAAGGTCAACGTCGAGGCGAAGCTCTACGGCGTCGCGCTCGGCGGCGGCGCGTACGGCAAGGCCGACGTGACCACCGAGTTCAAGATCGGCCGCAACCAGGTGGTCAAGATCCACACCCCGGACCATGTGATGAAGGTCTACCGGGGCGGCGCGGAATCGGCGAGCTACCCGTGCTCGAACGGGCTCGACTCCGACGTCCAGCGCAACACCCCGAACGGCACGTTCATCGTGATGACGAAGGAGCCGACGGCGCGGTTCGACAACGCGCGCTACGGCTACACCAACGTCAACAAGAAGTGGGCCTGCCGGATCTCGAACAACGGCGAGTACATCCACGAGAACCAGGACAACGCGGCGAACATCGGCAAGGCCAACACCTCGCACGGCTGCGTGAACCTGCTCGAGGCGGACGCGAAGAAGTACTTCGACACGGCGATGATCGGCGACCCGGTCGAGATCACCGGGTCGAAACTGGGCAGTCCGACCAAATCGGACGTCAAGGACTGGTTCTACGACTGGAAGTCCTGGAAGGCACTCTCGGCGGTCAAGTAGCCGGTCGGCCTCGTGAGTGGCAAGGACGGTTCTAACCGTCCTTGCCACTCACGAGCCGCACGCATTCCGGAACCTCATAGGCTGACGCCCATGAAGACCGAGGTAGTCGGCTACGGCGGGACCCGGATCGGCTTGTGGGTCGAGGGCGCCGAGAACACCCGTCCGATCGTGTTCGTGCACGGCTGGGCCCAGTCCGCCAAGGCCTGGGCGCCGCAGCTGGCGGATCCCGCGCTCAGCGAGCGATTCCGCCTGGTCGCGATGGATCTGCGCGGTCACGGCGATTCCGAGGTGCCCTCCGCCGGCTACGACGATCCGCGGGTCTGGGCCGAAGACCTCGCCTCGGTCCTCGACTTCGCCGGTGAAGACGCGATCGTCGTCGGCTGGTCCTACGGCGGGCTGGTGATCACCGACTACCTCCGGGTACACGGCTCGTCGAGGCTCGGTGGCGTCGTCTTTGTGGGCGCCATCACAGAAATCGGCAAGGACCGGCCCGGCGGCAAGGTCGGGCCCGCCATGCGCGAGGCCATCCCGGCGGTGCTTTCGGACGATCCGGCGGTCGCGATTCCCGCGTTGGTGCAGTTCAGCGGGCGGATGACCGCCGCCCCGGTCTCCGGCACGCTCGCCCAGTCGTTGCTCGGCGCCTGTCTTTCCACCCCGCCCGCGGTGCGCTCCGCGCTGTTCCGGCGCGACATCGGGAGCGAGGACGTCCTTCGCGATCTGGACAAACCGGCACTTATCATCCATGGTCTCGCGGACGCTGTGATCGATCCGACGTCGGCGGAGTACGCGGCCGGGAAGATTCCGGGGGCCGTCGTGCGTTGGCTACCTGAGGTGGGGCATCTGCCGTTCGCCGAAGCGGCGGACGAGTTCGGTGATCTACTGCGCCGGTTCGCCGATCAGTAGGACTTCGGGAGTGTTGACCAGGTGACGATCCCCCTGCACGGGTTCGACGCCGCGCCCAGGCGCGTCGCGGTCCTGTCGTTGCACACCTCTCCGCTGGAACAGCCGGGTACCGGCGACGCCGGCGGCATGAACGTCTACGTGAGCCAGACGGCCACCGAGATGGCCCGTCGCGGCGTCGAGGTCGAGGTGTTCACGCGGGCGACCTCCTCGGATCAGCCCCCGGTCGCCGAGCTGGCGCCCGGCGTGCTGGTCCGGCACATCCCCGCCGGGCCGTTCGAGCCGCTGGGCCGCGACGAGCTGCCCGCGCAGCTGTGCGCGTTCACCGCCGGGGTGCTGCGGGCCGAGGCGTTCCACGAGCCGGGCTACTACGACCTCATCCATTCGCACTACTGGCTTTCCGGCCAGGCGGGCTGGCTCGCCCGCGACCGCTGGGGCGTGCCGCTGGTGCACACCGCGCACACCCTGGCCAAGGTCAAGAACGCCGCGCTCGCCGACGGCGACACCCCGGAGCCGCGCACCCGCGTGATCGGTGAGGAGCAGGTCGTCGAGGAGGCGGACTGCCTGGTGGCGAACACCCGCGTCGAGGCCCGCGAGCTGATCGAGCTGTACGACGCCGACCCGCATTCCGTGCACGCCATCCCGCCCGGTGTCGACCTCGACCGGTTCACCCCCGGATCCCGGCCCGCCGCGCGCCGGGCGCTGGGCCTGCCGCAGGACGCGATCGTGCTGGCCTTCGCGGGCCGCATCCAGCCGTTGAAGGCGCCGGACGTCCTCCTGCTCGCCGCGGCCGAAATGCTGCGCGAGCGGCCCGAGCTGGCGTCGCGGCTGGTGGTGCTGATCGTCGGCGGCCCGTCCGGGACCGGGCTGGAGCAGCCGCAGGCCCTGCGCGAGCTGGCCGTCTCCCTCGGGATCGAGGAACAGACCCGGTTCATGCCGCCGCAGCCCGGCCAGTCGCTGGTCGACGTCTACCGCGCGGCCGACATCGTCGCCGTGCCGAGCTACAACGAGTCGTTCGGGCTGGTCGCGCTCGAAGCGCAGGCCTGTGGGACACCGGTGATCGCGGCCGAGGTCGGCGGGCTGCCGGTCGCGGTGCCGCACGGGGTTTCCGGGCTGCTCGTGCCTTCGCACGACGCGAAGGACTGGGCCGATGCGCTCGCGAACGTCGCGCTGCGGCCCGGGCGGCGCGCCGAGCTTTCGGCCAACGCCGTCGTCCACGCGCGGCGCTTCTCCTGGCGTCGCACGACGGACCGGTTGCTCGACACGTACGCTCAGGCGACCGGCGCGTTCCGGCGTGCCCTCGAACAGCGCGCGGAGGTGGCGGTTTGACGCTCGACGAGACCTTGCGGTCCTCTTTGGACAATGCGGGCCTGGAATACGAAAGGCGTGGCGAGGGAAAGTACTTCGTCACCTTGCCCGGTACCAAGAAGTTGCAGACCAACTGCTGGCTGGTCGCCGGGGACCACGCCTTCGCCGTCGAAGCCTTCGTCTGCCGCCGTCCCGATGAGTCCCATGAGGACGTTTACCGGTTCCTGTTGCGCCGCAACGCGAAGCTGTACGGCGTGCACTACACCGTGGACGCGATGGGCGACATCTACCTGGTCGGCCGGTTCGGTCTGGACACGGTCACCGAGTCCGAGCTGGACAAGATCCTCGGGCAGGTGCTGGAAGCCGCCGACGGCGATTTCAACACGTTGCTGGAGCTCGGATTCGCGGAATCGATCAAACGCGAATGGGATTGGCGCGTTTCCCGCGGCGAGTCGCTCGCGAACCTGCAGGCGTTCAAACATCTCGTCGAACCTTCGAACGGACACGAACCCGGAGCCTTGACCGACTCGTGACCCGAACGGTGCAACGGCACCGGATCCGGATCCGTCTCTTTCCGCGACACTGGAGGGAGACGGTTTGATGCGCAAGCGAATGAGATGGGTCGCCGCCGCCGGCATCGTGCTGGCACTGGCGGGCTGTTCGGCGAACGATTCCGGCAGCAGTGAATCCGCCGCGATGCCGATGTCGGCCGACACCAAGCAGGCGGCGCCGAACCAGGGCGGGCCCAAGAAGGAAGCCACCGACAGCGCGGGATCGGGCAAGGCCCCGGCGCCGGCGGGGCAGCCGGGGATCGCCGACCGCAAGCTGGTGCGCACGGCGAGCCTGGAACTCACCGCGCCGAACGTCGCCGACGTGATCTCCCAGGTGCGCGTCATCACCCAGGGCGCCGCCGGCTACACGGGGCAGGAGAGCACCCAGGAGAAGCGGGCGTCGGTCAACGTCATCGTGCCCGCCGAGCGTCTCGACGGTGTGCTGGACCAGCTGGGGAAGCTCGGGAAGCAGATCAAACGCGAGGTCACCGCGACGGACGTGACCGAGCAGATGGTCGACGTCGATTCGCGGCTGGCCACCCAGCGGGCGAGCGTCGAGCGCATCCGCGCGCTGCTCGCGAGGGCGACGTCGGTCTCGGAGATCGCCTCGGTCGAGAGTGAGCTGACGAGCCGGGAGGCCGAGCTCGAGTCGCTCCAGAAGCGGCGTGAAAGCCTGGCCGGAAGCGTCGCCATGTCGACGATCTCCCTCCAGGTGAAGGCGGAGACCGTCGCGGCGGCGGAGGAATCCCGCAGCGGGTTCCTCGGCGGGCTGGGCGACGGCTGGGACGCGTTCCTGACCTTCGGTGGCGGCCTGCTGACCGTGCTCGGCGCGATGGCGCCGTTCCTGCTGGTCTTCGGGGTCCCCGCGGCCGCGCTGGTGTGGTGGCTGCGCAAGCGGCGCCGTCCGGCGGAGCCCGCGATGGCGACCGCTTCGGATCTGCCGTCCGCGCCCCCGCTGGACTGAGCCCCGACGAGCCCCCGAGGCGTAGTTCCGGCGACGTCAGGTGACTGAACGGACGACACGCGTGATCCGGCGGACGACACGCGTGACTGGATGGACGACACGATCGCGGCCGGAGTGTCGTCCGCTCAATCACGCGTGTCGTCCATCCCAGCACGCGTGTCGTCCGTTCGGTCACAAGGGCCCCGAAAATGAACAGGCGGGACGGCTCGAGGGAGGGGGGAGTCGCGATCTCGAGCCGCCCCGCTGAAGTTCCCGCCAAGGTGGACCCGGTGACGAGGGGGATGCCAACGGGGCCGGCGGGCGCCGCGACTCGGCAGGGGGGAGACGAGTCGCGGTCGTCACCCGCGTCGAACCGGGGAGTGCGTGGAATCCGGCCGCGCGGGACGTAGTCAACCTGTCAGATCTCCACCTGTAATCACAAGACTACCGGTTACTCCGTTCGAGTGAATTTGAAAAACGGGGATAACGGAGTGCAGCCTGATTTCCGGGGATCGGGACTTGTTGGCGGCCCGTCTTCTGGACGGGTGAAGGTGTTACTCGCGGGTAACGCACTCTCCGTAGAAGGAAGGCGAAGCGCGGCCCTCTGACCGGCGCTTCCGCTCACTCTGGCAGGCTGAACCCCATGGCTGAGCTTGGGACTCTGGTGCTGCTGCGTCACGGGCAGAGCACGTGGAACGCCGAAAACCTGTTCACCGGCTGGGTGGACGTGCCGCTGTCCGAGCAGGGCGAGCAGGAGGCGCGCAAGGGCGGGCAGCTCCTCGCGGAGTCCGGCCTGCTGCCGGACGTCGTCCACACGTCGCTGATGCGCCGCGCGATCTCGACCGCCAACCTGGCGCTCGACGCCGCCGACCGGCACTGGATCCCGGTGAAGCGCGACTGGCGCCTCAACGAGCGGCACTACGGCGCGCTGCAGGGCAAGAACAAGAAGCAGACCCTCGACGAGTTCGGCGAGGAGCAGTTCATGCTCTGGCGCCGTTCCTACGACACCCCGCCGCCCCCGATCGACCCGGCCGACGAGTTCAGCCAGGTGGGCGACGCGCGCTACGCCGACCTCGGCGACGCCGCCCCGCTGACCGAATGCCTCAAGGACGTCGTCGCGCGGCTGCTGCCGTACTGGGAGTCCGAGATCGTGCCGGATCTGCGCGCGGGCAAGACCGTGCTGGTCGCCGCGCACGGCAACTCGCTGCGCGCGCTGGTGAAGCACCTCGACGGTATCTCCGACGACGCGATCGCCGGGCTCAACATCCCGACCGGCATCCCGCTGCGCTACGACCTCACCGAGGACCTCGAGCCGGTCACCGCCGGCGGGACCTACCTGGACCCGGAGGCCGCCAAGGAAGCCGCGGCCGCCGTCGCCAACCAGGGCCGCTAGACCCACGCATTTCGTCCTCTGAATGCGGTAGTTCGCCCTCGAACCACCGCATTCAGAGGACGAATTGCGTCAGGGCAGGGGCTGGACCGACTCGACCCCCGCGGCCTTCCAGCCCTCGGGCAGCCGCTGGAGGCGCAGGACGATCGGCAGGTACCGCTTCGTCGCCTGCCCGGCCGCGTCCGTGACGTCCGTCGTCGCGCAGAGCAGCACGCTCGCCTTGTCGTCCACGACCTCCATGACCGCGGCCGCCGGATTCGGCGCCGGCGTCGCCTTCGTGCCGCCGGCTCGGATCTGGTTCAGCCGCCCGGCCTTGTCCTGCCGGAACTGGGTCAGCAACTGCCCGGTCGACACGGACTCGTAGCGGGCGTACGTGCCTTCGGGGTCGGCCGGATCCACGTTCAGCAGAGCTTCCGCGGCGCGGAGGGCGCCGTCGCGGGCGGAATCCCGCACCCTCGCGAACACCCGGTCGCCGGCGCCTGGTTCCTCCGCCGCGGGCGAGGGCGCGGACGGGTTCACTTCGACTTTGCCGATCCGCCAGCGGTCGCCTTCGCGCACGGTCGCGAGCAGCACCGACGCGATGCCCTTGCTGGTGGCGCCGGCCCTGGTGCTGCTCTGGTCGAGCACGGTCAGCACCCGCGCCTTGTCCGGCGTCTCGTCGACCGCGGCCGAGACGATCACCCGCGTCACGAGTTTGATCGGTTCCGCCGATTTCCGGACCTCGGCGAACAGCTTCGCCAGCTCGTCACGCGCGTCCGGCGTCAGGTTGTCGGCGATCGCCTTCTCGTACGCGGGCACGGCCGTGCTGTCGTAGGAGAACACCGCTTCGGTGGCCGTCTTCACCGCCGTGAGCACGGCGGCAGTCCGCGCCGGATCGACCAGCGCGAGGTTCGATGGCGGGGTTTCCGGCTCGGGCCGGGCGGTCCCGGAGACCGCGGTGGTGCAGCCCGCGAGCGCGAGCAGCGCGACGAGCCCCGCCCAGCGCCTCACAAGAGGCCGAGTTCCCGCGCCCGCGCGTCGACCTGGAGCCGCGACGTCACGCCGAGCGCGACCAGCAGTTCCGAGACGCGACGCTGATAGGTGCGAACGCCCATGCCGAGGCTCTTCGCGGCCTTCTCGTCCTTGCAGCCGGTGGTCAGGAACTCGAGGATCTGCGGTGCCTCCGTCCGGATGTCGGCGAACCGCGCGTCGAACGTCTCCAGGGTGGTGGACGCCAGCCAGGCGGTTTCGAACAGCGACAGGATGCCCTGCACCAGTTCGGGGCGCGAGATGACGCTGTAGGAGCGGACCGCCTTGCCCTCGTCGCCCGCCATGATCGCGACCCGCTCGTCGAGCAGGATCGTCTCGTTGATCTCCTCGGTGCCGATCCGGATCTGCGCGCCGAGTTCGGACAGGTGGTGCAGGTGCCGCGCGGTCTGCTCGTTCAGCAGGACGCCGGGGCGGTACAGCTTCCGGATCCGCTTGTCGCGGACGAGCCGTTCACCCTGCCGGGTGAGCGACGGCCGGGAAAGCGCCCAGGTGTAGAGGTCGTCGGCCGCGCACGCGATGTCGGTCGCCGCGACGAACAGATGAGCCGTCCGGTCGAACAGCTCTTCTTCTCCGCGAATCAGGGAGATGTCACTGACGAGTTCCACGGCGACAGTCTTCCAACATTCCCCGGCAGCCGTGACGGGAACGTCGCTATTCGCCGGTGAGTGGGCAGAACACGGTTCGGATAGTCACGACGAAAGTCGTGATCCGGGCACGAGCCGGTACCGATGTCCCCGGTTCGGGTGACCCGCCTCACCCAGGAGGTCTCGGCCACGTGAACGAGGTCTGACCTGCAGGCGAACAGGGTGTCCCCAGGTGTCATAGGCATCACGAGTACGCGGCCGGGACTAGGCCAAAAGACTACCCACGCGCTTACGATTCCCCTGTGACCACGCCTGTTGCACTCGCCCTGGCCGTCGGCGGACTGATCGTCGGTGTGGTTTTCGGCTTCCTGATCGCGAGGAGCCGCACCCGCCGCGAGGAGCGGAGGCCGGCCGGCCCCACCGTGGCCGAACTGCTCGAACGCCTCGTGCGGTCCAGCAACAACGGCGTCGTCGTCCTCAACAAGTTCGGGGACATGGTCCTGCACAATCCGCGTGCCTACGAACTCGGGCTGGTGAAGGTCAACCAGGCCGATCCGCGGGCCCGCAAGGCCGCCGAGCAGGTGGTCGAGACCGACGAACCGATGGAGATCGACCTCTCCCCGCTGGAGGCGAGGGGACGCCAGCCCGAGGCCGTCCTCGGCGAGGTCCGCCCGCTCGGCGACGGGTTCACCGTGGTGGAGGCCGTCGACCACTCCGAGGCGATCCGCCTCGAAGCCGTCCGGCGTGACTTCGTCGCGAACGTCAGCCACGAACTGAAGACGCCGGTCGGCGCGATCGCGCTGCTCACCGAGGCCGTCCTCGACGCCGCGGAGGACACCGAGGAGGTCCGCCGCTTCGGCGGCAAGATCCTCCGCGAATCGACGCGGCTCGGCCAGCTCGTCACCGAACTGATCGCGCTGTCGCGGCTCCAGGGCGCCGAACGGCTGCCCGATCTGAACGTCGTCGAGGTCGACGCCGTCGTCCGCGAGGCGCTCGGCAGGACGACGCTTTCGGCGGAATCCGCCGAGATCACCATCACCACCGACGCGGCCAGCGGGCTCCTCATCGAGGGCGACCGGACGCTGATGGTCACCGCGCTGTCGAACCTGCTGGAGAACGCCGTCGCGTACTCGCAGCCGGGCAGCCCGGTGTCGATCAGCAGGCGGCTGGTCGACGGGAAGGTCGAGATCGCGGTGACCGACCGCGGTATCGGTATCGCCGAGGACGAGCAGCAGCGCGTCTTCGAGCGGTTCTACCGCGCGGACAAGGCACGGTCGCGGGCGACCGGCGGCACCGGGCTGGGGCTGGCGATCGTCAAGCACGTGGCCGCCAACCACGGCGGTTCGGTCGGCCTGTGGAGCCGTCCCGGCACCGGGTCGACCTTCACCCTGCGGATCCCCGCGCACATCCCCGCCGAACCGGCCGCGCCCGCGAAACAGGCTCCGCCGGCGTCCCGGCCGGAGAAGACCCCCGAGCGGACACCCCGTCTCGTGGCAACAGGGCAAGAAAGCCCCGACCATGGAGGAAACCTGTGACGAGGGTTCTCATCGTCGAGGACGAAGAGTCGTTCGCCGATCCGCTCGCGTTCTTGCTCCGCAAAGAGGGCTTCACCGCCGCCGTCGCCGTGACGGGGCAGCAGGCACTCGAGGAGTTCGACCGCAACGGCGCCGACATCGTCCTGCTCGATCTCATGCTTCCCGGGATGAGCGGCACCGACGTCTGCAAGCAGCTCAGGCAGCGTTCCGCGGTACCGGTGATCATGGTGACCGCGCGCGACAGCGAGATCGACAAGGTCGTCGGCCTGGAACTCGGCGCCGACGACTACGTCACCAAGCCGTACTCGGCCCGCGAGCTCATCGCGCGGGTGCGGGCGGTGCTGCGCCGCGGTGGTGAGCCGGGCGCCGAAGGGGATCTGGCACCGCTGGTGCTGGCCGCCGGGCCGGTGCGGATGGACGTCGAGCGGCACGTGGTGACCGTCGACGGCCAGGAGGTCTCCTTGCCGCTGAAGGAGTTCGACCTGCTCGAGTACCTGCTGCGCAACGTGGGCCGGGTGCTCACCCGCGGGCAGCTGATCGACCGGGTGTGGGGCGCGGACTACGTCGGCGACACCAAGACGCTCGACGTCCACGTGAAGCGCCTGCGGTCGAAGATCGAACCGGACCCGGGCTCGCCCCGGCACCTGGTCACCGTCCGTGGCCTTGGCTACAAGTTCGAGACGTGACAGGTCCGGTACCCGCCTCCTGCGATACAGATCACGGTTACGGTTTCGTGACCTGACGTGGGGGCGGGTACCGTAGACGCTCGTGCGCCTAGGGGTACTCGACGTCGGTTCCAACACCGTCCACCTGCTCGTGGTCGACGCCCACCGTGGCGCCCACCCGACCCCGATGCATTCCGAAAAGGCCGTCCTCCGGCTCGCGGAGCAGATCACCCGCAACGGCGACCTGAGCCGCGCGGGCGCGGACAGCCTCGTGCGAGCGGTCGAATCGGCGAAGGCGGCCGCGGCCCGGCTCGGCTGCGAAGAGGTCATGGCGTTCGCCACTTCCGCGGTCCGCGAAGCCAAGAACGCCCCGAAGGTGCTGGCGAAGGTCCAGGAACAGACCGGCGTCGAACTCCAGGTGCTTTCCGGGATCGACGAATCCCGGCTCACCTTCCTCGCCGTCCGCCGCTGGTTCGGCTGGTCGGCGGGGAAGCTGCTGGTGCTCGACATCGGCGGTGGCTCCCTGGAGGTCGCGATGGGCCGCGACGAGGAGCCGGATCTGGCCGAATCACTGCCGTTGGGCGCGGGCCGGACCACCCGGACGCGGTTCCAGCACGATCCGCCCACCCGGTCGGAGCTGATCGCGACTTCGGCGTGGCTCGAAGAACAACTCACCCCGCTCGCGAAGAAGGTCGCCAAATTGGGTGAACCCGATCGTGTCGTGGCGACGTCGAAGACGTTCCGGTCGCTCGCCCGGCTGACCGGAGCGGCGCCGTCGGCCAGCGGGCCGCATGTGCGCCGTACCCTGACCGACACCGCGTTGCGCCAGCTCATCGCGTTCATCTCCCGGATGACCGCCCATGACCTGGCACAACTCGAAGGGGTCAGCGCGAGCAGGTCGCATCAGCTGGTGGCGGGCGCGCTCGTCGCACAAGCCACCATGCGGGCGCTTTCCCTGGAAGAACTGGAGATCTGTCCGTGGGCGCTGCGAGAAGGTGTCATCCTTCGACGGCTGGACCATTCGAACGGTGCGGACGAGACTGTGGGCGGCAGCGCCCGACTGGACTTAGTCGACGGAGAACGGGCACGGTGAAGAGGTGACGGAAATGCGGATGACGGTGGATAGCGCGCGCGACGCCGCCGATGCCCCGTCGCGTGCCGGTTCGCAACGGCTGGAGCGCGCATTGGACTGCACGGTATGACGGACGAGACAGAGAGCGGCCAGCCACAGAAGACCGTGGCGGAGCTGCTCGCGCAGCACGGAGCCCAGCCCGAGGGCGGGCGCCGCAGGCGACGCCGCGCGGCCGACGACGACGAGGCTCCCGAGCCCACTCGCGGGCGGCGCACGCCGTCGGTGAGCGACACGGCGCCGCAGGCGATCATCGACAGGGTGTCCGGCGACACCCCGCCGCCCGCCAACCGTCCGCCGCGCCGCTCGCGCCCGCAAGACTCCGGAGCGCGCCCGCTTCCGCAGCCGCAGCAGGACTCGGCGCCGCTGCCGGTGCCGCCGAACGTCGCGTCCACTCCGACCCGGCAGACGCCGCCGGTGCGCCCGCCGCAGGAGCAGAGCGGCTATCAACAGCGCCCGCCGCAGCAATCCGGGCAATTCGTACGGCCCACGCCTCCGCAGGAGCAGAGCGGTTACCAGCAGCGCCCGCCGCAGCAGTCGGGTCAGTTCGTGCGGCCGACTCCGCCGCAGGAGCAGTCCGGTTACCAGCAGCGCCCGCCGGACTCGGAGGGCCTGCCGCCGCGTGGCCGTCCCCGCCCGGAGGAGACCCGCGGCGCGGTGCCACCGGTCCGCCGTCGCCCCGAGCCGCCCGCCGGACCTCCGTCCTCCGGGCTGTCGGCGAGGCTCGACGGGGGCCTCGACACACCGGCCGAAGACGTCCAGGACCAGCCGGGCCCGATGGCGAGCGGCGCGTTCGCGGCGCCGCCGGCCCAGCCGGCGCGGCGCCGCCGTCCCGCGGCGCGCCCGCCTCAGCCGAAGGCCGAGCCGAGCACCGAACAGTTCGCCGCCGTCGGCGACGAGGCGCCGGTCGAACCCGAGGCACCCGCACCGGTGGAACCGCCGGCACCGCCCGCCGGCCTCGCCGGCTGGCGCAAGCGCAGGCAGAAGGTGCAGTCCGAGGACACCGAGATCGGCGGGATCCCGCCGGTTCCGCCCCCGGTCGCGCCCGTCGAACCGGACGCCGACCCCGAGCCGGACCCGTTCGACGCGGGCCCCCCGACCATGGGGCACCCCGCACCGATGCCCTTCGTGCCGCCGCATTCGCTCGACGACCGAGAACGGCAGGACAACCTCGACGAGTACGAGCGCGAGTTCGCCGACCCGGCCTATCCGGACGGCGGCCCGGACTTCGGCCGCGACGACTACGGCTACCGCGCCGACGACTACGAGGACGACTACGACGACAGCGTCGACGATGTCGTCGAGGACGACGAGCCCGCGGCGCCCGCCGAGAAGGTCTCGCCGGGCAAGCAGTGGCTGGCGCTGGCCGGTCAGCTCGCCCTCGGCGTCGTCGGCGGCGCCGGGGTCTGGCTGGGCTTCAACTGGCTGTGGGTGAACATCCCCGCCGCCGCGCTGGTCGCCGCGCTGCTGGTGATCGTCGCGCTGGTGTGGATCGTCCGGAAGATCCGCAAGGCGGAAGATCTCCAGACCCTGGTGCTCGCGGTACTGGTCGGACTGGTGGTGACGGTCTCACCGGCCGCACTCCTGCTGGTCGCGCGTTAGCGGCCTCGGGAAGGATGCCGGAATGGTTCAGCAGATTCCGGTAGGTCTCTCGACGGCGTCCGTCTGGCCGTTGCGGGCGGGCACGGCGTTCGAGCTGGCCGCCGACCTCGGCTACGACGGTGTCGAGGTGATGGTCTGGGCGGACCCGGTCAGCCAGGACGTCTCCGCGCTGCGCCGCTGGGCGCGCCGCACCGGCGTGCCGGTGCTGTCGATCCACTCGCCTTCGCTGCTGATCACCCAGCGTGTGTGGTCTCCGGATCCCGAGGTCCGCCTGCGGATGTCCGTGGACGCGGCCCAGGAGCTCGGCGCGCGCACGGTCGTGGTGCATCCGCCGTTCCGGTGGCAGCGCCGCTACGGCGACGCTTTCGGTGACCTCGTCGACGAGCTCGAAGAAGACAGCGGGATCGAGATCGCGGTCGAGAACATGTTCAAGGTCCGCCCGCCCGGCGGCTCGCGGACGTCCCGCGTGTCGGCGTTCCGGCCCTCGATCGACCCTACGGACGTAGGGTTTCGCCACTACACGCTCGACCTGTCCCATACAGCGGCAGCCGGGATGGACGCCCTCGCGCTCGCCGAACGGATGGGGTCCGGGCTCGCGCACGTCCATCTGGCGGACGGCACGGGCCTGCCGAAGGACGAGCACCTGGTGCCCGGCCGCGGGATCGAACCCTGCGCCGAACTGCTCGAAAAGCTCGTGAACAGCGACTTCTCCGGACAGGTCGTGCTGGAGATCAACACCCGGCGATCGCCGAGCGCGGCGAAGCGGTCACGGGACCTCGCGGAGTCACTCCTGTTCGCGAGGCTGCACCTCGGTCAGTGACAAAGATCGTCTCCGGGTGCGGAGATTCATTCCTCACTGCGCCCGAGGCGCTGGTACACGTAAAGTTCCGACCGTGAACCAGCTGCGCTTGTTGATCTCCCGCACCCCCATGGATCGGCTCGTGGCCTGGGTCAGTGCTCGGTGAGCGCGGCCGACGAAACGAGCACCTCCTTCGACGCGGCGTGCGCGACGAGATCGCTGGGTGACGGCACTTTCACGGCGGTCCTGCGGACCGAATGGTCGATCGGTGGACACCCCCACGGCGGCTTCCTGATGGCACTGATGGCACGGGCCGCCCTCACCTTCCTCCACGAACGCGGCGAGCCGCCGTCCGAGCCGCTCGCGATCAGCGCGGAGTTCCTGCATCCGCCCGCGGTGGGGCCGGTGCTGCTGCGCATGGACGTCCGGAAGGTCGGAAGGCGCGCCTCGGTCGTCGCGGTCACGCTGGAGCAGCGGGGCCGCAGTTGCGTCGAGGCCAGGGTGACCACCGGGCGGCTGCCGATGCGGCGCCCGGAGTGGACCGACGTCCCCGCCATGCCCGCGGAGCCGCCGCCCGGCGCGGTACCCATGACCGGTGAGACCTCCGAAGGCCTGTTCAACCTCGCGAAGGGCTGCGAGGTCCGGCTCGATCCCGCGAGCGTCGGCTACCTGCACGGCCGGATCGGGGACCCGCCGAGGATCCGGCTGTGGGTCCGGCCGAGGCACGGGCTCGCGGATCCGTTCTTCGCCCTGCTCGCGAGCGACGTGAACCCGCCGGTGGTCTACAACCTCGGCCGGGTCGGCTGGGCGCCGACCGTGCAGCTGACCGCGTTGCTGCGCACGCGGCCGGCGCCGGGCTGGCTGCGGGTGCTCGTCCAGAGCCAGTCGGTGCACGAGGCCTGGTTCGACTCGGACGCGCTCGTGGTCGACTCGCAGGGCAGGCTCGTCTGCCAGGCGCGGCAGCTGGCGCTCGCCCCGGCGCCCGGGGGCTGACGGCGGTTTGGCACGCTGAACGGCATGAGTGAGCCTGCGAGCGAATCATCAGCACAGTGCCCGCTCATGCGACGGAAAGTGACCCAGTACGGGAAGAAGAAGGCATGAGTGTGATCGCGGTTCTGGGTGCCGGGAAGATCGGGGAGGCCCTGCTCTCGGGCCTGCTGCACGGCGGGCACAGCCCCGGCGACCTGCTGTTCACCGAGCGGTATCCGGCGCGCGCGGCCGAGCTGACCGAGCGCTACGGCGTGCACGGGGTCACCGTCGCCGACGCCGCCCGCCGGGCCGACGTGCTGGTCGTCGCGGTCAAACCCCAGGACATCGAACCGGTGCTGGACGAGCTCGCGCCGCTGCTCGGCACGGAGTCGCTGGTGGTCTCGCTGTGCGCGGGCCTGCCGACCGCCCTGTACGAGCGCAGGCTGGCCGACGGCGTCCCGGTGGTGCGGGTCATGCCGAACACCCCGATGCTCGTCGGAGAGGCGATGAGCGCGGTCTCCGCGGGGGCGCACGCGACCGCCGAGCACATCGCGGTGGTGAAGGACCTGCTGTCGCACGTCGGGCAGGTCGTCGAGGTGCCCGAGTCGCAGCAGGACGCCGTCACGGCGCTGTCCGGCTCCGGGCCCGCGTACTTCTTCTACCTGGTCGAGGCCATGATCGACGCCGGTATCCTGCTCGGCCTGCCGCGCGCGCTCGCCGGGCAGCTGATCATCCAGTCGGCGGTCGGGGCGGCGAAGATGCTCGCCGAGTCCGACGAGCACCCGGTGCTGCTGCGCGAAGCCGTCACCTCGCCCGCCGGGACGACCATCAACGCCATCCGCGAGCTGGAGAAGCACGGCGTCCGCGCGGCGCTGCTGGCCGCCATCGAGGCCGCGAAGGACCGCTCGACCGAGCTGGGCGCCGCCCACGACCCCCGCATTTAGTCCTCTGGATGCGGTGGTTCGACGGCGAACCCCCGCATCCAGAGGACTAAATGCGTAGTCGGACGGGCCCATCTCGGTGACTCGCGTCGCTTTAGCCACACGTGTCCCGCTACTCTCAGGAGAGCACGTGCGTGTCGATACCACAGGTGGGGAAGCCTCGTGGCGCGACACGTGTCGAAGGACACGGTGAATCATGCCGCCGAACAAGAAGGATGACCTGCCTTCAGTGGGCCAGGTCCAGTTCCTGACGGTCGCCGAGGTGGCCACGCTGATGCGGGTCTCCAAGATGACCGTCTACCGCCTCGTTCACTCGGGCGAGTTGCCCGCGGTGCGCGTCGGGAAGTCGTTCAGAGTTCCCGAAAAGGCCGTTCACGAATATCTGCAGGGCGCGTACTTCGACGTGGGCTGAGGCTCGTTTCGCGGGGTACGACGTGCCCGCCCGAGGGCGTCTTCCGGGGCGCGAGTACCCTGGAAGACCGCTCGTGCCTGTGCGCTCCACCCGTTGGACGCTGCGCCGGGCAGCGTGACCGACGACGAAGGAAGGAGCGCTCACGATGGGCTCTGTGATCAAGAAGCGCCGTAAGCGCATGTCGAAGAAGAAGCACCGCAAGTTGCTGCGCCGGACGCGCGTTCAGCGTAGGAAGGCCGGCAAGTAAGACACAGCCGGTGAGTGGCCCGTCCAGTTTCTGGGCGGGCCATTCCCATTTCGTGGGCGGTTTCCGCCCATTCGAGTGAGACGTGCATCCCCTCTGCGAGCAGCGGGTTAATAGCATGTAAGCGCTGGCTCGACTACCCCTAATGAGCGGTAACATCTCAAGGGCAGCCGCGCGATGCTTCCAGTGAGTGCAGGTACGCGCACACTCGGTGGATCATTCGCGCTCAAGGTCATCAGGACCCCGTGATCGAAGTCCGAGAACCGCCCAAAAGCCGCAGGGAGTCCTATGCCGTCGAACATCGTGCTCGTGACCGGGGTCGGGGGAGACCTTGGCGGGAAGCTGCTCGCCAGACTCGGCAACAATCCGGAGTTCGAGCGGGTGATCGGCGTCGACACCACGCCCCCGCGGAAAGCGGTCCTGCAGCGGATGGGGCACGCCGAATACGTCCGTGCCGACATCCGCAACCCGCTGATCGCCAAGGTGATCAGCACGGCCAAGGTCGACACCGTGGTGCACGCGTCGTGCACCGCGCATCCGGCCGGTCCCGCCCGCCGGACGGCGATCAAAGAGGTCAACGTCATCGGCACGATGCGGCTGCTGGGGGCCTGCCAGCGCTCGCCGCTCGTGCGCAAGCTCGTGGTGAAGTCGACGGCGGCGGTGTATGGCGCCGGAGCGCGCTCCCAGGCCGTCTTCACCGAGGATTCCGAACTCATCCCCACCTCGACCAGCGGTTACGTGAAGGACGCCGTCGAGATGGAGGGATACGTCCGCGGACTCCTGCGCCGTCGTCCCGACATCACGACGACCCTGTTCCGGTTCGCCAACATCATCAGCCCGGAGATCGACACCGTGCTTTCGCGCTACTTCGCGCTGCCGGTCGTCCCCACCGTCTTCGGCTACGACGCGCGGATCCAGCTGCTGCACGCTTCGGACGCGCTGTCCGTGTTCGAGCAGGCGACGCTGAACGACAAACCCGGCGTGTTCAACGTCGGCTCCGAAGGGGTACTCACCCTGTCCCAGGCGATCCGGCGAGCGGGTCGCGTCGGGCTGCCGATGCCCAGCGGCGTCGTGCCGTCGGTCGGCAAGGTGCTGCGCGGAGCGAGGGTCGTCGACTTCTCCGCCGACCAGGTGCGGCTGCTGAACTTCGGCCGCGTCGTGGACATCACGAAGCTCAAGAACGACTTCGGCTACACCCCGCGCTGGACGACGCGGGAAGCGTTCGACGATTACATCACCGGCCGCGGGCTCCGGCCCGTGGTGGACGGCGGCAGGCTGGCCGGTTTCGCGGGCAAGGTGCTGGTGGCCGCGGCGACCGGACAGGCGACCCATCGATGAGCAGACCGCACGAGAACTCTCACGAAGGCGAGGCGGAAAACGTGAGCGGCGCTGAAGCGCAGGTCATCCCGTTGCACGGCCCCGGCAGAGAGAAGCCGGATCCGGCCGTCCAAGCGGACCGGGATCTTCGCGAGTCGGAAGAAGCGCAAGAACATCTGGAGCAGGAGCGCCGGGCGGACGCGCCCGTCGTCGAGTTCCCCGGGGCGGCGCGCGTCGCGCCGGCCACGACCCGTCCGGCCGACGCGGATCTCCTCCCGGCCTCGCTCAGGACGGCGCTGGGGTTCCTGCGTGACCGGTTGACCGGTGACTACACCGTCGACGAGTTCGGCTTCGACGCCGAGCTCACCGAGACCCTGCTGTTGCCGCCGTTGCGCGCGCTGTACGAGAAGTGGTTCCGCGTCGACACCTTCGGCGTCGAGAACCTGCCCGCCGACGGCGGCGCGCTGCTGGTGTCGAACCACTCCGGCACGTTGCCGCTCGACGCGCTGATGACCGCCGTCGCCGTGCACGACCACGCCCCCGGCGGCAGGCATCTGCGCGGCCTCGGCGCGGATCTGGTGTTCCAGGTGCCGCTGGTGGGCTCCTTCGCCCGCAAGTCCGGGCAGACACTCGCCTGCAACGCCGACGCGGAACGCTTGCTGCGCAAGGGAGAACTCGTCGGCGTCTGGCCGGAGGGGTTCAAGGGGATCGGGAAACCGTTCTCGTCACGGTACAAACTGCAGCGGTTCGGCCGCGGTGGGTTCGTTTCGGCCGCGTTGCGGACGGGCGTGCCGATCATCCCCGTGTCGGTCATCGGCGCGGAGGAGACGTACCCGAAGATCGGGGACATCAAGCTTCTCGCGCGCGTGCTCGGCCTGCCGTACTTCCCGGTGACGCCGTTCTTCCCGCTGCTCGGCCCGCTCGGCGCGATCCCGCTGCCGACGAAGTGGAGCATCGAGTTCGGCGAGCCGATCCGCACGGACACCTACGACGCGGACGCCGTCGACGACCCGATGCTGGTCTTCACGCTGACCGACCAGGTGCGGGAATCGATCCAGCAGTCGCTGTACAAACGCCTTTCGCAGCGGAAGAGCGTTTTCAAGGGCTAGAACCGCGTCACTCGCGTGATCAGGCCCGTCATTCGCGTGATTGGGGCCGTAACTCACGAGTTACGGCCCCAATCACGCGAGTTACGGCTCCAAGCACGCGTGTGACGGGTCGGCGCTTCGCGTTGGGCAAGGTGGCAGGTTGCGAAAGCCACTTTCGCAACCTTCAACGTTGCGAAAGTGGCTTTCGCAACGTCGTCGAAGGCCCGGACCGCATCCAGAGGACTAATGCTTGGGTCAGCGCTTCCGGTACGCCATGCCCGCCGCGACGGCACCGGCCACGGCACCGACGCCGAGCACCGAAGGCACGCCGATCTTCGCCGCCTTGCGCCCGGTCCGGAAGTCGCGGATCTCCCAGCCGCGCGCCCGCGCGACGTCGCGAAGACCACCGTCCGGGTTCACCGCGACCGCGGTCCCGACGACCGACAGCATCGGGACGTCGTTCTGCGAATCCGAATACGCCGTGCAGCGCTTGAGATTCAGCCCTTCGCGTGACGCCAGCGCCCGGACGGCGTGGGCCTTCGCCCGGCCGTGCAGCAGGTCGCCGACGAGACGGCCGGTGTAGACGCCGTCCTTGGTCTCCGCGACGGTGCCCAGCGCGCCGGTGAGGCCGAGGCGCCGCGAGATGATGGCCGCGAGCTCGATCGGGGTCGCGGTGACGAGCCAGACGCGCTGGCCGGCGTCGAGGTGCATCTGCGCGAGCGCCCTGGTGCCGGACCAGATCTTGTCCGCCATCAGCTCGTCGTAGATCTCTTCGCTGATGTCGGTCAGTTCCTGCACGGTGCGGCCGGCCACAAAGGACAGTGCGCGCTCGCGGTGGGTCTTGATGTCCTCTTTGTTCTCCCGGCCGCCGAGCCGGAATTTCACCTGCTGCCAGACGAATCCGGCCAGATCGGCGGAGGTGAAGAACTTGCGCGCGGCCAGGCCGCGGGCGAAGTAGAAGATCGACGCGCCCATCATCATGGTGTTGTCGACGTCGAAGAACGCGGCCGCGGTCAGGTCCGGCGGCGCGGGCGGCGCGGGCGGTTCGAGTGCTTCGGCGGACGCGGTCGCCATGGCGGCCTCGGCCGACGCCTCGCCCGCCAGCTCGGCCAGTCGTTCGAGCTCTTGACTCTTATCCTTGCCCCGCCAAACTGACACGCACACCGCCTCCGGAATCCCAGGTGCCTGTGCACAGCGTAGCGAGCGGCCGAGCGCGCTGTCCCGGGTGTGGTGCCTGCCTCACGTGACACCGAGTCAGCCGATGGTTATCGGCGGTAATCCCGGAATGAGCGGCGGAATCGAAATCAGCGGCGGCTTCGGCGTGGTGGTGGTCGTCGGCAGCGGCGGCAGGTTCGTGGGGCCGGGGACGGGCACGACGGGCGGCGGGGTGCCTCCGGTCGGCGGCGCGATCGGTCCGGTCGGGACCGCGGTGTCCACGGCGGACGACGGCGGTACCGAGGACACCGGTGCCGGTGACCCGGTCGGTGCCGACGACGGCGGGGGAGACGTCACCGGCGGCAGGACCGCGTCGGGGGAATCGGGGTCGCGGACGCAGTCACCGGCGGCCGGGACCGCGCCCAGTTCGTCGGAAGAGCCCGTGGTGATCGTGTAGCAGACCAGCCGCGAGCCGAGATCCGTCGTTCGCTCCTGGACCTTGTCGAGCAGGGCACGGGCCGCGGTGAACTTGTCCCGGGCCTCGGCGGGCGCGTGCTCGACCTGGAGACCGAGCCGGTCGGACTGGTTCCGTGCCCAGGTGCGGAGTTCGGCGAGCCGGGTCTGGCCACCCTGATCGGTGACGAGCGCGGTCAGCCGCGAGACACCGGCGCGCAGATCCGTCTCGAAATCGGTGAGGCCGGTGAAGTAGGCGTCGGTGGGCGCGCTCTGCCTGGTCAGTTCGTCGAGCTCGCCGACGCGGTTCGCGGCGAACTCCAGATGCTTCTTGGCCTTGCCCTGCTCGTCGAAGGTGAGCCCGAGCGCGGCCGATTCACCCGCTCGTTTGATGCCGTACAGCGGATCGCCCGGCAGCGCGTCCTTGGACAGCAGCAGGGTGATGCCGCCCAGAGCCAGCACGAGCGCGACAGCGGCCGCGGCGAGGTTGGCGACGAGGTGCCCGCGACGCTTGGGTGCGGCTTCGGCCTCGGCGAGGCGTCCGGCGATCTCGTCGCGGATCCGCTGCCGGGTCTCCGCGTCGGGGGCGCCGCCGGCGCCGAGTTCGCGCAAGCCGCCGACGAGCGCGAGTTCGTGCGCGAACTCGTCGTCGTCCGGGGATTCGGTGCCGTCGACAAGGTCGGCGAAGCGGTCACCGTCCGCCCGCTCCCGCGCGAACCATCCCGGCACGCCCACGGCGAAGTCTCCATCTGCTCAGCCCGGTCCTGACACCGGTCTGGCAGTGAAAACGAGCGGAGACGCCCAAGGGTTACGGCAAGGCCCGGTGAGGGACAAATATGGAACGTTAACGCAGTCCTGTGGGCAGAAGTTGTGCCAAACGGCGTACCGCGCGGTGCTGAAGGGCCTTGATGGCGCCCTCGTTGCGCTTCATGATCGCCGCGGTCTCGGCGACCGAGAGCCCCTGCATGAACCGGAGCACGATGCACTCGCGCTGATCCTCGCCGAGTTCGGCGACGCAGCGCAGCAGTTCGGCCCGGGTGGCGCGGCTGATGGCCTGCTGTTCGGGCCCCGCGACCGCCTGCACGCCGACGTTCCCGATCGGCGCCCCGTTGGGCTCGGCGACCTCGTCGGTGACCACTTCGAGGCGGAACCGGCTCGACTTCACGTGGTCGAGGATGATGTTGCGCGCGATGGTGACGAACCAGGCGCCGACGTCACGCCCCTGGTAGCTCACCGACGTGATGCGGCGGAGCGCGCGGAGGAACGTCTCGCTGGTGACGTCCTCGGCGAGGTCCCGGTCGCCGAGGCGGAACAGGACGTAGCGGTAGACGACGTCGACGTAGCGGTCGTAGAGCCGCCCGAAGGCGGACGTATCGCCGCCCTGCGCGGCACTGACCAGCTCCCACGCTTCGGCCTTCGCGGCTTCGGCGGCGGCATCGCTCTCTTCGACCTTGGGCCGGGCCGCGGGCGCCGCGGGGAAACCGCTCCGGCGGAGGATGTGGCCCGCCAGCATCGAGACGGGGTTCGGCGCGGGAAGAGTCACGGTCCACCTCCCGTTCCGGACAGGGAGGACCGGCCCGCATGTCCCACCGCCGCGTGGGCCTGCAAGATCTGCACGTCCGGACTCCCTTTCTCACCATCGAGTGATCAACACCACTCGACGACGCCCAGCAGCATACGTGTAGTTACCGCGAAGTAGGTAGCGGTGCCGGGGTTACGGAACTGCGACGAAAGGGAGTGACACCCATGACGGGGGCCGAGATGACAAACTGACAACGCCGTTTCACCGAGGGAAGAGGTTCGCAGTTGAGCGCGGAGCAGGTTGCCGATCCAAGCGTGCCCACCTTGCTCGCCGAGGCCGCCCGTCAGTGGCCCGGCAAGGCGGCCGTCCAGGAGACCGGCGGCGGGGTCGCGCTGACCTGGTCGGAACTCGACAACGCCGCCCACGCGCTGGCTCATGCCCTGCTCGACGCGGGAATCGAGCGCGGCGACCGGGTGGCGCTGCGGCTGCCGACTTCGGCCGCGTTCGCCGTCTCGCTGTTCGGGGCGCTCCGGGCCGGCGCGGTGGTGGTGCCGATCTCACCGCAGGGCCCGCCGGCGGAGCTGAACGGGCTGCTGGAACACAGCGGCGCACGGCTCGTCCTGGAACGCGAGGCCACCGAGGAACTCCCCGACGGAGTGACGAGCCTCTCACCGCCGGTTACCTCTGATGGAGCAGCCGAACCGGTCGACGTGTCCGGCGCCGGCGAGGACATAGCGGTCATCTCGTACACCTCCGGCACGACCGGCCCGCCGCGCGGCGTGATGCTGTCGCATCGGGCGCTGCTGGCGAACCTCGACCAGCTGAGCCGGATCGTCCCGGTGCCGCTCGTGCACGGCGACCGCGTGCTCATCACCATCCCGTTGTTCCACGTCTACGGCCTCGGCCCCGGCCTCCTGCAGACCACGGCGGTCGGCGCGACGGCGATCCTGTCCGAACGGTTCCTCGCCGAGCGCACGCTGGCCGACTGCGCCGAGTACCGCGTGACGTCGATCGCCGGCGTGCCCGCGATGTACGCCGAATTCGCCGCGATGGATCCCGAAGAACTCGGCCGTGGCCTGTCCACCGTCCGGCGGATGACCTCGGGCGCGGCGCCGCTGCACCCCAAGATCCTCACCGCGCTCCGCGGCGCCACCGGCCTCGACGTCTACGAGGGCTACGGCCTCACCGAATGCGCGCCGGTGGTCACCACGACGCTGGTCACCGGCTACCCGAAGCCGGGTTCGGTCGGGCGGCCGCTGCCCGGCGTCGAGCTCCGGCTGGTCGACAGCGACGGCGACGCGGAGCCCGTCCCGCTCGACCCGGACGACCTCGGTGACGCCTTCGACGAGGACGGCGGTACCGGCCTGGTGTCGATCCGCGGCGCGAACCTGTTCTCCGGTTACTGGCCGGACGGCTCGCACGGTCCCGACGAGGACGGCTGGTTCCGCACCGGCGACGTCGGCTACCTCGACACCGACGGCGACCTGCACCTGGTGGACCGCGCCAACGACCTGATCATCGTCAACGGCTTCAACGTCTTCCCGCACGAGGTCGAGAACGTGATCTCGATGCTGGACGAGGTCGTCGAGGCGGGCGTCGTCGGCGTCGTCGACGAGCGGACCGGCGAAGCGGTGAAGGCCGTGGTCGTCCCCGCGCCGGGCGCTTCGCTCTCGGAGCAGCAGGTGGTCGAGCACTGCGCGGAACACCTGGCCGGGTACAAGGTGCCGCACACCGTCGAGTTCGCGGAGTCGCTGCCGCATTCCGCTACCGGAAAGCTGCGCAGGGTCCGCCTCAGGTAAGGATGGGGCCATGGCCCACCACGTGACCGTCATGACCCGCACGGGCTGCCACCTGTGCGAGGTCGCGGAACAGGACATCGAGCGGATCTGCG
This sequence comes from Amycolatopsis sp. NPDC000009, assembly GCF_055563465.1. Lineage (NCBI taxonomy): Bacteria > Bacillati > Actinomycetota > Actinomycetes > Pseudonocardiales > Pseudonocardiaceae > Amycolatopsis > Amycolatopsis sp. NPDC000009. The sequence goes on from NZ_JBVHDI010000006.1 coordinate 286,206, forward strand.
GCGAGCTGGGCGTCGCCTGGTCGGCGGAGGACGTCGACAGCGACCCCGAATGGCGGGCCGAATACGGCGACCGCGTGCCGGTGATCCTCGTCGACGACGCCGAACACGGCTACTGGCGCGTCGAAGAGGACAGGCTCCGGAAGGCGCTGGCGTAACAGTCTCGTAAGGGCGATCGACCGGCCTCCGGGCGTATTCCTGGCGAAGATGGAGTGGTGGACGAACGCAGGCTCACCTTCCCGCAAGCCGCGCTGACCGGGCTCCTGTCACTGGCGGCTGCCCTCGGCGTGGGGCATCTCGTCGCGGGCTTCGTGGGGTACACGGCCTCGCCGTTCGTCGCCGTCGCGAACTTCGTCATCGACCACAGCCCGCACGCGGTGGTCGCCTGGGCCGAGCAGACGCTGGAGACCTGGGACAAGTTCGTCCTCAAGATCGGCCTCGCCGTCGTGCTGGTGCTGTTCGCGCTGCTCGCCGGGCAGCTCTCGCGCCGTACGCCGCTGCCGGGCCAGGTGCTCGTCGGTGTCCTCGGCGCGGCGGGCGTCGCCGCCGTCTTCGTGCGCACCGACCTCGGGCAGATCGCGCTGCTGGCACCGGTGATCGCCACCGTCGTCGCGCTCGTCGTGTTCACCCGGCTGCATTCGTTCTTCCGCCCGAAGGTGTTCTTCGACGACCGTGAAGGCGAGGGCCCGGACCGGCGGAAGGTGCTGATCACCGGCGCGTCCGTCGCGGCGGGCGCCGGGGTCGCCGCGCTGACCGGCCAGATCGTCGGGACCAGGAAGAACGCCGAGGAATCGCGTGCCGCCGTCGGCAGGCTCGTCGCGGCGAGGACCGCGCCGCCGATCCCGCCCGACGCGGATTTCGCGAAGCTCGGCACCCCGCCGTACATCACTCCTCCGAAGGATTTCTATCGGATCGACACGGCGCTGGTGGTCCCACAGGTCCGCACCGAGGACTGGAGCCTGCAGATCCGCGGGATGGTCGATCGCGAGGTCACCTACAGGTATGAAGATCTGCGGTCGCGGCCACTGATCGAACGCGACGTCACCCTGTGCTGCGTCTCCAACGAGGTCGGCGGCCCGTACATCTCCAACGCGCGTTGGATCGGCGTCGACCTGCGCGACCTGCTGAACGAAGCCGGTGTGAAACCCGGCGCCGAGCAGATGTTCGCGACCAGTGTCGACGGGTGGACCTGCGGAACCCCGGTCGAAGCCGCCCTGGACCCGCGGCGCGGCGCGATGCTCGCCCTCGGCATGGACGGCGAACCGCTCCCGATCGAGCACGGCTTCCCCGCGCGGATCGTGATCCCCGGGCTCTACGGCTACGTGTCCGCCACGAAATGGGTGACCGAGCTGGAGATCACCACGTGGTCGGAGCGCCAGGCGTACTGGCTCGGCCGGGGTTGGGCCAGGGAAGCGCCGGTGAAGACACAGTCGCGCATCGACGCGCCCGGCTCGGCGGTGAACGCGGGCAAGGTCGTGGTGTCCGGGACCGCGTGGGCGCAGCACACCGGCGTCGCGAAGGTCGAGGTCCGGGTCGATCAAGGGCCGTGGAAGGAAGCCGTCCTGTCGGCGGAGACGTCGAAGGACACCTGGCGGATGTGGTGGACCGAGGTCGACGTCGCCGCTGGTCAGCACGAGATCGCCGTGCGGGCGACGGACCAGTCGGGCTACACGCAGACGCAGGAGCGCGCCGGAACCGTGCCCGACGGCGCCACCGGCTGGCACACGGTGACGGTCAACGCGCGCTGAGTCTTTTAACGCGCGCTGACGGAAACATTTCGCAGGGCGCCGAGGCCGAGCCGCACGTCACCCGGGTGCGGAGGGCGCCCTGCAAAACGTTTCCGTGGCCTTCGGCCAAGAGAGGCGCGCGCTGGTGAAGTCGCTCGTCGCGCTGACGCGCTCCCGAGCGACATGCCTTCGGTGCCGTTAGAAGCGCTACGCGACATTGAACACAGCGCTCACCTGTGACTTTGTGCCTGCGTTCACAAGTGGCTACCGTAGATACGTCGCCTCCGAAAGCGCCCGGCATCGAACCGGACTCAGCGCCGCGGGTCAAGAGCCGATTTCCAGGTTCGGGCGATTCATGTCGTCAGCAGGGACCAGAGGGAGCGGACAAGCGTGGTGTCGCAACGAGGCCGGCGCACCCGGGTGACACCGGACGCCGACAACGCGCCCACCGCGGAGATGCCGGCCGTCGAGGCCACCGCCGAACCGGAAGCGGTCCGCGCGAAGTCGATCCCCGAAGCCGCCGTCGCCCGCCTCGCCGTGTACCTCCGTGTCCTCTCCGGGCTGGCCGAGCAGGGCGCGACGACGATCTCCAGCGAGGAGCTTTCGCAGGCCGCGGGCGTCAACTCCGCGAAACTGCGCAAGGACCTGTCCTACCTCGGCTCGTACGGCACCCGCGGCGTCGGCTACGACGTCCAGGTCCTGGTCAGCCAGATCGAGCGCATCCTCGGCCTGACCCGCAAGCACAAGGTCGCCGTGGTCGGTATCGGTAACCTCGGGCACGCGCTGGCCAACTACGGCGGGTTCCCCGGCCGCGGTTTCCCGGTCGAGGCGCTGTTCGACCTCGACCCCGACCTGGTCGGTGTCCCGGTCGGCGGCCTCCCGGTCTCACATCTCGACGAGATCCCCAAGGTCTGCGCCGAACGGCAGATCTCCATCGGCGTCATCGCCACTCCGCCCACCGCCGCGCAGTCGGTCTGCGACCGGCTCGTCGCAGGTGGCGTGCAGTGCATCCTGAATTTCGCCCCGGTGGTGCTGCAGGTTCCGGCACATATCGAGGTGCGCAAGGTCGATCTCGCGGTCGAGCTGCAGATCCTGTCGTTCCACGTCGCTCGCCGCGCCGATCTGGCCGCTAACGGCAACGGCGGAGCAGACGGTGGCCCCGGGGGCGCCGACAATGGCAGCGTGAACGGCCACGGCAACGGAATGGTGGTGCGCTGAAATGAGCGTGTTGGCGGTCGGGCTCTCGCACCGCAGTGCCGAGCTGAGCACCCTGGAACGCGTCGCGGTCCCCGCGACCGACGTGACCAAGGTGCTCCACGAACTGCAGCAGGCCGAGCACGTCAGCGAGGCGATCCTCGTCTCGACCTGCAACCGCATCGAGGTCTACGCCGTCGTCGAGACCTTCCACGGCGGCCTCAACGACGTTTCCGACGTGCTCGCCCGCCAGGCCGGGATGCAGCCCGCGGACCTCTACGACTCGCTGTACGTGCACTACGCGGGCGCCGCGATCGAGCATCTGTTCTCCGTCACCTCGGGGCTGGACTCGATGGTCGTCGGCGAGACGCAGATCCTCGGCCAGATCCGGTCCGCGTACGCCACCGCGCGTGAGGCGGGCACCGTCGGCCGCACGCTGCACGAGCTGATCCAGACCACGCTGCGCGTCGGCAAACGCGTCCACACCGAGACCGGCCTCGACCAGCTGGGCGCGTCGGTGGTCTCCGAGGCGCTGGCCGCCGCGGGCGACATCGCCGGCAAGCACGCGCTGATCGTCGGCGCCGGGTCGATGGGCGCGCTGACCGCGTCCCAGCTGCGGAAATCCGGGATCGGCGAGATCACCATCGCCAACCGCACCGAGGCGAGGGCCGCCCGCCTCGCCGCCGCGAGCGTCGAGCAGGGCGTGCCCGCCAAGGCCGTCCAGATGAGCGGGATCGCGGACGCGGTCGCCGAGGCGGACGTCGTCGTCTGCTGCACCGGCGCGCAGGCCGCGGTCTTCACCGCCGCGCACGTCCCGGCCCGCGCCGGGCGCCCGCTGGTCGTCTGCGATCTCGGCCTCCCGCGCGACGTCGACCACGACGTCGCCGAGCTGGCCGACGTCACCGTGGTCGATCTCGAGACCATCCAGCGCCGCATGCGGGAAGCGGGCACCCCGACCACCGAACGGCAGACCGCGAAGGCCACCGGCATCGTGCTCGACGAGGTGCGCGAGTACCTCGCAGGCCAGCGCAGCGCCGAGGTCACCCCGACGGTGACGGCGCTGCGGCGCCGGGCGGCCGAGGTGGTCGACGCCGAACTGCTGCGGCTGGACAACCGCCTGCCGGACCTCGAACCCGGGGTCCGCGAGGAGGTCGGCCGCACGGTCCGCCGCGTGGTCGACAAGCTGCTCCACGCGCCGACGGTGCGGGTCAAGCAGCTGGCCGCCGAGACGGCCGACACCGATTACGCCAACGCGCTGCGCGAGCTGTTCTGCCTCGACCCGCAGGCGCCCGCCGCGGTGGCGAGTCCCACAACGCCGAAAGACGAGTGATCATCCAGTGAGCAGAGTCATCCGCATCGGGACGCGCGGCAGCAAACTCGCCCTCGCGCAGACCGGCACCATCGCCGACGCCCTGCGGGCCACCGGCGCCGAGGTCGAGCTCGTCACCGTGACGACCCCTGGCGACAAATCGTCCGCGCCGATCCCGACGATCGGGGTCGGCGTCTTCACTTCCGCGCTGCGCGAAGCCTTGCTGCGCGAGGAAGTGGACGTCATCGTGCACTCGTACAAGGACCTGCCGACGAAGCCGGAGCCGGGCATCACGCTCGCCGCCGTGCCGCCCCGCGAGGACCCGCGCGACGCGCTGATCGCCCGTGACGGGCTGACGCTGGGCGAGCTTCCGCCCGGCTCGACCGTCGGCACCGGCTCGCCCCGGCGGACCGCGCAGCTGCGCGCGCTCGGTCTCGGTTTGGAAATCGTGCCGATCCGAGGCAATATCGACACCCGCATGCGCAAGGTGAGCGACGGAGAGCTGGACGCCGTCGTCCTGGCGCGTGCCGGACTGGCCAGGATCGGCCGGGCGGAGGAGATCACCGAGACCCTCGACCCGATCCAGATGCTGCCCGCGCCCGCACAGGGCGCGCTGGCGGTGGAGTGCCGGACCGGTGACGTGGACATCGAGCACCTGCTCGGGTCCACAGTGGACGATGAAGGCACCCGTGCCGTGGCGACCGCCGAGCGCGCGTTGCTCGCGGCGCTGGAGGCCGGGTGCAGCGCACCGGTCGGAGCGCTGGCGGAGATCGTCGAGGACCTGGACGCCGAAGGGCGGGTCGTCGAGCGGATCTCCTTGCGGGGCACCGCCGCCGTCGAAGGGGACGGGGACGCGGTCGACATGGTGCGCGCTTCCGCGCTCGCCGACAAGCACGAAGCCGATCAGCTCGGCCGGACACTGGCCGCCGAGCTGCTCGACCTGGGGGCCGGCGCGCTGTCCGGCCCCGCCCAGTGAGTCAGAACGTTGAAGGTAGGGCCGCGCTCGACTGCGGCCGCTCAAGAGGAGAACGCACAGATGACCCCCGCGCGTAAGACCACCGGGCGTGTCGCCTTCGTGGGCTCGGGCCCCGGTGACGCCGGTCTGCTGACCGTCCGCGCTCAGGAGCTGCTCGCCAAGGCCGAGGTCGTGGTGACCGACCCGGACGTCCCTGCCGGCGTCCTGGCCTTCGCCGCCGAAGGTGCCGAAGTGCGCCCCGCCGTCGGCGAGGCCACCGAGGTCGCCAAGGACCTGGTGAACGAGGCCAAGGCCGGACGGCTGGTGCTCCGGCTCATCGCCGGTGACCCGCTGACCCAGCCCGCCGTCGTCGCCGAGGTGCAGGCCGTTTCCCGGACCAGCGCCGTATTCGACATCATCCCGGGCGTCTCGCCCGGCGCGGCCGTCCCGGCGTACGCCGGTGTCGCGCTCGGTGGCACGCACACCGAGGTCGACGTCCGCGGCGATGTCGAATGGGCCGCACTGGCCGCCACCCCCGGCCCGATCGTGCTGCACGCGACGTCGGCGCACCTGGCCGAGGCCGCGTCCGCGCTCACCGAGCACGGGCTGGCGCCGAACACCCCGGTCGCGGTGACGTCCAACGGCACCATCAACACGCAGCGCACCCTGGACACCACGCTGGCCACCGTCGCGAACGAGGCGGGCGAGCTCGTCGGCCCGCTCATCGTGACCATCGGCCAGGCCGTCGGCCAGCGCTCGAAGCTGTCGTGGTGGGAGTCGCGCGCGCTGTACGGCTGGAAGGTCCTAGTGCCGCGCACCAAGGAGCAGGCCGGTGAGATGGCGGAGCGGCTTCGCGGCCACGGCGCCACCTCGCACGAGGTCCCGACCATCTCGGTCGAGCCGCCGCGCAGCCCCGCCCAGATGGAGCGTTCGGTCAAGGGTCTCGTCGACGGCCGCTACCAGTGGATCGTCTTCACCTCGACCAACGCCGTCCGCGCGGTGTGGGAGAAGTTCGAGGAGTTCGGCCTCGACGCCCGCGCCTTCTCCGGCGTGAAGATCGCCTGCGTCGGCGAATCGACCGCCGCGAAGGTGCGCTCGTTCGGCATCATCCCCGAGCTGATCCCCGAGGGCGAGCAGTCCTCGGAGGGCCTCCTCGCCGAGTTCCCGCCGTACGACGACGTCCTCGACCCGGTCGACCGCGTGCTGCTGCCGCGGGCGGACATCGCCACCGAGACCCTTTCGGCCGGCCTGCGCGAACGCGGCTGGGAGATCGACGACGTGACCGCGTACCGCACCGTCCGGGCCGCGCCGCCGCCCGCCGAGACCCGCGAGATGATCAAGACCGGCGGTTTCGACGCGGTCTGCTTCACCTCGTCCTCGACCGTGCGGAACCTCGTCGGCATCGCCGGCAAGCCGCACACCCGCACGCTGGTCGCGTGCATCGGCCCGAAGACCGCGGAGACCGCCGTGGAGTTCGGGCTGCGGGTCGACGTCCAGCCCGAGAAGGCCGACGTCCCGCACCTGGTCGACGCGCTCGCCGAGCACGCCGCCCGGCTCCGTGCCGAGGGTGCGCTTCCGCCGCCTCGCAAGGCGAAGCGGGCCCGTCGCTCCTGATTCACGAAAAGCCCCCTTCTCACGGTTCGCGTGGGGAGGGGGCTTTCGTAGTCTCGTGAGTGGTAAGGACGGTTCTAACCGTCCTCACCACTCACGAGACTTGACCCATTCGGTACCGGTGTTTCTTGCTCGCTCCTTCACGCGGCACCGCTTCGACTGCAGCGGTTCAGCTGAAGAACTTCACGACCTCCGTGTACGCCAGGTACGCGAACATCGCCAGGCACACGACCAGCAGCCCGTTCGACAGCCACCGCGAGCGCCCTTCCCGCGGCACCCGCGAAGTGTTCAGCAGCACCAGCAGGGTCGCCGCCAGGAACGGCATGAACAACGCGCCCAGCACGCCGTAGATCACGGTGAGCTGGAAGGGCTGGTCCAGGAACAGCAACGCCATCGGCGGGAAGGTCAGCCACAGCACGTATCCCCGGTACGCGGGACTACGCTCACCGGCCTTCTTCTCATACGTCTCAACGCTTTCCGTCGCGTCCTTGGGCAGCCGCAGAATGCGCCACCAGTCCGCGAAGAGCAGGCTCACGCCGTGCCAGACGCCGATCAGCGACGTGAACGAAACCGCGAGGAAGCCGATGAGGAACGGGATCCGCGCCCACTGGCCGTAATCCGCGGCGAGGGTGTCGCCGAGGAACAGCAGGCCCTTGTCACCCGAGGTGATCTTCTGGCCGACCAGCAGTTCCGCGCCGACGATCAGCATCGCGATCACGAAGATCCCGGTCGTGACGTACCCGACGGCGTTGTCGGTGCGCATCATCGACAGCCACTTCGACGAGCGCCAGCCCTTCGCGAGTGTCCAGTACCCGTACGCCGCCATGGTGATCGTGCCGCCGACGCCGCCGATCAGGCCGAGGACGTAGACGAGCGAGCCGTCGGGCAGGGTGGGGACGGCGCCCTTGAACAGTTCGGCGAAGTTCGGCACGACGAGGATCGCGGTGCCGACCACGGTCACGAACATGACGCCGACCAGCACGGTCATCAGTTTCTCGATGATCGCGTAGCGCCCGAACCACACCAGCGCGAAGCCGAGCACGCCGCAGATCATCGCCCAGTACCGCACCGAAATCGCGGGGAAGAGCGCGTTCAGCGGCAGGCCCGACGCGGACATCGCGGTCGCCCCGTAGACGAAGCCCCAGATCACCGCGTAGATCCCGAAGTAGATCAGCGCCCAGATCCCCAGCGTCCGCCAGCCGGACAGGATCGTCCGGCCCGAGGTCAGATGCCAGCGGCCGACGGCTTCGGCCAGCGCGAGTTTGAAGATCGTGCCGACGAGTACCGCCCACAGCAGCGTGTACCCGAAGCGCGATCCGGCCACCATCGTCGCGACGAGGTCGCCCGCGCCGACGCCGGTCGCCGCGGCCATGATCCCTGGCCCGACCTGGCGCAGCCGTGCGCGCCAGCCGACGGGCGGTTCTTCCAGTTGGTCGGTCACCGTTGAGCTCGACATGAAGGGGAAGGTAACTCACGTCACATCGCCGAGGAATCGGACAAAGGTGACTCTTTACCGTCCCTTAGGAAAGGTTCGGCCGTTCACCGCCGCTCAAGCGGGCGGGAGTACCGTCGTAGGGGTGTTCCCCGAACATCGTCCCCGCAGGCTCCGTACCACTCCGGCCATGCGCAGGCTGGTCGGTGAGACGACGCTGCGCCCGCGCCAGCTGATCCTTCCCCTGTTCGTGGCCGAGGGCGCCGACGCGCCCCGCCCGATCTCCAGCATGCCCGGCGTCGTCCAGCACACCCGTGACACCCTGCGCAAGGCCGCCGTCGACGCGGTCAACGCCGGCGTCGGCGGCCTGATGCTGTTCGGCATCCCGACGACGCGGGACGCCGAGGGCTCCGGCGCGGTCGACCCGGACGGCATCCTCAACGTCGCCCTACGCGACCTGAGGTCCGAGCTCGGTGACGAGACGGTCCTGATGGCGGACACCTGCCTCGACGAGTTCACCGACCACGGCCACTGCGGCGTCCTCGACGCCGACGGCGGTGTCGACAACGACGCGACCCTGCGCCTGTACGCGGAAATGGGTCTGGCGCAGGCGGAAGCGGGCGCGCATCTGCTCGGCCCCAGCGGCATGATGGACGGCCAGGTCGGCGTCATCCGCGCCGCGCTCGACCGCGCCGGGCGCACTGACACCGGCATCCTCGCGTACTCGGCGAAGTTCGCCAGCGCGTTCTACGGCCCCTTCCGTGAGGCCGTCGATTCGCAGCTGAAGGGCGACCGGAAGACCTACCAGCAGGATCCGGGCAACGTGCGTGAGGCGCTGCGCGAGATCGAGCTGGACATCGCCGAGGGCGCCGACATGGTCATGGTCAAGCCCGCGCTGTCCTATCTGGACGTCATCAGGGCCGCCGCCGAGACGTCGACGGTTCCCGTCGCGGCGTACAACATCTCGGGGGAGTACGCGATGGTCGAGGCCGCCGCGGCGAACGGCTGGCTCGACCGCGAACGCACGATCCTCGAGGTGCTGACGTCGATCCGCCGCGCGGGCGCGGACATGATCCTGACCTACTGGGCCGCCGAAGCCGCAGCTTGGCTGGACTAGGCTGCCTCGCGTGAGCGACAGCAGAGCCGACGAAACGGACGACGAGCGCCGCAAGCGGGGGATGTCACCGGACCCGATCCTGCCCGGCCAGAAGCCGCCGAAGATCACGGTGCCGAAGCCGGTCGCGATCTCGTTCTGGCTGTGGATCCTCGCCGGTGTCGTCCTGGTGGCCGGGCAGATCGCCCTGCTGGTCCTGAAGGACGAACTGACCGAGGGCATCCTCAAGCAGATCAGGGAGAACCCGGTTCCCGGCCAGCCCGCCGATCCGGCGCAGGTCGCTTCCGGCGTGAACACCCTGCTGTGGATGCTGTTCGGCGGCGCGCTCACCTTCGCGGTCCTGTTCGCGCTGTTCGCGTACAAGGCCCGGGAGGGAACGCGGTCGGCCAGGACGGTCCTCACCGTGGGCGCGGTCTTCCTGGTCCTGGTGGAACTGCTGATCCTGCGCGGCTCGCTCAACGTGTTCCTGCTGGTGTCCACCCTGCTGGTGGCGATCGCGCTGGTGCTCATGTACCTGCCCAGCGTGGCCGACCATTTCCCGAAGGTCGGGCGCACGCTGCCATGACACCCGAGCCGCCCCGCTACGACGAACCCGGCGTCGGCTGGACGGCTTTGCTGTGGGCGCCGCTGTTCGCCCTCGCCGGGCTGCTCGCCGAACTGGCGACCGGCGGTCCTGTCCATTGGCTCGCCTGGATCCTGGTCGCGGTGGGCCTGGTGGCGATCACCGTGCCCTGGGTGTACGCCCGTCGCCGGTATCTCTCGCTCGAAGTCACCGCGGACGGCTACCGGCAGGGCAGGGAAACGCTGGAGGCGGCCCGGATCGCCGAGGTACTCGAAGACGAGGCCCCAGTCGGCTCGCGGGTCCTCGGCGGGGGCTGGACGATCCCCAAGAAGCACGGCGAAGTCGGGTTGAAACTCGAAGACGGCGTTTTCGTGCGCGCCTGGGCCAAGGATCCGGACGCCCTCCGCGAGGCTCTCCGGGATTTGGTGCGTGCCCGCACCACAGAGTCATGAGAAACTGCTCACCGTGATCGACCTTCCCCAGCCGACCGGCGCCGATCTGTGGCCACCGGAGGACTCCCGGCGAGAAGCCCGGCTGCACAAACCCCTGCGCGCCGTGGTGGGGGCGGTCGAACTGATCCTCGCCGCGCTCGCGGTGTGGGGTTCCTTCGCGTGCTGGAAGGCCGGTGTCGTCCCGGTCGTGATCACCTACGGTGAAACGACGACGCTCGAATCGCAGCGCTACTTCGGCGGCCCGCTCGCCGGTGCCATCGGGCTGGGCGTGCTGGCCGCGATCCTGGTGGTGGACGCGATCCGCCAGTTCCTGCTCGCCGTGCGGGCCAAGGGCCGCAAGCCGAAGGAACCGAAGCTCAGTTGAGCCAGACGACCGCGGCGTTGACCGCGGTCGAGAACAGCAGCCACAGCAGATACGGCACGAGCAGCCAGGCCGCGAGTTTCGACCGGCGGCCGAACTCCGCCATCGTGATGGGCACGACGAAGTCCAGCACGACGACGTCGGCCAGGGCGAGGACGTGCGCGCCGCCGGCGAAGAACAGCGGCGTCCACAGCAGGGTCAGCAGCAGGCAGACGCCGTAGAAGGCGAAGCCGCGCGTTTCGCCGTCGGTGCGCCAGTAGCACCAGCCCGCGAAGGCGACCAGGAGCAGCAGGACCGACCACATCGGGCCGTAGAGCCAGCCCGGCGGCGCCCACGACGGACGGGCCAGCGCGTTGTGCGTCTCGGAGCGGGTGGCGACCGCCAGCCCGGCCACGATCCCCACGATCGCCGCCATGGCGATGAATCCGGCCAAGGCCTGCCAGCGCAGGCGACGGTGGTGGGTCGGCGGTGACGGCACCGTGGACACGTGGATTCCTCCGCGAGGGTTTCGACGGGAGTGCCCCCACCCTAGTGGGCCTGGTCACGCCATGCCCGGAACCGCGAGGACTCGGCGGCGGGTGTCCCCGGCGATTTGCGAGACTGGGGACGTGACTACCGGAGTCGATCAGTCCAAGGCATGGTTCGAACGAGCGAAGGCCGCGATCCCGGGCGGGGTGAACTCCCCGGTGCGGGCCTTCAACTCCGTCGGCGGCACCCCGCGGTTCATGGTGCGCGGTGAGGGCCCGTACCTCTGGGACGCCGACGGCAACCGCTACGTCGATCTGGTCTCGTCGTGGGGCCCGATGATCCTCGGGCACGCGCATCCGGACGTCGTCTCCGCCGCCCGCGAAGCCGCTGTCGACGGTCTGTCGTTCGGTACCCCGACGCGCGGTGAGGTCGAGCTCGCCGAGGAGATCATCGGCCGCGTCGAGCCGGTGGAGCAGGTGCGCCTGGTCAACTCCGGTACCGAGGCGACGATGAGCGCGATCCGGCTGGCCAGGGGGTTCACCGGCCGGGCGAAGATCATCAAGTTCGCGGGCTGCTACCATGGCCACGTCGACGCGTTGCTCGCCGAAGCGGGCTCCGGCGTCGCGACCCTCGGCCTCCCGACGTCGCCCGGCGTCACCGGCGCGCAGGCGGCCGACACGATCGTCTTGCCCTACAACGACCTCGACGCGGTCCGGAAGTCCTTTGTGGACAACCCGGACGCGATCGCCGCGATCATCACCGAAGCCGCCGCGGGCAACATGGGCGCCGTCGCCCCGGCCGGCGGTTTCAACGCCGGGCTCAAGGAGATCGCACACGAGCACGGCGCGCTGCTGATCATGGACGAGGTGATGACCGGGTTCCGCGTCTCGAAGGCCGGCTGGTTCGGCCTCGACGGCGTCGCCGGTGATCTGTACACCTTCGGCAAGGTGATGTCCGGCGGGTTGCCTGCCGCGGCCTTCGGCGGTCGCGCCGACGTGATGGCGAAGCTGGCCCCCGGCGGGCCGGTGTACCAGGCGGGGACGCTGTCGGGGAACCCCGTCGCGGTCGCCGCCGGGCTCGCGACGCTGCGCGCGGCCGACGACGCCGTATACGCGGCCCTCGACGCGAACGCGAAGCGGCTCGGCGACCTGTTCGACCGGTCGCTGACCGACGCGGGCGTCACACACACCGTGCAGTACGCGGGCAACCTGGTCAGCGTGTTCTTCAGCGAAAACCCGGTGACGAACTACCCGGGTGCGCAGGCCTCGGAGACCTGGCGGTTCCCGGCGTTCTTCCACGCGCTGCTGGACAACGGCGTGTACGCGCCGCCGAGCGCGTACGAGGCGTGGTTCGTCAACGCGGCCATGGGCGACGCCGAGTTCGAGATCATCTCCTCCGCGTTGCGCGTCGCCGCCCGCGCCGCCGCCGAGGCGGTCCAGGCGTGAGCGCGACGACGATCGTGCACCTGCTCCGCCACGGTGAGGTGCACAACCCGGACAAGATCCTGTACGGCCGCCTGCCCGGCTTCAAGCTCTCCGACCGCGGACAGCGCCAGGCGCTGACGGTCGCCGAAGCCGTCGCGACGCACGACATCACCTACGTCGTCGCTTCGCCGCTTCAGCGCGCGCAGGAGACCGCGGCGCCGATCGCCGCCGCGCACCGGCTCGACGTCGACACCGACGATCGGCTCATCGAGGCGGACAACCAGTTCGAGGGCGAGCGGGTCGCCGTCGGCGATGGCGCCCTTCGCCAGCCGAAGCACTGGCCGAAGCTGGTCAACCCGTTCCGGCCGTCCTGGGGCGAGCCGTACGTCGAGATCGCGCACCGGATGCTCGGCGCGATCCACCGCGCCCGGCGGGCGGCCGAGGGGCACGAGGCGCTGTGCGTCTCGCACCAGCTGCCGATCTGGACCGTGCGGCGCTTCCTGGAGGCGAAGCGGCTCTGGCACGACCCGCGGGTCCGGCAGTGCTCGCTCGCGTCACTGACCAGCCTCGTCTTCGAGGGCGAAGAACTCGTGCGGATCGTCTACAGCGAGCCCGCCGGCACGACCGACCCGAAGGTGACCGGCGCATGAAGCGACTCGCGGCTGCCGTCCTCGGGCTGGTGCTCGTCGTCACCGGCTGCACCACCGGCAAGGACGCCGTCGTCACCGGCGGCTCGTTCAACTTCGTGTCGCCGGGCGGGAAGGTCGACATCACCTACGACGTCGCGGACCGCCAGCCGTCGCCGACGCTGTCCGGCGACGACCTGATGAACGAGGGCAAGCAGCTTTCGATCGCGGACTTCCCCGGCAAGGTCATCGTGCTGAACCTGTGGGGCCAGTGGTGCGGGCCGTGCCGCGTCGAGGCGCCGGAGATGCAGAAGGTCTACGACCAGACGAAGGCGTCCGGTGTCGAGGTGATCGGCATCGATCTGCGCGACAACGACCGGAAGCCGCCGCAGGACTTCATGCGGGACCGGAACCTGACGTACCCGTCGATCTACGACCCGTCGGGGCGGACGCTGCTGCAGCTCTCGGGTTATCCGCGCAACATCATCCCGTCGACGATCGTGCTGGACAAACAGCACCGTGTCGCCGCGGTGTTCCTGCGGGAACTGCTGGCGTCGGACCTGCTGCCCGTCGTCCAGCGCCTGGCCGCCGAACCCGCCTGACCCCTTTCCCGCATTTCGTCCTCTGAATGCGGTAGTTGCACACGCAAGTACCGCATTCAGAGGACGAAATGCGAGGAAAGGGACGGGACCAAGGTCCTGACCGGGTGCGACGTAGGTCCCGTTGGGCCAGCCCCGGCGTTTTCACTCCGACCACACTCCCTACGCTCCTTTGCGTGAACGGTGTTACCGAGCTGGCGCTCTCCGGGCCTCTGCTGCTCGCAGCGGGTGTCGCGCTGCTGGCCGGGACGATCTCTTTCGCGTCGCCGTGCGTCGTGCCGCTGGTGCCCGGGTATCTCGCGTACCTGGCGGCGCTGGTCGGCGCGGACGCCCCCGCGGTCACCCCGGACGAGGAGCGCAAGAAGGGCCGTTTCGCCGTCGTCGGCGCGGCGGCGCTGTTCGTGCTCGGGTTCACCGTCGTCTTCGTGGTGACACTGGGGACGCTGGTGTGGATCGCCGACGTCGTCCAGCTCAACATGGACCTCCTCCAGCGCCTCGGCGGCGTGCTGACCATCGCGATGGCGCTGGTCTTCCTCGGCTGGATCCCGGGGCTCCAGCGCGAGTTCCGGTCGCACCACGTGCCGCGCGGCGGGCTGTGGGGCGCGCCGGTGCTCGGCGCGGTGTTCGGGCTCGGCTGGACGCCGTGCATCGGGCCGACGCTGTCCGCGGTGATGTCGATGGCCAGCGCCACCGGCGGGGCGGCGGCGCGCGGGTACGTGCTGATCCTGGTCTACTGCCTCGGCCTCGGCCTGCCGTTCCTCATCATCGCGTTCGGCGCCCGCTGGGCCGTCCGCGCCACCGACTGGCTGCGCCGCCACGGCCGTCAGGTGCAGATCTTCGGCGGCGTCCTGCTGCTGGTCGTCGGCGTCCTGCTGGTGACCGGACTGTGGGGCGACCTGACCGGCTGGATCCGGAACACCCTCGTGAACGACATCAGGCTGCCCTTGTGACCACCACCGAATATCGCCGGACCCCGTTGAAGCGTGTCCTTGGCTCCCTGCGCAACACCTGGCGCGGGCTGACGTCGATGCGCACCGCGCTGGTGCTGCTGTTCCTGCTCGCGCTCGCCGCGATGCCCGGCGCGCTGCTGCCGCAGCGGAACCTCAACGTCGCCAAGACCGACGAGTACATCGCCGCGCACGGCTGGTGGGGCGAACTGCTCGACCGCTTGCAGTTCTTCGAGGTCTACGGCAGCGTCTGGTTCTCGGCGATCTACATCCTGCTGATGGTGTCGCTCATCGGCTGCCTCCTGCCGCGCAGCCTGGAGTACGCGAAGGCGATGCGCGCGAAGCCGGTGCTCACGCCGCGCAAACTCTCGCGGATGCCGCATCACGTGTCGACCACGACCGACCGCACTCCCGAGACGGTCATCGAGGACACGCACACGCTGCTCAAGGGCTGGCGCCGCGTCGAGCGCGAAGAGGCCGACGGAAGCCGCAGCATCTCCGCCGAACGCGGGTACCTCCGCGAGACCGGCAACCTCGTCTTCCACTTCGGCATGCTCGGCCTGATCATCTTCTTCGCGCTGGGCAAGATGTTCGGCTACGAAGGCCAGGTCATCGTCCAAGCCGACGGCAGCCCGTGGTGCAACTCCGGCATCCTCGGCTACGACACCTTCAACGCCGGGCTGCGCGTCGACGGCACCGACCTCAACGCGTTCTGCATCCGCCTCAAGGACTTCGAGGCTCGCTACACCGAGAACGGTCAGGCGAACTACTACCACTCCAACATGGAGTACCAGTCCGGCGAAGACCTGAAGACCGGCGCGTGGAAGCCGTACGGACTCGAGGTCAACTCGCCGCTGCGCACCGCGGGAGACCGCGTCTACCTGCTGAACTTCGGCTACTCCCCGAAGTTCACGGTGACCTTCCCCGACGGCACCGTGCGGACCAACATCACTCCGTGGCGTCCCGCCGACGAGCCGACGAAGCTCTCCGAAGGCGCGACGAAGATCGACCAGCCGGGGATCACCGACCCGATCGAACGCCGCACCCGCCAGCTCGCGATCACCGGACTGCTCGCGCCGACCGCGTTCCTGCACGGCAACGTGCTGACGTCCTCGCGGCCCGAGGCGAACAAGCCGGCCGTGGCCGTCGACATCTACCGCGGCGATCTCGGCCTCGACGCCGGCCGCGGGCAGTCGATCTTCCAGATCGACCAGTCGCTCGTCGAGGACGGCAGGCTCAAGAAGCTCACGCGGCAGAACCTGGACCAGGGCCAGGAGACCGTGCTGGACGACGGTACGAAGGTCCGCTTCGACGGTGTCCAGGAATGGGTCGCCATCCAGGTCTCGCACGACCCGGTGCAGGGCTGGGTGCTGGTCTGCGCGGTCGCGATGCTGATCGGGCTGGCGGGATCGCTGCTGGTCAAACGGCGTCGGGTGTGGGTGCGGGTGACCCCGGCGCGCGAAGGTGAGCCGGGTACCGTGATCGAGGTCGCCGGGCTGGCGCGCACCGATCAGGCGGGCTACGGCGAAGAGTTCCAGCGGATCAGCGGCAAGCTGGTCCAGGGGCAGAGAGGCAACTAGAGGTCATGCCGATCAACGAGACGCTGTCCCAGTACAGCGACTACTCCTACACCACCGCGGCGGCGATCTACGTCCTCGCGCTGATGTTCGCCCTCATCGAGCAGGGCTTCGGCGCGAAGGGCCGTCTGGCGGCCGAGCGCAGCAAGCAGAAGGCGCGCGAACTGGTCGGTGCGGGTGGCCCGCCGGCTTACGGGACGCCCTTCGAGCCCCCGCGCGAGATCGGCCGTCCTGAGCGCATCGGCCGCATGGGCGCCGCGCTGCTGGTGCTGGCCGCGCTGCTGCACCTGGCCGCGATCGTGCTGCGCGGGTTCGCCGTGCACCGCGCGCCGTGGGGCAACCTCTACGAATACGGCATGGCCACGACCTTCATCGCGGTCGTGACCTGGATCGTCATCATGCGGAAGTTCCCGGTCCGCCACCTCACCGGCTTCCTGCTGCTGCCGGTCGTGATCCTGATGTTCGTCAACGGCACCATGCTGTACACGACGGCCGCGCCGGTGCAGCCCGCGCTCCAGTCGTACTGGCTGATCATCCACGTCTCCGCGGCGATCATCGGCTCGGGTGTCTTCCTGGTGCCGGGTGTCGCGAGCGTCCTTTACCTTTTCCGCGCCGCCCACGACGACAACCCGGCGAAGTTCGCCAAGTTCGGCCCGAAGCTGCCCGCCGCGGACGTGCTCGACCGCATCGCCTACCGCACCACCATCTTCGCCTTTCCGATCTTCACCTTCGGCGTGCTCTGCGGCGCGGTGTGGGCCGAGGCGGCGTGGGGCCGGTTCTGGGGCTGGGACCCCAAGGAGACCGTCGCCTTCGTGGCGTGGGTCGTCTACGCGGCGTACCTGCACTCCCGCGCCACGGCGGGCTGGCGCGGGAAGCGGGCCGCGATCATCAACATCGTCGGGTTCTCCGCGACGATCTTCAACATGTTCTTCGTGAACCTGGTGACGTCGGGCCTGCACTCCTACGCCGGGGGCTGACCGCCGCCCCTGCGCGCGCGCCGACTACCGTCAATACTGAGGTATGGGGGTAGACGTGCGCGGAGGAGGAATTCAGCGGTGACCGGACCCAGCGAAGAATCGGCTCCTGGCCACCCCGAACCGACCGAGAGCGTCCAGTCCTCGGAGCTGTTCTCCGAGGACCGGACGGATTCGGCGCCGCATCCGACCGCGGGCGGTTTCGAGGCCGAGCCGACCCAGGTCGTGCAGCCGCAATATCCGCCGCAGCAGGCTCAGTACCCGCAGCAGCCCGCTCCCCAGCAGCAGCCGCTGCCGCAGCCGTCGCAAGCGCAGTACCAGCAGCCTTACGACCAGAACCTGCCCCCGCTGCACCCTCAGCAGCCCCAGCAGGCTGCCCAGTACCCGCCGCCTCAGCAGCAGTACGCCCAGCCGCAGCAGGCGGTTCCGGGGCTTCCGCAGCCGCAGGGCAGGCACGCGCTCCCGGACGAACTCGCCACCGCGAGCCTGGTGAAGCCGCAGAAGCGCAAGCCGCAGTCGGGCTGGCGCAAGGCCCTTTACGTGGGCACCGGCAAGCTGGTCAACCCGGGCGAGAGCCCCAAGGACACGCGCAAACGCGAACTCATCGCGCAGATCAACCAGCCGCTGCGCGGGTGCTACAAGATCGCGATGCTGAGCCTCAAGGGCGGCGTCGGCAAGACCACCACGACGACCACGCTGGGCTCGACGTTCGCGTCGCTGCGCGGTGACCGGGTCGTCGCCGTCGACGCGAACCCGGACCGCGGGACGCTGTCGCAGAAGATCCCGATCGAGACCACCGCGACCGTCCGGCACCTGCTGCGGGACGCGGACAAGATCACCAGGTACAGCGACGTCCGTTCGTACACGTCGCAGGGCGGGAGCAGGCTGGAGATCCTCGCCAGCGAGCAGGATCCGGCGGTTTCCGAAGCCTTCTCGGAGGACGACTACCGGCGCACGGTCAACCTGCTGGAGCACTTCTACAACATCGTGCTCACCGACTGCGGGACCGGTTTGATGCACTCGGCGATGAAGGGCGTCCTGGATGTCGCGGACGCGCTGGTGGTGGTCTCTTCAGGCTCCGTCGACGGGGCGCGCAGTGCGTCGGCCACGCTCGACTGGCTGGAGGCACACGGCTACGGTGACCTGGTCAAACGGTCCGTCGCGGTGATCAACTCGGTGCGGCCGAAGGGCGGCTCCGTCGATCTGGACAAGCTCTCCGCGCACTTCGGCGCGCGCGTCCGTTCGGTGTGCCGGATCCCGTTCGACCCACATCTGGAAGAGGGCGCGGAGATCGAGCTGGACCGGCTCGACGCGGACACCCGGCTGGCGCTGCTGGAACTGGCGGCCACCGTCGCCGACGGCTTCGGCGGCCAGCCGTACCAGCCGATCCAGGCCTAGTCCTTATCCATCCATGCCCCCGCCGCCGCCCTCAACGGAGGAGCTGCGCTCCCAGGCCTAGTCTTTGCCTTTGTCCTCGTCTTTACCTTTGCGCTGCTGCTCACCGAGCTCGCGCAGGAAGTCGGGGTCGTCGTCCGGGGCCAGTGTCGGTCGCGACGAGGGCACCCCGACACGCTCGATCCCGAACGCGCGCCACAACACCACGGCGACGGTGAGCGCTCCGATGGCCGCGAGCAGATAGATCATGCTCGGTCCCTTCCGCGTGGAGGACGTTCCTCAGTCCCACGAGGCTAGCCCCTTTGCCGCGTGCGGGGGGACTCATGGATACCCCAATGTGACGAAGGGCGGTTATGAACCCTTCGTCACTGGAGTCCCTTTTGAGCGAAATGCCTGCTCAGGCCCTGCGGGTGGGCTCGCTGGCGTCGGTGGTGAGCTCGGCGAGGAGTTCGTTCACCTCGGCCTCGCGGAACCGGCGGTGTCCGCCGGGAGTGCGGATCGAGCCGATCCGGCCCGCGGTCGCCCAGCGGGTCACGGTCTTGGGGTCGACCCGGAACAAAGCCGCCACTTCGCCGGGGGTGAGCAACCTGCCGCCCATGGTCGCGGTCATTTTCCGCCTCCTTCACGGTTCCAGTGCTAAACCGGAGGGCGGGCCCGATGCCCGTCGTGCCGGGTAGCCAACACGGCAATCGTTGCATCTCACCCGTCAGGTACTCGAACGGTTGTCCATAGGTAAAGAGCCCTTAAAGGTCAAAACCGACAACCACGACATGCGTGTCCCGGCCCCTCGGTCTTGTCACGGATGTATGAAAACGCGCCCTGATCACGCGAATCGGGCCGTGGCACCTAAGGTGTAGCGGTGGACCAGGTGGATCGGAAGATCATCGCGGCATTACGGGAGAACGGGCGGGCTACCTACGCCGACCTCGGCCGGTCTGTCGGACTCTCGGCCTCATCAGTGCACGAACGGGTCGGCAAACTCGAGGCCGCCGGCGTGATCACCGGCTACCACGCCATGGTCGACCCGAACACCGTCGGACTCGGGGTGACGGCGCTGGTCGGCATCCACCCCACCGACACCGCGACCGAGGACGACGTCGCGGAGGCGCTCGGGGCCTTGGACGAGGTCGAAAGCTGCTACGCCGTCGCGGGCGACGAGGCCTTCGTCGTCAAGGTGCGGGTGGCGACCGTCGACGATCTGGAGCGGACCCTCGGCAGGCTGCGGCGGATCCCCGGTGTCGGCCGCACGAACACCACCGTCGTGCTCTCCACCCGCTTCGAAGGACGGCCCAACAACGCGGGTCTGGACGACGGCCGCAACGGCAACGCGTAGCCTGCGTTGATGTGAGCGATAATCACCTGCCCCGTGACCTGACGCTGTACGTACTGGCCAGGTTCCTCCTGGTCGGGGTCATCGCAGGCGGGTTGCTGCTGGCCCACGTCCCGTTGCTGGTCGCGTTGCTGATCGGCCTGGTCGTGGGGCTGCCGCTGGGCCTGCTGCTGTTCCGCCCGCTGAACGCGCGCGTGACCGCCGGGCTCGCCCGCCGCAACGAAAAGCGCGCTCGCGCCCGTGCCGAACTGCGCGCGCAGCTGCGCGGCGACCGGGTGGACGGTGCGGCGTGAGCCTCCTGCAGAGCCGCAGCTGGGTCCGCGAAGCAGTCCGCATCATCGAGGCCGACGCGAACCGCAGTGCCGACACGCACCTCCATGTCTTCCCGCTGCCCCCGGAATGGGGCGTGGACCTCTACCTGAAGGACGAGTCCGTCCACCCGACCGGCTCGCTCAAACACCGGCTCGCGCGTTCGCTGTTCCTGTACGGCCTGGTGAACGGCCAGATCGGGCCGGACACCGTGCTCGTCGAGGCGTCCAGCGGCTCGACGGCGGTTTCGGAGGCCTACTTCGCGCGGATGCTCGGGCTGCGGTTCATCACCGTGGTGCCGCGCAGCACCTCGCCGGAGAAGATCGCGCTCATCGAGTTCTACGGCGGCGAATGCCACTACGTCGACCGCGCGCCGGACATGTACCCGGAGGCCGAGCGGCTCGCTTCGGAGTGCAACGGCCACTACCTCGACCAGTTCACCTACGCGGAGCGCGCGACGGACTGGCGCGGGAACAACAACATCGCCGAATCGGTGTACGCGCAGATGCAGTCCGAACGGCATCCCGTGCCGACGTGGATCGTCGTCGGCGCCGGGACCGGCGGGACGAGCGCGACCTTCGGCCGCTACGTGCGCTACAAGCGCCACACCACGAAGATCGCCGTCGTCGACCCGGAGAACTCGTCGTTCTTCGGCGCCTGGCAGACCGGGGCGCTCGACTACAGCACCGGAATGCCTTCGCGGATCGAGGGAATCGGGCGGCCGCGCGTCGAGCCGTCGTTCGTACCCGGCGTCATCGACGAGATGTTCCAGGTGCCGGACGCCGCTTCGCTGGCGGCCATCCGCGTGCTGCGCGAGCGGACCGGGCACTGGGCCGGCGGCTCGACCGGGACGAACCTCTTCGGCGCTTTCACGCTGATCTCGCGGATGGTTTCGGAAGGCCAGGCGGGCAGTGTCGTCACGCTGCTGTGCGACGGCGGGGAGCGGTACGCCAACACGTACTACTCCGACGAGTGGCTGGCGCAGAAGAACATCGACATCGCGCCTTACCTGGAGAAGTACCGGGAGTTCCTGGTGAGCGGGAAGCTCGCTCCGGAAGCCTGACGGGGCTGCCCGCTCTCGCCGGAGTTGCGAAAGCCACTTTCGCAACCTTCAACGTTGCGAAAGTGGCTTTCGCAACTCCGGCCGGGCGGCCTATCGCAGGTTCGCCGGATCACCAAAAGAGCAAGGGACCTTTGCTACCGCCTGGGCCGCATGTAGCGACCGCTCCCACGTCGGATCGCAACATATGGTGGCGTGAAGCGGAAGACTCAAGGAATGAACGGTGCGTTCATCGCCGCTGAGGCCGACGCGCACGATCCGGTCGTCACAGGTCCTTTCGCGCCCCACCGTGTGGATTTCGGGTCATCCAACGTCCCGAAATCCACACAGTCCCGCATCAGAGGTCCAGTCACGCCTCACAGCGCGAGGGCGACCGCGGTCAGCACCGCCCACCCCAGCATCGCGAAGCCGGTGTCCCGCAGCGCCGGGATCAGCGCCCGTCCCTGCGCGCCGCCGCCGACGGCCTTGACCGACTTCAGCAGCAGCGGCGCGGTCAGCAGACCCAGCAACGCCCACGGCGTCACGAAGGCGAGCAGCACGCTCACGACGTACGGGACCGCGACCAGCACCAGGTACAGCCGCCGCGTGCCCCGGTCACCGAGCCGGGTGGCGAGCGTGCGCTTGCCGGCCTCGATGTCGGTCGGGATGTCGCGGAGGTTGTTGGCGGTCAGCACACCGGTCGAGAACGAGCCGACGGCGACCGCGCAGCCGAGCGCGGTCCAGCTGATCTGTCCTGCTTGGACGTACACGGTGCCCAGCACGCCGGCCAGCCCGAAGAAGACGAAGACCGCGATCTCGCCGAAACCGTAGTAGCCGTAAGGCTTTTTGCCGCCGGTGTAGAACCAGGCGCCGAGGATGCAGACCGCGCCCATCGCCAGCAGCCACCACAGCCCGCTGATCGCGACGAGCACCAGCCCGAGGACTCCGGCGAGCCCGAGGGCCACGAGAGCGGCCGCCAGGACGGCCTTCGGTTTCGCGACACCGGAGCCGACCAGCCGCAGCGGGCCGACGCGGTTCTCGTCGGTGCCGCGGATGCCGTCGGAATAGTCGTTGGCGTAGTTGACGCCGACGATCAGCGCCAGCGAAACGAGCAGCGCGAGAATCGAGCGGGTCCAGGAGAAGCCGTCGAGCGCGACCGCCCCGCCGACTCCGGCGACCACCGGCGCCACCGCGTTGGGCAGCGTCCGCGGGCGCGCCCCTTCGATCCATTCACCAGCAGTCGCCATGCCGCCATTCTGGCCTTGGCCACTACCGGCCGGTATGCGGGGCTCGTCACCTGCCCGGCCATCGCGGGCAGGTGACGAGCCGCGCTACTTGAGGTCGTCGATCGCGTCTTCCAGGGTCCAGGTGAGCGTGCCGCTGTTCGGAACGGCGGTCTCCGGTTCGTCCGCCAGCGCGGGCCCGGCCAAAGCGACCAGTCCCATCGTGACGGCGGTGCAGGCCAATACGGTGCGTGTCCAGCGCGTCATAGGTAGACGTAAACCCGCGGGTAATGATCGTGTCAACAACGTCCCGGTAATCGGTGGGGAATTCACGACCTTCGTAGGAGATTCCTGACGGCCGTCCTGTCGACCTTCCCCGGGCCCCGCAACGGGAGTTCTTCGGTGAATTCGACCCGCTTCGGAGCGGCCGCCGCGCCTGCCTCTTCACGGCACGCGGCACGCAGCGAATCGACGTCGCAACCAGCGCCGACGACGAGCGCGACGACGGCTTCGCCCCACTCAGGGTCGGGTACTCCGACCACGCACGCGTCCCGGATCCCGGGCTGCGCGGTCAAGATCCGCTCGACGGCCGCGGCGGCCACCTTCACCCCGCCGGTGTTGATCATGTCGTCGATCCGCCCGAGGATCTCCAACCGCCCGCCGGCCGTCCACCGGCCGCGGTCGGAGGTGCGGAACAGGCCGCCCTCGAAGGCCTCCGCGGTCAGGCCGGGTCGCAGCCGGTAGCCGTGCGCGAGGACGTCACCCGTGATACAGACCCGCTCGTCTTCGAGCTCGACGTGTACTCCATCCAGCGGTACGCCGTCGTAGACGCAGCCGCTCGCGGTCTCGCTCATGCCGTACGCGGGCACGATCTTCACGCCCGCTTCGGCGGCGCGCTCGCGGAGATCCGCTGTCGTCGCCGC
Source organism: Amycolatopsis sp. NPDC000009 (assembly GCF_055563465.1). Taxonomy (NCBI): domain Bacteria; kingdom Bacillati; phylum Actinomycetota; class Actinomycetes; order Pseudonocardiales; family Pseudonocardiaceae; genus Amycolatopsis; species Amycolatopsis sp. NPDC000009. Next base: position 309,754 of record NZ_JBVHDI010000006.1, read on the forward strand.
GGCGCCGACGATGATCGCGTCGAACGCGCGGGCCGCCGCCAGGCCGGGGCCGCCCGCGTCGAGCAGCCTTCCGAGCTGGGTCGGCACGAGGGCGGTGTAGCGCGGCCCGTCCAGGGACAACAGCGGCGCGGCGGCTTCGGCGAAGTCGTCCGGACGGAAACCGGCGGCGTGCAGTACGGCCGGTGTCGTCCCGGCCAGCAGCGAGCGCACCAGCACCTGGAGTCCGCCGACGTACTGCGCCGGGGTCGCGAGCAACCAGTGGCCCGGCCCGCCGAGCCGCTTGTGCGTGGCGTGGGCCGACGCGGTCAGCGCGGACGCCGACAGCAGCACGCCCTTCGGTTCGCCGGTGGACCCGGAGGTGGCGATGATCACCGCCGTCCCGGGCTCGGCCGGGCGCGTCGGCTCCATCGCGTCCCGCAGGGGCTCCGACGAGTAGGGGAGGACGGCCGGGCCGCCGTCGAGCGCCTCGGCCAATGCCGCGGTCAGCTCGGCGATCGACTCCGGACTCCCGTCCACCCCTACCGCACGCATCACTCCACCCTACGTCCGCCCGCGGATCGCGATTAGCCCGCTAAACGCAGGTCAGTAGTAGTACGGGAAGGCCGACCAGTCGGGGGAGCGCTTCTCCAGGAAGGAGTCGCGTCCCTCGACGGCCTCGTCCTGCATGTACGCCAGCCGGGTGGTTTCGCCGGCGAAGAGCTGCTGGCCGACCAGACCGTCGTCGGTCAGGTTGAACGCGTACTTGAGCATCCGCTGCGCCGTCGGCGACTTGCCGTTGATCGTCCACGCCCAGTCCAGCGCTTCGGCCTCGAGCTTCGCGTGCGGGACGGCGGAGTTGACCGCGCCCATCGCCTGCATCTGCTCGGCGGTGTACTCGCGGCCGAGGAAGAAGATCTCCCGCGCGAACTTCTGCCCGACCTGCTTGGCCAGGTACGCCGAGCCGTAGCCGCCGTCGAAGGAGCCGACGTCGGCGTCGGTCTGCTTGAACCGCGCGTGCTCGGCCGAGGCGAGCGTGAGGTCGCACACCACGTGCAGCGAGTGCCCGCCGCCCGCCGCCCATCCGGGGACCACGGCGATGACCACCTTCGGCATGAACCTGATCAGCCGCTGGACCTCGAGGATGTGCAACCGTCCGGCCCTGGCCGGATCGATCGTGTCGGAGGTCTCCCCGTCCGCGTACTGATACCCGGAGCGTCCGCGAATACGCTGGTCACCACCGGAGCAGAACGCCCAGCCGCCGTCCTTCGGTGACGGGCCGTTGCCGGTGAGCAGGACGCACCCGACGTCCGAGCTCATCCGCGCGTGGTCGAGCGCGCGGTACAGCTCGTCGACGGTGTGCGGGCGGAAGGCGTTGCGGACCTCGGGACGGTCGAACGCGACACGTACGACACGTTTGCCTGAGCGGCTCTCAGAGGAGCGGTGATAGGTGATGTCGGTGAAGTCGAAACCTTCGACTTCCGTCCACAAGGCGGGGTCGAACAGCTCGGAAACCTGGGCGTCATCCACGTTTGGGAGAATAGGACGTGTGGCCGTGAGTCGTAGTGTGAAACCCGAGGTCTGCCGGTGAATCCTTCCACCGCGCAGGCCAGGGTCATCGTCGACGAACTCGTCCGCAACACCGTCTCGCACGTCGTCCTCTGCCCGGGCTCACGCAACGCCCCGCTGTCGATCGCGCTGTACGACGCGGCGGCCGCCGGGCGCCTCCAGCTGCACGTCCGCATCGACGAGCGCGGTGCCGGTTTCCTCGCCCTCGGCATCGCCGCACGCACCGGCCGCCCCGTGGCGGTGCTGTGCACCTCGGGCACCGCGGCCGCGAACTTCCACCCCGCCGTGCTGGAGGCCGACCGCGCGGGGGTCCCGCTGATCGTGCTGACCGCCGACCGGCCGCCCGAGATGCGGGCCGCCGGCGCGAGCCAGGTCATCGACCAGCACCAGCTCTACGGCAACGCCGTCCGCTACTTCGACGAGCTCGCCGTCGCCGAACGCCGCGCCGGGCAGAACTCGTACTGGCGCGGCCAGATCTGCCGCGCCTGGAACGCCGCGTACGGCGAATGGCGCTGCGGGCCGGTGCACCTGAACATCCCGTTCCGGGAGCCGCTCGTGCCCGATGTCGATGATGACGGCGAGTGGTACGAGTCACTCGAAGGACGGCCCGACGGCGCTCGCTGGACCGAGCTTCCCGACTTCGGCGCGCTTCCCTCTTTTGTGGTGCCCTCGGCCCGCCACGGCCTGGTCATCGCTTGCGACACCGGCGTGCAGGCGGCCAGCGAATGGGCCGAACTGCACGGCTGGCCGGTCGTCTCCGAGACCGGCGGTATCGGGATGGCGGGCGCGACGGCGATCTCCTCGGGCGCGTGGCTGCTCGGCGTCGAGGAGTTCATCTCGCGGCACAAACCCGAACAGGTCCTGTGCATCGGGCGTCCGACGGTGTTCCGGCAGGTCCAGCGGGTGCTGTCCGATCCGGACGTCGAGGTGCTGCTGGTCCGGCCCGATTCGGACTGGCCCGCGCCCGCGCACAACGTCCGCCAGGTCGGCCAGTGGTTCGACGAGCCGACCAAACCGGCCGATCCGGAATGGCTGGCGAGCTGGCAGCGCGCGGACAAGGCGGCGTCGGGGGCGGTCACCGAAGCGCTGGCCGACGAGCCGTGGCCGAGCGGGCTGCGCCTGGCGACCGAGCTGGTCGACGCGGTCCCGGAAGGGTCGCTGCTGGTCGTCGGCTCGTCCAACCCGACCCGCGACGTCGCCCTCGCCGGACGGCTGCGGCCCGACGTCCTCGTGCACCGCAACCGCGGCGTCGCCGGGATCGACGGCATGGTGTCCACCGCGATCGGCGCCGCGACCGTCCACAGGGGACATTCGTACGCCCTGCTCGGCGACCTGACGTTCCTGCACGACGCGAGCGGCCTGCTGACCGGGCCCGCCGAACAGCGCCCCGACCTGACGATCGTGGTGCTCAACGACGACGGCGGCGGTATCTTCTCGCTGCTGGAGCAGGGCGCGCCCGAGCACAACGCCAGCTTCGAACGCGTCTTCGGCACGCCGCACGGGGCCGACCTCGGTGCCCTGTGCGCTGGCTACCGCGTTCCGCATGTCGTCGCCGAGACGCTCACCGAGTTCCGCGCGGCGCTCAAGCCCGCGCCGGGGCTGCGGGTGGTGGAGGTCCGCGTGGACCGAACGCGTCACCGCGAGCTGCACGCGCGCCTCCGTACGGCGGTTTCGTCGGCCGTGCGGGCTGTCTGAATCGATTCGCGCGCGCGCAGCGCGTCCGTTGAGGGCGGCGGCGGGGGCATGGATGGACGGATTCCAGAGGGTAGGAACCCCTCCTTCGGACGTGTCTCCGCGTCGATCGTCTGGCTACGTTCGAGCGCGCTGACAATTCCTGGGAGGATTCGCAATGCGCTTGAAGACTCGCGCCGGCTTCGCCGGATTGACCGCGGGCGTCGTCTCGGTGCTGCTCGCCGGCAGCGCGGCCGCCGCACCCGCGCCCGGCTCGATCGGCATCGGCGACCCGTACTACCCGCACGCCGGGAACGGCGGCTACGACGTCGGTCACTACGACCTCCGGCTGACCTACCAGCCCGCGACCGACCTGCTGTCCGGCGCCACGACGATCCTGCTCACCGCGACGCAGGACCTCTCGGCGTTCAACCTCGACTTCGGGCTGAAGGTGTCGAGCGTCCGCGTCAACAACCGGCCCGCGAAGTTCGCCACGTCGACCGACGGCACCGGTGAGCTGACCGTCACGCCGGCCTCGCCGCTGAAGAAGGGCCAGACGGCGACCGTCGTCGTCGCCTACGCGGACACGCCGTCGAAGGTGAAGATCGACGGCTTCACCGCCTGGAAGAAGACCCCGGACGGCGCGCTGGCCGTCGACGAGCCGCAGAGCGCGGCCTGGTGGTTCCCGTCCAACGACCACCCGACCGACCTGGCCACCTACGACGTCTCGGTCGAGGTCCCGAACGACGTCGTCGCGCTGTCGAACGGTACGCTCGTGCGCAAGACGGTGCAGCGGCCCGGCTGGACGCGCTGGAACTGGCGCAGCACCAAACCGCAGGCGACGTACCTCACGTCGCTGGAGGTCGGCAAGTTCGAGGTGAACGAGCAGACCACGCCGGACGGCAAGCCGTTCATCACCGCCTACGGGGCCGACCTCGGCGAATCGCTCGGCGCGGCCAAGGCCAGTATCGAGCGGACGCCGGAGATCACCGAATTCCTCGCTTCGAAGTTCGGGCCTTACCCGTTCGAGGCGCAGGGTGGTGTCGTCACCACCGGCATCTCCTTCGCGCTGGAGAACCAGACGCGGCCCGTGTACGGCGCCAGGGCCTTCCGGAGCGGCTCGAACACCTCGATCGTCGCGCACGAGCAGGCGCACCAGTGGTTCGGCGACAGCGTCACGCTCGGCAAGTGGAGTGAGATCTGGCTGAACGAGGGCTTCGCCTCCTATGGCGAGTTCCTGTGGTCGGAGGAGAGCGGCGAGGGCACGGCCGACGAACTCGCCCAGTACATCTACGACTCGGTGCCGGCCGAGGACCCGTTCTGGCAGGTCCTGCCCGCCGACCCGGGTGCCGAGAACCAGTTCGACGCGGCCGTCTACGACCGCGGCGCGCTCGCGGTGCACGCGTTGCGCAAGGCTGTGGGCGACGACACGTTCTTCCGCATCCTGCAGACCTGGCAGCAGGTGAAGAAGGCCAAGTCCGCGGTGATCCCGGAGTTCATCGCGCTGGCGGAGAGGATCTCGGGCAAGCCGCTGTACGACCTGTTCCAGACGTGGCTGTACACCAAGGGCAAGCCCGCGGTGGGCCCGAACGGTGTGCCTGCCGCGGCTCAGCGGGCCGCTGTGGCGCCGGTCGCGCCGAAGTCGTACCCGCAGATCAAGGCGACCCACGAATTCCTCGCCGAGCGACACGCCCACTGACGGGTAGCGATACGCTCGCGGCGTGACGGCCAAAACGGAGCGGGTGAGGCGCATCGGGTGGTATGCCGCCCTCGTTGTCGCCTCACTCGTCACCGTGCTCGGCGTCTCGCTGCAGTTCGCCGCCATCCGCAACGACAGCGCGATCGAAGCGCAGCTCGGGCAGGCGACGGCGCAGGTCGAGTCGGTGGCCTTCGACCGCACGATCATCAACTACGCGACCCCCGACGGCATCATGCACAGCCCGGCCAACGGCGTGCTCTATCCTTCCGGGCTGGCCGCCGGGCAGCTGGTGAACATCGAGTACGACGTCGGCGACCCGGAGCTCGCGCGAGTGGCCGGGCGCTCGGCGTCGAACACACTGCTGCCGCTGGGCAGCATGATCTTCTTCACCTGGCTGATCGCCGGCCCGCTGCTGTGGTGGATCCGGCGGCAACGGCTGGCCTACCGGCGCTCGCTCGCCGAGTCGTCCGTCTGATCACGCGAGTCGTCCACCCAATCACGCGTGTCGTCCGTCTGATCACGCGAGTTACGCGCCCAATCACGCGAGTTACGCCCTCAATCACGTGAGTTACGCCCCAGCCCCGCGGGCTCGCTGTGCGGAATCGGCGAACTCGCGTGATCAGAGGGCGAACTCGCGTGATTGAACGGCGAACTCGCGTGATTGGAGGCGTAACTCACGTGATTGGGGGGCGAACTCAGCCCACCGACTCCTGCCACCAGCCCAGGACCTCGTCGGCCACCCCCGGCGCCGCCACCAGCAGCGCGTCGACGGGCAGGGCCGCACCTTCCCCGTGCCGGTCCAGGACCACGGCACCCGCCTCGATGGCCAGCGCGACCGATCCGGCGACGTCCCATTCGCGGTAACTGTGCAGCACCGCGGCGGCCGCGTGCCCCAGCGCGACCTGCGCGATCGCCAGCGCCGCCGAGCCGAGCACCCGGACCCCGGCGTGCGCGGCGGCGGCCCGTTCGATGAACTGGCCCATCCCCGGCCAGACACCCTTGCGCGTGAGTTCCGTGCAGACGATCGCGCCGGCGGTCCCGCACCGGTCGGTGAGCGTGATCGGTTTGCCGTTCGCCCGCGCGCCGCGGCCGCGCGCGGCGGCGTAGATCTGGGCGCGGTACGGGTCCGCGACCACGCCCACCACCGGGCCGGAAGCGTCGATCAGGGCGAGGCTGTACGCGCACCACGGGACACCGGCGACGTAGTTCGCGGTCCCGTCGACCGGGTCGACCACCCAGCGGTATTCGGCGACGTCGGCACCGTGGTCGGCGCCGAATTCACCGCCGACGACGGGGATACCGGGGAATTCCGCGGTGAGCACGCGCCGGGTGTGGCGTTCGAGGATCCGGTCCGTGTCGGTGACCCAGTCGAAGGGCGAGTCCTTCGGACCGGGCTGGGCACCCCGGCCCGCGGTCGCGGTGATCACGTCGGTCGCGTCGTTGGCCAGCCGCCCGGCCACTTCGAGGGCCCTCGACACCAGCCCGGGCTCGACGGGCTGAGGCGGCCTAGACGACAGGAGGGTCATGCCTGACTAGTGTGGCCGAGCCTGGTTTACGGAACACGACCTTGAGATGACATGTCGTCTGTTCCGTTTTTGTTGGCGTGGGTGTCACAACCGGATGCGACAGTGATCCGCGTGCGAGTCGCGATAGTCACCGAAAGTTTCCTGCCCCAGGTGAACGGCGTGACCAACTCCGTGCTCCGCGTCGTGGAACACCTCCGCGACCGCGCGCACGACGTGCTGATCATCGCCCCGGGGCCGGGTCCCGTGGAGTACCTCGGCGCCCCGGTCGTGCGCATTCCCGCCCTCGACTTCCCCGGCGTGAACTCCCTCCCGGTCGGCGTGCCGACGAGGACGGTGCTCACCGCCTTGGCCGATTTCGGGCCGGACGTGGTGCATCTGGCGTCGCCGTTCGTGGTCGGCGCCCGCGGGCTCGCCGCGGCCCGGCGGCTGCGGGTGCCGTGCGTCGCGGTGTACCAGACCGACATCGCCGGTTTCGCCGCCGCGTACGGCTTCGGTATCGCCGCCCGCGCGGCCTGGCGCTGGGTGCGCCGCCTGCACTCGCGGGCCGACCGCACGCTCGCGCCGTCGACGGATTCGGTGGATCAGCTGAAACTGCACGGGATCCCGCGGGTGCACCGCTGGGCGCGCGGCGTCGACATCGAGCGGTTCTCGCCGGTGCACGCCGACCCCGCGTTGCGGGCCGAGCTGGCGCCGAACGGCGAACTGCTGGTCGGTTTCGTCGGCAGGCTCGCGCCCGAGAAGGAGGTCGAGCGGCTGACCGCGCTCGCCGGGGTCGACGGGATCCGCGTGGTCGTCGTGGGGGACGGGCCGGAGCTGCCGATGCTGCGTGAACGGATCCCGGGCGCGGCGTTCCTCGGCGCCCGGTACGGAGAGGAGCTCTCCGCCGCCTACGCGAGCCTCGACGTGTTCGTCCACACAGGACCGCACGAGACGTTCTGCCAGGCCATCCAGGAGGCGATGGCATCCGGGCTGCCGGTGCTGGCGCCGAACGCGGGCGGCCCGAAGGATCTGGTCCTGCCCGGCCGCACCGGGTACCTGCTGCCCGCGGACCGCGCCGGATTCGCGACGGCGCTGGTGGACAAGGTGAACGATCTGCGCGACGAAGCACTCCGGGCCCGGCTGGGGGAGAAGGCGCGCAAGGTCGTACTGGGTCGGACCTGGCCCGCGGTCTGTCACGAACTGGTCGGCCACTACGAGGCCGTCCAGGGCAAAGTCGCTCGCGCGGCCTGAAATGCAGCGGCCGGGAAGAGACCGGGCACAAGGCGGGCTCGAGATGCATATAGTCCAGCTGGCCAACTTCTACGGACCACGCTCGGGCGGGCTCCGCACGGCCTTGCACCACCTCGGCGCCGGGTACGTGGCGAGCGGCCATCAGGTGACCCTCGTGGTGCCTGGACGGCGCTACGCGGACGAGACGCTGCCCTCGGGAGTCCGCCGGTTTTCTCTTCCGGCACCGCAGATCCCGGGTACCGGCGGCTATCGCGCGGTCGATCCGCACCGGGTTCGCGCGGTGCTGGAACGCCTGGAGCCGGACAGGCTCGAAGTGTCCGACAGGCTGACCCTGCGCGGCATGGGCGTCTGGGCGCGGCGCAACGGCGTGCCCAGCATGGTGATCTCGCACGAGCGGCTGGACCGGCTCCTGGAGCAGTTCCTGATGCCGGAGCCGGTCGCGCGGCGCGTCGCGGACGTCGCGAACCGTCGGATGGCGCGGCGCTACGACACGGTCGTCTGCACGACGGCGTTCGCCCGCGCGGAGTTCGACCGGATCGCCGCGCCGAACGTGCGGCGCGTCCCGCTCGGTGTCGATCTCACGACCTTCGCCCCGGCCCGGCGCGACGACGGCTGGCGGCACACGCTGACCGGGAACGCGGACGCGCTGATCGTCCACTGTGGACGCCTGTCGCCGGAGAAGCACGTCGAGCGCAGCGTGGACACCGTCGCCGAGCTGACCGAGGCGGGGCACCGCGTGCGGCTCGTGATCGCCGGTGACGGCCCCCGGCGGCGTGCGCTGGAGCGGCGGGCGCGCGGGCTTCCGGTGACCTTCCTCGGCTTCCTGACCGGACGCGGCGACGTCGCCCGCCTGCTGGCCAGCGCCGACGTCTCCCTCGCGCCCGGTCCACACGAGACGTTCGGGCTGGCCGCGCTGGAGGCGCTCGCTTCGGGCACGCCGGTGGTGGTCTCGGCGTCGTCGGCGCTGCGGGAGATCGTGCGCCCAGGCTGCGGTGAGGCCGTCGACGACCTCGCTCCGGCGTTCGCGGGTGCCGTCACCGGTCTGCTGGAGAGTCCCGAGGACGCGAGGCGGGCGGCGGCGCGGGCGCGAGCGGAGGAATTCGCCTGGCCGCGGTCGGTGCGGGGAATGCTCTCCGCACTCGCTTGATCACTTTGTATCTCTTTTGTACAACCGGCATTCATCGTCCCCTCACGCCATCGAGCGAGAGGACGGCACGTGAGGTTCGAAGTACTGGGCACGTTCAGCATCTCTTCCGGATCGCGGTCGGTCCCGCTGCACGGCCGGATGAGGAGAACGCTCCTCGGCGTGCTGCTGGTCCGCGCGAACACCTTCGTCCCGGTGAACGTGCTCACCGAGGCGCTGTGGGACAGCAAGTGGGAGCCGCGGGCGGTGCCGAAGCTGCACTGGCACGTCCACAAGCTGCGGCAGGCCCTGCCCGAAAGCGACCGGCTCGGTTTCGACAACGGCGGCTACCGGCTGGAGGTCCACCCCGGCGAACTCGACGTCGAAACCTTCGAGACGCTGGCGGGCCAGGCGCTGAAGTCCGCGGACCCCGCGCAGCGCGCCTCGCTGATCCGGCAGGCCCTCACGCACTGGCACGGCGCGCCCTACGAAGGCCTCGACGTCCCGCTGCTCGCGGACGAGACGATGCGGCTCTCGGAGCACCGGCTGGTCCTGCTCGAAGAGCTCTACCAGGCAGAACTGGACCTCGGGCGGCACGCGAGCGCGGCCGTCGAGCTGGCGGATCTGGTGCGGCGGAACCCGTTGCGGCAGCGTGCCCAGTACCTCCTGATGGACGCTCTTTGGCGAGCCGGGCGCACGTCCGACGCGCTGGCGGCGTACCGGCGTGCGCGCCGGGTCTCGGTCGACCAGCTCGGCCTCGAACCCGGGCCGGAACTGCGGATGCTGGAGCGGAGGATCCTCGCCGGCGAGGTCGCGGGGGCCGGTGCGCACCGTGCCCCGGCGTTGCTTCACCGGGCCAGGTGAACCTACGGCGCGTCGCTTTGCTCCCGCTTGGCCGACGTGTCTCAGCGCGGGCGAGTTAGTGTTCCGGGTATGTCCCGAGCGAGTCTTGACAAGGATCCGCACGAAGTCGCCGCCATGTTCGACGACGTCGCGGACGGCTACGACCGCGCGAATTCGTTCATGACCTTCGGCTTCGACCGCCGCTGGCGGACCATCACCGGCCGGGTGCTGGACGCCAAACGCGGCGAGAAGGTGCTGGACCTCGCGGCGGGCACCGGCGTGTCCACCGTCGAGTACGCACGCAACGGCGCGTGGTGTCTCGCGGCGGACTTCTCGGTCGGCATGCTCAAGGCGGGCAAGCACCGCGGCGTCCCGATGGTGGCCGCGGACGCGATGAAGCTGCCGTTCGCCGACGAGAGCTTCGACGCGGTGACCATCTCGCTCGCGCTGCGGAACTTCGTCGACACCAAGGCCGCGCTCACGGAGATCGCGCGCGTGGTCAAACCGGGCGGCCGTCTGGTGATCTGCGAGGTGTCGACGCCCACATTCCCGCCGATCCGGTTCCTGCACCGGAAGTTCATCGCGAAGCTGCTCACCTGGGTCGGCGCGAGGACCTCGTCGAACCCCGAGGCCTACTCCTACCTGGCCGAATCCATGCTGGCGTGGCCGGATCAGCGGACGCTCGGGGAGATCATCGCGAGCGCCGGGTGGACCGAGGTGGAGTGGCTGAACCTCACGTTCGGCGTCGTCGCCATCCACCGCGCGAAAAAGCCCTCCGTAAACTCGCGGCCATGACACGTCGCAACGCAGACCACGACGCCGAGGTCATCGTCGTCGGTGCCGGACCGGCCGGCTCCACCGCCGCCACGTACCTCGCCCGCGCGGGCGTCGACGTGCTGCTGCTGGAGAAGACCGAGTTCCCGCGCGAGAAGGTGTGCGGCGACGGTCTGACCCCGCGCGGCGTCAAGCAGCTCATCGACCTGGGGATCGACACCAGCGAGGACGCGGGCTGGGTGCACAGCCGCGGCCTGCGGATCCTCACCGGCGAGCTCACGCTGGAGCTCGACTGGCCGGATCTGACCAGCTACCCGCCGTACGGCGTTTCGCGGACCCGCCAGGACTTCGACGACCTGCTCGCGAAGACCGCGGTCAAGGCGGGTGCGCGGCTCTACGAGCGCACCACCGTCACCGGCGCCATCACCAGCCCGACCGGCCGCGTGATCGGTGTCGAGGCGAAGGTCGGCCCGGAGAAGACCCCGGTGAGCTACCGGGCTCCGCTGGTCCTGGCCTGCGACGGCGTCTCCGCGCGGCTCGCGCTGAGCGTCGGGATCCAGAAGAACGAGAAGCGCCCGATGGGCGTCGCGGTGCGGCAGTACTACAAGAGCCCGCGCCACGACGACCCGTTCATCGAGGGCCACCTGGAGCTGTGGGACCGCTCGGACCCGCGCGACCCCAAGCTGCTGCCCGGCTACGGCTGGGCGTTCCCGCTGGGCGACGGGACGGTGAACGTCGGCCTCGGCATGCTGTCGACGTCGGCCGCGTTCCGTAGCACCGACTACCGCGCGCTGCTGCGCCAGTGGCTCGACGGGACGCCCGAGGAATGGGGCTACCGCGAGGAGAACGCCATCGGCAAGGTCGGCGGCGCCGGTCTCCCGATGGGCTTCAACCGCACCCCGCACTACCGCGACGGCCTGTTGCTGCTCGGCGACGCCGGCGGCATGGTCAGCCCGTTCAACGGCGAGGGCATCTCGGCCGCGATGGAGTCCGCGCAGCTGGCGTCGGAGTTCGTCGTGCAGGCGCTGGCGCGCCGCGAAGGCCCTTCGCGTGAGCGGGCGCTGGAGGGCTACCCGCGCGCCGTCGCGGAGCTGATGGGCGGCTACTACCGGCTCGGCAACGTGTTCGCGAAGCTGATCGGGAAGCCGAAGGTCATGCACGCCGCGACGAAGTACGGGCTGCGGATCAACTCGATCCTTCCGTTGGTGTACAAGGGACTTTCGGGCTGCTACGACGCCAAGGGCGGGGACGGCGTCGACCGCCTCATCGCCGCTCTGGCCCGCGCCACCCCCTCCCCGCGCTGACGCTTCCCCTCCGCTGACGCCACGCATTTCGTCCTCTCGATGCGGTAGTTCGCGTTCGGAACTACCGCATCGAGAGGACGAAATGCGGTGGGCCAGGGGCCGTGACCACACGTCTGGACCAGTCACGGGTACTCCAGGCAGTGGTATCGGTCACAGGACATATGTGGTCAAACAGCCCTCTGAAGCCGATCTTGGGAACGACGTCGCAGGTCATCGGTACCGCACGCCGGAAGTAACCGTACTGGCCGTGCGGCCAAGTTAGGGCAGCCTTATAGCACGGGGCCTAGGGACAAGAATGTGAGTCACGTCCTACACTCGGCCCATGCTTTGTGAATCGCTTCACATCCTCGACGGGAGGCTTGTGAACTATTTCACAAGCAAGGGGGCCGTCATGCACGGCCCGTAAGGGTTGCCTTACCCCCGGCGGTGTGACCCAGGTGACTTAGGGTGCCGACCGAGGGAAGCGGTGAACCCCGACTCGAAAACCGCAGCGGCGCGGAAAGGATGGCGAAAACCCCGTGCTGATGTTGCCCGTGCTGACCCAGGCAGGTACTCCCGCAGTACCCAACCTGGACATGTACCTCCCCCTGGTCCTCTTGTTCGTCCTCGCGCTCGGCTTCGCGGTGCTCTCGGTGCTGCTCGGCCCGCTCGTCGGCCCGAGCCGCGCCAACAAGGCGAAGCTCGCGGCCTACGAATGCGGTATCGAACCGTCGCCGCAGCCGGTCGTCGGCGGCGGCCGGATGCCGGTCGCGTACTACATCACCGCGATGCTGTTCATCCTGTTCGACATCGAGATGGTCTTCCTCTACCCGTTCGCGGTCTCCGCGGACGCGCTGGGCATGTTCGGCCTGGTGGAGATCGTGCTGTTCATCGCGACGGTCGGTTTCGCGTACGCCTACGTGTGGCGTCGCGGCGGCCTGGATTGGAACTAGAGAAGCATGGGCCTCGAAGAAAAACTCCCCAACGGCATCCTGCTCGCCAGCCTTGAAGGCCTGGTCAACTGGGCGCGCAAGAACTCGATGTGGCCCGCCACCTTCGGTCTCGCCTGCTGCGCGATCGAGATGATGACCGTCGGCGGTTCCCGCTACGACATCGCGCGTTTCGGCATGGAGCGCTTCAGCGCGACGCCGCGCCAGGCGGATCTGATGATCGTCGCCGGCCGCGTCACGCAGAAGATGGCGCCGGTGCTCCGCCAGATCTACGACCAGATGGCCGAGCCCAAGTGGGTGCTGGCGATGGGCGTCTGCGCCTCGTCCGGCGGGATGTTCAACAACTACGCCGTGGTGCAGGGCGTCGACCACATCGTCCCGGTCGACATGTACCTCCCCGGCTGCCCGCCGCGCCCCGAAATGCTGCTCGACGCGATCCTGAAGCTGCACGCCAAGATCCAGGACGAGCCGATCAACGCCCGCCGGGCCGCGATCCGCGCCGCCAGCGGTGAGCGCACCGAGCTGATCGCCTCCTCGATCAAGTACGCGAAGAAGTGAGCGACGTGCCCGAAGACAACACTCCCGAAGTCCCCGAGACGGGCGGCGAGCAGTCCAGCGCCGACCGGCCCGAAGGCGGTCTCGAACCGCAGGGCACCCGGCCGGCCGAGCCGGTCGTCACCGGTAAAGAGCGCCAGGGCATGTTCGGCGTCCGCGGCACGGGTGACACCTCCGGTTACGGCGGCGTCCGCCTTCCCGCGTACAGCCCGCCCCCGGCGGAGCGCCCGTACGGCGGCTGGTTCGACGAGTTCGCCGACGAGTTCTACGCGGCCTTGGCGGACAACAAGATCCCGGCGAACGCGATCCTGCAGACGACGGTCGACCGCGGCGAGATCACCTTCTACGTCTCCCGCGAGCACCTCGTCGAGATCGCCAAGGTCCTGCGCGACGACGCGGGTCTGCGCTTCGAACTGCTCAGCTCGGTGTCCGGCGTGGACTACGGCGTCGACGTCCCGCAGCGGCTGCACTCGGTCTACCACTTCACGTCGATGACCTACCGCCGCCGCATCCGGCTGGAGGTCACGCTCGACATCGAAGACCCGCACGTCCCGTCGCTGGTCGGGGTCTACCCGACCGCCGACTGGCAGGAGCGGGAGACCTGGGACATGTTCGGCATCGTCTACGACGGGCACCCCGCGCTCACCCGCATCCTCATGCCGGACGACTGGGACGGCCACCCCCAGCGCAAGGACTACCCGCTCGGCGGGATCCCGGTCGAATACAAGGGCGCGGAGATCCCGCCGCCGGACCAGCGGAGGTCTTACTCGTGAGCACCGAATTCCAGGAGACGGAAGTTCCCGAAGCCGACTCCCGCGACACGACCGAAGGCCGCGTCTACACCGTTTCCGGCGGTGACTGGGAAGACCTCATCGAGGACTCCCGCCACGACGAGCGCATGGTCATCAACATGGGCCCGCAGCACCCGTCGACGCACGGCGTGCTCCGGCTCGTGCTGGAGATGGAGGGCGAGACCGTCACCCAGCTCCGCTCGGTCATCGGCTACCTGCACACCGGGATCGAGAAGAACTGCGAGTACCGCACGTGGACCCAGGGCGTCACCTTCGTGACGCGCATGGACTACCTCGCCCCGCTGTCGACCGAGATGGCGTACTGCCTCGGCGTCGAGAAGCTGCTCGGCATCCAGGCCCCGCGCCGCGCCGAGCTGCTGCGCGTGATGCTGCTGGAGATCAACCGCATCGGTTCGCACCTGGTCTACATCGCCACCGGCGGTATGGAACTCGGTGCCACCACGGCGATGACGCTCGGTTTCCGTGAGCGCGAAGAGGTCCTGCACCTGCTGGAGCACCTCACCGGTCTCCGGATGAACCACGCGTTCATCCGCCCCGGCGGCCTCGCGCAGGACATGCCGGACGACTACCAAGAGGTGGTCAGCGCGTTCGTCAAGACGATGGACGAGCGGCTTCCCTTGTACGACAAGCTCTTCACCGGTCAGCCGATCTGGCGCAACCGGCTCAAGGGCGTCGGGTACCTGCCGGTCGACGCGTGCCTCGCGCTCGGTGTCACCGGCCCGGTGCTGCGCAGCGCCGGTCTGCCGTGGGACATGCGCAAGACCGAGCCGTACTCCCGCTACGACGAGTTCGAGTTCGACATCCCGACCTCGACCGACGCGGACTGCTGGGCGCGGTACCTGCTGCGTGTCGAGGAGATGCACCAGAGCCTGCGGATCATCAAGCAGTGCCTGAAGAAGCTCGAGCCGGGCCCGGTCATGGTCGAGGACAAGAAGGTCGCCTGGCCGGCGCAGCTTTCGATCGGCAGCGACGGCATGGGCAACTCGCTCGAGCACGTCCGCAAGATCATGGGCCAGTCGATGGAATCGCTGATCCATCACTTCAAGCTGGTCACCGAGGGCTTCAAGGTCCCGCCGGGCCAGACCTACACCTCCGTGGAATCGCCGCGCGGCGAACTCGGCGTGCACCTGGTCTCCGACGGCGGCACCAGGCCGCTGCGGGTCCACGTGCGCGAACCGAGCTTCGTGAACCTGCAGTCGATGCCCGCGATGGCCGAAGGCGGCCTGGTGGCCGACGTGATCGCCGCCATCGCCTCGATCGACCCCGTCATGGGGGGAGTGGACCGTTGAGCACCCAGCCCGAAACGACACCCACGCCCGAGCCCGGCACCAGCCTGGCCGAGCAGACCCATATCGCCGCCGGTGGTGACGTCGACGTGATCGCGATCGCGCCGGATCCCGCCGAGGCGGAGGGGATCCTGGAGAACGCGAAGCTCGAAGACATCTTCGACGCCGACACCTACGCCAAGGCCCAGAACCTGATCTCGCGGTACCCGCAGTCGCGGTCGGCGCTGCTGCCGATGCTGCACCTGGTGCAGTCGGTGCAGGGTTACGTGAGCCAGGAGGGCATCGCCTTCTGCGCGCAGAACCTGGACCTTTCCGACGCCGAGGTCAGCGCGGTCGCGACGTTCTACACCATGTACAAGCGCCGCCCGTGCGGCGAGCACTTGGTCAGCGTGTGCACGAACACCCTGTGCGCGGCCATGGGCGGCGACGCGATCTACAAGAAGCTCCAGACACACCTCGGTTCCGAGGAAAAGCCGTTGGGGCACAACGAGACCGCGGGTACGCCGAACGAGCCCGGCTCGATCACGCTGGAGCACGCCGAATGTCTCGCGGCCTGTGACCTCGCCCCGGTCATCCAGGTCAACTACGAGTACTTCGACAACCAGACCGAGGACAAGGCCGTCGCGCTGGTCGACGCGTTGCAGGCGGGCAAGAAGCCGGCTCCGACGCGCGGCGCGCCGCTGACGAACTTCAAGGGCGCCGAACTGCAGCTCGCCGGGTTCTTCCCGGAGGACGCGCAGCAGTACCGCACGGACGTCGACGGTCCTTCGCAGGCCGTCGAAACCCTGCGGGGAGCGCAGGTCGCGCAGGACCGCGGCTGGACCGCGCCCGCGATGAAGGACGTTCCGCTTCCGGCTGTGCCATCGAAAGCAGGGGAGACGAAGTAATGGCCGATCCCATCACTCCGGTCCTCACGAAGCGCTGGCTTTCGCCCAACTCCTGGACGATCCAGTCCTACGAAGCCCTCGAGGGCTACACCGCGATCCGCAAGGCGCTCAAGGCCACTCCCGAGCAGATCGTCCAGCTGGTCAAGGACTCCGGCCTCCGCGGCCGTGGCGGCGCGGGCTTCCCGGCGGGCATCAAGTGGTCCTTCATGCCCCCGAACGAGGACAAGCCGCACTACCTCGTCATCAACGCCGACGAGGGCGAGCCGGGCACCTGCAAGGACATCCCGCTGATGATGGCGGACCCGCACTCGCTGATCGAGGGCTGCATCATCGCCTCGTACGCGATGCGCTCGCACCACTGCTTCATCTACGTCCGCGGCGAGGCGCTGCACTGCATCCGCCGTCTCAACGCGGCCGTGCGCGAGGCGTACGAAGCGGGCTACCTCGGCAAGAACATCCTCGACTCCGGATTCGACCTCGACATCACCGTGCACGCGGGCGCCGGGGCGTACATCTGCGGCGAGGAGACGGCGCTGCTGGACTCGCTGGAGGGCCGTCGCGGCCAGCCGCGGCTCAAGCCGCCGTTCCCGGCCGCCGCGGGTCTCTACGCCGCGCCGACCACGGTGAACAACGTCGAGACCATCGCGAGCGCGCCGTACATCGTCAACGGTGGTTCGGACTGGTTCCGCCAGATGGGCCGCGAGAAGTCGCCCGGCCCGAAGATCTACTCGATCTCCGGCCACGTCGAGAAGCCCGGCCAGTACGAATGCCCGCTCGGCACCACGCTGCGCGAGCTGCTCGACATGGCGGGCGGCATGAAGGACGGCATCCCGCTGAAGTTCTGGACGCCGGGTGGTTCGTCCACGCCGATGTTCACCGCGGAGCACCTCGATGTTCCGCTGGACTTCGAGGGCGCGGCGGAAGCCGGGTCGATGCTGGGCACGACGGCCGTGCAGGTCTTCAACGAGACCGTTTCCGTGCCGTGGGCCGTGATGAAGTGGACGCAGTTCTACGAGCACGAGTCCTGCGGCAAGTGCACGCCGTGCCGCGAGGGCACGTACTGGCTGGCGCAGATCCTGGAGCGCATGGTCGAGGGCCACGGCACCGAGGAGGACATCGACACCCTGCTCGACGTCTGCGACAACATCCTCGGCCGCTCGTTCTGCGCCCTCGGCGACGGCGCGGTCTCGCCGATCCAGAGCGGGATCAAGTACTTCCGCGAGGAATTCCTCGCACTGTGTGAAACCAACAAGCGCGAACTGGTGGGGGCGCAGGCATGACGATCGCACCCGACAAGCCGGGAACGTCCACAGAGGACACCCCGGTCCCCGAAGGCCACGTCAAGCTGGTCATCGACGGTGAAGAGGTCATCGCGCCCAAGGGCGAGCTGCTGATCCGCACCGCCGAACGGCTCGGCACGGTCATCCCGCGCTTCTGCGACCACCCGCTGCTCGACCCGGCGGGCGCCTGCCGCCAGTGCCTGGTCGAGGTCGAAATGGGCGGCCGTCCGATGCCGAAGCCGCAGGCCTCGTGCACCATGACGGTCGCCGACGGCATGGTCGTTAAGACCCAGCTGACCTCGGCCGTCGCGGACAAGGCCCAGCAGGGTGTGATGGAGCTGCTACTCATCAACCACCCGCTGGACTGCCCGATCTGCGACAAGGGCGGCGAATGCCCGCTGCAGAACCAGGCGCTCGCGCACGGCCGCGCGGACTCCCGCTTCGTCGACACGAAGCGGACGTTCCCGAAGCCGCTGCCGATCTCCTCGCAGGTCCTGCTGGACCGCGAGCGTTGCGTGCTCTGCCAGCGCTGCACCCGGTTCTCCCGCGAGATCGCCGGCGACCCGTTCATCGAGCTGCTCGAACGCGGTGCCCACCAGCAGATCGGCACATCGGCGACCGCGGACCTGCTTACCCTGGCTTCCCGCACCACTGTGTCTGATGCCGCCTCAGCGGGAGAACTTACTTCGGCGGGCGGTCAGCCGTTCCAGTCGTACTTCTCCGGCAACGTCATCCAGATCTGCCCGGTCGGCGCGCTGACGTCGGCCGCGTACCGGTTCCGTTCGCGGCCGTTCGACCTGGTGTCCTCGCCGAGCGTGTGCGAGCACTGCTCGTCCGGCTGCGCCGAGCGGACCGACTTCCGCCGCGGCAAGGTCATGCGGAAGCTCGCGGGCGACGACCCCGAGGTCAACGAAGAGTGGATCTGCGACAAGGGCCGCTTCGCCTTCCGTTATGCCACGGCTGATGACCGCATCCGTCGTCCGCTGATCCGCAACGCCGACGGCGTGCTCGAAGAGGCCTCCTGGACCGACGCGCTGCGCGCGGCCGCGGCGGGGCTCGCCGAGGCACGCGACGGCAAGGGCGCCGCGGTGCTGACCGGCGGCAGGTTGACTGTCGAGGACGCCTACGCGTACTCGAAGTTCGCGCGGATCGCCCTGGGCACCAACGACATCGACTTCCGGGCCCGCCCGCACTCGGCCGAGGAGCTGGGCTTCCTCGCGTCGCACGTCGTCGGGACGACGCCGGAAAGCGGCGTCACCTTCCGCGAGATCGAGCGGGCGCGCACGGTGCTGTGCGTCGCGTTCGAGCCGGAGGACGAAGCGCCGATCGTGTTCCTGCGGCTGCGCAAGGCGGCCCGCAAGAACCGCACCCGCGTCGTCCACTTGGGACAGTGGACCACCTCGTCGGTCCGCAAGACCTTCGGCGAGCTGCTGGCCTGCGCGCCGGGCTCCGAGGCCGCCGCGATCGACGGGATCGCGCAGCACGCGCAGGACGTCGACCAGGCGCTGGCCTCGGAAGGTGCCGTGATCCTCGTGGGCGAGCGTGCCGCCGAGGTCCCGGGCCTGTTCTCGGCCCTGCACCGGCTGGTGGAGCGCACCGGCGCCCGGCTCGCGTGGATCCCGCGTCGCGCGGGTGAACGCGGTGCCCTGGCGGCGGGCGCGGCGCCGACGTTGCTGCCCGGTGGCCGCTCGGTCACCGACGCCGAGGCTCGCGCCGAGATCGAAAAGGCTTGGGGCGTCACGCTTCCCGCCACGGAGGGGCGCGACACCACCGCCATCCTGAAGGCCGCTTCCGGCAACGACCTCGACGGCCTGCTGGTCGGCGGCGTCGACCCGGACGACCTGCCGGACCCGGACCTGGCCCGCCGCGCGCTCCAGAACGCGAAGTTCGTGGTGAGCCTGGAACTGCGGCACAGCGGGGTCACCGAGCACGCCGACGTCGTCCTCCCGATCGCCCCGGCGGTCGAGAAGGCGGGCAGCTACCTGAACTGGGAAGGCCGCCGCCGCGAGTTCGCCGTCACCCTCGAAGGCACCGGCGCCCTGCCGGACTGCCGGGTGCTCGACACCCTCGCCGTCGAGATGGACGCGGACATCTTCACCCAGACCCCGGCCGCTTCGGCCGCCGACTTGGCGAAGCTGCCCGGCAAGACCGAGCCCGCGACCTTCGAGCCGGTGGCCGCGGCCGCCGCCGCGAGCGCGGGGAGCGGCAAGGTCCTCCTCGCCACCTGGCGGCAGCTGATCGACAACGGTTCGCTGCAGGACGGCGAGCCGCACCTCAAGGGCACGCAGCGCGAGGTCGTCGCCAAGCTCTCGGCGAAGACCGCCGAAGGCTTGGGCAAGACCGTGAAGGTCTCCACCGAACGCGGTTCCATCACGTTGCCGATCGAGGTCGCGGACCTGCCGGACGGCGTCGTGTGGCTCCCGGGCAACTCCGACGGCTCGGCCGTCCGCGCTTCCCTGAGCGCGGGACACGGTTCGGCCGTCACCCTCACCGGAGGTGAGAAGTGACTCCGTTGCTCAGCCAGATGCCGGACGCCGCCGAGCGGGCGGCGCTGCTGGCCGACGACCCGTTGTGGCTGATCCTGATCAAGACGGTCGTCATCCTGCTGATCGGCCCGATCCTGACGATCTTCCTGATCGTCTGGGAGCGCAAGGCGGTCGGCCGGATGCAGAACCGTCCCGGCCCCAACCGGGTCGGGCCCGGCGGGTACCTGCAGTCCCTGGCGGACGCGATCAAGCTGCCGTTCAAGGAACAGATCATCCCGGACACCGCCGACCGCAAGGTGTACTTCCTCGCGCCGGTGATCTCCGCGGTGCCGGCGCTGATCGCGCTGGCGGCGATCCCGTTCGGCCCCGCCGTCTCGATCTTCGGTGAGTGGACCACCCTTCAGCTGGTCGATCTGCCGGTCGGCGTGCTGGTGATCCTGGCCTGCTCCTCGATCGGCGTGTACGGCCTCGTGCTGGCCGGCTGGTCGTCCGGGTCCCCGTATCCGCTGCTCGGTGGACTGCGAAGCGCGGCCCAGGTGATCTCCTACGAGATCGCGATCGGCATGTCCATCGTGGGCGTCATCCTCTACTCGGGCTCGATGCAGATGTCGACGATCGTCGAGTCGCAGCAGAGCGGCTGGTACTTCTACCTGCTGCTGCCGAGTTTCGTGATCTTCCTGATCTCCATGGTCGGCGAGACCAACCGTGCTCCGTTCGACCTTCCCGAAGCCGAATCCGAGCTGGTCGGCGGTTTCCACACCGAGTACAGCTCGATGAAGTTCGCGATGTTCTTCCTCGCCGAGTACGTCAACATGGTGATCGTTTCGGCGGCGGCGACCACGTTCTTCCTCGGTGGCTGGAAGTTCCCGTTCGTCGGTGCCGACCACGCGCTCAACCAGGGCTGGCTCCCGCTGATCTGGTTCTTCGCCAAGCTGTTCATCCTGCTGTTCGGCTTCATCTGGCTGCGCGGCACGCTGCCCCGGCTGCGGTACGACCAGTTCATGCGGCTGGGCTGGAAGGTGCTCGTCCCGGTCAACCTGCTCTGGATCGTCGTGATCGTCACGGTCCGCGCGATCAAGAACTCGGGCGGCCTGTCCACCCCGCAGATCCTCATCGGTGGCGGCGCGCTCATCGTCTTCGTCGTCCTGCTGAGCTTCCTGATCCCGGACAAGAAGATCCCGGACGACGACTATGTCCCGGTGACCGGCGGCGGGTTCCCGGTGCCGCCGCTCGACCTGCAGGTTCCGGAGAAGACTCCGCGTCAGAAGGCCCTCGCGAAGGCCGAAGCCCGGGCTGCCAAGCGCAAGCCCGCGGCGGTTTCCAGTGGAAGGGAGGCCGGCGATGGGGATGTTTGATCCCATCAAGGGTTTCGGTGTCACCTTCGGCATGATGTTCAAGAAGGTCGCCACCGAGGAGTACCCGGAGGCGGGCGCCCCCGCGGCTCCGCGCTATCACGGCAGGCACCAGCTCAACCGGCATCCGGACGGGCTGGAGAAATGCGTCGGCTGCGAGCTGTGCGCGTGGGCCTGCCCGGCGGACGCGATCTTCGTCGAAGGCGGCGACAACACCGAAGAGGCACGTTTTTCGCCCGGCGAGCGGTACGGCGCCGACTACCAGATCAACTACCTGCGCTGCATCGGCTGCGGGTTGTGCGTCGAGGCCTGCCCGACCCGGTCCCTGACGATGATCAACTTCTACGAGCTGGCCGACGACGACCGGCAGCGGTTGATCTACACCAAGGAAGACCTCCTCGCGCCCCTGCTGCCCGGCATGGAGCAGCCACCGCATCCGATGCGGCTGGGCGACAACGAGCAGGACTACTACGTCAACGGCCCCGAGCTGGCGCGGAAGCCCGCTGAGAGCACGGAGGCCGTCCAGTGATCACGGCATCACTCGCTCAAGTGGACGTCTCCGCCGGAATCACCACCGGCGAGACCATCGCCTTCTGGGTGCTCGGCCCGCTCACGGTGCTCGGCGCGCTCGGCATGGTCTTTTCCCGGAACGCCGTGCACTCGGCGCTGTGGCTGGTCCTCACAATGTTGAGTCTCGGCGCGCTGTACATGATCCAGCAGGCGCCGTTCCTCGGCTTCGTGCAGATCATCGTCTACACCGGCGCGATCATGATGCTGTTCCTGTTCGTGCTGATGCTGGTCGGCCGGGAGAGTTCGGACTCGGTCGTCGAAGTGCTGCGCGGACAGCGGGTCATGGCGGCCCTGCTGGGCATCGGCGTCGGCGGGCTGCTCGCCGCCGGCCTGGCCCGCGCGCTGGCCAACGTCACCCCGGCGATGCCGCTCGACCCGGCCACGCTCGACGGTGGTGGCCCCGGCGGGCTGGGACGGCTGATCTTCACCAAGTACCTGTTCCCGTTCGAGCTCACCTCGGCGCTGCTGATCACCGCCGCGCTCGGCGCGATGGTGCTCGCGTTCACCGACCGGCACGCCAAGGGCGGCAAGAAGAACCAGAAGGAACTCGTCGTCGACCGGTTCACCGGCAAGCACGACCGGCCTTCGCCGCTGCCCGGCCCGGGTGTCTTCGCCACGGCCAACTCGGTCGCCACCCCGGCGCTGCTGCCCGACGGTTCGATCGCCGGGGAGTCGCTCTCGGAGATCATCGAGTCGACTTCGGCCGCACAGCTGGAAACCGAACAGAAGCAGGTGGCGGGGACGGACGAGGGTCCCGACGCGCACGCTCTGGTCGGCAAGCCTGAAGGGGAGAAGGAATGACCCCGACGTACTACCTGCTCCTGTCCGCGCTGCTGTTCGCCATCGGCGCGGTCGGGGTGCTGGTGCGCCGCAACGCGATCGTCGTGTTCATGTGCATCGAGCTGATGCTCAACTCGGTGAACCTGTCCCTGGTCACGTTCGCCCGGATCAACGGGTCGCTGGACGGCCAGGTGATGGCGTTCTTCGTGATGGTCGTCGCCGCCGCGGAGGTCGTGGTGGGGCTCGCGATCATCATGGCGATCTTCCGCACCCGGCGCTCGGCCTCGGTCGACGACACCAACCTGCTGAAGTACTAGGAGTGCCACCTCATCCCCGCCGCCCACCCTTGTTGGACGCGCTCCGCGCGACTGATTGGATTTCAGAGTGACCGCATCATCGTGGCTGCTGGTGGCTTTTCCCGCCCTCGGCGCCCTTATCCTTCTGCTGGCAGGCAAGCGGGCCAGGGGCTGGGGACACCTCCTCGGCAGTGCGACCGTCTCACTGTCCTTCGTGTACGGCCTGTTGCTGTTCTTCACGGCCGACACGAAGGCCACCGCGGACGTCAAACTGTTCTCGTGGATCCCGGTTTCGGCGCTGCAGGTCGACTTCGGGCTCCGGATCGACGCGCTCTCGCTGACGTTCGTGCTGCTGATCACCGGCGTCGGCATGCTGATCCACTTCTACTCGATCGGCTACATGGCCGAGGACCGCGACCGGTCGAGGTTCTTCGCGTACCTCAACCTGTTCGTCGCCTCGATGCTGATCCTGGTACTGGGTAACAGCTTCGTGACGCTGTACCTCGGCTGGGAAGGCGTGGGTCTCGCCTCGTACCTGCTCATCGGCTGGTACCAGGACCGCCCGTCCGCGGCCACCGCGGCGAAGAAGGCGTTCCTGATGAACCGCGTCGGTGACGTCGGGCTCGCGCTGGCGATCTTCCTGATGTTCAAGTACGTCGGGAGCACCGGCTACGCCGAGGTCTTCGGCGCCGTCGGCCAGATCCCGACCGGCGCGGTCACCGCGATCGCGATCCTGCTGCTGCTGGGTGCCTGCGGTAAGTCCGGTCAGTTCCCGCTGCAGGCTTGGCTTCCCGACGCGATGGAGGGCCCGACCCCGGTCTCGGCCCTCATCCACGCGGCGACGATGGTCACCGCAGGCGTCTACCTGATCGCCCGCGCGCACGAGATCTTCAATGCCACCGGGGACGGCCGCCTGATCGTCACCCTCGTCGGTACGGTCACGCTCCTGATCGGGTGCATCATCGGCTGCGCCTACGACGACATCAAGAAGGTCCTGGCGTACTCCACGGTCAGCCAGATCGGGTACATGATGCTCGCCGTCGGTCTCGGGCCGATCGCTTACGCGCTCGGCATCATGCACCTGGTGGCGCACGGTTTCTTCAAGGCAGGGCTGTTCCTCGGGGCCGGTTCGGTCATGCACGCCATGAACGACGAGGTCGACATGCGGAAGTACGGCGGGCTGCGCAAGCACATGCCGGTCACCTTCTGGACCTTCGCGCTCGGCTACCTGGCGCTGATCGGCATCCCGCCGCTCTCGGGCTTCTTCACCAAGGACGCGATCATCGAAGCGGCGCTGAGCCAGGGCGGCTGGCGCGGCTGGGTGATGGGCGGCGCGGCACTGCTCGGCGCCGGGCTCACCGCGTTCTACATGACGCGCCTGATGGTGATGACCTTCTTCGGCAAGGAACGCTGGAAGGAGATCAAGTCCAGCGACGGCCGCGACTTCCACCCGCACGAAAGCCCCGCGGTGATGAAGTGGCCGATGATCATCCTGGCGATCGGCTCGATCGGCGCCGGTGCGTTCTTCGCCCTCGGCGACCGGTTCGCCGAATGGCTTTCGCCGGTGGTCGGCCCGCTCGAAGAGGGTGGCCACAGCGTCATCCCGCACGCGCTGGTCCCGATCCTCACCGTGGCGCTGTCCGTGCTCGGCGCGGCGGCGGCGTGGCTCTTCGTCGGCCGTAAGGACGTTCCGGTGGAACGCCCCGAGCGGGTCTCCGCCGTGGTCAAGGCCGCGCGCAACGACCTGTACGGCAACACCCTGAACGAGACGCTGGTCGCCCGCCCTGGCACCTGGCTCGCCCGCGCGCTGGTCTACGTGGACAACCGCGGGGTCGACGGCGCGGTCAACGGCCTCGCCGCCGGGCTCGGTGGCGGATCCGGGCGCCTGCGCCGCCTGCAGACCGGCTTCGTCCGCTCGTACGCACTGTCCATGCTGGGCGGCACATTCCTGCTTCTGGCGGCACTCCTGCTGGTGAGGTTCTCCTGATGACCTGGGTACTCGCATCCATCCTGCTGCCGCTCGCCGGCGCCGCGGTCGTCGCGGGGATGAAGAAGAACGACAGGCTGGCGACGCTCACCGCGCTCGTGGTGTCGATCCTGACGTTCCTGCTGGTGATCCCGATGTGGGCGAGCTACACGCCCACCGGGGACCGGATCCAGCAGAAGTCCTCGATGGACTGGATCCCGAACTTCGGCATCCACATCTCGTTCGGCATCGACGGCATCGCGCTGGTGATGATCGCGGTCATCGGCCTGCTGGTGCCGATCGTGGTCGGCGCGCTGGGCCTCACCGACAAGCTCCCGGCCGGGCGCTCGGCGGGCGGGTTCCTGTCGCTGATCCTGGTGCAGGAGGCGCTGACCATCGCGGTGTTCGCCGCGACCGACGTCTTCCTGTTCTACGTGCTGTTCGAGATCATGCTGATCCCGATGTACTTCCTGATCGGCGGCTACGGCGGCGCGAACCGGCAGTACGCGGCGGTCAAGTTCTTCCTGTACTCGTTCCTCGGTGGCCTGATCATGCTGGCCTCGGCCATCGGGGCGTACTCGATGGCGTCGGACGAACTCGGCAAGGGCACCTTCGACTGGGAAACGCTCGTCACGGTGGTCCGTGATGCACCGCTGGGCACTCAGATCTGGCTCTTCATCGGGTTCTTCCTCGCCTTCGCGATCAAGGCCCCTTTGGTGCCGTTCCACACCTGGCTGCCGGACGCCGCGGGCCAGGCGCCCATCGGCGTCGCGGTCCTGCTGGTCGGCGTGCTGGACAAGGTCGGCACGTTCGGGTTCCTGCGCTACTGCCTCCCGATGTTCCCCGACGCCAGCAAGGAACTCGCGCCGTGGGTGCTGGTGCTCGCCGTCGCCGGTGTCCTTTACGGCTCGATCCTCGCGGCCGGGCAGCGCGACATGAAGCGCTTCATCGCCTACGTGTCGATCGCCCACTTCGGGTTCATCGCGCTGGGGATCTTCACCTTCAACGAGCAGGCGATGGTCGGCTCGGTGTCGTACATGCTGAACCACAGCCTCGCCACCGGCATGCTGATCGTGGTCGTCGGCCTGATCGTGATGCGCGGCGGGTCCACGCGGATCTCCGACTACGGCGGCATGGCGAAGGTGACCCCGCTGCTCGGCGGGATGCTGCTCATCGCCGGTCTGTCCACTTTGTCCCTGCCCGGCACGAACTCCTTCATCAGTGAGTTCCTGGTGCTGCTGGGGTCCTTTGTGGACTACCCGGTGTACACGATCATCGCGACGGTCGGCATGGTGCTGGCCGCGGCGTACGTGCTCTGGCTCTACCAGCGCGTCATGCAGGGCCCCGTCCGCGGTGACGCCCTGATGGCCGCGGGTGGCGGACCGGGTACGGCCATCGCCCCCGAACTCGGGGCGACCAAAGCCATCAAGGACCTCGGCGGCAAGGAGATCGCGATC
Organism: Amycolatopsis sp. NPDC000009; assembly: GCF_055563465.1. Lineage (NCBI taxonomy): Bacteria > Bacillati > Actinomycetota > Actinomycetes > Pseudonocardiales > Pseudonocardiaceae > Amycolatopsis > Amycolatopsis sp. NPDC000009. Next base: position 336,125 of record NZ_JBVHDI010000006.1, read on the forward strand.
CTGGCGCCGATGGTCGTGCTGATCATCGCGCTCGGGTTCTACCCCAAGCCGGTGCTCGACACGATCACCCCGTCGGTGCAGGCGACGATGTCGTCCGTGCAGGGAGGCAAGTAAACCGTGCTCTTCTTGACTCAGGCGCCACTGGTGCAGGTGCCGTCGATCGACTACTTCGCCGTCACGCCGATCCTGATCATCCTCGGGGCCGCGTGTGTCAGCGTGCTGTTCGAAGCCTTCCTGCCCAAGCACATGCGGTGGCCCTCGCAGGTCTTCCTGTCCCTGGTCGGGATCGGCGCGGCCGGCGTCTTCCTCGCCTGGTACGCCAGCACTTCCGCGCCGAAGAACGGTGTCACGACCTTCAGCGGCGCCATCGCCGTCGACCGGCCGTCGCTGTTCCTCTGGGGCACGCTGCTGGCGCTCGCGCTGGGCGCGCTGCTCCTGATCGCGGACCGCTCGGTCGAGCCGGGTGGCGCGTTCGTCGCGCAGGCCGGTATCCGCCCGGGCACGGTCCAGGACCGCGCGCAGGTCGGCACCACCGGCATGCAGACCGAGGTCTTCCCGCTGACGCTGTTCGCGCTCGGCGGCATGATGGCCTTCGTCGCGGCCAACGACCTGCTCACCATGTTCATCGCGCTCGAAGTGCTGAGCCTGCCGCTGTACCTCATGTGCGGTCTCGCCCGCCGTCGTCGCCTGCTCTCGCAGGAGTCCGCGGTCAAGTACTTCCTGCTCGGCGCGTTCTCGTCGGCGTTCTTCCTCTACGGTCTCGCGCTGCTCTACGGCTACGCGAACTCCGTGAAGCTGTCGGACATCGCCAACGCCGCCGCCGGCTCGGACCGTTCGGACACGCTGCTGTTCGCCGGGCTCGGGCTGCTCGCGGTCGGCCTGCTGTTCAAGGGTTCGGTCGGCCCGTTCCACACCTGGACCCCGGACGTCTACCAGGGCGCGCCGACCCCGGTCACCGCGTTCATGGGCGCCTGTACCAAGGTCGCCGCGTTCGGCGGGATCCTGCGGGTGTTCCAGGTGGCGTTCGAGTCGACGAGCTGGGAATGGCGCGGCGTGCTCTGGGGCGTCGCGATCATCTCGATGCTGATCGGCGCGGTGCTGGGTCTCACGCAAACCGACGTGAAGCGCATGATCGCCTACTCGTCCATCGCGCACGCCGGGTTCCTGCTCGTCGGTGCCATCGCGATGACCGAGGAAGGCCTGTCGAGCACGCTGTTCTACCTGCTGGCCTACGGTTTCACCACGCTCGCCGCGTTCGGTGTCGTTTCGCTGGTGCGTGACTCGAACGGTGAGGCGACGCACCTGTCCGCCTGGGCCGGGTTGGCGAAGCGGTCTCCGGTGCTGGCCGGGGTGTTCACCTTCCTGCTGCTCGCGCTGGCCGGTATCCCGCTGACCAGTGGCTTCGTCGGCAAGTTCGTGGTGTTCTCGGCGGCCCTGTCCGACGGGATGGCGCCGCTGGTCGTCGTCGCCCTGATCTTCAGCGCCGTCGCCGCGTTCTTCTACCTGCGCGTGATCGTGCTGATGTACTTCTCCGAGCCGGCGCCCGACGGGCCGACCGTCACCGTGCCCGGCGCGTTCACCACCACGGCGATCACGCTCGGCGTCATCGTCACGCTGGTGCTCGGGCTGCTCCCGGCGTTCGCCCTCGACTGGGCGGGCTCCGGCGGTTTCGCCCTCAAGTAGTCCCGCTTCGCGAAAGGCCCCCTCGCTGACGTGAGGGGGCTTTTTCGTGTCAGTGCGACGTCAGAGCGGTGTCAGGCCGGACCTCGATAGTTCTCTCATGACTTCCTCCTCCTGGACCGGGATGCTCCCGGTCGAAGACACCGCACTGGCCGTCACCGACACCGGCGGCGACGGCATCCCCGTCGTCTACCTCAACGGCCAGTTCGCCACGCAGGGCTACTGGCGGCGGGTCCTCGCCGACCTGGGCTCGGACTTCCGCCACATCACCTACGACGAGCGGGCCCGGGGCAAGTCTCGCCGTTCCGCTGACTATTCCTTCGAGGCCGCCGTCCGCGACGTCGACGCCGTCCTCGCGGCGCGCGAAGTGGAGCGGGCCGTCGTGGTGGGCTGGTCCTACGGCGCGGTCGTCGCGGCGCACTGGGTCGCCCGGAACCCGGAGCGGACCATCGGCTCGGTCCTGGTCGACGGTGCCTTCCCCTACGACTGGCTGGACGACGCCATGGAGCAGCGGATCCGGAAGCTGTTCAAGCGGCTCAACCTGATCATGCCGCTGCTGCGCCCGACCGGCCTGACGCCGCGGATGACCGCCGCCCAGCAGGCGGAGAGCAACATCGAACTCGGCAAGCTTTCGCGGGAAGCGGAGCTGGGCCCGGTGCTCGACCGGGTGAAGGTGCCGATGCGGTACGTGCTCGCGTCGGGAACCTCGTTCGGCAGCAAGGGGGACGAGCAGGAACAGATCCGGGCCGGGCTCGACGCGGTGACCGCCCGCAACTCGAACATCAAGGTGAGCGCGAAGGTCGAGAGCAACCACGGAGCGCTGCTGAAGAAGGACTTCCGTGCGATTTCCGCGGCTGTCCGTGAGGTCGCCCGGACCGGGGAATGACTTGCCCGAGCGCACCGGGCAGGGTGTTCGCGATGCCGAAGCCCACACCCCAGGCGCGCGCTCTCGCCGACGGACTGCGAGCCGCGCGGAAGGCCACCAGGCTGGCCGCGACCGAGGTGGCCGACAAACTGGCGTGGTCCCAGTCGACGATCAGCCGGATCGAAACCGGCGTGCGCGCGGCGTCCGCCGAGGAGGTGTCGGCGCTGCTCGCCGTCTATCAGGTCACGGGGGAGCGGCGAGAAGCGCTGCTCTCGCTGTCTCGCGACAGTGGGCCATGGTGGTTCGCCGACCTGTCCTTCCAGCGTGAAACGCTTACACAGTACGAAAAGGAGGCCACGAAGATCGTTGCTTCCGGGTCCACGCTCGTGCCCGATCTACTGCGGACTCCCGCCTACGCGCGAGCCGCGGGGTCGGGAGAACGGCGGAAACTGCCGGAACAGAAGAGGTTCGTCGCCTATATCGACGAAGCCGCGCTGCGTCGTCAGATCGGTGGCCCGCCGGTGATGGCGCAGCAGCTCCGGCATCTCGTCACGATGGCGGAGCGGCCCACCGTCGAACTCCGGGTCATCCCCTTCGCCGCCGGAGCACACCCCGGTGATGCCTACGTCTTGCTGGAATTCCGCGACGCCACACCGGTGGTGTACCTGGAACAACGGCGGTGCGGGCTGTTCCTGCACCGGCCCTGCGATGTCGAGCCCTACCTAAGGTCCACTGTGGACGCTGTCGCGCTGGATCCGGCGCGGTCGGTGCGCCTGATCGAGTCAGTGGTCGAGGCTCGCCCGCAGCGCGGCGACCTTCTGGGCCAGTAACGCGGGTTCGCCGGGCAGGACGGTGATGTACTGGTTCCGGGGAGAGCCGCTCACGTGCATGGCCACCCGGCCGGCGTCGAGGTCCAAATAGGTCAGGCCGTCTGTGGCCTCGGTGCGTTTTCCCCCGTCAGGACGCATGGCCGCGGCGAAGAAACCGACACCGAAATAGGGCTGCTCGAAGACTTCGTCGAGCTGCCGCGCTTCGCGGCTTCGGGACTCGGGCTCGTCGTAGAGACCGTCCCCGCCGCTGCCGTTGAAATCGTCCTGGGGCAAGGAGAACGGGGCGAACCGCGCCGGCGGGTACTCGGGCAGGTTCAGCACGAGCGCCGCCGCGTGGTCGGCGGTCCGCACGCCCTTGAGCCACACGCGGTTTCCTTCGCAGATCGCGGTCACCGCGGCACGCCCGCGCACGGCGACGAGCACGTTGTACTGCTCGGTCTCCGTTCGCACCGTCGCGTAGTACTCGGTGTTCGGCCGGTCGAGTACGTGCAGGACGTCCTCGAAGTCACTGGTCAGCCGCTTACCCTCGGTGAAGCCGAGCGCGCCGAGCTCCTCGAACGCCGCCCTGTCCTCGCCGTTCCGCGACGACGGCGGGATGTAGCGCAGCCCGCCCGCGAAGATCAGATGCGGATCTCCGCAGCCGGCGTGACGGAACGCGGTCAACAAGGTGTCGAGCGTGATCTCGACCGGGCGCGCGAGCACCACGTGCCTCCCTCCCCTGGGACGGTGGTGCTACTTCTTCTTCTCGCCGATCACCGGCGGCATCGGCTTTTCGGTGTAGCCACCGAAGGTCTCGTCGGGATCCGGGTTCTGGAGGTACGCCGGAGCCTTCTTCTCCTTGTCCTCCTCGCCCTTTCCGCGGGCGGCTCCGGGCGCCATCGGCATCCCGTTCGCCCCGCCACGACCGCTCGAGCCTGCCGCGCCCGCCGCGCCACGACCGGCCATGCCCTCGCCGGGCATCCCGGCGCCGCTTCGGCCACCCATACCGGGCTGCTGGCCGGGCCCGCCTACTCCACCTGTCCCGCCTGGCCCGCGGAAACCGCCGCCGCCCGGCCCACCTGGTGACCTGACGCCCGAACCCGGGACCCCGGGACCGGTCGTTCCCGGGCCGTACCCGGGCGGGAAGGCGCCGGGCGTGTTGTACGTGGGGTTCGGCTTGCCGGTCGGCCCGAAGTCGGCGTTCGCCGCCGGTGGCACGACCGGAGTGGTCTGGGGCGGCGTGTACGAATTCGCGCGGGTCCCGTCGTCCGGCTGCTGATAGCCGGGATGGTGCTGACCCGGCTGGGGCCCTTGCCCAGGCTGCGGGCCGCTGTCGGCCGCGCCCGGTGCGCTCGGCCCGTTGGGGCCACTCGGCCCGCCGGGACCGCTCGGTCCGCTGGGGCCTCGGTAGGGCTCGCCGACGCCGTATTGGCGTCCGTCGGAGCCGTCGCCGAACCCCCGCGCCGCCGGCTTCCCACCGCCGCCCTCGTCCAGGCTGACGCTGCCACCGGGGTCGGTGAGCTGCGCGTACTGGGCGGGCAGCACGTCGCCGTTGGCGGTACTGGCGGAGTGGTAGCTCGAGAAGGTGTCGATGTTGTGCTGGCTGTCGGCCTGGTAACTCTGGACCTTGCTCCAGTAGCTGACCAGGCCGCCACTCATGGCAGACTTGACGTCCTCGGCCGTCGGGGCGGGCTGCTCGGGCGGAACCGGCTTGACCGAGTTCCTGGCCGTGCCGAACGCGTCCATCTGCGCGCTGATCGCCGACTGCGCCACGGCCACATGCATGGTGTCATCCATGGCGGCTTCGACGAGAGGCTTGGTTGCGGCAACGGCCGCATCGCTGGCACCGCCTTGCCAGCCGCTGGCGGTCTTCTGGCTGAGGGTTGTGATCCTCTGTATGCGCTCCTGATGCCGGGAGGCCAGGCTCAAGGCACCCGCTTGTGCCCTGGACAGCGAGTCGGTGCCTTCACCGGTGGTCACCATTTCGTAGATCTGGCTTGCTGTGAGCGGTCCAGCCGTCATCAGTTGCCCCCGCGAATGGTGGCCAGGACCCTGACCGCGGCTTCACGGGCAGCGTCGCACGGATCCTTCGTGCCGATGTTCGCCGATGACTGCAGCATGGGGATGCCAATCGTCTGGGTGTCGCTGATTCCGAGCGCTACTGAGCACTCGCCTTCAGCACGTTTGTCTTTGTCGCCGTAGGCAGTTACCGGATAGCCCTCAATCGCTTCCAATGGTTCAAGTAGCTGATAGGTCGTGCCCTTGGCCGCGTAGAAGGCAGCGGTACCGCTGTCCGGAATGTCGGGGAAGATCACGTCGATCCGGGGCCTCGTGGTGGAGGGGATGGACCACCTGCAGGCAGGGCCCGCCAAACCCGCCCGCGGAGCGGTCTCGGTGTTGGGGCCGAGGAGCTCTTCGACCTGGTTTTTGGCGAGAGTGGTGCAGGGGTCCTGTTTGAACCGGGTCACATCGATCGGGTGCTCAACCTTGGGAACGCCGGGGGGCGGGCTTGCCGAGGGCGACGAGCTCGGACTGGTCCCGCCACTAGAGGGTTCGGGGGAACCCTTCTGCGGGGTGGAGCAAGCACCAAGAACGAGGGCGGCCAGAGTGACGATGATGATGGTGCGTCGCATCAGAGGATGCCTTTCGGCTGTTGGTTGACGGCGGAGGCGGCACGCTCGTCTTCTGACGCGTATTTGCCGAGGGCAGCGACGTACTTGGCGGCCATGTTCTCGCAGTAGGCAACACGCTGGTCCAGCGCTTCCATGAGGGCTCTGCCGGATTGCCGTGTGATCTCGGCGTTGTCCCCGCTCGCGTACTCCCGTCCCGGAGGCTGGGCCACGGCGATCAGTTCTGCATCGAAACGGTCGTCCTGGTACTCCTTGGCCAGGTCGGTCCACTCTTTCACCAGTTCGTGGAGGGTCGCCTCGTCGTACTTGAACCCCGCGCCCTGTGCGACAGGCGTCCCGTAGGAACCCCCGCTGGGCCGGAAGCGGTCGACCTCGCTCCAACGCAACCCCGGCTCATAGGTCGGCGAACCCTCAGGCACGGCCATGCACCCCCATGGCGCCGAACCGTTCCCCGCTGAATGGCCGAAGCCGCCCCGAAGTCACCGTCGTCATATGCCCCTCCCGTGGCTACAAGGCGCGTGTCCCCGATGCACCCTGCGTAATCCGACGCCGGGAAGATTACCAGGGTTCCCCGCGTGGTGAACCCGCCTGCATAAAGTCCCGCTCCACGCTGAATAGCCTCCGCGATCATGGTGACTATCCGTGAAAATCAATCGTGTGAACCTGCCCTGGAAAACTGGGTTCCACCTGGTGAGCTACCCGGCGAATTCGCACACTCTGTGTAATGAAGTTTGGAAGAGTGATTCTCGGCGCAGTACTCCTCGGGCTGGTGGCGGCTTGTACGGATTCCGTGGATACGGCCCCGCCGCCACCGCAGTTTCCGAAATGGCAGCCGAAGCAACCACGGCCGACGGACCGTGACGAACAGGCTGTCGACGAGGCGCTGGCCGCTCTCGACTTCTGCGAGCTGATCGACCTGGCCGTCTACGACCGCAGGAAGGGCGGCGATACGCGGACTGTGACGCGCGAGCCCAAGGTGAAACACGGCAGGAAGACGTGCACCCTTTTCCGCGCTGGCTACGAGGACCTCGTCTACGTCCGGGACGTGGATCCGGCCCACACGGCGCTCCGCAACGACGGAGCCGTCGTCGACCTCGGCGGCGTGAAGGCCTACCAGGTCGAAACCCGCCGCGAGGGCTCCGTCGACGGCTGCGCGATCACCGTGCCGGTCAGCTTCCAGCGCGCGGTCAAGTTCGAGCTGGGGATCCTGAGCCGGAGCAAGGACTGCGGACTCCTCCGCGACTTCGCCACCGCCGGGGCCGCGAAGCTGCCCCGCGACCTCGTCTACCCGCCGGACGGTCAGGACAGCGCCCGGGTCGGCGCCTGCGCGAACTGGGTTTCCACCAGCAAGGGCGAGACCTGCGATCCGGCGGTCGAGGCTCAGGTGCCCGCGGGTGCCGAGATGATCCTGGCCGCCGGTGCGGCTGACCCGAACGTCGAATGCGCGGTGTTCCGGGATGCGGTCGCGAAGGCCTTCGGGCCGGAGTTCGAGCCGATCGCGACGCCGGGCGCCTGCTACTTCGTCGAACCACGCCATCGGGTGCAGATCGAGGTCGGGGCCACGGCGAACGGCGGACCGCCTGGTGAGTGGCACGCCGACCCGAACGGCACGTTCAAGGACCATCGCCGGCACTCGTTCAGCGGGAATCCGGGAGTCACCCTTCGCAACAAGGGCGAGAGCGATTTCCTCATGTACGTCTCGCCGTTCGGGAATCTCGGCTCGCGCGGGCACGTCCGGCTGCTGATTTCGTCGCAGCGGGAGCGGGGGATCGACGATTGGACACGGTCCAGGGCGCTCCCGGCCGTGGAGGTCGCCAAGGCGCACGCCGTGATGGAGCTCGTGATGGTGACCCACTTTCGGGGGCCCAGGTGACGTCCGCGTCGTCGTAAATGTCCGCGATAGCGGAGCCTTCGGCCAGGCGGGTTCACGCGTATGGTCCCTTTCCGGCCACATCTCGGCTCCGCCAACAGGCATTAAGCTTTCTCCATGTACATCGAGCGGGTCCGGCTGGAGAACATCCGCGGCTTCAGCGGCGCCCGCGCCGTCGACCTCAAGCTTCCCGGCCCGGGCTGGGTGGTGCTCGCCGGGCGCAACGGTTCCGGCAAGACCTCGCTGCTGCGCGCCATCGCGGTCGCGGCGGCGCCCGACGTCGCCTGGGGGCTGCTGTCGGACGCCGGCAGCTGGATCTCGAACGATCAGACGTCCGGGTCGATCGAGCTGTCGGTGATGCGCGAAGAGGGCCCGGCACCGGTCGAGGTCCGCTGGCTCGACTCCGGCCTGCTGCCGATCTCCGGACTTCCGCCCGGCCAGCCGTTCTGCGCGGCGTACGGGCCGTTCCGGCGGCTCGCGGGCGGGAGCGGTGAGGCCGAGTCGTGGATGCGCGGCGCGGGATCGCTGGCGCGGATGGCCAGCCTGTTCCACGAAGACGCCTCTCTCGCCGAGGGCGTCACCTGGCTGATCAACCAGCATCTCCGTGCCCTGGAAGGAAAAGCGGGCGCTCGCGAGCTGAAGGACGCGGCGCTGGAGATCCTCGGCGACGGCCTCCTGCCCGGTGGCTACCGGATCCGGGACGTCGATTCGGACGGGCTCTGGGTCGAGTACCGGGGCGATCGCTTCCCGCTGCGCGAGATGAGCGACGGCTACCGCACGGTGACCGCGCTCGTGGTCGACCTGCTCAAACAACTCGACAGCGCGGGCCTCGACCACGAGAGCCCCGGTGTCGTGATCATCGACGAGGTGGACGCGCATCTCCACGTGTCGTGGCAGAAACGCATGGGATCGTGGTTCAAGGCGCATTTCCCGCGGATCCAGTTCATCGTCACCACGCACAGCCCGTACGTCTGCCAGGCCGCCGACCCGGGTGGCCTCATCCGGCTTTCGGGTCCCGACGAGGACGTCCCGCCGCGTGTGGTCTCCGAGGAGCTGTACGAGCGGGTCGTGTTCGGCTCCGGCGACGACGCCGTGCTCTCCGACCTTTTCGGCCTGGACACGCCTTATTCGCCGCAGGCGGTCGAACTGCGGGAGCATCTGGCCGAGCTCGAGTTCCAGGTGGCTTCCGGTCGCGCGGACGCGAACGGCGTCCGGGAATGGGAACGCCTGCGGGGCATGCTGAGCAGTTCGCCGCCGAGCCGGGTCGACGAGGTGGCCAGGCGGTTCGAGGCCGACGATCGGTGATCGCGATCCGCCGGGTCGCGCTGCCGGAGCGGGTGGTGACCGATCTCGAAGAGCTGACGGCGCGGATCCCACCCGGTGACACGAAAGAAGCCCGGCGGCTTTGGCGGGTTTCGCGCGCTGTACGGCGTTCTCTGCGGGCGGGCCTGGACGTGATGGCCGCCGGCCGCGGCTACTGCATGTACTGCGGCGACGGCCTCGGGTCCACTGTGGACCATTTCGAGCCGATCGCGCGGAATCCGGGGCGCGCGTTCGACTGGCTCAACCACGTCCTCGCCTGCGAGTACTGCAACAGCCACCACAAACGCGACCTCTTCCCGGTGGACGAAGACGGCGGCAGCCTGCTCATCGACCCGACCGCCGAAGACCCGCTGGAGCACCTGTTCCTGGTGCTGTCGATCGGGACCTACCGCGCGCTGAGCGAAAAGGGCGAGCAGACCATCAAGGTGTGCGGGCTGAACCGCGCGCAACTGGCGCGGGGGCGGGAAACGGCGGTCAACCAGGTGAGCGCGCTCGTCATGGGCTGGTGGGCCGCGCGCGAGCTGGGCGACGACGGGAAGCGGCGCGCGATGGTCTGGACCCTGCTCGACCAGCCGCATGCGGACGTCCTGCACGCGATGCTCCGGCAGGCGGGGATGCCGGGAGCCCGAGCCGTGTTCCGCGCGGACGACGAGCTCATCGACCTGCTTCGCGCCCCGGAACTCGCCGAGGACCTTCAGCTCTCCGGCGGCGCCGTGTAGGCGGCCAAGGTGGCGTCGGCGCGGGTGCGGGCGGTGGCCGCGTCCGTCCCGTTGGCGACGTCGGCCTCGTACCAGGCCTCGTTGCTCAGCGACATGAACCGCACGCCTTCTTCGCTGGTCATCCAGGCCATCGCCGCCTCGGGATCGGCGGCTTCGCCGGATTCGAGGTGGAGCGCGAGCCCGTTCAGCATCATGTCCCAGCCGATGCCCACCGCGCCCGGCCCGAACTGGTTCCAGTGCTCGTTCGGCACCGCGGTGTGGTCGAGTTCGAACCGGGTGCGCCCGTCGGCTTCGGGGCTCAGCCGGAGCTCGATCCAGCTGACGTCGCCGCCGTACTCCCAGGTCGCCGCGAAACTCTTCGGCGGATCGCAGCGCTCGACCGTGCCGCCGGCGTTGCCTTCGAGCTGGTACTTGCCGCCGACGCGCAGATCGCCGCTGATCGGCAGGAACCAGCGCGGGATGCGCTCGGGATTGGTGCAGGCGTCCCAGAGATCGTCGAGGCCGGTGTCGTAGACCTGGCTGACGGTGGCCGTCACCGCCTCGCCCGCTTCGACCACGCGCTTGCCCAGCCTGCGCTGGACGGAGTTGATCTGGCTGGTCACGTCGACCATCGGTGCCCTCCTCGGCTCGGCTGCCGACAAGGTATCAGCCTTGGCTTATATAAGCCAGAATGGGAAAGGGGCGCCCGGTGGATCCCGGACGCCCCTTTCCCGGCGGGATGGCTTACGGAGTGGGGGAGCAGGCCGTGCGGCCGACGACCACTTCACCGGTGATGTTCGAGCCCGGGGCGAACTTGATCCGCAGCATGGTCAGCCCGATGCTGCCGTCGCCCGGCAACGTCTGCTCGTTGAAGATCGCTTCGGCGAGCAGGGTGCCGTTGGATTTGGTGATCGGCTTGACGTAGCCGGCCGGCACCGGCGACGGCAGGGTGCCGAGCCCGGTCGCGCCGCCATAGGTCCAGCTCGCGTTGGTGCTGGTCTGGGTCGCCGTGCAGCTGACCGAGTAGGACCTGATCTTGATCCGCGGCCCGCTCGACGAGACCAGCGCCGACAGCTCGAAGTTCTGCCCCTTGGCCTCCGACTTCGTCGTGGTCACGTCGTTCTCGGGGTCGACGACGGTGGTCGTGCACGTCGACGTGCCGCCACCGAACGTGACCCCGGTCCTGGTCACGACCCCGGACGAGTTGCTCGTCGGTCCCTCGACCGCGCATTCGGCGAGCGAGGCGATCGAGATCGGCGCCGAGGTCCCCTTGGTGAAGGCGGCGGAGCCGAGTGAGGCCACGCCCGCGGGGTTCGACGCGGCCGCCGGGGTCACCCCGGCACCGAGACCTGCCAGCAGCAGGGCACCGACAAGGCCTGCCCGGCTTGCGATGGTGATGCGCATTCCACGTCCTCCTCACGTGACGGAGAGCGAGCCGGTTGGCCGTTCTTCCTTTGTCATCACTATCTGCGTGTCGGATTCGCCCGTTGCGTGCGTGACGGTCGTTTCACTCGACCGTGGATCATGGACACCCATTGGATATTCGGATTCGTATCCGGATACAGGTCTGTATATTCGAACGCATGCCGACCTACCGCGTCCTCGTCAACGGCAAGTTCGACCACCCCGACGCCGGCACCCGCGCCCGGCTGCTCGCCGAGCTCGATCGGCATCAGACGATGGGGTTCACCGAGGACGGCCTGCTCACCTACAGCGCGCACCTCGGCGCGTTCACGTTCCGCATCACGCTGCGGGGCGAAGAGGAGCGCGAGGTGCTCGACGAGGCCGAGCTGAAGGTCATGGAGCTGCTGGACGCCAAGGGCTACCCGTACCGCGACGTCGCGGGCAAGGCCACCTGCATGGACGACATCAAGATCCGCCGCCGTCCAGGGTCCTGAGGATCTCCTCGGCCAGGAAGAGCCGAACGCGTCCTGGCGACTGGATTTCCGTCAGTACCCCCGCGTCGACCAGTTTGATCACGTTCTGGGTCGCGGCCCGATGGGTGACGCCGAGTACGTCCGCGGCCCTGTTGATCGTCATCGCTGGTATCTCGAACAGCGCGTCGACGAGTTGGGGGAGCAGGCTGGAAGTGCGGGCAGATGTCGTTCTCGTTCGATAGTCCTGCCGGAGGGAGTGCAGTGCGACGGCGCGATTGCGCGCGTCGATCGCCTGGTTTCCCAATGCCGAGAGGAAGAAATGGATCCAGCCGGTCCAATCTCCTTGGGTGCTGACCGCGAGCAGCCGGGCGTAGTACTCGTCGCGCCGTGGTTCCAAGTACGCGGACAGGTCCAGGAGCGGAGCGGGTAAGAGGCCCCATTCGACGAGGAGCAGGGCGACCAGAAGCCGGCCGACCCGGCCGTTGCCGTCGATGAAGGGGTGTATCGCTTCGAACTGGTAATGCAGGCAGGCGATGGTGATCAGCGGCGGCAGGGTGTGCTCGGCGTGCAGGTACTTCTCGAAGGCGTCGAGGCAGTCCCAGAGCAGTTCCGGTGGTGGGGGAACGTAGCTCGCCGTGTCGAGAACGCAGCCGGGTGGGCCGATCCAGTTCTGTGAACGACGGAACTCACCCGGCGTGGCGTACCCGCCACGGACTCCGGTGAGGAGAACCCGATGTGCTTCACGCAGCAGAGGAAGGCTCAGCGGCAGCCTGCGCTCGGGGTCGAGGACGTGCCCGAGCGCGGTCACGTAGTTGAGTACTTCTTCGACGTCGGAGCCTCGTTGCGAAGCGGTTGGCTGCAGCTCGAACAGCACGAGGTCGGACATGGTCGCCTCGGTCCCCTCGATCCGGCTGGAAAGCACGGCCTCGCGTCGCATCATCGAGTGGGCCAGGAATGCCGCACTCGGCAGGGTGCGGCCGATGCCCGCGAGTTCGCCGACGGCCCGGTCCGCGGCGGAAAGCGCACTCGCCAGGTCGAGGTCGAACTCGACGTCCGGAGGGAGTGGTGGTGGGACGAAGGCGTGGTAGCCGCGCTCCGAACGCACGAGATGGGCTCTCTGGCGTTCCGAAACGGCTGTGATCCGCATTGGTACTAACTTCTCCCACCGGGTCTACTGTGATACTTGAGCTTGAAAAAGTATCACAGTAGACCCGGTGTGCTACTTGGCTCTGATAGCGCTCGCAGATCTCGCAGGGATCCTCGTCGCGCCGGTGTTCCCCCAGTTCGAGCCGAAGCGGGGGGATACTCGGCGGGGGTGTCATATTCGTCACCGTTTCCGCAGGACAGCACGTCAACAGGCCTCAGCGGCTAGCCACTACGCTGGGAGCAACCCCGAACGGTGTCAAAGAGAGCGGAGCCGACGTGTCTGTGTCTTCACCTGCCCCAGGTGGTGCCATCGAGGACCTGCGCGCGTCCGTGGGACTCCAGATCGCCGACGAGCAGCTCCTGCGCACCCTCGCGACCGGTCTCGCCCATGTCGAGACCCTGCTCCGCGAGGTCGTCCGCAGTGACGTCAAGGCCGTCGAGGATGCCGCTTCGCACCTGGTCGAGGCGGGTGGCAAACGTTTCCGTCCGCTGTTCACGCTGCTGGCCTCGCAGTTCGGGCCGAAGCAGGGCGACCAGGTGGTCATCGCCGCGGCGGCGGTCGAGCTGGTGCACCTCGCGACGCTGTACCACGACGACGTGATGGACGAGGCGACGATGCGCCGCGGCGCGGAGAGCGTCAACGCCCGCTGGGACAACACCATCGCCATCCTCACCGGCGACTTCCTGTTCGCGCACGCTTCGCGGCTGGTCGCCGACCTCGGCACCGACGCGGCCCGGATCATCGCGGAGACCTTCGGCGAGCTCGTCACCGGCCAGATGCGTGAGACGGTCGGCCCGGCCGAGGGCGACGACGCGGTCGAGCACTACCTCACGGTCATCGCGCAGAAGACCGGCTCGTTGATCGCCACCTCGGGCCGGTTCGGCGGGATGATGTCCGGCGCGCCCGACGAGTACATCGACGCGCTTCGCCGCTTCGGCGACATCATCGGGACGGCGTTCCAGATCTCCGACGACGTCATCGACATCGCGTCCGCCTCGGACGAGCTCGGCAAGGCACAGGGAACGGACCTGCGCGAAGGCGTCCGCACGCTTCCGATGCTGTACGCGCTGGCCGACCCGGCCACCGACCCGCGCCTGGTGGAGCTGCTGTCGGGCCCGATCTCCGACGACGCGCTCGTCGCCGAGGCCCTGGACCTGCTGCGTGCCTCGTCCGGACTCGAACGCGCACGCGAAACTCTTTCCGACTACGCTCGTCGGGCGCGTGCCGAGCTCGCGGCGCTGCCCGCGTCGCCCGCCCGGGACGCCTGCGAATCGGTCGCCGACTACCTGGTCGCACGAACGCATTGACAAAGGGCAGGTTAGATGTCCATTTTCGGACAGGTTTGGCTGTGGAGTCTGCTGGCGTTCGTCGTCGGCGCGCTGCTCACCTGGCTGGTGCTGGTGCTCCCGGCGCGCAAGCGCATCCGTGAGCTGGAAAGCTCGCTGGCCACCGCGCACGCCGAGACGTCGAGGCTGCCCGCCGGGGTGAGCCTCGGTGCGGGGGCGGCGGCCGTCGCCGGCGGGACCGCGTACCTCGCGAGGCCGTCGCAGGACGAGCTGGACGAGGAGTTCGCGGCCGTCGAGGAGCCGAAGCCCGCGTACCCCGAGACGCTCACCGAGCAGGAACCCGCGCAGCAGTGGACCGAGCCTGCCGAGGAGCCCGCCAGGGACGAGCACGAGGACGTCCACGAAGACGTCCATGAAGACACTGCCGAGGAGCCGGAGCACTCCGCGACGCAGATCTTCGAGCCCGAAGAAGAGTACGAGGCCGAGTACCGCACCGCGCCCCAGCCGGACCCGGAGCCCGAGCCGGATCAGGAGCACCCGGCCGAGCGGACGCAGTACATCCCGGCGGCGTTGCCGGAGCCGGAACCCGAGCCCGAGCCCGAGCCGCAGCCCGAGAACCCGTACGTCGCCGCGGCGACCGACTACCTCCAGCCCGCCTCGAAGCTGGACGTCGAGCCCGAGCCGGAACCCGAGCCGCAGCCGTCCTTGCCGGGCGAGGGGCCGTACCGCTCCCGCCTGGAGATGCAGCTGGACCCCGAAGGCGCCGAGACGCAGCCGGAGCCGGTTTCGCTGTTCAGCCCCGCGTCGCGCGTGGAGACCGAGCAGGCCCCCGTCGAGACCAACTGGTTCGAGCGGGAGGAGGAGCTGCACGAGACGCCCGCGTACGCCTTCGGTTCCGACGAAGAAGCGAAGGCCGGCCTCCTCGACTCGGAGCCCGAGACGCCCGCCGAAGCCACTCAGGTGCTGCCCAAGCGCACGCCGAGGGGTGCGGTGCGCGGTGGTTTCGAGCCGCCGCAGCCGATCCAGCCGTCGATGCGGGCGATCGAACGTCGTGAGCCGGAGTTGTCCGGTGGGCAGAGCGGTTCGCTGTTCGAGCCCGCCGTCCAGCCCGGCGACGCGATGCCCGCTCCGGAGCCTCCGCCCGCGCGGCAGGTCGCCCCGGTGGCGGAATCCGTTCCGCCCGGTCCGTTCGGTCCCGGTTCGGCGATGCCGCGGCCGGGCGGTGGCGCTCCCGCCGACGACTTCGCGGTCAAGGCCAGCGTGACCGCCTTGCGGTACTGCACGGAGGACTCGCCGCAGTTCCCGAAGATGGTCGCTGAGGTCTGGTTCCGTTCGGCCGCCGACGCGGAGCGTGTGGGCTTCCGTCCCCTCACCTGAAGTACATGAAGGCCCCCTTCCTTGCGCCTGGCGCAAGGAAGGGGGCCTTCATGTACTTGTCGCTAGCTGACGACGGTCCAGGTGTCCTTGCCGCGCAAAAGGCCCTGCAGGTCGGGCTTGCGGGCGGCCTGGGCCTCCGCGACCTGGGCGCGCGCCTGGTCGTCGTAGGTGGGCCGCTCGACCTGCCGCAGGATGCCGGTCGGGACGTGGTTCAGGTTCTGGTCGCCGATCCGCGAAAGCGCGAAGGCGTACGACGTGTCCTCGATCGCCGGGTCGTGCACGACGAGGTTCTCTTCGCCGATGTTCGCGACCTTCCCGACCTCCAGGCCGGCCCAGCCGCTCCGCGTGACGCCGTATTCGCCCTGCGGCCCGAACTTGATCGGCTCGCCCGCCTTCAGCGGGATGAGCCGGGTCGCGGCCTCGTCCTTGTCCTTGAGGACGTCGAAGGCGCCGTCGTTGAAGATCGGGCAATTCTGGTAGATCTCCACCAGCGCCGACCCGCGGTGCTTCGCGGCGGCCTCCAGCACCTCGGTCAGGCCCTTGCGGTCCGAGTCGAGCGCGCGGCCCACGAACGACGCTTCGGCGCCGATCGCCAGCGAAAGCGGGTTGAACGGGGTGTCGACCGAGCCCATCGGGGTGGACTTCGTGACCATGCCCGGCCCGGACGTCGGCGAGTACTGGCCCTTGGTGAGGCCGTAGATCCGGTTGTTGAACAGCAGGATCTTGATGTTCACGTTGCGGCGCAACGCGTGGATCAGGTGGTTGCCGCCGATGGACAGCGCGTCGCCGTCACCGGTGACGACCCACACCGACAGATCCGGCCGCGCGGTCGCGAGCCCGGTGGCGATCGACGGCGCCCGGCCGTGGATCGAGTGCATGCCGTAGGTGTTCAGGTAGTACGGGAACCGGGACGAGCACCCGATACCCGAGATGAACACGATGTTCTCGCGTTTGAGGCCGAGCGTCGGCAGGAACGACTGCACGGCGTTGAGCACGACGTAGTCCCCGCAGCCGGGACACCAGCGGACCTCCTGGTCCGACTTGTAGTCCTTGGCCTTCTGCGGTTCGGTCTCGGTCGGCACAAGGTCCAGGCCGCCGAGGGTGGGGATCCCCAGATCGATCGCGGTCACTTCGTCCCCTCCGTACTGGTGATGATCTCCGTGAAGACGCCTTGCAGCTCTTCGGCCTTGAAGGGCAGCCCGGCGACCTTCGTGTACGACTTCACGTCGACGAGGTACTTGGCCCTCAGGAGCATCGAAAGCTGTCCGAGGTTCATTTCGGGGACGACGACGGTGTCGTACGAACGGAGTACGTCGCCGAGGTTGCCCGGGAACGGGTTGAGATGGCGCAGATGCGCCTGCGCGATGGGCATGCCGTCCTTTCGGACGCGGCGGCACGCGGCGCCGATGGGGCCGTAAGAGGAGCCCCAGCCGAGCGCCAGCACCCGTGCCTTGCCGCCGCTCGGATCGTCGACGACGAGGTCTCCGACGTCGATCCCGTCGATCTTGGCCTGGCGCAGCCGGACCATCTTGTCGTGGTTGTCCGGGTCGTAGGAGATGTGGCCGGTCTTGTCGGCCTTCTCCAGCCCGCCGATACGGTGCTGGAGGCCGGCGGCGCCCGGCAGCGCCCACTCGCGGGCAAGGGTCTCGGGGTCGCGTACATACGGCCAGAATTCCCCGGAACCGTCCTCGGCATTCGGCTCGGTGGCGAAATCCACGCGCAGATCCGGCAGATCCTCGACGTCCGGGATCAGCCACGGCTCGGAGCCGTTCGCGATCGCGCCGTCCGAGAGCAGGAACACCGGGGTGCGGTACTTCAGCGCGATCCGGGTGGCCTCCAGCGCCGCGTCGAAGCAGTCCGCGGGGGACAGCGGCGCGACGATCGGCACCGGGGATTCGCCGTTGCGGCCGAACATGGCCTGCAGCAGGTCGGCCTGCTCGGTCTTGGTCGGCAGGCCGGTCGACGGGCCGCCGCGCTGGACGTCGACGACGACCAGCGGCAGCTCGGTCATCACCGCGAGACCGATGGCTTCGGACTTCAGCGCGACACCGGGCCCGGACGTCGAGGTGACGCCCAGCGCGCCGCCGTACGAGGCGCCGAGCGCGGCACCGATCCCGGCGATCTCGTCCTCGGCCTGGAAGGTGAGGATGCCGTAGTTCTTGTGCTTGGACAGCTCGTGGAGGATGTCCGACGCCGGGGTGATCGGGTACGTGCCGAGCAGGATCTGCAGGCCGGACTGCTGCCCGGCGGCGACCAGCCCGTACGCCAGCGCGGTGTTCCCGGTGATCTGGCGGTACGTGCCCTGGTTCAGCTTCGCGGGCGCGACCTCGTACGTCGTCGCGAACGACTCCGTCGTCTCGCCGTAGTTCCAGCCCGCGCGGAAGGCCAGGATGTTGGCCTCGGCGATGTCGGCCTTCTTGGCGAACTTCTCGCGCAGGAACCGCTCCGTGCCCTCGGTCGGCCGGTGGTACATCCACGAGAGCAGCCCGAGGGCGAACATGTTCTTCGCGCGTTCGGCGTCCTTTTTGGACAGACCGGTCTCTTCGAGCGCGCCCCTGGTCAGCGTCGACATGGCCACCCGGTGGACCTGATAGGCCGAAAGTGTGTCGTCGTCGAGGGGGTCGTTGTCGTACCCGACCTTGACCAGGTTCCGCTTCGAGAACTCGTCGGTGTTGAGGATGATCGTCCCGCCCGCCGGGACGTCGGCGACGTTCGCCTTCAGCGCGGCGGGGTTCATGGCGACCAGGACGTCCGGCCGGTCGCCCGGCGTGAGGATGTCGTAGTCGGCGAAGTGCACCTGGAAGCTCGAGACGCCGGGGATGGTGCCCTGCGGCGCGCGGATCTCCGCGGGGAAGTTCGGCATGGTCGACAGGTCGTTGCCGAAGGCGGCCGCTTCGGAGGTGAACCGGTCGCCCGTCAGCTGCATGCCGTCACCGGAGTCACCGGCGAACCGGATGACCACCCGGTCCAGCTTGGCGACCTCGGTGGGCCTGACGGCCGACAAGGAGCCGTTGCCGTTCGCACTCGTGCTCATAGGTCAGGGATTCCCTCTCTCCCGACGTGCGTCGTCCCCGGCCGTGCCGGAGATCGGCGTGCCTCGCCCGGCGATGTCGGCCAGGTCACAGGTGCCATGTCCCGAGGTTAGTCCTCGGAACACTTTCCAGGTTGCCGTAAAAACGGTCTGGACCTACTCCTCGAGTGTCCTGAGCTCGCCGCTGAGCGGGGATTATCCGGTTTATCTGTTACCGATGGTAACGGTCGGCGATGCGGCCCGATTGTGAGCCGTATCTCCTTCCAGCGTAGTGAAGTCCGGTCGAGGAACGGTCATTGGCCGGTCATCGAGGCGCGCAGCTTGGCCAGCCGCTCGGTGAACGCGGGTGCGGTGAGTGACGCCAGCTGCGGCTCGATCTCGGCGTCGACGGCGGCCGAATGGTCGGTCAGTCCCGCGGTGTGCCGGAGCGTGCGCTTCGTCGCCAGAAGGACGTCTCGCGGGGCCCCGACAGCGGGTTTCGCCAGTTCACGGGCCGCCTCGACCAAATCCCCCTCGGCGAGCCGGAGCGCGAGCCCGCATTCGACAGCGGCTTCGGCGCCGACGACTTCACCGAAGAGCGTCATCGCCGCGGCCTTCTGCGGGCCGACGAGCCGCTGGATCATCCACGTCATCCCGCCGCCGGGGTGGATGCCCAGATCGAGAAATCTGGCCACGAATTTCGCCTTCGGTCCCACGATGCGGACGTCCGCGGCGAGCGCGAGGTTCAGTCCGGCGCCCACGGCGGCGCCGCCGACCGCGGCGATCGTCGGCAGGGAACACCGCGCCACCGAGAGGAAGCCGTCGTAGATCGCGCGGAGCCCGTCCTCGCGGGCACTGGCGAGCGTGTCCAGGTCCGCGCCCGCGCAGAACGCCGGCGGTGCGCCGGTGATGACCACAGCGTGGACACCTTCGTCGGCTTCGGCGCGCGAAACGGCCTCGGCCAGCTGCGCGGAAAGGTCGAGCGTCAGGGCGTTGCGGGTCGCGGGCGCGTCGATGGTGAGTACGGCGACGCCGCCGTCGTGGCTGGAGTGGATCTGATCGGTCACGGGGTCGAGGGTGTCACGCTTCGGGCGTCGGCGGGCGTTCCAGCAACCGGGAAAGGACGACGGTGGACACCGTGCGGTCGACGATCTCCAGCCCGCGGAGCCGTTCCAGCGCGGTCTCCAGATGGTGGATGTCCGACGCGCGCAGATGGACGATCGCGTCGGCCGCCCCCGACACCGTGTACGCCGCCACGACCTCCGGCAACGGCTCCAGCCGGGCGCGGATCCGGGCGGGGGTGATGTTGCCGTTGCAGGTCATCTCGACGAACGCCTCGGTGCCCCAGCCCAGTGCCTCGGGGTCCACGACCGCGGTGAACCCGCGCAGGACCCCCGTTTCGAGCAGTCTGTCGACCCGTCGCTTCACGGCGGGCGCGGACAGGCCGACGACCTTGCCGATGTCGGCGTAGCTGGACCTCGCGTTGGCCATCAGGCATGAAACGATTCGCTGGTCGATGGTGTTCACACGCAATGTTTAGCAGGTATACGCGCAGCGAACAGCGATTGATTGCGGAATTAGGTAAGCCTTACCCTTCGGGTATGCCGGAACTGGAGCAGCAGCCCCGTGTACCCACGACGCGCCGCTACCTCATGTGCCCGCCGCGGTACTTCGCGGTGGACTACGTCATCAACCCATGGATGGACCCGTCGGTCGGAGTCAGCGTCGACACCGCGATGGCGCAATGGACCGAACTCCGCGACACCTATCGGCGTCTCGGCCACACCGTCGAGGAGATCGACGCCCAGCCCGGCCTGCCCGACATGGTGTTCGCCGCGAACTCCGGCACCGTCGTCGACGGCCGTGTCCTCGGCTCGCGGTTCCGCGCCCCGCAGCGCACCGCCGAGGCCGAGCACTTCCGCCGCTGGTTCGTCGAGCACGGCTACCGCGACATCACCATGCCCGAGAAGATCAACGAGGCCGAGGGCGACTTCGCGTGGACCGGCAAGGTCCTGCTCGCCGGCACCGGCTTCCGGACCGACCCGGCCGCGCACGCCGAAGCGCAGGAGGTCCTCGGTGTCCCGGTCGTCTCGCTGCGGCTGATCGACCCGAAGTACTACCACCTCGACACCGCGCTGTTCGTGCTCGCCGAGGCCACCGACGCCACGCCGGCCCAGATCGCCTACTACCCGGAGGCCTTCTCGGCCGGGTCGCGGAAGGTGCTGGAGCGGATGTTCCCCGACGCGGTAATCGCGGACCGGGCCGACGCGGAGTGCTTCGGCCTGAACGGGGTGTCCGACGGCCGCAACGTCGTCCTGCCGGTCGAGGCGACCGGTTTGGCGTCGCGGCTGACCGAACGCGGTTACGAGGTCGTCTTCCTGGACATTTCCGAGCTCCGGAAGGCGGGCGGCGGCCCGAAGTGCTGCACCCTGGAGATCCGCAAGTAATCCATTGGTGGACACCTTGCGGGATCATGTAACTACTCCGTTCGCCAACTCGATTAATCGGGAAACAGACTCGGTCCCGAATGAGGCGCGGATGGTGATCCTGGCGATCGGCGGCGTGGGCAAACCCGTGCGCGCGCTGGATCCTGGCGAGAACGAATCCTGGGTGACCGTCGAACAGTTCGAGCGGGTGCTCGACACGGTGGCCGGCCGTGAAGACGTCGGCCTCACCTTCGACGACGGCAACGCCTCGGACGTCGAGATCGCGCTCCCGAGACTGGTGGAGCGCGATCTCACGGCCGAGTTCTTCCCGTTGGCCGGCCGGATCGGGCAACGGGGTTTCCTCGACGCCGACGGCCTTCGCGAGCTGGTCGACGCGGGGATGTCGATCGGTTCGCACGGCTGGGAGCACCGTGACTGGCGGCGGCTCGACGCCCGGAACGCCCGGCGTGAACTGGAAACCGCGCCGAAACTGCTCGCGGAATTGAGCGGGGAACCCGTGCACGCGTACGCGCCGCCGTTCGGCGCCTACGACCGGCGGGTGCTCACCAGGCTCCGGCGCTCCGGCGCGACGAGGGTCTACACGACCGAAGGCGGCGCGGCTTCGCGCGACGGCTGGTTGCGGCCGCGGATCGAGGTCCCGCACGACGTCGACCAGGAGTGGATCGACGGTGTGCTCGGTGAGCGGGAGGGCCTGTACCGCCGAGCGGGACGGTTCATGTCGCGGGTCGCCAGGCTTGCCCGCATTTGACCGGTTTCTTTGTGCAGTGGGAAAATAACCCTTGAATCGAGGCCGTCGGCGACGGCATCCTGAGCACCCTCGATAAAGAAGTTTTATTAACAAAGGGGTGGTCGGTATGCGGAAACTGCTTCTGTTCTCGGCGATGGTGGTGGCCGCCGGCCTGGCTCCAGCGGCGACGGCCGCGGCCGCCCCTTCGGCCCCGACCGCCCAGCAGTTGCTGGCGAAGACCACCAGCTGCAAGCAGGTGTCGAACGGCAAGTACAAGACCGACGACGAAACCGGCCGGACCATCGCGGTCTGCGACGCGGGGAGCGCCGTGTTCTGGAAGGCCGACCTGGACATCGACTGCGACGGGCAGCCGACCGCGCGCTGCAACAAGAACACCGACCCGTGGTTCCAGGACGGTACCGCGTACCCGCGCTCCGACGGCAAGGCGCTGATCGCCGACCAGACACCCTACGTCGTCGTGCCGAGCATCAGCAGCACGTGGAACTTCGAGAAGGCAGGCCTCAAGGGCGCCGGTTCGTGCGCGGTGATCTACAACGACAAGGTGCTCTACACCGTCATCGGTGACACCGGTCCGAAGGACATCATCGGCGAAGCGTCTTACGCGGCCGCGAAGGCGCTGGGCATCAACCCGGACCCGAAGAACGGCGGCGTCGACTCGGGCGTCACGTACATCTGCTTCAAGAACTCGAAGGTGTCGCCGATCGAAGACCACGGGAAGTCGACGTCCGTGGGGCAGGGCCTGGCGGCGAAGTTCGTTCAGTGAGGGTCAGTAGGCGGTGATGTTCCAGGTCCGTGAAGGACTCCTTGAGGGACCCAGAGTCCCTCAAGGAGTCCTTCACGGACAAACCCGGTCTCCCAGGCGTCAGCGCGGCTCCAGTTGCACCCACCACTCCGAGCCGTACGGCGGGGCGACGTGCTGGATGGTCGAGTCGTGGACCGCCTTCCAGGGGCCGACGGCACGGAACTCGTACTCGCCGGCGGCGACATGGGGGAAGGTCACGAATCCCTTGGCGTCGGTCTTGGCGAGCGAAACCAGCCTGTGGTCCTTTGTGGACAACGTGACGGTGGTGTTCGGCAGGCCTTCGCCATCGTCCGGCTGGTAGTTGCGGTTCTTGTCGACCCAGGCCAGCCCTCGGGAATCGGCGCGCTTGCCGGGTACGGCGGCCTCCGCCGACGCCCACGGGCCGCGCAGGTAGGTCTTGCCGTTGAAGCCGCAGTCGAGGACGGTCTTGCCGAAGTATTGCGCCTTCTCCGGCACCTGGCCGGTCAGGGTGAGGGTCAGTCGCTCTCCCGCGGCCAGCGTGCCCGCCTGTGCGGGACCGAAGGCACCCCACTGCTCCTGCGGGATCTTCAGGTCGATATCAGTGCCGCGCGGGTCTCCGCACGTCGCGTAGAGGCCGGAAAGCGGGGACGCGCCGCTGTTCGTGAGAGTGACCGTCACCTTGGCCGTCTCGCCGGGCGCATAGCGCGCCTTGTCGAAGGCGATCTTCGCCTGAAGGTCCTTCTCGAGCGGCTGCCTGCCTTGGACGCTCTGGTTCTGATACTTGCCGCTGCCGTCCAAGCGCATGACGTCGCCCTCCGGGAACAGCCAGCCGTCAGGGTCGTCCCTGAAGTACAACACCCGGATGGCGCCGACCGGGACGGCGTCGAAGGAGAACCGGCCGGCGGCGTCCGTGAGCACCGACAGTTCCGTTGGAATGCCGGGGCCGCCAACCAGGGCCTTGAGCCCCGCCAGTTCCTCGCCGGGGGTGAGCTGACCGTCGCGGTTCTTGTCTCCGTAGACCTGCCCGGCGACGCGTTCGGTGGTCTCGGGTGGGATCACGTTCACCGGGACGTCGACCGAGTTGTCCCCGAAGTCGGTGTCGGCCGGGGTCGCCACGTCGAGTCTCACCACGGGATTGCCCGCTTCGGCACCCCAGATCCGACCGGTCAGGCGGTAGGTGCGGCTTTCGCCCGCCTGGAAGGTCGCTCCGGGTCCGTCGTGGCTCAGCTCTCCCCAGGTGTTCGGGTCGAAGCCGTAGTAGGGGCCGGAGTAGGTACTTCCCTGCGCCTTGACCTCGGTCGCCGTGGCGTCGCCGATGTTGGTGATCGTCAGGTCGATCGGAATCGTGTCGTCCCTCAGCCAGCGCCCGTCCGGCACGGTCGCCGTGACCTTGAGGTTCGGACCGGGATCGGCATACGCGGGCACCGCGGACAGCGTGCCGGCGAGGGTGAAGGCCAAGGTCAGTGCGCCGACGGCGCGAAACGATCTTCTGGACAAGGTTCTACGCATCTGCTCCCCAGGTGTTCGTCGTTGACGAAATCAACCTAGAAGTGCCGTCGACGGCTTGACCAGTACGGAACATTCCGGAGTCGCCGGGAGGCAACCGCGAGATCGTTTCGCGCGTGTACAGCGGATCGAGACGAAACCCTTACGCGACCCTTGTAGCGTTTCGCGCCCTTCGGACGATGAGTAATTCCCTTGCCGCACAGGCATTCCGCCAAAAGCAGGCGACTTCAGGGCAGCGGTAACGAACCCGGCCCCCCGGCCGACCAACGGGCAGCGGAACGCGGCTGGAGGAATTCGTCATGAAGATCAGCGTCTTCGGGCTCGGTTACGTCGGTTGCGTGTCGGCGGCGTGCCTCGCCGGGCGTGGGCACGAGGTCGTCGGGGTCGACGTGAACCCGGTGAAGATCGAACTCGTCTCCAGCGGCAAGGCGCCGGTGGTCGAGGAGCGGATCGGGGAACTGACCGCGGAAGTGGTCGCCGCGGGCAAGCTGAGAGCCACGACCGACGTAAGACAGGCGATCGCGGACAGCGAAGTCTCCCTGATCTGCGTCGGGACCCCGTCGGCGCCGAACGGCAGCCTGTCGACCGCGTTCCTGGAGCGCGTCGCCGAGGAAATCGGCGAAGCACTCAAGACCAAGACCGAACGCCACACCGTCGTCTTCCGCAGCACCATGCTCCCCGGCACCTGCCTGGATCTGCTCGTCCCCATCCTCGAGAAGTCGTCCGGCCGCACCGCGGGCGTCGACTTCGGGGTCGCGGTGAACCCCGAGTTCCTGCGCGAGGGCAGCAGCGTCAAGGACTTCTTCGACCCGCCCAAGACCGTCATCGGCGAGCTCGACGCGGCCAGCGGCGACGTCGTCGCGGCGCTTTACGAAGGCCTTCCCGGCGAGGTCTTCCGCGTCGCGATCCCGGTCGCCGAGATGACGAAGTACGCCGACAACTCCTTCCACGGCCTCAAGATCGGCTTCGCGAACGAGCTCGGCGCCATCTGCCGCGCGCTGGGGCTCGACTCGCATCAGGTGATCGACGTCTTCCTCGCCGACCGCAAGCTCAACATCAGCCCCGCCTACCTCCGCCCCGGGTTCGCCTTCGGCGGCTCGTGCCTCCCCAAGGATCTGCGCGGCCTGGTCTACGCCGCGCACCGCGCGGACGTCGCCGTCCCGATCCTGTCGCACGTGCTGCCTTCCAACGACGAACACCTCCAGCGCGCCTTCGACCTGGTCGCGCGCACCGGGAAACGCAAGGTCGGGCTGTTCGGTCTGTCGTTCAAACCCGGCACCGACGACCTGCGGGAGAGCCCACTCGTCGAACTCGCCGAGCGGCTGCTCGGCAAGGGGTACGACCTTCGCATCTACGACGCCAACGTCAGCCTTTCGCGGCTGATGGGCGCGAACCGCGAGTACATCGAGGGCAGGTTGCCGCATCTCGGCCAGCTGCTCGCCGGCTCCGTCGGCGAGGTCGTCGACCACGCCGAGGTCTGCCTCGTCGGCTGCACCGATCCGGAGGTCCTCGCGGCGCTCCCGGCCGGCGGCGGCCACACCATCATCGATCTCGTCCGCGTACCCGACGCCGACCGGCGCCGGTCTGAAGAGGGATATGTCGGTCTTGCCTGGTAAAGCTCTCATCCTCGTCGAGAACCTGTCCGTCCCCTTCGATCGCCGTGTCTGGCAGGAGTGCCAGACCCTTCGCGACGCCGGCTGGGAAGTCCACGTCATCTGTCCACAAGGGACGAAGCGGGACACCGAAGCCGAAGTCACCATCGACGGCGTCCACATCCTGCGGTACCCGCTGAAGGCCGCCACCGGTGGCCCGGCCGGGTACGTCCAGGAGTACGGCTCCGCGCTGTGGCACACGCTGCGCCTCGCCCGCAAGGTCGGCCGGGTGGACGTCGTGCACGCCTGCAACCCGCCGGACCTGCTGTTCCTGGTCGCGCTGTACCTCAAGCGCCAGGGCGCGAAGTTCATCTTCGACCAGCACGACCTCTGCCCCGAGCTGTACCTCTCGCGTTTCGACCGCGACGAGGACTTCCTGTACCGCGCGGTCCGCGCGCTGGAGCGCCGCACGTACAAGACAGCCGACGTCGTCATCGCCACCAACGAGAGCTACAAGGACGTCGCCGTGAAGCGCGGCGGCAAGTCGCCGGACGACGTCTTCGTCGTGCGCAGCGCGCCGGTGGTCGAGCGGTTCCATCAGGTCCCGGTCGAGCCCGAGCTGAAGCAGGGCAAGCCGCATCTGCTGGCGTACCTCGGCGTGATGGGTCCGCAGGACGGCGTCGACTACGCCTTGCGCGCGCTTGCTTCGCTGCGTGACGAGGTCGGCCGCGATGACTGGCACGCCGTGTTCATCGGTTCCGGCGACGCTTTCGACGCCATGGTGGCGTTGTCCAAGGAGCTGAAGCTCGACGACCAGGTCGAGTTCACCGGCCGGATCTCCGACGAAGACCTGCTGCGCTACCTGTCCGCGGCCGACGTCTGCCTTTCGCCGGATCCCTTGAACCCGCTCAACGATGTGTCGACCATGAACAAGATCATGGAGTACATGGCGATGAGCCGTCCGATCGTTTCCTTCGAGCTGCGGGAGGCCAGGGTTTCGGCCGGGGAGGCCGCCCTTTACGCCCCGGCGAACGACGAGCCGGAGTTCGCCAAGCTGATCGCGCATCTGCTCGATTCGCCGGACCAGCGGGCCGCGATGGGTGAGCTGGGACGGGCCCGCGTCGCCGGCCCTCTGTCGTGGGAGAACTCCCAGAAAGCCCTGCTCGCGGCCTATGCGGCCGCGGTCCGGTGATCGGCTTCCCGGTCGCGGTTTGAACAAGAGTCGGGCAACTCTGTAACCAACGCGGTGGCCGGTCCGACGGGATTCATGCACACCCCCACGCACCGGACGGAGATCCCGGCTTTGACTGACGACACGGTGCGCCTGTCCATGATCGGACAGGTCCTGCGCGGGAGGTGGCGGACCCTGGTGGTCCTCGCCCTCCTCGGCGCCCTGGTCGGCGCGGGATCGTCGATGATCCTTTCTCCCGGTTACCGGACGACGTCCAACGTGCTGTTGCAGGGCCCGCGTGAGGCGGACGAACTGCTGACCCAGGCCGAGGTGGCGACCAGTTCGGTGGTGCTCGACCGGGCCGCCGCCGTCCTCGGCCGCGGCAGCGGCGCCGACCTGCGTGACCGGGTGAGCACCACGGTCGCGCAGGGCAACGTCATCACCATCGCCGCGACCGACGACTCGGCCGAGCACGCGCAGCAGGTCGCCGACCAGGTCGCCCAGGAATTCGTGAAGTACTCGACGCAGGTCCTCGCCAGCACCGGTGACGCCGCGGTCAAGGTGGCGCAGGAACGCCGCGAGACCCTGCGCCAGCAGGTCGCGCAGACGAACCAGCGGATCAGCGAACTGACGCAGAAGGTCTCCGACGGGACGACCTCGGTGGAGACCGTCCAGCTGCGCACCGAGCTGGCCGCGCTGCGCTCGTCGATCGAGCAGGCGATGTCGACCCTCAACGCCACCGACACCACGAGCGGCGGCCTCGGCAGCATGGTCGTCATGGGCGCGGCCCAGCGGCCGACTTCGGCGGCGGCGCCGACCCTGCCGCAGCTCGCCCTCGGCGGCGCGGCGCTGTTCTTCGTGTTCGGCCTGCTCGGTCACCTGTTCGCCGCCCGCACCGACCGGCGGCTGCGGGACGAAGATGAGATCCGTGCGGCGCTTGGCGGCCCTGTGCTGGCCACCATCGATATCCCTGACGTCACCGACGATCCCGAAGCGAACCGGAGCCTGCGGGCGAAGCTGCTGGGCGACGACCGGCCGTGGAACATCCGGCGGATCGACGTCACCCCCGACGAGATCGACGGCGACGTCCACTACCGCCGCCTCGTGTCCCGGCTACCGCAGCGGCGGTTGCTGGTGCTGGTGGCCGAGGGTGATCACGCCGCGCGGACCGCGGCCACCAGGATCGCCGAACTCGCCGGCCGCTGGTTCACCGTCGTCACGGTGGCCCCGGCACGGCCGGTCGTGGCGGATCAGACCGCCGAAGGTGTGCTCGTCGTGCTCGGTCTGGGCACGCGGACCGCGTGGGAACTGGTCGGTGTCGCCGAGGCGTGCGCCGACGCGGGGCTGGCCGTGGTGGGAGCGGCCCTGATCCGCCCCGTCCGGCCCACCCGGCCCCCGAAGCTCGAGAAACAAGCAGGGAAAGATCGACAAGCACTGGCAGGTACTCCGTGACGACCGCCGAAAAAGAGAAGTCCGAGCCGCTCATCGATCTCCAGCGGCTCGTGGTCTCGGTCCGGCGGCGTCGTCGCCTGTGGCTGGCCACCGCGCTGGCCGGGCTGATCGCCGGTGGGCTCGTGGCGACGTTCCTGCCGTCGCCGCCCACGGCCGTGGCGAAGATCCTGGTCGTCCACGCGGACGATTCGCCCAGTGACAGCGGCACGCTGATGGAGACCGACGTCGCCGTGCTGCAGACGACGAAGATCGCCGGCGACGCGCTCAAGAAGTTGAACAGCACGCAGCCGCCCGAAGAGTTCCTCAAGGACTACGCCGGGCTCGGCGTGACGAACAACGTCCTTCAGGTGACGGTCAAGGGCAAGGACGCCGCCGACGCGGTCGCCCGCGCGCAGGCGCTTTCCGACGCCTTCATCGCCGAGTACGTCGCACGCAACCAGGCGGGCGCGGCGGCCGAGCAGAAGGCCTTGCTCGATCAGCGCAACCAGGCGCAGACCGAGCTCGCCGGCATCCAGAACGACATCGTCGCCGAAGAGGCGAAGCGGAACCCCAACCCGGCCCAGCTGGAGCGGCTGTACTCCCGCCGCGCGGAGCTGACGTCCAAGATCTCCGACTACGACGGCCGGGCACAGGAGGCGGGCATCGGCACGCCGAAGGTCGGCGCGGGGACGCAGATCGTGGACGCGCCGCGGATCGTGCCGAAGTCGCTGCTGAAATCCGCCGGCACCGCCGCCGGGATCGGCCTGGTGCTCGGTCTCCTGGCGGGTCTGGTGCTGGCCGCCATCGGCAGCGTGGTGAAGGACCGGCCGGTCCTGCGCCGGGAGATCTCCCGCCATCTCGGCGCGTCGGTGATCGCCCAGCTGCCGAAACCGCCGCGCTGGTTCCGGAAGCGCCGTGCCCTGGAGGAACGCGGACGGGTCGCGAAGACGCTGATCCGCACGATCCGTGAGGACCACGGGACGGTGTCGCTGCTCGACCTCGGCGCGCGCACCACGACGGCCGCCCTCGCCGTCGACATCGCGAACGAGCTCGCGGAGCAGGCGCCGGTCGCGCTCGTCGACGAACTGCCGAGAGCGGGCCTGCGCGCGCTTGCCGCCGGCGGCAAGTTCCGTGTCCTGGAGCGCGACGAGCCCAAGGTGCCGGGTGAACGCCGCATCGGGGTCGGCTCGATCGAGCCGGGGGCCGCCTGGACGGATCTCGATCACCTCGGCGCGGAGGCGATCCTCGTCGTGCGCGCCGGGCAGGCGAACACCGAATGGCTGCACACCGTCGCGCGCCAGCTGGCCGAGCGGCGGATCCCGATCATCGGGGTCGTGCTGGTCGACCCGGATCCGCGCGACCACACCGACGGCACCCTGTGGGACGGCCTGCACACCGCGCTGCGCGGCCGGGCCGCCGAGCCCGCGCCCGCACGCCGTCCGCAGCCGAAGCTCGATCGCACGCCGTACGCGAGGCCCGCCGGTCCGCCGCCGAAGCCGGTCGAGATGTTCCCGGACGACGAGCCCACCGTGCGGCGGCTCGCGGTGGCGCCACCCGAGCCGGCCCCGCGGCGCCCGCCGACGCCGTACAAGCGGGCCGACGGGAACGACGCCGACCAGCCGACCACCCGATTCGCACCGGTCACGCAGGACAACGCCGAAGCCTTGTAAGGGGAGCGAAAGCAGATGTGCGGTATCGCAGGGGCCTACTTCTGGCCGGACGGGGGACCGCTACGGGATCGGCTCACCAAGACCCTCGCCCACCGGGGGCCCGACGGTTCGGGCAGGTACGACCACGGGGAAGTCCATTTAGGACACCGGCGGCTGTCGATCGTCGACCTGACCGAGACCGGCGCGCAGCCGATGGTCTCCGGCGGGCTGGCGCTGACCTACAACGGCGAGCTGTACAACGCGCCGGAGCTGCGGAAGGAACTCGAAGCCACCGGTGTGCGCTTCCGAGGGACGTCCGACACCGAAGTCCTGCTGGAGGCCTGGCGCGCCTGGGGCACCGAGGGGCTGCACCGGTTGCGCGGGATGTTCGCGTTCGGGGTCTTCGACGAGCGTTCCGGCGAGCTGGTCCTGGTCCGCGATCAGCTGGGTATCAAGCCGCTCTTCCTGGTGCGCCGCGGCAAGGGTGTCGCGTTCGCGTCCGAGCTGAAGGCGCTCGCCGCCGAGCTGGGTGGCTCGCTGACCGTCGACGACACCGCGCTCGTCGCGTCCCTGCTCTACTACTGGGTCCCGGACGGCCGTTGCGCGTTCAAGGAGGCCGAGAAGCTGCCGCCGGGCAGCTGGGCGCGGTTCCGGCCGAACGGCGACGTCGAACGCGGCACCTTCTGGTCGCTGCGCCAGGTCGCCGAGGAAGGCGCCGCTCACGAGGGCGACTTCGACCTCAACGCCGTCATCGAGGACTCCACGCGGAAGCACCTGATCGCCGACGTGCCGGTCGCGACGTTCCTCTCCGGCGGGCTCGACTCCAGCTACCTGACCGCGCTCGCCGCGCGCGAGCGGCCGGGGATCTCCGCGTACACCATCGGTTTCCGGGCCGAGGACGCGAAGTTCGAGGCGATGCCGGACGACCTGATGTACGCGAAGAAGGTCGCCGCGAAGTTCGGCGTCGACCTGCACGAGATCGAGATCGCGCCCCAGGTGCTGGATCTGCTGCCGCGGATGACGTACCACCTCGACGAGCCGATCGGCGACCCGGCGGCGATCAACAGCTACCTGATCTGCACCGCCGCTCGCGAGGCGGGCGTCAAGGTGATGCTTTCGGGCATGGGCGCCGACGAGCTGTTCGCCGGGTACCGCAAGCATCTCGCGAACCAGCTCGCCGTCACCTACCAGCGTGTTCCCGGTCTCGTGCGGCGGCCGGTGGAGTCCCTTGTGGACAGACTGCCGGTGGCGACGTCGAAGCGCGGATTCCGGTCGGTCCGGTTCGCCAAGCGGTTCCTCTCGTTCGCGGAGCTGCCCGAGGAGACCGCCTTCCGGCGCAGCTACACGATGTACGACCAGGCCGAACTCGCCGGACTGCTGAACCCGGACCTCGCCGGCGCGGTGGACGACGTGCTCACCGAACACGCGGACACCTACCACGACACCGCGTTGTCGGACTTCGTGAACCGCATGTGCCTCGCCGATTCCCGGCTCTTCCTGCCGGGGCTCAACCTCGCCTACACCGACCGGTCCACCATGGCGGCGTCGGTCGAGGTGCGGACGCCGTTCGTCGACATCGAGGTCGTGAAGGCCGCGTTCCGGATCCCCGGAGACCGGAAGATCGTGAAGCGCCAAGGGAAGATGGCGCTGAAGGAAGCCGCGCTGTCGATCCTTCCCGCCGAGATCGTGCACCGGCCGAAGGGCTTGTTCAGCGCGCCGCTGCGGGCCTGGATGAGCCGCGACCTCGCGCCGCTGGTGCGCGAGGTGACGAACGAAGGCGAATTGGTGAAGGCCGGGTTCCTCCGTCGGGAGGCCCTGCAGAAGCTCGTCGACGAAGACGCGTCCGGGCAGCAGGACCGGTCCAAGCATCTCTGGCACATCCTGACCCTCGAGTACTGGTATCGCGGCGCCGTCACAGCTCGGTCCAGCGGGTCGTGAGTGGCGATTCGGGTTAGAACCCGAATCGCCACTCACGACCAACGGGACCCACGCCTGACCGCCACCCTGATCGCTGAGGAGCGACGTGAAGCAGGTAGTGCAGAACTACAAGAGCGGGGAGCTGGCGCTCCTCGACGTCGAAGTGCCCGCGTGCAAACCGGGGGGTGTGCTGGTCCGCACCGCCTATTCGCTGATCTCCACCGGCACCGAGATGATGAAGGTGTCCGAGGCGAGTCTTTCGCTGGTGGGCAAGGCGAAGGCGCGGCCGGATCAGGTCGCGAAGGTGATGCAGAGCGTCGCGACGAACGGCCTCGGCGCCACGTACCGCAAGGCGATGAACAAACTCGACTCGTACACGCCGCTGGGGTACTCGCTGTGCGGCGTCGTCGTGGAGGTCGGCGCGGGTATCGACGACGTCGCCGTCGGGGATCACGTGGCGTGCGCGGGGAACGAGCACGCGCTGCACGCGGAACTGAACTGGGTCCCCAAGAATCTCTACTCCAAGGTGCCCGACGGTGTCGACCCGCGGCACGCCGCGTTCGGCACGGTCGGTTCGATCGCGATGCAGGGGGTCCGCCAGGGCGAACCGCAGATCGGCGACATCGCGCTGGTCATCGGGCTCGGCCTGATCGGCCAGCTGGTCGTGCAGCTGCTGGTCGCCTCCGGGGTCCGCGTGGTCGGCGTCGACCCGGACCCGGCGCGCTGCGCGCTCGCCGAACGGCTGGGTGCCCTGAAATGCGGGGATCCCGGTTCCGGCGTCGTCGACACCGCGGTCGCCGAGATCAGCTCCGGGCACGGCGTCGACCAGGTGTACCTCGCCGCCGGCGGCAGCACGAACGAACCGGTGGAGCTGGCCGCGAAGCTGGCCCGCGACCGCGGCCGCGTGATCGACATCGGCAAGTGCTCGCTGAACCTGCCGTGGAACGCCTACTACGAGAAGGAACTCGACGTCCGGTTCTCCCGGTCGTACGGCCCCGGCCGCTACGACCCTGAGTACGAACTCGAAGGCCGCGACTACCCGATCGGCCAGGTCCGCTGGACCGAGCGCCGCAACCTCGAATGCGTCGTCGACCTGATGGGCAGCGGCCGTCTCGACGTCGAGCCGCTGATCTCGCACGTCTCGGCCTTCTCCGACGCCGTCGAGACCTATCGGCAGCTGAACGAAGGCGAGCTCAAGGCCGTCGCGGTGCTGTTCGAGTACGAGAAGCGTGCCGCCGCCACCACCGAGCCCGTCACCTCGGTCGCCCTCCCGGAGCCGGTGACTTCCCGCGCGGTGCCGAAGATCGACAGCCTGCGGATCGGCTTCATCGGCGCCGGCAACTACGCGTCCTCGATGCTTCTCCCGCATCTCGTGGAGATGGAGTACCTCGACCTCTTCGAAGTCGTCACCACGTCCGCGCTCTCGGGCGCGAACGCCAAGCGCAAGTTCGGCTTCGCCCGCGCCTCCACCGACGTCGACGCGATGCTCGAAGACGACTCGATCCACGCCGTGTTCATCGTGACCAGGCACAGCTCGCACGCCGAGCTGACCAGGCGTGCCCTGCTCGCGGGCAAGGCCGTCTTCGTCGAGAAGCCGCTCGCGCTGTCGGAGAAGGAACTGGAGATCGTGCTCGGCGCGATCGAGGAATCCGGCAACGACCGGCTGCAGGTCGGGTTCAACCGCCGGTTCGCCCCGCTGCTGAACGAGTCGGTGCGCCAGTTCGGCCCGCGGATCGGCCCGGCCTCCGTGCGGTACCTGGTCAACGCCGGTCAGCTCGACGCGAACAGCTGGTACAACCAGGCCGACAGCGAGGGTTCGCGGTTCGCGGGCGAGGGCGGCCACTTCATCGACACGGTCAGCTGGCTGCTGGGCTCCGACCCGGTCTCCGTGTACGCCACCGCGACGCCCGGGCACCAGGATCTCCAGATCCTGCTGCGCTACCCGGACGGCTCGACGGCGTCGATCGCGTACACCACCAGCGGTTCGTCGGCGTTTCCCAAGGAAACGATCGATCTCACCGCCGACGGCAAGGTGCTGAAGTTCGACGACTTCGCGCGCGCGTCGGTGTTCGGTCGCAAGAAGTGGGCCAGCTCGCGGATCCCCAAGGGCCGGGACAAGGGGCAGGCCGCCGAACTCGAAGCGTTCATCGAGGCGCTGAGCACCGGTGTCTCGATGCCGGTCTCGGTCGAGTCGCTCGTTTCGACGACGCTGGCCACGCTCGCGGTGAACCGCAGCCTGGAAACCGGGATGCCGGTCCGGATCGGACTCGGCTGATGGATCCCACTTGGTACCTCCGGAGACTGTCGCGGATGGGGCCCGCCGAGATCGCGGGCCGGGTCACCGACGTCGTGCGCAAACGCCAGTGGCGCGGGGTCGCGGGGGAGAAGCCGGCCTGGCTGCCGGATCGCCGGTTCGCGACAGGGCCCGGTGAAGACGTCCTCGCCGCCGTTTCGGTTGAGGCCGTGAAGGATCTGCTCGTCACCGCCGACCGGCTGATGGACGGGCGCGCCGAGTACTTCGGCGTCGAACGGGACGACCTCGTCGACCCGGACTGGTCGTACGACCCGAAGACCGGCCGCCGCGCACCGTCCGACGTGTACTCCTTCGACATCCCGTACCGGAGCGAGGACGCCGTCGGCGACATCAAGCAGATCTGGGAGCCGTCGCGGCACCAGCACCTCACCGTGCTGGCCGCCGCGTACGCCCTGACCGGCGAAGACCGGTACGCCGAACGTGTCGCCGCGCAACTGAAGTCGTGGTGGGCGGCCAACCCGCCGATGCGCGGGGTGCACTGGGTCAGCGGGATCGAACTCGGCATCCGGCTGCTGTCGTGGGTCTGGGTGCGGCGCCTGCTGGACGGTTGGGCGCAGGTGTCGTCGCTGTTCGAGGACAACCCCGTGGCGCTCGGCCAGATCTGGCACCACCAGCGCTGGCTGGCGGCGTTTCCGAGCCGGGGTTCTTCGGCGAACAACCACGTGATCGCCGAGGACGCGGGGCAGCTCGCCGCGGCCTGCGCGTTCGCCTGGTTCCCCGAGTCCTGCCAGTGGCGGGAAACGGCGATGGCGTCGCTCGACAAGATGCTGCGGCACAACACCTTCGAGTCCGGGCTCAACCGGGAACTCGCCACGGAATACCACGGGCTCGTCCTGGAACTGGGGCT
Organism: Amycolatopsis sp. NPDC000009; assembly: GCF_055563465.1. Lineage (NCBI taxonomy): Bacteria > Bacillati > Actinomycetota > Actinomycetes > Pseudonocardiales > Pseudonocardiaceae > Amycolatopsis > Amycolatopsis sp. NPDC000009. The sequence goes on from NZ_JBVHDI010000006.1 coordinate 371,082, forward strand.
CGCCGGTGCGCTGGAGGCGAAGGCCGCCGGTGTCACGGTGCCCGAGTCGACCTGGCTCGTGCTGCTCCGGATGACCGACGCCTTGGCGTCCATTGTGGACAACAAGTTGCGCCCGCCGAGGCAGGGTGACGCCGACGACGGCTTCGGGTTGATCATTGATGGCGCTGTTGGTGGCGGCGCGAGCCGATGGGCGTCTCTGCTCGACACGGGATCCGTCCTTTTCGGACGGTTGGACTGGTGGCCGGAGACGCCGGGCGGGAACGTCCGCACCCAGCTCTTCTCCGCGCTGGCCAAGGACATCCGGGTCGACGCGCGGCGTCCGGTGCGGCGGCGGGACGACTTCGCCGACGCCGGGATGACCATCCTGCGCGACGGTGGGATCTGGTGCCGCTGTGACGGCGGGCCGCACGGCTTCCTGTCCATCGCCGCCCACGCGCACGCGGACGCGCTCTCGGTGGAGGTCCGGCACGACGGCGTCGACATCCTCGCCGACCCCGGGACCTACTGCTACCACGGCGAACCGGAGTGGCGGTCGTACTTCCGGTCCACGGCCGGGCACAACACGCTCGAACTCGCGCGTACCGACCAGTCCGTGTCCGGCGGCCCGTTCCTGTGGACGAAACACGCTGTCACCAAGGTGCTCGCGGCGGGCACGCCGTCACGCTGGAGCGCGGAACACGACGGTTACGCGCCGTCGATCCACCGCCGTTCGGTGGAGCTGGAAGGCGACGGGTTGCGGATTCTCGACGAGGTCCGCGGTGAGTCCCGGCCGTGCCGTCTCGCGTTCCACTTCGGCCCGGCCGTCGAGGTCGTCCTCACCGGGGCGACGGCGAAGTTGTCGTGGACGGCCGACGGCCGGGAACGGAGCGCTTCGATGGAACTCCCGTCGCAGCTCAGGTGGTCCGCGCACCGTGGTGAGACCACTCCACCGCTCGGCTGGTACTCGGCGGGATTCGGCCGCCGAGAGCCCGCGTGGACGCTGATCGGCGCCGGGACCGCCTCGACCGAAATGACCACCTTGCTCACCTTCGACCCCGAAGGACCTCCGTTGTGAAGTCCCGACCGCACCGCCTCCTGCCGATCCTGCTGACCGTGACGGCGCTGGCCGCCTGCACCCCGGACCCCGCCGACGAGGCGGGCGCACCGCCCGACCCCGGGCGAGCGCCGTCCAGTGGAGTGGCCCAGGTGTGCGGCAAACTCCCGCCGGGTCCGGCGTCGGCACCGGCGGGAGCGGTGACGGTGGATCCGGCCGTCGCGGGCGATCTCGTGGCGAAGACCAGGGCGAACGGCCCGGGGACGACGTTCTGGCTGGCGCCCGGCACCCACGGGCTCGGCGAAGACCGGTTCGATCAGGTCCAGCCGAAGGCGGGGAATGTCTACCTCGGCGCGCCGGACGCCGTTCTCGACGGCCGGAAGATCAACCAGTACGCCTTCTCCGGCAGTGCCGCCGACGTCAAGCTCCAGTACCTCACGGTGCGCGGATTCCAGGCCCCGCGCGACGAGGGCGTGGTCAACCACGACTCCGCTCCAGGCTGGATCATCGAGCACAACACGGTGCAGGACAACGAAGGCGCGGGCCTGATGGCGGGCGCGCGGCAGCAGGTGCGGGGGAACTGCCTGCGGAACAACGGGCAGTACGGGATCAACGCCTACGAGGGGCGGAACGGGATCACCGGGCTCGTCGTCGAAGGCAACGAGATCACCGGGAACAACACCGGTGACTGGGAGAAGAAGGTCGAAGGCTGCGGCTGCACCGGCGGCGTGAAGTTCTGGTCCGTCGACGGCGCCGACGTCCGCGGCAACTGGGTGCACGCCAACCGCGGCGTCGGGCTGTGGGCCGACACGAACAACAACGACTTCCTGATCGAGGGCAACGTCGTCGAGGGCAACGACAGCACCGGGATCATGTACGAGACCAGCTACAACGCCGTCATCCGCGGCAACACCCTCCGCCGCAACAACGGCGTGGACGGCAAGTCCTACATCGACCGCGGCGACAGCTTCCCGGTGGCGGCGATCTACATCTCCGAATCCGGCGGCGAGCCGAGGGTGAAGGCGCGGACGGACAAGGTCGAGATCGCCGGGAACGTCCTCGAGAACAACTGGAACGGCATCACGCTCTGGGAGAACTCGGACCGGTTCTGCAACAGCCCCGCCAACACCTCGTCCGGCGCGTGCACGCGGCTGGTGCCGGACCACGAGACCTGCGCCCGGCCGGCGATCGCGTCCGGCGCGCTGTTCGACGACTGCCGCTGGAAGACCCAGCGCGTCGAGATCCACCACAACCGGTTCGTCCTCGATCCGGCCGTCGCGGGCTGCGAGAACACCTGCGCGCGGATGGCCGTGCTCGCGAACTTCGGCACGTACCCGGACTGGTCGCCGTACCAGGGCGAAGTCGTGCAGCACGCGATCACCTTCGCCCAGGGCAACAAGTGGCGCGACAACGTTTACGTCGGGCCGTGGAACTTCGTCGCCTTCGAACCGAGCCGGAATCTGAGCATCGGAGAATGGCAAGGCGGCCCGTACAACCAGGACGCCGGATCGGCCTACAGCCGTCAAGGGGGAGGCTGACATGCGGCAGAGAGCCCGTTTCCCGCATCTGCCCCGGGGAGAACGCCCCTCGCAGTCGCCGGAAATGCCGAAGGCGGTCGCCCTCGTGTGGGCGCTGCTGATCCTGAACACGCTGGGCTCCACCGGCGCGACCACGGTCATCCCGATCCCGCGCTCGGTGATCCAACTGGTCACCATGGGTTCGCTCGTGCTGGCGTTCTGCATCGCGCTCGCGCTGAACGCCCGGCTCCGGATCCGGCCGAGCGCGTACCTGCTGCTGCTCAGCATCCTGGTGGTGCTCAGCCTGCTGGCGAGCCTGAACCTCGAAGTCGGGTATGGCGCGCTGTTCCGCTGCTTCCGGTTCGGCGTGTTCGTCAGCACGCTGTGGCTGCTGACCCGGTGGTGGGACGGGGGGATCCGGCTCGTGCGGTACCACATCCGGACGTACTCGGTGGTGCTGCTGACGGTCGTCGTCGGGCTGGCCGCGTCACCCGGGATCGCGCTGGCGGAGGAGTACGGCGGACGGCTGACCGGCACCATCTGGCCGCTGACCCCGCCGCAGGTCGGGCAGTACTCGGCGGTGGTCATCGGGCTCACACTGCTGCTCTGGCTCGGCGGTGAACTCGACCGGCTGAACGCGCTGATCGTCATCGTCCCCGCGATCGGCATCCTGCTGCTGACCCACACCCGCACCGCCACGCTCGGCCTGGTCGCGGGCGTGCTGATCGCGCTGCTGTCCCTCTGGATGTCCAGCGCGCGGGCCAGGAAGGTGTTCGCCGGGGTCGCGCTGATCGGCGCGGTGTCCGCCGTCGTCCTCGGTTCGCTGTTGCAGGCCTGGTTCCTGCGCGGTCAGAGCGCGGAGAACTTCTCCAGCCTCACCGGCCGCGCGAAGGTGTGGGACGCGCTGCTGTCCGACCCGCGCACCCTCGGCGAGTACGTGTTCGGTGTCGGGCTGACGAACAAGTCCTACATCGGCCTGCCCATCGACAACAGCTGGCTCGCGATCTACCACGAACAGGGCTACGTCGGGATCGCGATCGTCGCGGCGTTCATGCTGGTGCTGATCGTGGTCGCCGCGCTGCGGCCGCCGTCGCTGGCCAGGGCGTGCGCGATCTTCCTGATCACCTACTGTGTTTCGGCGTCCTACACCGAAGCTGGCCTCGGTGACGCGTCGCCGTACCTGCTGCACCTGGCGCTGGCGGCGTCGCTGCTGGTGCGGGTGCCTGTCACCGAGAAGAATTTCGTCCCGGCCAAGGAGCCTGCGTGAAGGTCCTCGTGGTCCACAACCGCTACCGGTCCGAGCAACCGAGCGGAGAGAACAACGTCGTCGACCAGGAGGTCGCGCTGCTCGCGGCCGCCGGGCACGACGTCGGCCTGTTCGAACGGCGCAGCGACGACATCTCCGCGATGTCGTTGCCGCGCAAGGCCGTCGTCCCGCTCCAGGTGCCGTGGAACCGGGCGGTGCGTGCCGACCTCGCCCGGCGGCTGGCCGAAGACCGGCCGGACGTCGTGCACGTCCACAACACGTTCCCGCTCCTGTCGCCGTCGGTGCTGGCGGCGTGCGCGGACGCGCGCGTTCCCGTCGTCGCGACCGTGCACAACTACACCCTGATCTGCCCGCCCGGCACCCTGTACCGCGACGGGGACGTGTGCACGGACTGCGTCGGCCGGACACCGGCGCCCGCGGTGCGGCACGGCTGCTATCGCGGGTCGGCGCTCGCGACCGTGCCGATGGCGGCGAGCCTGATGCTCAACCGGCGTCGCTGGTGGTCCGGGGTGTCCCGGTTCTTCTGCATTTCGAAGGCGCAGCGCGAGGTGCTCGTCGCCGCCGGGATGCCCGCCGGACGGCTGGGGGTGAAGTACAACTTCGTCGCCGATCCCGGCATCCGGCGCTCCGGTACCGGCGAGCACGTGCTGTTCCTCGGCCGGATCACCGCGGAGAAGGGAATCGGCCTGCTCATGACGGCCTGGGACCGGATCGCCGCGTCCGGCGGGCTCGGCATGCCGCTGGTCATCGCGGGCACCGGCCCGATGCAGGACGAGGTCGCCCGCTGGGCGGAAGGCCGCGACGACGTCCGCTACGAAGGACTGCGGAGCAAGGCGGAATGCGCCGAGCTGGTCACTCGCGCGGCCGTGGCCGTGGCGCCGTCGGAATGGCTGGAGACGTTCGGGCTGGTGGTCGTCGAGGCGATGGCCGCCGGGGTCCCGACCGTCGCCGCCGCGCACGGCGCTTTCCGGGAACTGGTCGAAGACGGCGTGACCGGGCTGCTGCACGAACCCGGCGACGCCGAGTCGCTGGCGCGGCGGCTGCGGGAGATCGTCGGCGATCCCGGCCGGAACCTCGAATTCGGCAGGGCGGCGCGGCTGGTCTACGAGCAGGAATTCACCCCCGCGGTCGGGTTGGAGCGGCTGATCGGCGGCTACCGGGACGCGATCGGGCGGGTGGCCGCGGAGTGAAACCGGCCCTGCCGCCGGTGCTCCGCCCGGCCGCGTTCGTCCTGGCCGGGGCCGGCGGGCTCGGCGCACTGGTGCTGGGTCTGGTCTACGCCGGGACCTCCGGGCCGACCGGGCCGGACGCGACACTGGTGAACGCGCTCGCCTGGTCCGGCGATCCCTGGTGGACGATCGCGACCGTGATCGACTTCGTCGGCGAGCCCGTCGGCGCCATCGTCACCATGGTCGTGTTCCTCGGCTGGTGCCGGTATTCGCGGCGGCCACGCACCGCCGTCACCGGGGTGGTGGCCGCGGTGGTCACCGTCGGCCTGACGAGTGGGCTGAAACCGCTCACCGGCCGGTACATCCACGGTGAATTCCTGTCGTATCCCAGCGGGCACACGGGTTTCGCCACCGCGTTGACCCTCACCGCCGCGCTGGGCGTGCTCGGCGGGCTTCGGCGCTTCCCGGCGTCGGTGCTGCTGGTCGTCGCGGTTTTCGTCGCCGGGGCCGCGATGGGCTGGGCCCAGGTAACGATGGGCGCGCACTACCCGACTGACACGCTGGGCGGCCTCGGTGTGGCGCTCGCGGTGGTTCCGGCGACCGCGCTGCTCACCGACAAAGGGGCGACCCGGCGAACGCCGTGAACGGAATTCCTCCGCACAGCGAAAGGAACGGTTCCCATGCCCCTCATCGATGCCGCCAAGAAGATCGCCGCGCGGGCCGAAGACCTCGGCCAGCGCGCGCTGGCGACGGTCGGCGCCAAGCAGTCCGAGTCCGCCATCTCGGCCGACGCGCAGGGCTATTGGAACTCGCCGGACGAGAAGAGATGGAAGGACAATTCGCACTGGCGCGAGTCCGACACCTTCGACGGCAACGACCTCTGGTCCGAAATCGGGAAGCGGCACCTCGACATGTTCGAAGGCGGGGCCCGGTTGGCGGGCTTCGACCGGCCGTGGAACCGCGTCGTCGAATGGGGCTGCGGCGGCGGCGCGAACGCCATCCATTTCGCCCCGCGCGCCCAGGAATTCATCGGCGTCGACATCTCCGCCGAGACACTCGCCGAATGCGAGAAGCAGGTTTCCGGCGTCTGTGACACCTCGTTCCAGGCCGTGGAGATCGACGTCGCGAATCCGGAAGCCGCGCTCCCTCTGGTGAAGGAACCCTGCGACGTCTACGTGAGCTTCTACGTTTTCGAGCTGATCCCGACGCCGGAATACGGCGAACGCCTGCTCCGCATCGCGCGGGAACTGCTCGTCCCCGGCGGGCTCGCGCTGATCCAGGTCAAGTACGACCCCGGCACGTGGCGGACCAGGCCGCGCCGTCGTTCGTACCGCTCGGGGCTGGCGGCGATGACGACCTACCGCGTCGATGCCTTCTGGCAACTGGCGGAGCGGTGCGGGTTCACGCCCCAGGCGATCCAGCTGGTACCGAAGAACGAACTGGACGAGCGATACGCCTACTTCTTCCTGACGAAGCCCTGACGTCCGCATTCAGCCGACTAATTGCGTGACCGAAAACCTAACTCGCGTGATCAGACGGACGACACATGTGTCCAGACGGACGACACATGTGTCCAGACGGACGACACGCGTGTCGTCCGCCCAATCACGCGTGTCGTCCATCGGATCACGCGTGTCGTCCGTTCAAGCACGTGAGTTGCGGCTTCAAGCACGTGAGTTACGCCTTCAAGCACGTGAGTGCGGCGTCTGATCACGCGAGTCGCGCATCAGGTCACCGGGCCGGGCAGCCGCCGGCACCGTCGAAGGTGCTGCAGCGGTCCTGCCCGTAGGGAGCCGCCCGCCAAGCGGCCACGTCCAGCGACCGCGACGCGTCATGCGCCACGAACGACCAATGCCCGACGTAGGTGTTCGAGAACCACTCGTTGTCCTGATGGAACGTCACCGCCTCGGACACGACGTTCCCCTGGTACGGCGACCAGGACGGGTAAGTGCCGTAGTTCGACAGCACCGCCATGCGCCCGCACAGCCCGGTGCAGCCGGGCGCGCTGCGGAAGACGTTGTCGTGCACGTTGACCCGCTGGGTCTTCCATCGGCAGTCGTCGTACGCGGGTTGCCGCGCGATCGTTTCGGGCGCGCAGTCCGACGGCGAGGCGACGACCCGGGTGCAGGTCCCGGTCGAGGTGTTCGAGGGGCTGTTGCAGAACCGGTCGGCGTTCTCCCACAGGGTCAGGCCGCCCCAGTTGTCCTCGAACACGTTCTCCGCGATCTCGATCATGTCGGTCCGTGCCCGGATCCGCGGCTCCCCGCCGGATTCGCTCAGATACACCGCGCCGATCGGGAAGTTGTTGCCCCGCGCGGCGAAATCGCGCCCCAGCACCAGGGCGTTGCGGCGGAAGGTGTTACCGCGGATGATCAGGTTGTAGCTGATCTCGTAGAACAGCGCCTCGGCGTCGTTGTCCTCGATCAGGTTGTCCTCGATGACGAAGTCGTTGTTGTTCGTATCCGCCCAGAGCCCGGCGCCGTGGTTGTGGTGCACCCAGTTTCCCCGGATGTCCGCCCCATCGACGGCCCAGAACTTCGCCCCGCCGCTGCATCCGCAGCCGGGCACCTTCTTCTCCCAGTCGTCGGTGTTGTTCCCGGCGATCTCGTTGCCCTCCACCACGAGCCCGGTGATGCCGCCGCCCGCGCGGTAGGCGTTGATCGCGTACTGCCCGTTGTTCCGCAGGCAGTTCCCGAGCACCTCCTGCCGCGGCCCGGCCATCATCGCGGCGCCGCGGTTGTCCTCGATGACGTTGCCCTCGATCACCCAGTGTTCGCCGGAATCGTGGTTCACCACGCCCTGGTCCTGCGGCGCCGCGAAACCGCGGATCGTCAGGCCGCGGATCACGACGTCCTTGGCGTGCTGGGTGAACGCCGCCCGGTTGATCCCGCGGCCGTCCAGCACCGCGCCGGTCCCGCCGAGGTAGACGTTGCCGTCCTTCGGGATCACCTGGCCGTACGGGTCGTCGGCGAGGGTATGCCTTCCGCCCGGAAGCCAGAACGTCGTGCCCGGCGGGTGTTCCGACGTCTTGGCCGACAACGGGACACCGGGCTCGACGACGACGGCGTGCTCCGGCTTCGGGGTACTCGCCGGGCCGGACGCGCAGACGGCCGACACCTCGGTCGCCGCCGCCACGGCGGTGAAGGAGCCGGCCGTCAGGACCACCGACAGCGCGAACGCCGTCGTTCTCGCCCAATTCATACGATTCAAGGTAAGTCACCGCGCACCGCGGAGGAGGGACACGAACGAGTGGTCCTCAGACGTACTTGCGGAATACCGGTTTCACCGGACGGCCGCCCGTCCACGGCGCCGGGTCCTGGAATTCGAGGGCCTTCCGGTACGTGGTGCAGGCCCGCGCGACGACGTCGATCGTCTTGTCGATGTCGGCCTCGGTCAGCCCGGCGCTGACCACGAACGAGGGCCCGATCACGCCGCCGGTGATCAGTTCCCGCAGGAACAGCGTCCGGTACGGCTGCGACGGCTCGCCCTTGTCGTCGAGCGTGGCGAAGACCAGGTTGCTGGCCCTGCCGCGCACGAGCACGTGGTCACCGACGCCGGCGCTCGCGGCGACCTCGCGGACGCCCGTCGCGAGCCGGTCGCCCAGTGCGTGCAGCCGCGCGGTGATCCCCTCTTCGGCGTAGGTGTCGAAGACGGCGATCGCCGCGGCGAGGGAATGCGTCTCGGCGCCGTGCGTGGTCGAAAGCAGGAAGACCCGTTCACGGTGATCGCGCAGCCCACCGAGCTCCATGTACTCCCGCTTGCCCGCCAGCGCCGACACCGCGAAACCGTTCCCCAGCGCCTTGCCGAACGCCGAGAGATCCGGCGTGACGCCGTACAGCCCCTGCGCTCCAGCGTCCGACCAGCGGAAACCGGTGATCATCTCGTCGAACACCAGCAGACAGCCGTACCGGTCGCACAGGTCTCGCAGCCCGGCGAGATACCCCGGGGGCGGCTCCTGCTGGTTCGCGGGTTCCAAGACGAGGCAGGCGACCTCGTGCGTCCGCAGCAGCTCTTCCGCGGCCGCGAGATCGCCGTAGGGGAAGGAAACCGTCAGTTCTGTCGTCTCGCCGGGGATCCCGGCGGCCATCGGTGTGGTCCCGATGAACCAGTCGTCGGTGGAGAAGAACGCGTGATCGCGGCAGATCGCCACCAGCGTCCGTCCGGTCGCCGCCCGCGCCAGGCGGATGGCGGCCGTGGTCGCGTCCGAGCCGTTCTTCGCGAACTTCACCATCTCCGCGGTCGGCACGGCGGCGAGGAACCGCTCCGCGGCTTCGGCCTCGATGATGGACGGCCGGACGAAGTTGCCGCCCTTCTCGATTTCGGTTCGGACGGCCTCCAGCACCCGCGGGTGCGCGTGCCCGAGGCTGACCGCGCGAAGCCCCGAGCCGTATTCGATGTATTCGTTGCCGTCGACGTCCCACACGTGGCCGGCGAGGCCGCGCGCGATGACCGGCGAGTAGTCGTCGGGGTACTGGTCCTGGCCCTTGGCGTAGGTGTGCGCGCCACCGGGGATCGCCTGGTGCAGTCGTTCGTTCGCCTGGTCGGAGCGTGGCAAGGGGCGGTTCACGGGATCACCTCGTGGTCGTCAGTGCGGCGGCTAGAGGGGGAGCGTGAGCGTCACGTTCGGACACCGCGCTGACCGGGAGCGGCCACGGGATGGCCAGTTCGGGATCGGCGTACGAGATCGCGATGTCCTCGGCCGGATCGTGCGGCCGGTCGATGCGGTAGGAGATGTCGGCGGGGTCGGTGAGCGCCTGGAACCCGTGCGCGCAGCCCGCCGGGATGTACAGGGAGACCTGGGTCTCCCCGGACAGTTCGAACCATTTCACGGTGCGGAAGGTGGGGGAGTGCGGCCGCAGGTCCACGATGACGTCGAAGATGGCCCCGGACGAGCAGCGGACCAGCTTGGCCTCGCCGCGTCCGCCGCGCAGATGCATCCCGCGCACGACTCCCTTGCGCGACCGCGAAAGGGAGTCCTGTGCGAAGCCGCCGGGGTCGATGCCGACCGACGCGACGACCTCGCTGTCGAAGGTGCGGCTGAAGAACCCGCGCTCGTCGGCGAACGGTGTCGGCGTGAAGAGGTAGGCGCCTTCGATTTCGGGAACCGGTTCGACCTTCATCGGATCTCCTCGGGCGTACGGAACAGCGTCTTGTCGAGAACGTCGTACTGCTTCTCCAGCAGTTTCCCCTTGGCGGCGCTGCGGTCTCGCAGGCGCTGCCAGAACTCCTCGGGTTTGGCCTCGAGTTCGGCGAGCTGCCGGACGAGCAGGTCGACGTCGACGGCACGGGCGGACTGGCAGTACTCCGCCAGCCCCATGTTCGCCATGATGCTGTCCATCTTCTGCGAATAACTGATCGAGATCGTCGGCTTCGCGAGCTTCAGCGAGCACAGGACGTTGTGGTAGCGCGTCCCGACGACGGCGCCGAGCGCGGCGATCTCGGTGATGAGGTCGCCGAGCGTGGGCAGTTTCGCCGCCGTCACCCGGTTCGGTTCGAGGTCGGGCCGATGTTCGCGCAGATCGGCGAAGATCTCCTCGACGACGGGGTCGTCGATCTCGTCGCCGGTGAGCAGCCGGATCTCGCGCCCGTCGTCGACCAGCCTGCGCACGAACCGCTTCATCGCGTCCACATAGGACGAACGGATCTGCTCGCCGCGGCGCCGGTCGTCGTTGCCCCCGTGGAATTCCATGACGCCGACCCCGACGACGTCCGACGGCCGCCCGGCGGGGATCGGCAGCGCGAACGCGAGGTCCGGGTAGAGGTCGTCCTTCGCGGTGTCGAGACCCATCTCGCGCCAGGCGTCGCGGGACAGCTCGTCGCGGAAGGACCGGTAATGCGCGGAGCGGGCGGCGATCCGGTAGAGCCGCCGCGTGGTCCGCTGGCGGATGACGTTCGAGCCGACGTTGAGCAGCGCGACCTTGGTCCCCCAGAGCCTGCCCGACACCCCCAGCAGTGCCATCGCGTACGGGAAACCCCAGGGCCGCAAGGGAAGCGTTGTTTCGAGGACGCCGGCGCCGGGCACGATCACCACGTCGCACCGCCGGGTCCAGGAGAGGATCTTGAGCGTGTCCGCGACCTTGCCGACGACCTTCAGCAGGGGCGCGAGGAATCCCGCCGCGTCGCGGTTGCGCGAGTAGTACCAGAGCAGCGACTCCGCTTTGACGCCGTATCGCGCCTCGACCAGTTCCGGTCCGGAGCAGAGGCAGCTGAGTTCCGCCTCGGGATGTCGCTGCCGCACGTACGCGAGTACGACTTCGAGTGATCCGTCATTGCCGATGTTCCCTGCCCCCAGCAGACCGAAGAAGCCGACCCGGGGATGTCTTCGCTTTCTCGCTCCGGAGCGAGAGGTCACGACGTCCTCCTCTGCCGTCCAGGGACCACGGCGTCGATGTTCATTCCGTCGATTTCGGGTTCGGCGTCCTCGGCGCGGTCCTCGTTCCGGCCGCGGGACCGGTCGGCCAGCCAGGACGCGAGGTGCCGGTAGCACTCCCGCCGGTCCGCCGAGGAGAGCGGCGCCCGGCGGATACCGCCGATGAAGCCGCCGATGTACTCGCCGATCAGCCGTGGCATCGGGTTCCGCACCGGGTCGGCGCGCCGCGGGTCGAGGTTCGAGCAGCGCTTCCGGATGCTGGGGTTCGCCCGCTCGGCGCGGCCGGGATGGTCGCGGCGGAAGTATTGCACCTCGGGCACCTGGTGGAACGGGCCGTGGAGGCTCAGTTCGGCCACATAGGTGCGGTCGGCGTGGTGGTAGCTGTCGAGCGGTTTGACCCGGCGGAGCACGTTCGTGCGCATCACGCCGTAGAAGTCGTCGCCGCCGGTCTCGAACAACAGGCTGCGGAACCGTGCCGGCGCGTGCGGCGAGTCCGTGGCCAGTGGATATTCGAGTTTGTGGGTCACCGCGCCGTGGTCGTCGATAATGGCCTGCCAGCTGTGGGCGACGATCATGTCCGGCCGCTCGTCGAGCGCCTCGATACACAGTTTCAGCAGGTCACGGCCATAGAGATCGTCATGCGACGCCCATTTGAACAGCTCGCCGCGGGCTTCGTCGAGGACCCGGTTGTGGTTCGGGGACGCGCCGACGTTCTTCGGCAGCCGCAGATACCGGATCCGGGCGTCGCGGCGCTCGTAGTCCCGGCAGATCTCTTCCGTGCCGTCCGTCGAAGCGTTGTCCGAAATGACCAGCTCGAAGTCGTCGTAACTCTGGCCCAGCAGGGCGTCGAGCGATTCGGACAGGTACTCCTCGCCGTTGTAGACGGGCAGACCGATGCTGAGCCGCGGAATCCGGTTCATACCATTCCCACCTCTTCGTCGTTGATGCGTGGCGCGGCCGGCCGGTACTCGCGATACGCGGCGCGGAGCTGGTACCACCACATCGCGGCGCCCAGCCAGACCGAGAGCATCGAGCCCCACGCGGCACCTTCGGCGCCGTCGACGTAGGCGCCGACGATCCCGAAGACCACGTAGCCCACCGAAGCGACCAGCTGGGCACGGAGGCTGCGTTTGGCGTTGCCGAGGGCACGCAACCCGGCGGCCGCGCCCGCGGTGAAGCCCGCGGCGGTGACCGACAGGGTGACCGGCAGGATCAGCGGCTCAGCCGCGTCCCACACCGAGCCCATGATCCAGCGCCCGACGTCGTGCGGCACCAGGATCAGCAACCCGAGTCCCCACAACAAGGCCGCCCCCGCCTGGCCGCCGCCGAGCACCACGCAGAAATGCTTCAGCCGGTGCGGGGCGCGCTGCAGGACGCGGGCGCCTTCGGCCACCGTCGTGAGCGAAAGGCCCATCAGCAGGGCGAGGAATGGCCCGAGCAGCTGCTCGGCACCGCGGACCGCGCCGACCGCCGTGATCCCCGCGATGGCCCCGAGCCCGTAGGCGCGCAGCTGCGACGAGCCGGCGTTGCTGACGTTTTCGATCAGGTAGCGCACGCTCAGGTCGCGCTGCTCCTTCACCCAGCCCGTCATCTCCGAGAGCCTCGGCACGATGCCGGTCTGGAACATCCCGTAGACCGCCGCGACCGCGCCGGCCAAGCCCCAGGCCAGCACGAAGGCGACCACGGTGCCGAAATGCGAGGCGATGCCCAGTGCCGGGATCAGCACGACACCCCACACCGTGTCGTTGACGAAGGCCTTCTTGCCGTCGCCCTTGGCGAACAGCGCGAACCGCCACGCGTCCTGCAGCATCAGCCCGGGGAGTACGACGCCGAGCGCGACGAACACCCCGCCCAGCGGCTGCACGGCGAGGAAGCCGACGAGCACGCTGATCAGGCCGGTCGCCAGGCCGACCCCGATCGCCGTCCCCGCCGCCCTCGACACCGCCCGGCGCCAGGCTTCTTCCGACACCGCCGAGAAACGCACCATCATCGGGTCGGTGGCCAGGCCACGCGAGAGGTTGAGCACCACGCCGTAGGTCACCCACGCGAGGCTGAACATGCCGAAGGCGAAGGTGCCGAGCGAGCGCGCGACGAACAGCCCGACCGCGAAATTGGTCAGGCTCGAAACGGCCTGGTCGCCGAGGCCCCAGCTGAGCCTGCCCGCCATGGCGCGTACGGCCCCGGAGGCCAGTGTCGCCCGATGTCTCCCGCCTGCCACCGGCGTCACTCCTTCAGCAATCCGGCGCCCTGCAGCGCGTGAGCGGCGGCGACGACGGAATCGAAAGGGAGACCGGATCGCTGGGCGACATCGAGCAGGCTGTGCTCGCCGTCCGAAAGGTTGAGCACCCAGAGCATCGCCATCTGGGCCGCCTTGGCGTCACTGCGGCCGCCGAGGGAGTCGTAGAGCCCGCGTTTGCCGAGCTGCGGCTCGCCGTACGGGCTCAGGTTGACGTAGCGGCGGTTCCGGTCCAGCACGGAGAACGCCTCGCCCAAGGTCGCGAGGGTGTCCTCCATCGCCTCGGTGGACACGAAATCCAGGTTGTCCGCCGAGGTGTGGTACTCGGGATAGCCGGCGTACGGCGTCCTGGTCAGCGAGCCGACGCCGAGGTTGAACCCGGGCGAGCAGAACTGCCGTTCGTCGTAGCCGTACGGCGAGAAGTCCAGGACCTTGTGCGGTTTCCCGGCGAGGACGAATTCGAGCACCTTGTCGATCTCGGCGTCCCCGCGGCGGCTTCGCTTGTAGGTCAGCGATCCGGGGTCGCCCGCGCAGGCGAGCACGATCCCGGCCCTGACCTTGCCGAGCCGTTCGGTGTTGCGCGCGAGCCAGGTGATCGCGCCGATCGTGCCCGGCATGAAGAGGAACCGGTACGTGAAGTGCGGTTTCCCCGCGGCCAGCCGCTGCGCGAGCGCCGCGGCGACGGCGATCCCCGCGAGGTTGTCGTTGGCCAGCGACGGATGGCAGGTGTGGCACGACACCAGCACCTCGTCGGTGACCTCGCCGGGGACCACGTGCTCGGCGTAGGTCAGCTGCCCGTCGTCCAAAGTGGACTCGATCCGGACCTCGTAGTCGCCTTCCGGCAACGCGTCGAGAGTGTCCTGCGCCAGGCAGAAACCCCACGTCGGCGCGTAGTAACTCGTGCGGTACGGCACGAGAGACGGCTGCTCGGGCAGCGTGTGGAGATGCTCGCGCAGCTCAGCCAGCGGCAACTTCTGGTGCACGGGCACGCTGTAGCCGACGACGTGCAGGTTCGACTCCCGGAAGTCGACGACCTTTCGCCCGGCCGGGTCCTTCACCCAGGCGTCACGGATGTTCCACTCCTGGGGAACGGTCCAGTCGAGCACCTGGGTCCCGGTCGGCACCTCGTGGACGTCGAGCGGGATGTACTCGCCGAGGATCCCCAGCGTGGCGCGGACGCCGTCGCCGGTGATGCTGCGGCAGAGCGGATACAGGCGCTCGACCAGCTCCCGCAGGCCGGCGCCCGTCTCCAGGTGTTTGCGCGTCATCACCGTCGCCGCAGGGTTTCGTCGATCTCGCCCGCGGCGGTCCGCGCGTTGAGCGTGGCCAGCCTGGTGAAGGTGTTCGTGAAGTCGTGCCCGGTCAGGCCATGCGTGCGGTAGGCGTAGATCAGGTCGAGCGCGCCGTCCTTGACCGACCAGTCGCATTCGAAACCGGGGATCGCCTCGCGGAAGCGGGAGAAGTCGACGCGGTAGGAACGCGGATCGCCCGCGGACTCGCCGGTGATCCGCAGTTTCGCGCTGGGGACCGCCTCGACGACCTGCTGCGCGATCTCGGCCACGGTCACGTTGTTGCGTTCGGTGCCGATGTTGAACGCCCTGTCGTGGACGGCGTCCTTGGGGGCGACCAGCGCGGCCTCGAAGGCGCGCGCGATGTCCTTGGCGTGCACCAGCGGCCGCCACGGCGTCCCGTCCGACAACACCAGGATCTCGCCCGAGACGTGGGCGTGGGCGGTGAGGTTGTTCAGCACGATGTCCGACCGCAGCCGCGGCGAGAAGCCGAACGCGGTGGCGTTGCGCATGTACACCGGGGTGAAATCGTCGTCGGCGAGTTCGTGGAGGTCGTCCTCGACCCGCACCTTCGACTCGGCATACGGCGTCACCGGGCGCAGCGGCGCGTCCTCGTCGACCAGCCCGTCGCCGCCCGAAGCGCCGTAGACCGAGCACGTCGAGGCGTAGAGGAACCGCTTGACTCCGGCGTCCTTCGCCAGCTTCGCGAGCTTGACGGAAGCGTGGTGATTGATGTCGTAGGTGAGCTCCGGCGCCAGCGATCCCAGCGGGTCGTTGGACAGCGCGGCGAGGTGGATCACCGCGTCCACCCCGGTCACGTGCTCGGCCGTGACGTCGCGGAGGTCGACTTCGTAGCCCTTGGGATCGTCGGGCTTCGGGCCCAGCACGCAGGTGTCGAAGAGACCGGAGTCGAGGCCGACGACCTCGTGGCCCTCGGCGGCCAGCACCGGGGCCATCACCGTGCCCAGGTAACCCTTGTGCCCGGTCAGCAGCACACGCATGGCTTTCAGCCTTTCGGAGTGAGGTCGAGCGTCAGTTTCTTGAGGTCGAAGGCCTCCGCGTAGCGCTGCCCGCATTCGATTCCGCGAATGCGGGCGAGGCCGAGGAAGGCTTCCCGGTCGTACCAGGGCCGGTGCCGCTGAGACGCGTAGTGCTCCTGCAGCAGCCGCACCTTCTCTTCGGCGAGCTCGGGGGTGAGCGGCACGTACGCGGTGGGTTTGGCGAGGTCGCCGTCCCATTTCGCGATCTCGTACTCCAGCTGGAGATGGGTGCGGAACACCGTCGGCACCAGCGTCGCCAGCCCGCGGTGGTCCTGGTGCGCGTCGGCCGTGCGCGGGGAGAGGACGAGGTCCGGGTCGGTGCGGCGGCGCAGCCCTTCGAGGGCGTTCTTGGCCTCTTCCCAGTGCGCGGGGAATCGGCCGTCGGGCAGTTTGAGCACGGTGACCTCGACGTCGGCGCCGGGGCAGAAGGCGGCGAGCGCGGCCCGCTCCTCGGCCTCCCGTTCGGTGCCGCCACCGGAAAGGACGAGCGCGTCCACCCGGACACCCGGGTTGGCGGCGCAGAGCGTCAGCAGTGTGCCGCCCGCCCCGATGGCGATGTCGTCACAATGCGCGCCCAGCGCGACGATCCGCTCGATCCCGCCGGTACCGAGTCCGATCACGCCGTGCTCGCCGCTTCGCGTTCCCAGCGTGCCCACGGACGGTCGCCGTGCGCGTAGGCGTCGTCCAGCTGGACGCGTTCCTTGACCGTGTCCGTCGGCTTCCAGAACCCGCGGTACGGGTACGCCAGCAGCTTGCCCCGCTTGGCGAGTTCGCCGCAGCCGTCGGCCACCAGGTCGCCGCCCTCGGGGATGTGGTCGAAGATCTCCTGGCGCAGCACGAAGTATCCGCCGTTCTCCCACAGCGGCATCTCGCTGACCGGGGTCAGCGCGCCGATGCGGCCGTCCTCGCCCAGCTCGACGCAGTGGAACGACGACTGCGGCGGTACGACCATCATCGACGCGCCGGCGTCGGATCCGGTGAACCGCTCGATCATCTCGGGCAGCGGGGCGTCGGTGAGGACGTCGGCGTAGTTGGCGAGGAACATCTCGTCGCCCTGCAGGTATGGGCGCACCCGGCGCAGGCGCTCGCCGATGGCCGATTCGAGACCGGTCTGCACGAAGGTGATCGACCAGTCCGCGATATCGGTCGACAGCAGTTCCGCCTTGCCGTTGCGCAGGACGAAATCGTTGGAGGTGGTCTCCTCGTAGTTGAGGAAGAACTCCTTGATGTGGTGTGCGCCGTAGCCGAGGCAGAGGATGAACTCGGTGTGCCCGAAATGCGCGTAGTACCGCATCACGTGCCAGATCAGGGGTCTGGGGCCGACCATGGCCATCGGCTTCGGCACGTCGGACGCGTCACCGTTGCGCATCCGCATGCCGTAGCCGCCGCAGAAGAGGACTACCTTCACGACTTCACCTCGACGATTTCCAGGTGCGGGATGGGGAAGACCAGTTTCCCGCCCCATTTGTCCACATAGGACAGTTGGGCGGTCAGCTCCTTCCGGAGGTTCCACGGAAGGACGAGCACGTAATCGGGTTTGTCCGCCTCGATGCGTTCCGGCGGCAGGATCGGGATCCGGGTGCCGGGGGTGAACCGGCCGTGTTTGTACGGGTTCCTGTCGACGGTGTAGCGCAGCACGTCCGGGCGGATACCGCAGTGGTTCAGGAGCGTGTTGCCTTTGCCGGGCGCGCCGTAACCGACGACGGTCTTGCCTTCGAGCGCGGCGTCGGTGAGGAATTTGTTCAGGTCGAGCCGGACCTTGGTGACCCGCTCGGAGAATTCGGTGTAGCCGGACATTTCGTGCAGCCCGGCGGCCTTCTCGGCGTCGAGGACCTGGGTCATCCGCTCGCTCGGCTCACCGGCGACGGCCTCCGGGCGCGCCCACAGCCGGATCGAACCGCCGTGGGTGGGCAGGAGTTCGACGTCCACAACGGACAATCCGCCGCGCGCGAGGGCCCGGCGCGCGGATTCCACCGTGTAGTACTGGAAATGCTCGTGATAGATCGTGTCGTACTGGTTGTCCTGGATCAGCGTCAGCAGGTGCTGGACCTCGATGCTGACCCAGCCGTCGTCGGCGACCAGTGCGCGGAGTCCGTGCGTGAAACCGACGATGTCCGGGATGTGTGCGTAGACGTTGTTCGCCACGACGAGGTCGGCGGGACCGTGCTCGTCGCGGACCTCTTGCCCGGTCTCGGGGCCGAGGAAAGCGGTCTTCGTCGGCACGCCGGCGTCACGCGCGGCTTGGCCCACGTTCACCGAAGGTTCCACACCCAGACAGCGGATCCGCTGCCCCACAACGTGTTTGAGCAGGTAACCGTCGTTGCTGGCGACCTCGACGACGAACGAGGACTCGTCGAGCCCCAGCCGCTCGACGGCGCCGTCGACGAACGTCTTCGCGTGTTCGACCCAGGAAGCGGAATATGACGAGAAGTACGCGTATTCGGTGAAAGTCTCTTCCGGGGTGATCAGCGGCGGGATCTGCGCGAGCCAGCATTCGGTGCAGACCTGCAGGTGCAGGGGGTACGTCGGCTCCGGCTCGCCGAGCTGCTCCGCGGTCAGGAAACGTTCGCACGGCGGTGTCGCCCCGAGGTCGACGACACTGGCGAGATGGGCCGAGCCGCAGAGTCGGCAGGTGGTCATCGAGAGGCTCCTTGGCTCGCGTCACGTATCCCAGACGTCGGCACCTCGGGTCGCCTCGTTACATGCCTTCCAGAGGTCTCACGCTTCCGTCTCACAACCGAAACCTGTCGTCTCGGCCATCGGCGCAGACCCCTCCGCCATCCGGGCGCGGGCAACGCCGCCGGATCGCGTTTAGCCCGCTAAACGCAGGTCGCGGGCGCCCCCTCGCCCCGCCCGACTCGCGTTTAGCCGACTAAACGCGGCCCGCGAGCTCCCCCGTCCCCACCCGCGTCGCGTTTAGCCCGCTAAACGCAGGTCGCGGGGGCCTCTCGCGCTGGGCCAGATCGCGTTTAGCGGGCTAAACGCGACCCCCCGAGCCGCGTGAAGGCCCCCTTCCCTCGGCTCAGCCGCGGGAAGGGGGCCTTCACGCGGATTGGGGGGAGCCCAACCCGCCGGCGGCATCGCGTTTAGCGGGCTAAACGCGATGCGGCCGGCGGCGCACCGTCAGGAGACCACCAGGGCGTAGTCGGCGTCGGTGGCCGACGTCTCCGGGTGACCGTCGGCGTTCACCTGCGTCGCCACGACCTCCACCGTCCACGTACCCGCGGCCGGCTTCTCCAGGATGACGTTCTCCACCGTGTCGACCGTGTTCGGCGACCCGCCCGCGGTCGAGAAGTTGCCCGCCTTCAGCCCGTTGTTGCCGTAGTAGACGGTCCCGTTCGGCGCGGTGACCTTCAGGGTCAGGTCGTTGACCCTGGCGACCGACGCGCTCGGCGAGCCCGCCGGGTCGGTGTAGGCCAGCGTCGCCTTGAACTGCTTCGTCCCGTTCACCGCGACCGTGTACTTCTTCGACTGCCCGGTGCCCAGCAGGTCGGTCTCGTTCACCAGCACCGGCAGTTTCCACCCGTTCGCCTTGGCCTGGTCGTGCAGGTACCGCACGTTCGCGGTGCCCCAGCCCTGATGCGTCCTGGTCATGTCGTGCGACGTGCCGCTGAACGCGAATTGGTCCGCCCCGTTGACCAGCAGCGCCTTCGCGGTCGCCGCGTGCGGCCGGCTCGTGAAGACGTCGCGGGCCTTGCCGGGGCCGCCGTCGAACACGCCGTCGGCCCACATCTGGAACAGCAACCCGGCGTTTCCGCAGGTGATCGGGGTCGCGCCGCTCGTCCCGCCGAACGATGTCGTGTACGAGGTGTCACTGCTCGAAGACGTGGTGTCGATCCGGTCGTAGTAGTTCGACAGTTCCGGTTTGATCCGGCCGTCGGCGGCCGGGCCGATGCTGGCGCCGCCGCTCCACTTGTCGTCGGTGCGGCCCAGTGTGTTGTAGTGGTACTGCCCGCCCACCGAGAGCACGTTCTTCGACCAGGCCTGCGGCCGCGACTGCTGGGTGCCCGCGTTGCTCTGCGACTGACAGATCAGCAGGTCGTGGTCGAAGACGATCTTGTCGAGCTCGGCGGAGACGGAGTTGTAGGCCGTGGTCAGCCCGCCGCCCCAGCTGTTGCTCTGGAACACCGCGCGGTACTTGCCGGCCGGGTCGACCAGTTCCTTGGTGTGGGCGTAGCGGTCCGGCTTGTTGTAGGTGGCGAAGATCCCCTGCGCCTCGGGCAGCAGCCCACGCCGCGGCGCGCTCACCCCGGACGCGAAGATCTGGCCGTAGGTCGAGGTCCCGTGGCCGGTGCTGGTGGAGTTCGACCCGTGCATCACCGTCGGCCGCGCCTTGAACTCCTGGTGCGTGACGCGCAGCCCGCCGTCCATCACCTCGCCGCGGACGCCCTGCCCGCGGTAGCCGCCGACACTCTCGATGTAGTTCGCGCCCCCGCTCTCCCTCGCGTTGGCCATGTCGGTTTCGGGAGCGGTGATCGCGCCGACCGCGAGCACCTCGGCCCCCTGCGCCACGGTGGCGGCCTGCCCGGAACCGAGTTTCGCGACGATGTGCTGCCCGCTCTGCGAAATCGCTTCGATGCCGCCGCCGAGCCGCAGGATCCGCTCGGCCACGGCGCGCTGGTCTCGCGCGTCAGGTTCGACCAGCGTCACCAGGTGACTACCGGCCGAGGCGGTCGAGATCTCCATCTTGTCGTCCGCCCGGTATTCGCCGAGCCAGCGGACGAAAGCCAATTCCGCCACCGATTCGCGGTTCTCCGGCTTCAACCGGACCACGTAGGCGAAATCGGGAATGTAGGTCCCGATCCGCACGCCGAGTGAGCGCAATTTTCCGCGCTGCGCGTCGGTCAGCGCGCTTCGGACCTGGAGCAGGTATGCGCCCTTCCAGTCCTGGCTCGCCGCCGTGCGCTGGCTCAGCGGATCGAAGGTCCTGCTGGCCAGGCGGATGAACTGGGGGTCTTCGGCGGCCGGGGCGGCGACGGCCGCCCCGCTCGTCAGTAGCATCGCGCCGATCAAGGGCGCGAGGAAGCGGACAGACTTCGGCCGTGGCATGAAATACCTCCGGGGAGCTCTGCAGGGGAGAGGTCTTTCGAAGGTACCGGCCGAAAAGTGTGATGATCAGCCGCTGAACGGCCCAGCCGTTTTCCGGTATTGCGGGAAATGGAGCATAAACGGTTAAAAACTGATTCAGGAGATCTCGTCGATGGCCCCGCTGAACCGCGTCAGCCGCTCGCGTTCCTCTACGTCGAGCCTCCGCGTACAGCCCTCGGGCAGGGTGCACGCGACCCAGATGGTGCGGCAGCGCGCGTAGACCGCCCGTTCGTCGCGGAGCCTGCTGTTCACCACGACGTCGCAGGTCCCGATCCGGCCGACCACGGTCTCCACCTCGACCGGGTTGTCACGGAAGGTCAGCCTGCGCAGGTAGCTGACGTTGTGCTTCGCGATCAGATACGCCGGTCCCTTGGCCTGGAAAAGATGCTCGCGCCGCGGGTCGAGCAGCGCGATCTGGGCTTCCTGGAAGTACTCCAGCAGCCGCACGTTCCCGACGTGGCCGAGACAGTCCAGGTCGGCGACACGCAGGCGATGGCGGTGGAGGTGGATCTCGGGAGCGGGACGCGCACTGGTCGTCCCCAACGGATGTGCGTGCACGAAGTGGATCTTCAACGATCGTGCGGTGTTCCGGCCGCGCGGCGCAACGGACACCGGCCCGGTTCACTCCATCAGGGCTTCGGAAAGCTCGCGGATCGCGGCGGTCTCGGCGGTGTGGATGTCCCGGATCAGGGCGCCCATCGTGCCGAAGAGTTCACGGGCTTCGCCGTCGGTGAACGGTGTTTCGTCGTTGTAGTGCGCGCGCAGTTTCCACATTTCCGCACCGGCCGCCGCGGCGGCGTCCTGCCCCGCGTCGCCCTCCCGGACACCCGCCGACACCGCGCTGACCAGCCCGCGCACCCAGGCGAACTCCGAGTTCGACGCCGGGACGGCCGTCTCGGCCAATTCGGCCCAGCGCTCGCCGATGCCGCGCCAGACCGGCGCCTGTTCGGCCAGCGCCGGCAATTCGAGCACGGCGGCGGCTTCGGTGAGCGCGTCGGCGAACAGCCCGCGCAGGTGCCCGCCCTCCATCCCGGCCGGGGTGACGCTCTCCCAGACGTTGAACAGCGCCCCGACGAGCCCCCGCCGCTCGCCGAACGCGCGCGGCCAGCCCTTCGGGTCACGTTCGTCGGTCATCGCCTTCGCCCAGCGCCCCCAGGCGGGCAGCGAGAACGACTTCGACGGCGCCGAGAGGTTCCGGGCGCAGTCCGTGAGCCCGTCGCGCACGGCCGTCCGCCAGTCGGGGACCTCGCCGGGCTGAAGCGTCGCGAGCAGGTTCTTGTAGGAACCGACCCGGCCGCGCGCGGCGTCGAACGTCTTCCGGTCGACCGTCAGCGGGGCGAGGTTCCGATCGTCGACGAGCACCCGGCCGTCCTCCTCGCCGTACGCGACGACGAAGTGCCCGCCACCGCCGGACAGCTCCGGCGGCAGGTGCCAGTAACCGAGCGACTCGCGATCGGGCAGGACGATGACCGGCCGCCCCGCTTCGAGGTCGGTGGTGAGCCGTTTCGCGGCGGCGCGTTTGCCGCCGGTGGTGTGGAGATCGATGCCGAGCCCGAGACGGTCCACTGTGGACTTGAGCCATTCCTGGGGATACTGCCAGCGCGCGCGGAAACCGAACACGATCGTCGACATCGTTTCGTGCGCGAAGTCCCACAGGATGTAGCCCGCCCCGATCCCGCCGGACACGGCGAAGACCAGCGCCTCGCCCGGCGCCTTCCCGTCCGGCCCTTCGACACCGTGATGCGCCAGTACGGCGGCCACGGCCGAGACGTCCGGTTGCAGCCCGCCGCGCAGTTCGTACTCGCTCACCCCGCCATCATGCCCGCTCCGGCGTCAGAAGTCCCGGATCAGGGAAACCCTGCCGCGCAAAGGATCCGCGACGTACACCGTCCTGGTGCGCTGGTCGATCGCGACGGCGCCGGGGTTCACGCCGAGTGACAGGTCACCGGTGAGCAGGCTGGTCCTGCCGTCGATCCTGGCGAGGCCGTTCGGTCCGCCGTTGGCGTAGACGGTGTTCGATCCCTCGTGGACCGCGAGCGCCGACGATTCCGAGCGCAGCAGCACGGTCGCCTTCTCCTTGCGCGCGCCCATGTCCACGATGGACAGATGGTGGATCGCCGAGTTCGCGACGAACACCGTCCCGGACGCGCTGTGCACGGCGACCCCGGTCGGTGACTTGCCGACCGGGATCCCGCCGGAGAACCTGCCCGCGCCGATGTCGAAGACCTCCAGGGAGTCGGAGGCCGTGCTGGTGCAGTACGCGAGCTTGCGCCCGCTGTCGACCGCCGTCGACGACAACCCCCGCGTGGGGCCGGGGACGAGGTCGAGCAGGCGGCAGCCGACGCCGTCGATGACGGCCAGCGTCCCGGTGAGGGCGCTGGCCGCGTAGATGCGGTTCGCCTGCTCGTCGACGTCGACACTGGACGCGCCGGGGCCGGCGGGCACCACGCTGACGACGTCGTTGGTCCGCCCGTCCAGGACGATGACGGTCCCGCCGGGCGGATTCGCGGCGAAGATCCTGTTCGTCACGGTGTCCACGGCCAGCCCGGCGGGCTCGCCGCCGACCGGGATCACGTCGCCGACCGTGCCGGACCGCGAGTCGACGACGACGATCGTGCCGGTGGACGGGTCGGAGACGTACGCGAAGCCGGTGACGGAATTCACCGCGACCGCCTCCGGGGTGCCTCCGACCTCGACGAGAAGCACTTTTTCGGCCCTGGCCGCCGGCGCGAAGGCGACCGCGGAGGCGCCGGCCGCGGCCAGCGTGAGCAGGGCTCGGCGGCTCAGTTCGGGTCCTCGCACAGGCGCCTCCCGATGATCGTCCCGAGGTTCGACGATAACCCGCGAGCCGAGCACGCGAAGGAACTTCGCGTCCCCCGATCGCGTTGTTTCCGATGAGTAACCCCCACCCCGGAGAAAGGAAGGAGCAGGACGCCGTGCACAAACACCAGAACGGGCTCAAGACCGTCGTCCTGCTCGGCCTGCTGTCCGCGATCATCGTCGGCATCAGCGGTTTCTTCGGGCGGGGCGCGCTGGTCATCGGGCTGGTGGTGGCGCTCGGGGTCAACGCGTACGCCTACTTCAACTCCGGCAAGCTGGCGCTGCGGGCCATGCGCGCCCGCCCGATTTCGGAGGCCGAGCACCCGGCGATGTACCGGATCGTGCGGGAGCTGGCGACCACCGCGCGGCAGCCGATGCCGCGGCTCTACGTCAGCCCCACCCAGGCCCCGAACGCCTTCGCCACCGGCCGCAGCCCCCGGCACGCGGCGGTGTGCTGCACCACCGGCATTCTCGACCTGCTCGACGAACGCGAACTGCGGGCGGTGCTCGGGCACGAGCTGTCGCATGTCTACAACCGCGACATCCTGATCTCGTGTGTCGCGGGCGCGCTGGCGAGCGTGATCAGCGTGATCGCCAACATCGCGATGTTCACCAGCGTCTTCGGCGGCGGCAACCGCGAGGACGACGACAGCCCGCTGGTCGGGCTGCTCCTGGTCGTGATCGGGCCGATCGCGGCCGCGGTGGTGAAGCTCGGCGTGAGCCGCTCGCGGGAGTTCCAGGCCGACGCGTCGGGTGCGGAACTCACCGGAGACCCGCTCGGGCTGGCGTCGGCGCTGCGGAAACTCGACCAGGGGACGCGCGCGGCGCCGCTCGTGCCGGAGCCGAAGCTGGTCTCGCAGTCGCACCTGATGATCGCGAACCCGTTCCGGCCGGGCGGCGGCCTCACGAAGCTCTTCTCGACCCATCCGCCCATGGCCGAACGCATCCGGCGCCTGGAAGAGATGGCCCGCCACCCCCGCTGACCAGCCGGATCGCGTTTAGGGGGCTAAACGCAGGTCGCCCGCCGGATCGCGTTTAGCCCGCGAAACGCGATCCCGCTCGGACCCACACCCCCGTTGTCCCCAATGCGGCATCGGGGTCACTCAACGCCCCCACTGCCACATTGGGCGCGCTGACCAGCCGGATCGCGTTTAGCCCGCGAAACGCAGGTCGGCCCGGGCGTCCCACCCCATGGGAGCGGGAATCGGGGCAGGAGGGCGCGAGTTCCCCGGGCATGGGTTCCGCACAGCAGTTGCACCTCGGGGTCGCGCTCGACGGGGCCGGCCGGCATCCGGCCGCCTGGCGGGTCTCCGACGTCCGCCCGGCCGCCTTGTTCACCGCCGCTCACTACCTGGCCCACGCGAAGCTCGCCGAAGCGGCTTCGCTCGACTTCGTCACCCTCGACGACACCCTCGCGCTCCAACCCGGTGGCGAGGAGGTCGTCCGCGGCCGGCTCGACGCCCTGCTGACCTTCGCCGCGATAGCCCCGTTGACCAGCCGAGTCGGCCTGGTCCCGACGGTCACCACCACACACACCGAGCCGTTCCACATCTCGACGGCCGTCGCTTCGCTCGACTTCGCGAGCCGCGGTCGCGCAGGCGTCCTCCCGGTGCCTTCGCGCACCGAAGCCGAGGTCGCGCACTTCGGCAGGCGCACCCTCCCGTCCGAGGCCGACGCCGAAGCGGAGAACGCCGAGGTCGTCGACGTCATCGCTCGCCTCTGGGATAGCTGGGAGGACGACGCGATCATCCGCGACGAACCGACCGGCCGCTTCATCGACCGCGAGAAGCTCCACTACGTCGACTTCGAGGGCCGCTTCTTCAGCATCAAGGGACCTTCGATCACGCCGCGCCCGCCGCAAGGGCACCCCGTCGTCGCGGTGTACGGCGACTCGCCGTACGCGCACGGCGCCGACGTCGTCCTGATCGACGAGCCTCGCGGCGCCCGCGAGCGTTTTCCGGACGCCAAACTCCTGGCCGGGCTGACGATCGTGCTCGCCGAGACCGAGCAAGCGGCCCTCGACCGCCGTCGCGCGCTGGAGACCTTCGCGCCCTTCCCACCCGGCCAGAGCTTCACCGGCACCCCCGCCGGCCTCGCCACCGAACTGCCCCGTCTCGCGGCGTCCAACGATCTCGACGGCTTCCACATCCGGCCCGCGGTCCTGCCCGACGACCTGGCGCTCTTCACCGCCGAGACCGTCCCCGCGCTCCAGGCCGCGGGCGCGTTCCGTCAGGCCTACGACGGCACCACCCTGCGTGACCATCTCGGCCTCGGGGTCGCCGCCAACCAGTACGCGGAGGCGTGACAGATGCCCAAGCAGGTCAAACTCGCCGCACACTTCCCCGGCGTCAACAACACGACCGTGTGGAGCGACCCGCGTTCGGGTAGTCAAATCGACTTTTCGTCCTTCGAGCATCTCGCCCGCACGGCCGAGCGCGGCAAGTTCGACTTCCTCTTCCTCGCCGAAGGCCTGCGCCTGCGCGAACACGCGGGCAAGATCCTCGACTCCGACGTCGTCGGGCGGCCGAACACCACCACCGTGCTGGCCGCGCTGTCGGCGGTCACCACCCGGCTCGGGCTCGCGGGCACGCTGTCGTCGACCTTCAACGAGCCGTACGAGGTCGCACGGCAGGTCGCGAGCATCGACCACCTCTCCGGCGGCCGCGCCGCGTGGAACGTCGTCACCTCACCGGACGCGTGGACGGGACAGAATTTCCGCCGCGGTGGCTTCCTGAAACGCGAGGACCGTTACCGCCGCGCGGAGGAATTCCTCGCCACCGTGCGTGAGCTCTGGAACAGCTGGGCGCCCGACGCACTGGTGGGGGACAAGAAGAACGGCGTCTTCGCCCGCGGCATCGAGCGGTTTGTCCACAGTGGACCGCAGTTCGACATCCGCGGCGAGTTCACCGTCCCCAGGACCCCGCAGGGGCAGCCGATCGTCATCCAGGCGGGCGACTCCGACGAAGGCAGGGAGTTCGCCGCCAAGACCGCCGATGTCATCTTCACCCGCCATGGTTCACTGGAAAGCGGCAAGGAGTTCTTCGCCGACGTCAAGCGGCGGCTACCCGCCTACGGCCGCGAACCCGGCGAGCTGCTGATCATGCCCGCCGCGACCTTCGTCCTCGGCGACACCGAGGAGGACGCGCACGAGTACGCCCGCGAGATCCGCTACCAGCAGGTGCGCCCGGCGACCGCGATCCAGTTCCTCGAACAGGTCTGGAGCCGCGACCTCTCCGCCTACGACGCCGACGGCCCGCTCCCCGAGATCGACCCGGACCCCGACGCCGAGCCGCTGACCTGGGGCCGTGTCCGGCACGAGAAGGATCCTCTCGCCGTGGCCGCGAAATGGCGGGCGATCGCGGAGGAGAAGAAGCTCTCCATCCGCGAACTCGTCATCGAGGTGACCGCGCGCCAGCAGTTCGTCGGCACCGCCCGCCAGGTCGCGGAGTCGATCGACGAGTACGTCCAGAGCGACGCCGCCGATGGTTTCGTGCTCGTACCGCATCTCACCCCGGGTGGGCTGGACGCGTTCGTCGACGACGTCGTGCCGCGGCTGCAGGAACGGGGTGTCTTCCGGACCGACTACACCGGCGACACCCTGCGCGAGCACCTGTTCAGCCGGTAGCACCCTGGGTGCGCGCGACGTTCATCAGATATTCGCCGTAGCCGGACTTCGCCAGCTTCGCGCCGAGCGCGTAACACTGCTCCGCGTCGATGAAACCCATACGCAGCGCGACTTCCTCGAGACAGGCGATCCGGACGCCCGTCCGGTGTTCGAGGACCTGCACGAACTGGCCCGCCTCCAGCAGCGAGTCGTGCGTGCCGGTGTCGAGCCAGGCGAACCCGCGGCCGAGGTCGATCAGGGTCGCGCGGTCCTGGCGCAGGTAGGTGAGGTTGACGTCCGTGATCTCCAGCTCCCCGCGCGGCGAGGGCTTGAGGTCACGGGCGATCTCGACGACCTGGTTGTCGTAGAAGTACAGGCCGGTGATGGCCTTGTTCGACTTCGGCTTCTCGGGTTTCTCCTCGATGGAGAGGAGTTTGCCGTCGGCGTCGATCTCGCCGACGCCGTACCGCTGCGGGTCCTTGACCGGGTAGCCGAAGAGCACGCAGCCGTCGAGCGCGGTCGCCGCGGCCTGCAACCTGCTGGAGAACCCCTGGCCGTAGAAGATGTTGTCGCCGAGCACGAGCGCGACGTCGTCGTCGCCGATGAAGTCCGCGCCGATGACGAACGCCTCGGCCAGCCCGTTCGGAGCGGCCTGCTCGGCGTAGCTGAAACTGAGCCCGAACTGGCTGCCGTCGCCGAGCAGCCGCCGGAATTGCGGCAGGTCGACGGGGGTCGAGATGATCAGGATCTCGCGGATCCCGGCGAACATCAGCACCGAGATCGGGTAGTAGATCATCGGTTTGTCGTAGACCGGTAGCAGCTGTTTCGATATCGCCTGGGTGATGGGATGCAGACGCGTCCCACTGCCCCCCGCCAGCACGATGCCCTTCATGCGATGCCCCCGCTTCGTAGCCGATCGCTCGGGCTTCACACTACCGGGTGGCTCAGAACGCCGGGCCCTTCGCGAAGTACGCCTTGCAGCCGGCGTTGTTCTCGGTGGAGATCTGCAACACGTTCTTGCCGCCGTCGACCGGCAGCAGCGTGGAGCTGTAGTTGGGGCAGAAGTTGTCGTGGATCCCGGTGATGTGCACCGGCGCCGGAAGTTCGTACCAGTGCCCGGCGCCGAAGTTGTCGTTGGCCAGCAGCACTTTGCCGTTCTTGCTTTGTGGGACCCCGGCGGCGTTGGTGTAGATCTGCCCGACCATCACCAGCCGCACCCCGTTCGGGCCGCCGGGGAACAAGGTGATCGTCTGAGCATGCTGGAAGTAGTTGCCGTTCGCCGTGGTGACGCGGGTACCGGGGTCGAGGGGATCGCCCCAGTTGGCGCCGTCGGAGGAGATCTTGAAGTACGGGTCGCAGAAGCGGTCGCGGTAGTTGCAGATCTCGTAGGCCAGGTAGTACCGGCCGTCGGGGAGGCGGCGGATGATCGGCATCCCCGGCCGCACCCGGTGGGGCGGGATGGCCATCGTGCGCTGCTTGGTGCCCCAGTTCACCCCGTCGGTGGAGGCGACCCGGTTCATCACCTGCGCGAACTGCGGCGCCTCGGTCTCGTCGGCGTAGTGCAGCCACAGCGTGCCGCCCGCGTCGACGACGAACTCCGGCTCCCAGATGCCGTCGTGATTGTGCGAACGGGCCGCCTCGGACAGGAAGCCCCACGAGCGCCCGGCGTCGCGGCTGGACCAGATCCTGATGCCGATGCGCCGCTCCGGACCGGCGTTCTGCCGGTAGCTGGCGGCCCACAGCAGGGTGCCCGCGCGGAGCCTGCCGACCCGTTGCGGCAGTTCGTACAGCGTTCCGCAGCACATGCCGCGGCGGCCGTCGCGGTCGCGGATCTCGCCGATCTTGTGGAAGCTCTGGCCCTCGTCGGTGCTCTCCATGATCGGGGTGAACTTGCCGTTCTCGTCCTCGCTGGTCAGCGACGCGATGATGCGGCCGCGGCCGAACGGCGAGTGCTCGAGCCGGATGAGCCGAGGGTACGAGCCATAGCCGGGAACGAGCTGCTGGCGTTCAGCGGCCTGCGCGGGGGTGAACAGGGACGCGATCACCGTGAGTGACAGCGCGAAGGCGAGTGCGGAGCTGAAACGGCGCTTCATCGTGACCTTCCTCGAACGCGATCGCCGGATTACAACACGGCCTTTTGTCCCTTCGGGGCTCCCGCGAAGGCGTTGCGGCGGAAACCCACTTCCGGGTTGCCTGAATCGCTCGGCCGGGTGGCCCGGTAACGCTGGGCTATCGGCCGGCGAAGATCCGTTGACGGTTCGATTAGGGGGAACACGTGATCAGGCGCTTGTGCGCGGCTGTGCTGCTGACCGTGGGTCTGGTGGCCTGCTCGTCGCCGAATCCGGGCCGTGTCGTCCCGCAGGCGGCCGCTCCGGAAGGGCTGGCGCCTTCGCCGACTCCCACGACCACCCCGAGTCCCGGTCCTCAGCCGGAGGAGAAGCATTCGGGCAAGGGGAACGCGTCGGTGCCCATGGCTTGGCCGGCGCGCCTCGGCTTCGTGACCTTCGACTGCCCGAAGTGCTCCGGCCACGTCGCGGTCAACACCGAGAACGAGCTGATCGTCAACGACATCGGCCCGTACAAGGGCACACAGTGGATCAACGACATGCCCGGCCGTCAGGCGAAGACGTTCACCGTCAAGGCCAACGCCGCCTGGACACTGACCATCACCGACGAAAGGGGCCTTCCGGTCCTGGAGCCGGGCAAGCCCCTGTCGGGCAAGAGCGAAGCGGTGTTCGCCGTGCCCGATGCCGTCACGTCGGTCGCCGTCACCACCAAGAACAGCGGCCGCACCGCGGTGTGGGTGCACAGCGGTGACTACTCGGAGCTCCCCGTGAACCAGCTCGGCGACTACACGGGCAGCGTGCCCGTGTCCGGTCCGGCTTTCGTCTCGGTGGAAGGCGACGGGAGCTGGACGGTCGCCGCGTCCTAGGCGTGACGAAGGCCACCTTCCGCGGAAGGTGGCCTTGTTGCCGCCGCGCTCAGCGGTAGTTCGTGAACTGCAGCGCGATCTCGAAGTCCTTGCCCTTCAGCAAGGCGATCACGTCCTGCAGCTGGTCCTTCTTCTTGCCGGACACCCGCAGCTGGTCGCCCTGGATCTGCGCCTGGACCCCCTTGGGGCCCTCGTCGCGGATGAACTTGGCGATCTGCTTCGCCTTGTCCGACGCGATCCCCTGCAGGATCTTGCCGCCGATCTTGTAGATCTTGCCGGACAACGCCGGCTCGTCCGCCTCGAAGGCCTTCAGGGAGATGCCGCGCTTGATCAGCTTCTCCTTGAACACCTCGACCGCCGCCAGCGCCCGCTCCTCGGTTTCGGACTCGATCGCGATCGCCTCCTCACCGGACCAGTCGATCTTGGTCCCGGTACCCCGGAAGTCGAACCGTGTACCGAGTTCCTTGCTGGCCTGGTTCAGGGCGTTGTCCACCTCCTGGCGATCGACCTTGCTCACCACGTCGAAAGAGGGATCCGCCACGTGTTCTCACACCTCGTACTCGCTTGTCAGGAGCTTCCACCCTAGCCCTGTGGAACCCGGTTGACCGGGCCGCCACGGCATTGGGTATTCTTTCGTCTCGGCCGGGGACACCCGGTCACGGCGAGTTGCCCGAGCGGCCAAAGGGATCTGACTGTAAATCAGACGGCACTGCCTTCGGGGGTTCGAATCCCTCACTCGCCACACAGAAGCGGCCCCGTGACCCAGTCACGGGGCCGCTTCTCTTTTGTGCGCCGGGCCTTTAGTTAGTGGTTAGTAACTAGTAACTTCAGGGTATGGCTGGACGGATGAGCGGACCCGAGCGACGTGCCCAAGTGCTGGCCATCGCTGCGGAGGAGTTCGCGGAGCACGGGCTGCACGGGGCCTCGACGGAGGCGATCGCGAAGACGGCGGGGATCACGCAGGCGTACGTCTTCCGGATGTTCGGGACGAAGAAGGCACTGTTCCTGGAGCTGGTCCAGGCCGCGTTCGAGCGGCTCAGCGACGCGATGCGGGACGCGGGCGCGGGGGAGACCGGGCTGAAGGCGCTCTCGGCGATGGGCGCGCAGTACTTCGACCTGCTGGCCGACCGGACCGGGTTGTTGTTGCAGCTTCAGGGCTTCGCCGCGTGCGGCGACCCGGAGGTGCGGGACGTGGTGCGGTCTTGTTTCGCGCGGATGTGGGGCACCGCCGAGAACGGCACCGGACTAGACCCGGTGACCGTGAAGACGTTCCTCGCCTTCGGGATGCTGCTGAACGCCGGCGCCGCGATGGACGTCGAGCAGGTCGACGCGCTCTGGGCCGAGGGGGTTCGCACCCGGATCCAGCCGGGCCTGTTCACACACGTCACCACCGAGACGAACCGATGAGTGCCCCTGTCCGGCGGGACGGGCGACTGAGCGCCGCACTGGTGTGCACGGCGTTGGCGGGAGCCGTGATCGGCAGTGTCGGCGCGCCGCTGATCACCCCGGTCGCCACGGGGCTGCATGTATCCCTCGATGCGGCACAGTGGACGTTGACGGTGACGTTGTTCAGCGGCGCGATCGCGGGCCCGGTCCTGGGCAGGCTCGGCGGCGGTCCATACCGCCGCACCACGATTCTGATCACCCTGGCCATGGTCACGACGGGCGGGTTGCTGACGGTGCTTCCGCTTCCGTACGCGGCGTTGCTGATCGGGCGCGGCCTGCAGGGGCTCGGGGTCGCGGCCGGGGCGCTGTTGATGAGCGTCGCCCGTGCGCACCTGCCACCCGAGCGCTCGCCCTCGACGATCGCCGCGCTGTCGGTCGCGTCGACCGTCGGCATCGGGGTCGGTTATCCGGTGGTCAGCCTCCTTGATCAGCTCGCGGGCCTGCGTGCCGCGTACGGATTCGGATTCCTTCTCTCCGCCGTCGCTTTTCTCATCGCCTGGCGCCGGCTGCCTGCCGAGGCGCCCGGTGAACCGCCCCGGATCGATGTCCCCGGCGCACTGCTCCTCGCGCTCGGCACACTCGGGGTCCTCCTGCTCATCGCCGTGCCCTCCCTGTGGTCGAACGTGTGGTTCGCCAGTGGTCTCCTCGCCGGTACCGCCGCGGTCCTAGCTGTGTGGGCCTTCATCGAACTGCGCACCAGGGAGCCGCTCGTGGACCTTCGGCTGCTTGGCCGAGGCCCCGTCTTCCGCGCGAACCTGGCGATTCTCGTGGCCGGGGCGGGTTTGTACCTGCTGTTCAGTCTTTTCACCCGCTACGTGCAGACACCGGCGGACGCCCCTTACGGATTCGCGCTTCCGGGTGTCGCGGCTGGGGCGGCGTTGATCCCGTTTTCCCTGTTGGGATTCGTTGCGGGGAAAGCGATTCCGCGTATGAACGAACGGTGGACGTACCTGGTGTCGACCGTGATCGCGGTGGCAGGCGCGCTGGTATTCGTCGTCGGAAGCCAGTCGTTCGTTCTCGTCCTCCTCTCTATCGCCCTGCTCGGTTTCGCCGTCGGCGGCGTCTTCGCGGTGATGCCCAGACTCGTGCTCGTCGGTGTGCCGCAAGGGGAAACGGCCAGCGTGCTCTCGATCAACCAGATCGCGCGCAGCATCGGCATGGCCGTGGGCAGCGCCCTCGCCGGGTTGCTGCTCTCCGCGGCCACCCCGGACGGCGCCCTCCTCCCCACCCGGCACGGCTATCTCATTACGACACTGTGGGCGCTGCCCCTGCTCGCCTTCGGCGCGGTCATCATCTTCACGGACGGGCGCGTTCCCACACGGACACGTGCTTCGTACTCTCGGCGGTGAACTCCGAACGGTCCCAGTCCGCCCAGCGGTACTTCAGGCGCATCCCGGCGATGCGCGCCATGAGGTCCATTTCAGCCGGCCACACGTACCGGAAGGGGATGCGGCGGAACCGCCCCTGTCCCTCCGGTGACACCGTGACGTGGTTCGACGTGAACTCCTGTGTCACGACGTTGTACTGATCGAACCCCACATAGCCGGGTGCCATCGCGAACGGGACGATGTCCTGTCCGGGCGGCAAGCGGCGCAGATCCGGCAGGCCGACCTCGACCAGGAACAGTCCACCTGGCCGAAGGTGCGCGGCCGCGTTGCGGAAGACGTCGACCTGACCGTCCTGCGTGGTCACGTTGCCGATCGTGTTGTACACCAGGTAGACCAGCGAGAATTCGCCCTCCACACGTGTCTTCGTCATGTCGCCGATCGTGACCTCGACCGCGTCGCCGCCCGGCTTGCTCGCGATCCGGTCCGCCATCGCGCGGCTCAGTTCGATACCACTCACCGGCACACCGCGCGCCGCCAGCGGGACCGCGATCCGTCCGGTTCCGACGGCGAACTCGAGCACCGGACCGTCGGCCAGGTTCTGGAGGACGTCCACCGCCGGCGTCACCACTTCGGGCGCGTTCGCGCCGCCCGGCTCGTCATAGCGCGCGGCCACACTCTCGGGGAACCAGCCGTCCGCCGAGTCGTCTCCCGTATCCGTCTCACTGATCACGACCGCCGACGCTACGCCCGCGACCGTGCGCTCCTCATCCCGTTTTCGGTGGCGTCAGCGCGACGCGGCCCGATAACGCAGCAGCACGATGCCCGACGCGAACGCCCGCTCCTCCACCAGCCGAAGCTTCGGGACACCGGTGGCACCCTCGAACAACCGGCGGCCTTCACCGGCCACGACGGGATAGACGAACAACCGGTACTCGTCGACGAGGTCATCGGCGATGAGCGCCCGCACCAGCGAGATGCTGCCGGTCGTCACGATGTCCTTGCCTTCGGCGGCCTTCAGGTTCTCGATCTCGGAACGCAGCTCACCGGAGAGCACCGTCGTGTTCCGCCACTCCGGCTCGGTCAGCGTCCGCGAGACCACGTACTTGTCCACTGAGTCGAGATTGGCCGAAATCCCTGTCGTGTCATCGGTTTGCTTCGGCCAATATCCGCGCATGTCTTCGAAGGTGACGCGTCCGAGGAGGAACGCGTCGGCGTTCTCACGTTGTTCTTCGAGCACGGCCAGAACGTCCGACCGGTCCACGTCCGGATCGGTGTCGCCCGGACTGAACCAGTCGCCCGCCAGTTCGATCACGCCGTCGATCGTGCAGTTCTCGGTGACGATCAGCTCCCGCATGGACCCGACCGTACCGCCGCCCACCGACAAAAACGGCGCGTCACGCCTCGCCGTGCACCGCTCGCCTCGACGGATACCACGTCTCGCCCGCGGGTTCGCCCGCCATGTTCCAGCTCCACGACACCTTCGGCGTCACGCGCGCGTAGATGCCCGGGCCGACCACCCCTACCCGTTCGATCGGATCGGCGGCCTCGCCGTAGACGCGGATACCGCGGGCGATGAACGGGTCGAACGAGACCGTGTCGTCGACGACCAGGGCGACTTTGCGCCGTCCCGCCCGGATGTTGCGAAACTTCCGGGTCGCGAGAACCGAAGCGCCCACTCCACCGACCCAGAAATCCGTGCCGTCGAACTCGAACGCCAGCGGGACGACGTCGGGCTGCTCGCCGTCCTCCGACAGGGTCGCGAAGCGGGCCAATGGCTGCGAACGCAGGTACGCAATCTCCTCGTCTGTAAAGGTCATGGCGCCATCATCCGGGCGCGATTGAGGACCAGCATGTCGGTGACGAAGCAGACCGGCGCGCCGTCGGCCGCCCGGCCGATCCAGGTCGGATAGCTGCCGTCGCCCCAGCCGGTGGTGAACGCGATGATGTTGCCGTCGGCTCCGTCCGGAGTGACGTCGACGTACGGGTCCACCTCCTCGAACTTCTCCAGAAGGTCGTCGCCCATCTCCTCGGGGAGGGCGGCCGCGTCGGCGAAGCAACCCGTGCCGCTGTCCACGCCGTAGCCATAGAACTCCCCGTCCCCGAGGAAAAGCGCGTCCTGCCCGGGCCAGAGCGCGGTTTCCCAGGTGGCGACGGGAAGATCGGCGACGACGAGTTTGGCGGCCGCGACCCGTTCGTGGGCGGGTTCGTCGACGAACCGGATCACGGAGACTTCCACCCGGTATTCGCCGGGAGGCACGGTGACCGTGAAGTGCTCCGCGTCCGCGTCCAGGAAAGCCGGATCCGCCGCGACGAGCCTGCCGCTGGGCATGCGGAGCTTGCCGGCGTCCCGGAGTTCGACCTCGACAAGGCCATGGTCGCCGCTCAGCGAGAAGCGCGCGCCCGCGGTGAACATCTCGTCCATGCCGGAAGGGCGCAGCGGAACGGACGGCCGCCAGGGACGTTCGTCGACGGGCAGCGGTGGATCGGCGTCGGGAGCGTCTGAAGTCCGGAGCGTCAGCGGCCCCGAATTCGCGAGAGGCTCCCAGTCGCCGAAGGCAGGCTTCGGCATGGTCAGCTCCGACACCTGCTTGCTCACCTGACCGCTGCTGGAGCCGCCGCCGTAGCCCTGTGGCGCCTGATGCATCCAGCCCTTGCCATCCGGGCCGAAGGACATCTCCAGATGGCCGGCGCTCTTCTTGTCGAACTCCTCCTGGTCGTCGAACCGGTAGGTCCACTGCTCGATCTTCATGAGGAACAGCGCGCCGTCCTCCAGTACCCGGAACTCGAAGAAACCCCTGCGCCTGCCCAGCTCGTCGAACTGCACCGTCCGGGCGAAGCGGTTCTTCCATGCGATTTCGAGCAGTGCCAGCGGCACCTCGGTGCCAGGGCGCACCAAGGCGACGGCGTACTGCTCGCCGGCAGCGTCGCGCGCGCGGGCGGTGCCGGACGAGAGCCTCCCGGTCACCGCGCGGGCGGCCGGATCCCAGCCTTCGCAATAGACGACGTCCAGCAAGGTCCCCTCAGACATGCAGCGGAACCTAGCGGGAACCCCCGACAAAACCCAGGGCTATTCGCGGATCGCGTAGTCGCCGAAGGCCGGTTCCAGCAACTCGAAAGCCCGTTGTGCCGCCTTCGTCAGCGCTGCGGCGATCTCGTCGTTGCTCTCGCCGGCGTGTGAGCGCCGGAGGACCTCGCGGAAGAGGACGCGGTCGATCGCGTTGAGCTCGGCGGCGGCCATGACCGGGGTGACGTCGTCCGCGTCGGCTCCGGTCTCGGTCGCGAGCAGTTCGGCGAGCGCCGCTTCCCGCAGTTCGTGCAGTTCACGCAGCCGGGCGGTCAGAGTCGGGCTCTCCAGGACCATTTTGGCGAAGACCGGCCCGGTGAAGCCGATCACGGGCGAGTGCTCGGCGACCGCGTCCAGGAAGGTGCGCCGGAGCGCGGCCAGCGCCGACTCACCCGGCTTCCGGTCCCGGACGGCGTTCGCCAGCCCGTTCGTGAACTCCTCGTGCTGGTCGAGCGCCAGGTCCTCCTTGCGCGCGAAGTAGTTCGTGACGGTCTTCTTCGCGACTCTCGCGGCCGCGGCGATCTCGGCGATCGTCGTCTCCTCGAAGCCCTTCTCGATGAAGAGCAGCGTCGCCTGGTCGGAGATCAGCTGCCGCGTCTCCTGCTTCTTGAGCTCCCGCAAACCCACATCAGTGCTGGTCATGAGCGAAGTTTACCACCGTCGTAAAAATATCCTTGACTTACCGTGCGCTGGATGTAAACTTACGTCCGTACTACCGAACA
The DNA here is from genome assembly GCF_055563465.1 of Amycolatopsis sp. NPDC000009. Lineage (NCBI taxonomy): Bacteria > Bacillati > Actinomycetota > Actinomycetes > Pseudonocardiales > Pseudonocardiaceae > Amycolatopsis > Amycolatopsis sp. NPDC000009. The sequence continues at coordinate 408,007 of NZ_JBVHDI010000006.1, forward strand.
GCGAGAGAAGAGGCTCCTTGACCGCTCGAATCCCCCAAGGCAACGAAGGCACCAATCGCGCCCAGGTCCGCCGGAACGACCGCCGCCACCAGCAGCCGTTCCCGGGCCGCTCGATGCCGGTGCGCCGTTCGATCGGCGTCCCGCGCCGCCGGTCCTACTGACCGGCTCGTATCTCTCGAAACCCACCGCCGACCCGAAGGGGATAGCCCATGAACGTCCTTGCCTCCACCATCTCGCTGACCGTCGACGACGTCGCCGCTTCCAGCCGCTTCTTCACCGAGCATTTCGGCTTCACCGAGCAGATGGCCGCTGAGGGTTTCGTGTCACTCGGGCACGAAACCGCGAAGATGACCATCGTCCTGCTGCAGGCGGGGATCGAGGTCCTGCCGGAGAACCTGCGGCAGCAGCGCGCGTCCGGGGTGATCGTGGCCTTCACGGTCGAGGACCTCGAAGCCGAGGAGAAGCGCCTGCGCGACGAAGGTGTCGAGATCACGTTGCCGCTGCGGGAAGAGCCTTGGGGAGAGCGCCTCCTCATGGTCACCGACCCGAACGGCGTACCCGTGGAACTCGTGGAATGGGTGCAGCAGTAGGGAAATTTCACGGCGGGGCTTGGTCCACAGTGGACCAGGCCCCGCTTTTGGTTGCTACTTCATCGTGGCGAGCTGGATCAGGTTGCCGCAGGTGTCGTCGAAGACGGCGGTGACCACGGGTCCCATGTCGACGGCGTCCTGCGTGAACTCGACGCCAAGGCCCTTGAGCCGGTCGACCTCGGCGTACACGTCGTCGACCGCGAACTGGGTGAATGGGATGCCGTCGTCTGCCAGCGCTTTCTTGAACGGCTTCGCCGCCGGGTGGCCGTCCGGTTCCAGCAGCAGTTCGACACCGTCTGGATTGGCGGGGGAGACCACGGTGAGCCAGCGGGCGTCGCCGGTGGGCACGTCGTGTTTCTTGATGAATCCCAGCTTTTCGGTGTAGAAATCCAGTGCCTTGGCCTGGTCGTCGACGAAGACGCTGGTGATGTTGATCCGGATCACGGGTTCGGTTCCTCTCGGTCGATGGGCCACCGCTCGACGATCGACCGCAAGGGGCTCGTGTCGATGTGGTGGAACTTGTAGCGGCCCTGGCGCCGGGTGCGTACCAAGCCCGCTTGTTCGAGCATCGCGAGATGCTGTGAGATGGCCTGTCGTGACGAGGCCAAGCCATGTTTCATGGTCAGCCTGCCGCAGATCTCGAACAGGGTCTGACCGTCCTTTTCGGTCAGCTCGTCCAGGATGGTGCGTCGCGTCGCGTCGCCGATCGCCTTGAACAGGTCGCCGTCCACGTCTCAGTTATAGGCAAGTCGTCACTTGCCTGTCAACTCGGGGTCAGGACCCGAGGTAACGCAGGATGGCCAGGACGCGACGGCTGTAGCCGGCGGTGTTGACCAGTCCGAGTTTGTCGAACATGGCGTTCACGTGCTTCTCGACGGCGCTCAGCGAGATGAACAACGACTCGGCGATCCCGGGGTTCGTGTGGCCCTGTGCCATTTTCTCCAGCACTTCACGTTCGCGGACGGTCAGTTTCGCGAGCGGGTCGGTGTGCGTGGTCCGTGCGAGCAACCGCCGCACCACCTCTGGATCGAACGCCGCCCCACCCGCGGCGACCCGGTCGAGCGCGTCCAGGAATTCGCCCACCTGGGCGACCCTGTCCTTCAGGAGGTAGCCGACGCGTTCGCCATCACCGGAGATCAGCTCGGCCGCGTAGCGCTTCTCGACGTACTGCGAGAGCACCAGTACCCCGATCTCCGGCCAGCGTTTCCGGATCTCGAGCGCCGCTCGAAGGCCCTCGTCGGTGTGGGTCGGCGGCATACGGACGTCCGTGACGATCACGTCCGGCCGGTACGCGGCCGTCGTCGAGAGGAGCGCGTCGCCGTCGCCGACCGACGCCACGACCTCGTGCCCCTCCTCGACCAGCAGCCGGACCAGCCCCTCGCGCAGAAGTGTCGAGTCCTCCGCGAGGATCACTCGCATGGCAGCATCGCCGTTACGACTGTCGGGCCACCGAGCGGACTGTCCACAGTGAACCGGCCATCCGCCGCCGCGACGCGCATCGCGAGGCCGGACAGGCCGCCGCCCGACTCCCGCGCCCCGCCTGTGCCGTCATCGGTGATCCGTACCCGCACCCTGCCCCCGTCCCACTCCACTTCGATGTCGATCCGCGTCGCCGCGGCGTGCTTGATCGTATTGGTGACCGCCTCGGAAGCGACGAAGTAGACGACGGTCTCGATCGCCGCCGGTGGCCGTTCCGGGAGGTCGACCCGCAGGTGGACGGGGATGCCCGAGCGCTCCGCGAGCGCCTCCAACGCGGGATGCAGCCCGTCCGCGTCCAGTGCGATCGGATACACCCGCCACGAGACCTCTCGCAGCTCCACGAGGGCGCGCTGTGATTCCTCGTGCGCTTGCCGGAGCAGATCCGACGCGTGCTCCGGGTCGGTCGCGCGACGTGCCCTGCCGAGCAGCATCCCGAGCGCGACGAGCCGCTGCTGGACGCCGTCGTGCAGGTCGCGTTCTATCCGGCGGCGCTCACCGTTGACCGCCTCGACCACCTCGGCCCGGCTGGTCGTGAGTTCGGAGAGCCGCCGGCGCAACTGTTCTCCTTTGCTGGGACCGAAAAAGCGCTTCGCCAGCCTGGCGTCCAGCGTCGCGGCTCCGATAAGCCCTTGCAAGGAAAGGAAAACAAGTAACCCGCCGAAGAGGGTGGTGGTGACCGGGTCGTACCAGTCGGCCGGTGCCCCACCTCCGGGCGACTGACCTTCGAAGAGCTGAGCGGCGATGATCACCCCGGATGCGGCACCCAGCAGGATCATGAGGAAGATCGCGGCGCAGAGCAGCCCGATGACGCACCGCGGGACGAGATAGGCCATCGCGCGGCGATCGGTGTAGTTCGTGGCGTTCTCTTCGCCGAAGTACTTCTCCAGCCGTCGCCGTTCCACTTCGGACAGTGCGCGCGCACCGGCGAAGACGGGGCGCCGCAGCGCGGGGACCGCGAGCGCGATTCCGCCGAAGAGCACGTAGAAGAACTCCGCGACGGCGGTCATGGCGCCGATCGCCAGGCCGAGTGTGCCGCGGAGGGCTTTGCGCAGATAGCGGCGCATCGCTGCCGGAACAGGCATAACGCCAGGTTAGCGGGGTAACCGAAGATCGGTACTGCGGTTTTCCTCAGTGATCTGTGCCGCTTCACCGCAGTGTGCGGAACCCGGGCGATTCGTACGTTCGTTGACATCCGCAGACGACCACGAAAGGCCGCCATGAACCTCCTCCTCGCCCAAACCGCCAGTGAACCGATGGGAGGACTCGCCGGCTGGGCGGTGTCACTGATGGACGCGCTGGGTGGTCCGGGCGCCGCGATCATCGTCGGCCTGGACAACCTGTTCCCGCCGATCCCCAGCGAACTGGTGCTCCCGCTCGCCGGGTTCTCCGCCAGCCAGGGCACGTTCACCCTGGTGGAAGCCTTGGTGTGGACGACCTTCGGCTCGGTCGCGGGAGCGATCATCGTGTACTACCTCGGCCTCCTGCTGGGCCGGGACCGCACCCGCCGGTGGATGGCCAAGATTCCGCTGGTCAAGACGTCCGACTTCGACAAGACCGAGGCCTGGTTCCAGAAACACGGCACCAAGGCGGTGTTCTTCGGCCGGATGGTGCCGATCTTCCGCAGCCTCATCTCGTTGCCCGCCGGGATCGAGCGCATGCCGTTCTGGCGGTTCCTGACCCTGACCACGCTGGGCAGCCTGATCTGGAACACGGTGTTCGTGCTGGCGGGCTACGGCCTCGGCGAGAGCTGGCACCTGGTCGAGGAGTATGCCGGGTTCTTCCAGTACTTCGTGATCGCCGCCGTCGCGATCGCGCTGACGCTCTTCGTGGTGAACCGGCTGCGGGAGAAGAACCGCACCAACGCCTGAGGGGGTGCGGGCGCCCCTTGCCCAGGGCGCCCGCACCGGGTCTCAGGACCGGAAGGGGCCGGTCACCTCGTAGGTGATCCCGCCTGAGGACGACCCGGAGGTACCGCGTTGCGACGAGAAATACAGCCGGTTACCCGCCGGGGTGAACGCGGGGCCGCAGATCTCCGACGAGCTCTGGCCGTTGATCCGCAGGAACGGCGCCACGATGTCGTTCGGCGTGATGATGCAGATCTCCATGTTGCCGCCGTCTTCGGCGACGAACAGGTCACCCGAGGAGGTCCCCGTGACGTTGTCGACGCCGGTCAGCGGGGCCGAGCCGGGGCTGACCAGCGAGTCGTCGTAGGCGAGCTCGTAGGTGTTGTTCGTCAGGTTGAGCTGCCAGACGCGGTTGTCACCCTTGGTGGTGAACCACGCGGTGTCGTTGGCGTAGTGCAGTCCTTCGCCACCGCTGAACCGCTTCGCGCCGGACACCTGGTTGCGGGTGGCGGTCGGGGAGCCGTCGGGGTCGGGCACGTTCGCCCAGGTGAAGCTGCCCGAGGTCGCCGTGCCCGCCTTGAGCACCTGCAACGTCCCGGCGGAGAGGTTGCCCCACGTCGTCGGGACGAAGCGGTAGAAGCACCCGTCCGAGGTGTCCTCGGTCAGGTAGACGACCTTGCGCACCGGGTCGGCCGCCGCGGCCTCGTGCTTGAACTTCCCCATCGCGGGCCGCTGGACGGCGGCCGTGGCCGGGCCGTTCGGCTGGCACTCGTAGACGAAGCCGAGGTCGACCTCCTCGCAGGAAAGCCAGGTGTTCCAAGGAGTCTTGCCGCCCGCGCAGTTCTGCCGCGTGTTCGAGAGGATGCGATGGGCGCCGGTGATGTTCCCGCTCGCGTCGAATTTGACCGCGCTCGCCCCGCCGCCGGGCGTGATCTCCGAATTCGACACGTAGATCCAGCCGCTGCCGTCGGCGAACACCGCGCCGCCGTCCGGGGCGCTGTGCCAGGTGTACCCGGTGTTCGCGACCTTCTGGCCGGACCGCGCGATCACGCGGCTGGTGAATCCCGCCGGCAGCTGGATCCCGTTCGCGTCGGCCGCCTGGAGCGCGCCGTACGGGCTGGGTCCGTTCTGGGCGGGCGCGGCGAGGGCCGCTCCCGAGAGCCGGTTTCCGAACGCCGTGACACCGGCGCCGACCACGGCCGCGCGCAGGAAATTCCGTCGCTTCACTCATGCCTCCGAGACATCCGCTGATGTGGTGGTGCGGGAAGGAGCGGGTCGGAGAGTACGGGCGGAACGGGACTTCCAGGTGAATTCGCGGCATATTCACCGCGAGAAGAGAACTTTCGTAGGGAACCCTCGCTCAGCACGATTTCCCGGGCTTTGCGGAGCCCCGGGGCGTCGGCCCCGCCGCGTTGTTCCGCGACGGTCAACGCGAGCAGTATCCGATCGATCGGGGCGTATCCGCCATTGCGGTGGTGTCGACGTCCGATCAGGTGACGCCAGTCGGCGAGATACTCGTCGATTCCCGGTTCTCCGGGAACCGCTCGGAGCAGGGCGTGTAGCAGCGCTCGCAGCTGACTTTCGTTGCCGGGCAAGGTGTTCCGGGCCAACATGTCGGCCAGGGTGCTGCGGGACCAGCCGGTCGCGGCGGCCAGCGCGCGGATGCTGAGGCCGCTTCGGTCGCGAAGTTCACGCAGTCGCGCCATGAACTCCGATTCGGTGTTCATCGGAGTGCCCTGGCGGGCACGGGGTGGCGGAGAACGGTGCCGAACAGGGCGATGGCGATGCCCGCGGCGATCGAGGCGCTGGTGCCGGCGAAGGTCAGCGCCGCGGTGAAAGAGGTGAGAATACTCAGGCAGACGATCTGACCGGCCGAAACGCACCTGCGCCTCGGCCGCAACGGGGAAAGAATTCCTTGACTCATGACCTTGCCCTCTCAAGGATCACGCACCCCGGCTGGGTGGCACGCAATACACGTTATCAAAACGTGATAGGGAGTTTAAGGTGAGTCAATGTCCGGGTTCGTCCGGATCCTGGAAAGCCGAAAGCCCCGGATCCTTGGCGGGATCCGGGGCTTCAGGCCTCGCGCTGTTACGCCGCTTGGGCGACCGGAGCCGTCGCCGGGGCCAGCGCGATGTCCAGGACGTCGCGCACGTTCGCCACGGCGTGGACGTCCAGCTGCGCCAGCACTTCGGCCGGGACGTCGTCCAGATCGGGCTCGTTGCGCTGCGGGATGATCACCGTCTTCATTCCCGCCCGGTGCGCGGCCAGCAGCTTCTGCTTGACCCCGCCGATCGGCAGCACGCGCCCGGTCAGCGACACCTCACCGGTCATCGCGACGTCCGACTTCACGACCCGGCCCGAAAGCAGGGACGCCAGCGCGGTCGTCATCGTGATACCGGCACTCGGCCCGTCCTTGGGCACCGCGCCCGCCGGGACGTGCACGTGGATGCCGCGGTCCTTCAGGTCGCCGACCGGCAGTTCCAGCTCGGCGCCGCGCGACCGCAGGTACGACAACGCGATCTGCACCGACTCCTTCATCACGTCACCCAGCTGACCGGTCAGCGACAGCCCGGTCGAGCCGGACTCCGGATCCGCCAGCGACGCCTCGATGTAGAGGACGTCACCGCCGGCGCCCGTCACCGCCAGCCCGGTCGCCACGCCGGGGGTCGACGTGCGCTGCGTCGACGCGGGCAGCGAAGACTCCGGCAGGTGCCGCGGGCGGCCGAGGTAGGTCTCCAGTCCGTCGGCGTCGATCGTCAGCGGCAGCTCGACCTCGTCCAGCGCGACCTTCGTCGCCACCTTCCGCAGGACCTTCGCGATGGTCCGGTTCGCATTGCGCACCCCGGCTTCCCGCGTGTACTCGGCGGCGATGCGGCTGAACGCGCCGTCGGTCAGCGTGACGTCGTCCTTGCCGAGCCCGGCACGCTCCAGCTCGCGGGGGAGCAGGTGGTCGCGGGCGATGGTGACCTTCTCGTGCTCGGTGTAGCCGTCGAGGGTGACCAGCTCCATCCGGTCCAGCAGCGGACCGGGGATGGTCTCGAGCGCGTTCGCCGTCGCCAGGAACACGACGTCGGACAGGTCGAGTTCGACCTCGAGGTAGTGATCGCGGAAGGTGTGGTTCTGCTCCGGGTCCAGCACCTCCAGCAGCGCGGCCGTCGGGTCGCCGCGGTAATCGGCGCCGACCTTGTCGATCTCGTCGAGCAGCACGACCGGGTTCATCGAGCCCGCTTCCTTGATGGCGCGGACGATCCGGCCGGGTAGCGCGCCGACGTAAGTGCGGCGGTGACCGCGGATCTCGGCCTCGTCGCGGATACCGCCGAGGGCGACCCGGACGAACTTGCGGCCCATCGCCTTCGCCACGGACTCGCCGAGCGACGTCTTGCCGACCCCGGGAGGACCGGCGAGCGCCAGCACGGCGCCCGAACGCCGTCCGCCGACCGGGCCGAGCCCGGACTCCGCGCGGCGCTTGCGCACGGCCAGGTACTCGATGATGCGTTCCTTCACGTCGTCGAGACCGGCGTGGTCGGCGTCGAGGATGTCGCGCGCGGCGGCGATGTCGTGGACGTCGGTGGTGCGCTCGTTCCACGGCAGTTCGAGGACCGTGTCCAGCCAGGTGCGGATCCAGCCGCCCTCGGGGGACTGGTCCGAGGTCCGCTCCAGTTTGTCCACTTCGGACAGTGCGGCCTTCTTGACCGCGTCCGGCAGCTCGGCGGCCTCGACGCGGGCGCGGTAGTCGTCGTCGTTGGCCGTCCCGTCGAGCTCGCCCAGTTCCTTGCGGATCGCTTCGAGCTGGCGGCGCAGCAGGAACTCCTTCTGCTGCTTTTCCATGCCCTCCTGGACGTCCTTGCGGATGGTGTCGGTGACCTCGAGCTCGGCCAGCTGCTCGCGGCTCCAGTCGAGGGCCTTCTCCAGCCGCGTGGAGACGTCGAGCGTGGTCAGCAGCTCGATCTTCTGTTCGGCCTTCAGATAGGACGAGTTGCCCGCCAGGTCGGCGACCGCGGACGGGTCCTCGACCTCCTGGACGGCGTCGATCATCTGCCAGCCGCCGCGCTGCTGGAGGATCGCGATGACGACGGACTTGTACTCGGACGCGAGCTTCGTGGAGTTGTCGTCGGTGGTCTCGGTGGCGACCTCGGCGTGGACCCAGCGGGCTGCGCCGGGGCCGTCGGCGATGCGGCCGACGACGGCGCGGCGGGTGCCGCGCAGGAGCACCGCGGTCTTGCCCCCGGGCACGCGCCCGATGCGCTCGACGGTCGCGATGGTGCCGAGTTCGGCGTACTCGCCGTGGACGCGGGGGACGATCAGCACTTCGGCCTTGGTGGCGGCGCTGGACCGGATCCCCGGGAAGGAAGCCTGGGCAGGCGTGTTGGCCTGGGCGGACTCCACCGCGGCGCGCGTCTCCGTGTCGGCGAGGTCGAGCGGGACGATCATGCCCGGCAGCACGACGTCGTCATCGAGCGGGAGGACGGGCAGGAGGCGGTTGTCGGTCATCTGTGCACTCCTCGGTTAGTTGAGTCTGTCTAGCTCAACTCTCCGATCGACCCGTTTGTTTCCTTTCCGCGTTCGCCGTCAGCGATCACCCTCCCCTCTGACCTTTGCCCGGTTCGCGTCGCCTTTAGCCCGCTAAAGGCGACGCGAACCGGTGAGAGGTCGGATGTCAGGGGTGGACGGCGACCCCGCACCAGGCGAACGGCCGGGCACCTTCCTCGTCCCGCCGCAGCTCCCGCACCGGTCGCCAGTCGGGCAGGTTGACGACGCCGGGCTCCAGCAGCGGCCAGTCCCCGAAGAGCGGCTCGATCTCTTCGCGGTCCCGCATCCACACCGGGTTGCTCGTCTTCCGGTACTGCTCGACCATCCAGTGGAGCCCGTCGGCGTCCTCGCCCGTCTGGCCGCCGAAGCTCATATGCGACAACCCCAGCCAGCTGCCCGGCGCCAGCGCGTTCCGGTAGGTCGCGACCAGCGCGGGCGGATCGTCGTGCGGGCCGGCGAAATGCAGGACGGCCATCATCATCAGGCACACCGGCTGGTCGAAATCGATCAGCCGCAGTGTCTCCGGATGCCGCAGGACGTCTTTCGGCCGCCGCATGTCCGCCTGGATGATCCCGGCCCAGTCGGTCGCCTCGTGCCGTTCGAGGATCAGCTCCGCGTGCGCCACCGCCACTGGCTCGTAGTCGACGTACACGACCTTCGCCGTATCGCCTGGCTCCAGTTCCTCCTGGACGATCTCGTGCACGTTCCCGGCGGTCGGGACACCGGAGCCCAGATCGATGAACTGCCGGATCCCGGCGTTCAAGGCCGCGCGCACGACCCGGTTCATGAACTCGCGGTTGTGCCGCGCCCCCGGTTTGACCCACCGCCACTGCTTTTCCAGCGCGCGGGCGAACTCGCGGTCGACCGCCCAGTTGTGCGTCCCGCCGAGGAACCAGTCGTAGATCCTCGCCGCGGACGGCTTCTCGGTGTCGACCCCGGTCGGCGCCACCGGGGCCGTGTCATCGTCCCTCGTCACGAAATGAGCCTATCGGGATCAAGGGACCGCCGGTCGCCGCTGCCAGTAGGTCCAGAGCGGCCGGTACCCCTGCGCGTACCAGAACGGCGTCGAGCGCGGGTTGGCCAGCGCGTGGTGCAGCAGCACGGCTTCGGTGCCGCATTCGTCGAAGACCTGGTGCGCGTGCGCGGCGAGCGCCGTCCCCACGCCGCTCGAGCGCGCCGGTTCGGCCACCGCCAGCGACGACAGGTAGCCGACGCGGTCGGCCGCGACCCGGCCGTCGATCCACGCCGTCTCGCCGGGGAACTGCACCCGGACCATGCCCAGCGGCCGTCCGTACAGTTCGGCGATCCACAACGTCGGATTTTCGCGGCCGACGTGTTTCGACAGCTCCGCCGTGATCGTTTCCTCCGCGCCCTCGCGCAAAGTGACAGAACCGAACTGCGCGTCGTAACGCTGCAATTCCAGTTCGAGTCCGACGGCGGTTTCGAGATCATCGGCTTCGGCGGGCCGGATGTGCACTCCGGGAGTGGCGGGCGGTCCAGTCGCGGCGAGCCGGTCGGCCGGACGGACCGCGATCACCAGCACCGGCGCGAAGCCGCGGCGCAGCAATTCGGCCGAGCCGGGGGAGTCCCGGCTCGGCCGCACCACGGTCGCCGCGGTCTCGACATCCCCAGGTGGAGCCACGGTCTTCAGATGTTCATCCCATCGGGTGAGTAATGCGTCGAGGGCCGCTTCCGGGCGGGGTCCGGTGAGCCGTGCTTCGAGGCGATGTTCGACGAGGGCCCGCCACGGAGAGTCAACAGAATCGGGACCCGCCTCGGTCCGTACCGACAATCCGGCGGCGGCCGAGTCGCCGACCGTCGCGGAGAGTGACACGGAACCCTCGACAGGCTCCAGTGCAGGCATTTCGGGGAGCAGGGCGTCCACGGTGGCGAGCCGCTCGGCGTGCCCGGCGGCGATGGCGTGGCTATTCATAGGGCTATTCAAGCCCCTACTCACGGGTCCGCCGGGAACTTCACGAGATTGGCCGGGGCGTGGCGCCAGGTGACTTCCGGTAGTCGGAAGGAACGCGAATAACGCTCCCATTTCACCCCTTGGTCCACGCAGGTCAGCGCGACGCGCCCATTGTTAACCCTGGGGTGATCTCATACTGTCTCGAATGGGACTTGGGTACGCCCTCCGGGGTACTGTATTGCCCTCGTCCCCGAGGTCGCGGTAGGACAAGACCGGTTGGGCAGCCGGGAAGGAAGGTCGGATGCCGGACACGAACGGCAGGCCCGGGAGCGCCGCACAGGCGACAGCGGGCAAGGGAGGTGCCGTTACGGAGGCTCGTACCGACGAGCGACGGTTCCGCGTCTACACCTTCGCGGTACTCACCATGGGCATCGCCGCCGCGGCCGCGGTCAGCCTCTGGCTGGACTTCGAGGCTTCGGACGACCTGCTGTGGATCGGGCCGATCCTCGCGCTCGCGTTCCTGCTCGCCGAACAGCTCGGCATCAACGTCGACGTCCGCAGCGGCATCTCGTGGACGATCTCGTTCACCGAGATCCCGCTGGTCATCGGATTCTTCGTCGCTCCCTTCGAAGTCGTGCTCGCCGCCCATCTCGCGGCGGGCATCGGGACACTGCTGGCCCGCAAGGTCGCGGGCCGTGTGCTCTACAACGCCGGCGCCTTCCTGCTGGAGATCACCGGCGCGTTCGCCGTGGCAGGACTGGTGAAGCAGGCCTCCGGCGCCCAGGACATGACCTGGATCGCCGCGCTGGCGGGCACTTTGACCGCGCCGCTGGTCAGCACGCTGCTCGCGCTCGCCGCCGTCCGCGTGTTGCGCCGCCGCATGCGGGTCAGCACCGCGATCCGGTTGACCGGCCGCATCCTCGTCGTCGGCTTCGTCAACGCTTCGGTCGGTCTTTCCGGATATTTGGTCATTTCCGGGACGCCGAAGGCCTGGCCGCTCGTGCTGGCGGTCTTCCTCGGGCTCACCGCGTTGTACTGGGCGTATTCCGACCTGCTCCGTGAGCAGCGCGACATGGAAGCGCTGTCCGACGTCAGCCTGATGGTCGCGCGCTCCGGTCAGCAGGCCGCCGCCCGGCCGGCCGGACGCGCCGACGAGCTCGTCGGAGGTGTCGACGTCCGCGAATGGGCGACCATCGCCGAGCGCATCAAGGACCAGCTGGCCGCCGGCCGCGTCGTGCTCAGGCTTCGACTGGAACCGAAGGACACCATGCGGATGGTGGTCGCGGGCGACGAACTGCCGCCCGTCGACCCGGCCGCCGACGACCCGCTGCTGCGCCTGCCCGGCGCGCACGTCCGGCACTTCCGGATCACCGAAGCCAATCCCGACGTCCGCTCCGCGTTGCTCGACCGCGGCGCGCAGGAGGCGCTGGTCGTCCCGTTGCGCAGCGCGAACCAGCTTCTCGGCGTCGTCGAAGCGCACGACAGGCTGTCCCGCTGGCGCGGGTTCGGCAAGTACGACGTCCAGCTGCTCGGCACGATGGCCAGCCACCTCGCGACGTCGCTGGACAACCGGCGCCTGCTCGCGACCCTGCGCCACGACGCCTACCACGACCCGCTGACCGGCCTGCTCAACCGGCCGGGCTTCCGTCAGGTCGCCAAGGAACCGTTGCGGGAACAGGTCGACGCGGTCGTGCTCCGGATCGATCTCGACGTCTTCTCCACCGTCAGCGACGCCCTCGGCTACGTGTGGGCCGACCGGATGGTCATCGCCGCGGGCCGCCGGATCCGCGACGCGCTCGGCCCCGACGTCCCGCTCGCCAGGCTCGAAGGCGCGTCCTTCGCCGCGCTCCTCGTCGGCTGCGCGCCCGAACGTGCCCAGGCCGCCGCGGAACTGCTGCGCGCGGAGCTCGTCGCCCCGTATCCGGTGGACCGGCTCTCCGTCGAAGCCAACGCGATGATCGGCTACGCCACTTCGTCGGCGGAAGACGACGACCAGGTCGACGTCGACGGGCTCCTGCAACGTGCCGACGTCGCCGTCCGCGCGACCAAGGGCGGCGAAGAGGTCCGCGGGTACATGGCCAGCATGGGTCAGATCTTCATGCGCCGGTTCCAGATGGTCACGCAGTTCCGGCAGTCGCTGGAAGAAGGCCAGCTGAGCGTCCATTACCAGCCGAAGATCACCTTGCCGAACCGGCAGATCCAAGGCGTCGAGGCGCTCGTCCGCTGGGTGCATCCGGAGTTCGGCAGGCTCGGGCCCGACGAGTTCGTCCCGGCGATCGAAGCGGCAGGCCTCATCGGCGTCCTGACGTCGTTCGTGCTCGAAGAGTCGTTGAAGCGCGTGCGCAAATGGCTCGACGAGGGCCTGCGGATCTCCGCCGCGGTGAACCTGTCCGTGCGGAACCTGGCCGACGAGGACTTCCCGACGAAGGTCGCGCGCGAACTCGACCGCTTCGGTATCCCGCCCGAGCTGCTCACCTTCGAGCTGACCGAGTCCGGTGTGATGTCCGACCCGCAGAAGGCGCTGCCGATCCTGCGGGAGCTGCACTCGCTGGGCATCGTGCTCGCCGTCGACGACTTCGGCACCGGCTACTCGTCGCTGGCGTACCTGCGGCAGCTCCCGGTCGACCAGGTCAAGATCGACAAGAGCTTCGTCCTCGGGATGGGCACCGACCTCGGCGACCTCGCCGTGGTGCGCTCCATCGTCGAGCTGGGCCACTCGCTCGGTCTCACGGTCGTGGCGGAGGGCGTGGAGGAGGACGTCGCGCGGGATCAGCTCGAGGCGATGGGCTGTGACGTGGCACAGGGCTACCTCATCTCGCGGCCGCTGCCGGAGGACCGCCTGGAGGCCTGGCTGCAGGCTCGCACGGCACGCTCGCCGGGGCGGCACTCCGAGACCGTGCTGACCCTGCTGACCTGAGGTTTTGCGGTAAGGGGACCCCCCTGAAATCGGGGTCCTCCGAAGTTGGTAATCTTTCCAAGTCCTCGCGAGAGGCAAGGCCCCTTTAGCTCAGTCGGCAGAGCGTCTCCATGGTAAGGAGAAGGTCTACGGTTCGATTCCGTAAAGGGGCTCGCGACCTCAGCCGCGTCACGTAAGCGTGTCGCGGCCAGGTTCATGTAAGGCGGTGTAGCTCAGCTGGCAGAGCAAGCGGCTCATAATCGCTGTGTCGCCGGTTCAAGTCCGGCCACCGCTACGCGGTAATCCTGGGTATCCCAGGCCTAGTAGAGAAGGAAATGCTGTGGCTGCCACTGACGTGCGACCGAAGATCACGCTCGCGTGTGAGGAGTGCAAGCACCGCAACTACATCACCAAGAAGAACCGGCGCAACAACCCGGATCGCCTGGAGATGAAGAAGTTCTGCCCGAACTGCGGTACGCACCGGACTCACAAAGAGACCCGCTGAGCGTCTAGCGGTTCTACCTGTCTCACCCGAAGCCGTCCTGGTCACCAGGGCGGCTTCGGGTTTTTCCGGGTTCGGTAGCCTGCTCGGGTGGCCTTGGACCAGTCGTTCACCGGGCGGGTGTACCCGCCGACCAGTACCTATGAAGTGAGTCGCGAGAAGATCCGGGAGTTCGCCGACGCGCTCGGCGACGCGAACCCGCTCTACCGCGACACCGAAGCGGCGAAGGCGGCCGGCTACCCCGACGTCATCGCGCCGCCGACGTTCCTGACGATCATCAACCTCGCCTCGATCAACGCGATCGTCTCGGACCCCGAGCTGGGGCTCGACTATTCGCGGATGGTCCACGGCGACCAGCGGTTCACCTACACGCGGCCGGTGCACGCGGGCGACGTCCTGTCGCTCACCACGTACATCGACAACATCATGACCCGCGCCGGGAACGACTTCATCAACCTGCGCGCCGAGATCTCCGGCGCCGACGGCGACCTGATCGCCACCACGAACGCGCAGCTCGTGGTCCGAGGGGAGGACGCGTGAGCACGTTCACCGCCGGGGAAGAACTGACGCCGCTGACCATCGACGTCACCCGCGAGCAGCTGGTGCGCTACGCCGGCGCGTCGCTGGACTTCAACCCCATCCACTGGAACGAGGCCTTCGCCAAGGAGGTCGGCCTTCCCGACGTCATCGCGCACGGGATGCTGACCATGGCGCTCGGAGCACGGCTCGTCACCGACTGGCTCGGCGACCCCGGCCGTCTCGTCGACTACTTCGCGCGCTTCACGCGCCCCGTGGTCGTGCCGAACGACGGCGCGGCGACGATCGAGTTCACGGGGAAGGTCGCCGTCGTCAACGACGACGGCACCGCCCGCGTCGACATCACCGCCAAGTTCGAGGGCAAGGCCGTCCTGGGCAAGGCGCAGGCGGTCGTCCGCACCTGACGTCCGGGGGAGCAAGGGACCTTTGCTCACGCTCGCTTAGCATGCCTAAGTAAGTGGGAGCAAAGGTCCCTTGCTCTACGCGAGCTTGAGCAGCTTCTCGATGACCTCCGCCATCCCCTCCGCGCCCCGCGCGTTCGGATGCAGCGGCGCCGCGGGCACGGAGGGAGCGGGGCCTTCGACCCAGCGCCGGTTCGCGGCGCTGCACATGTCCCGCCCCTTGCTCGCTGTCGACATGTCGGCGAAGCCCGCTTCGTGTTCCTTCGCCGTCTCCTGCAACGCCTCGTTCAGTCGCTTCAGCGAGTCGCGGAAGTAGGCCACGTCGCCCGCGCCGACCGGCAGAACCGGCCAGCAAGCGGCGTCGTCGTCCGGAAGTACCGTCGGGTACCCCACGACCACGATGCGCGCCGAGGGGGCCTTCGAGCGGATCTGGTCCAGAATCCCGCCGAGCCTGCCCGCTGTGGCGGCGCTCCGCTCCGCCAGCTGGTCGCGCCCTCCCGCGGTCAGCTGGGTCTTGCACGGCGAAGCGGTCTGCACCTGCGTCGCGCATTGGCTCGCGAAGCCGACGAAGCCCACGTCGTTGCCGCCGATCCCGACGGTCACCAGAGTCGTCTCGGCGTCGATGGCGTCGAGTTGCGGAGCGTTCGTGCCGTCCCGGGTCTTCTGCTCGCCGGTGAGGTGTTCGGTCGTGGCGCCGCCGCAGCTGACGTCGACGAACTCGGCCGGACGCAGCTTCGCGGCGAGCAGGCTGGGGTAGTTGTTGTCCGAGCGATCGCAGCCCGGCGGCTCGCCCACCGGCCGTCCGGTGCCCGGCGAAGCCGTGTAGGAATCCCCCAGCGCCACGTACCGGCCCGCCCCGTCCGGAACGGTGACCCCGCCAGGCGTCACCGAAGTCCCGCGCTCCCACAGGTGGTAAGCGATCCCCAGGACGGACAGCACGATCACCAGGAAGAGGCAGCCGCCGCCCGTTCTTCGCCGCGTCACCCGTTCGTTGTACGCGACCTGGGTCACGTTTGTCATCGGTCCGCTCGTCGGTGAACGACGTGTGAACGGGTGATCTCCGGTTGCCTGAGACGTGGATCACGTTCAGGGTGAAGCCCGTACCTGCCCCCGAGGAAAGGCGGAAACCGTGAGCCTGAACTTGAACAAGCTGGTGGACAAGGCGTGGGAGGACAAAGGGGTCAACGAGCTGCTGGACGCGCCCCCGTCCGCCCTTGAAGGCCTGACCAAGAAGCACGACGAACTCCTCGCCGAGCTCAAGATCAAGACCATCCGGGATCTCGGCAACTGGAAGTACGCGGCGAAGGCGCACGCGCTCGTCCAGCTCGCCGACGGCGAATCCTGACGTTCTGAAGGCCCTTCCCGGTGAGCGGGGAGGGCCTTCAGCCGCGCGGGACGAGGTCGCGCAGCTTGGCGGCGAGATCGAGGGCGTGCCCGACGTCCCGCGCGAGGTAGTGCGGGTCGACGAAGGCCTCGGTGATCCCGGTCTCGGCGGCCGCCTTCAGCTGCGCGGCGACGTCTCGGAGATCGGTTCCGGGCTTCGGGTTGAGCCGCAGGACCCGCCGCAGCGTTCCGGGGTCGCGGCCCGCCTTCTCGGCCGCGCTCACCACGGTCTCCCAGAGCTTCGCCAGATACGGCGCGGGCAGCCCCGCCGGAAGCCAGCCGTCGGCGCGGCGGCCGACGCGGTCCAACGCCACCGGCGACAGCCCGCCCAGCAGCACCGGGGGATGCGGGCTCTGCGCCGGTCGCAAACCCACCTTCGACGCCGGGACTCGCCAGCGTTCGCCTTCGTGTTCGACAGGGTCTCCGGTCCAGAACTTCCGGAGGACGTCGAGAAGCTCCTCCAGTTGCGCGCCACGCCCCTTCCAGGGCGTGCCCGTCGCTGTGTACTCGTCGCGAAGCCAGCCGATGCCCAAGCCGACGTCCAGCCGTCCACCGCTCACCTGATCCAGTGAAGTGAGCATCCGGGCGAGCACGACGGCCGGATACACCGTTCCGGTGAGCGTGCTGGTGCCCAGCCGGACCTTGTTCGTGACGCTCGCGGCGACGGTCAGCAGGATCAGCGGATCGCCGAAGGTGACGAACTCGGGCGGGTACGGCCGTTCGGGCGTGCCGCCGGGGTAGAAGTCCGACGGCGACACCGGGGCCAGCACGCGATCCCCGACCCACAAGGACTCGTACCCGAGCTCCTCGGCGGCCGCGGCGAAACCGGTGACGGCGTCCAGCGACGCGAGGGGACCGTACTGCGGAAGGGCGATTCCCAGGCGCATCGCGGTCACCGTGCTTCCGCGAGCAGACGACCCATTCTGGTGATCCCTTCGGCGAGATCGTTTTCGTCCAGGGCATAGGAAATCCGGAAGTACCCCGGCGTCCCGAACGCCTCGCCGGGCACCACGGCGACCTCGGCCTCGCGCAGGATCAGATCGGCGAGGGCCGCCGTGTCGGCCGGGCGTTCGCCGCGAATTTCCTTGCCCAGCAAGGCCTTCATCGACGGGTAGACATAGAAGGCGCCGAGTGGCACCGGAGTTTCCACGCCAGGGATCTCGGAAAGCAGGGAGAGCGCGGTTTTCCGCCGGGCATCGAACGCTTCGCGCATCGCGAAAACGGCGTCGAGCGGACCGCTCACCGCGGCGAGCGCGGCCCGTTGCGCCACGTTCGAAACGTTGCCGCACAAGTGCGACTGGTACGCCGTCGCGGCCTTCACCACGTCCTGCGGACCGAGTAGCCAGCCCACTCGCCAGCCGGTCATCGAGTACGTCTTCGCGACGCCGTTCAGGACGATCGCGCGGTCGGCGAGCTCGGGGACCAGGACGGGCATCGAAGGCGCTTCGGCGCCGTCGTAGACCAGGTGCTCGTAGATCTCGTCGGTGATGACCCAGAGACCGTTTTCGTGCGCCCAGCGCCCGATCGCCTCGACCTGTTCGCGCGGATACACCGCGCCGGTCGGGTTCGACGGCGACACGAACAGCAGCACCTTCGTGCGCGGTGTCCTGGCGGCTTCGAGTTGCTCGACGGTGACCAGGTAGTCCGTCGTCTCGTCCGCCGTGACCTGCACCGCGACGCCGCCGGCGAGGGCGATCGACTCCGGGTACGTCGTCCAGTACGGCGCGGGCAGCAGGACTTCGTCGCCGGGGTCGAGCAGTGTCGCGAACGCCGAGTAGACCGCCTGCTTGCCGCCGTTGGTCACCAGGACGCGGCCGGGGTCGACCTCGAACCCGGAGTCGCGGACGGTCTTCGCCGCGATCGCCTCGCGCAGCTCCGGGAGCCCGCCCGCCGCCGTGTAGCCGTGGTTGGCCTTGTCGCGGACGGCCGCTTCGGCGGCTTCGAGCACGTTGGCCGGGGTGGGGAAGTCCGGCTGCCCGGCGCCGAACCCGATCACCGGACGACCCTGCGCCTTGAGCTCCCGGGCCTTCGCGTCGACGGCCAGCGTGGCCGAGGGCGTGATGCCGCCGATGCGAGCCGAGACGCGGTCGGCCGTCGAAGACGAGGGTGCGGGAGCGCTCATGGCGACATCGTGGCACGATCATGGGGTCGGCCGTGGGGGAGTTTCCCCGCGGAAGGCTGCTCCGCGCCGCTTTGAGGGGCGCGGTTGCGAAGCTGTTCGGGGGTTGCCGTAGACTTCTGGTCTCGGAACGCACTACGGTCATCCCCGCCACGGCGGTGGGGACGATGGAATGCGTCCTCGGGAGCTCCAGAGCATCGGGGCTCCAAAGGGGTGTAGCTCAATTGGCAGAGCAGCGGTCTCCAAAACCGCAGGTTGCAGGTTCAAGTCCTGTCACCCCTGCGTTAGCGAACTGGTGAAGGCGGAGGAGTGGTCGTGAGCGACAGCGACGCCAGCGGTGAGAAGGCGCAGGACGGCGCCGGGCAGAAGCCCGACGAGCAGTCCCGCCCGGTGACCGCCGCTGCCCGGCGTGAGCGCCGTGCGTCCGCGCGCCCGTCCGGTAAGGCCGACGCCAAGTCGGACGACAAGACCCGCCCCGCCGGCAAGGCGAAGGCCGGGGACAAGACCGAGAAGTCCAAGGACGCCAAAGGCACGGCGACCCCGAAGCGCGACCGCAAGCCGAAGCAGGCGTCGATCTTCGCCCGGCTGATGCGCTTCATCCGTGAGGTCTGGGCCGAGCTGCGCAAGGTCATCTGGCCGAACCGCAAGCAGATGGTCACCTACACCGCGGTGGTGCTGGTCTTCGTGGTGTTCATGGTGGCGCTGGTGAGCGGCCTCGACCTGGCCTTCAAAGAGGTCGTCGGTGCCGTCTTCGGCAGCTGAGGCAGCCGTTCGCGGTGCCTGAGGGCACCGCGCGGAGGCCTGCGCCACGGCAACCGATCAACTGAGAGGACGGAACGTGACCTCCGACAACGGCACAGCAGCCGGTCATGAGCTGACCGAGCTTTCCGACGAGCAGGTGCACGCGGCACTCGGCGACGAGCAGTCCGAGCACCTGGACTCCGTCGAGGTGCCCGCCGCAGGCGACGAGGTCGACGAAGCCGGAGATGTCGCGGAGGCCGAAGAGGCGTCCGTCGAGACCGACGACACCGCCGCCGAGCCCGAGGCCGACGAGGACGTCGACCCGGTCGCCAAGCTGCGCGCGGAACTCAACGCCGCTCCCGGCGAGTGGTACGTCGTGCACTCGTACGCGGGTTACGAGAACAAGGTGAAGACCAACCTCGAAACCCGCACCCAGACGCTGGACGTCGAGGACTACATCTTCCAGATCGAGGTCCCGACCGAAGAGGTCACCGAGATCAAGAACGGCCAGCGCAAGCAGGTGCAGCGCAAGGTGCTGCCCGGCTACATCCTGGTCCGCATGGACCTGAACGACGCCTCGTGGAGCGCGGTGCGCAACACGCCGGGTGTCACCGGGTTCGTCGGCGCCACTTCGCGTCCGTCGCCGCTGACCGTGGACGAGGTGCTCAAGTTCCTCGCGCCCAAGGTCGAGACGGCCGCGCCCGCCAAGCCCGGCAAGGGCGAGGCTGCCGCTTCCGAGTCGCAGCTGGGCGGCCCCGCGGTCGAGGTCGACTTCGAGGTCGGCGAGTCGGTCACCGTCATGGACGGCCCGTTCGCGACGCTGCCCGCGACGATCTCCGAGGTCAACGTGGACGGACAGAAGCTGAAGGTCCTGGTGTCGATCTTCGGCCGGGAGACCCCGGTCGAGCTGTCGTTCAACCAGGTCTCCAAGATCTGACGGCCGCCAGACGGCCGGCAGTCCCCGCGTACTGGCAGGTGTGCGGGGGACTCAAGTCAGTAAGAAGGAACAAACGAAATGCCACCCAAGAAGAAGAAGCTTGCGGCGATCATCAAGCTGCAGATCAAGGCGGGTGCGGCCAACCCCGCGCCGCCGGTCGGCCCCGCGCTGGGTCAGCACGGTGTCAACATCATGGAGTTCTGCAAGGCCTACAACGCCGCGACCGAGTCGCAGCGCGGGGACGTCGTCCCGGTCGAGATCTCCGTGTACGAAGACCGTTCGTTCGACTTCAAGCTCAAGACGCCGCCGGCCGCGAAGCTGCTGCTGAAGGCCGCGGGCGTGGAGAAGGGTTCCGGCGAGCCGCACAAGACCAAGGTCGCCAAGGTCACTTGGGACCAGGTCCGCGACATCGCGAAGACCAAGGAATCCGACCTGAACGCGCACGACATCGACCAGGCCGCGAAGATCATCGCCGGCACCGCCCGCTCCATGGGCATCACGGTCGTCGACTGAGTTCCACCCAGCACCACCGTGGGAGAGCCAGTGCTGGCTCCAACACCACACTGATCCGTTGAAGAGTTAAGGACAGAAGCAATGCCCAAGCACAGCAAGGCCTACCGCAAGGCTCTTGAGCTGGTGGACCGCGAGCGGCTCTACGCCCCGCTCGAGGCCGCGAAGCTGGCCAAGGAGACTTCCTCCGCGAAGATGGACGCCACCGTCGAGGTCGCCATGCGCCTCGGTGTCGACCCTCGCAAGGCCGACCAGATGGTCCGCGGCACCGTGAACCTGCCGCACGGCACCGGTAAGACCGCCCGCGTCATCGTTTTCGCCGTTGGTGACAAGGCCGCCGAGGCCGAGGCAGCCGGCGCGGACGTGGTCGGTACCGACGAACTGATCGAGCGCATCCAGGGTGGCTGGCTCGAGTTCGACGCCGCGATCGCGACGCCGGACCAGATGGCGAAGGTCGGCCGTATCGCCCGCATCCTCGGCCCGCGTGGCCTGATGCCGAACCCGAAGACCGGCACCGTGACCCCCGCGGTCGCGAAGGCCGTCTCGGACATCAAGGGCGGTAAGATCAACTTCCGCGTGGACAAGCAGGCCAACCTGCACTTCGTCATCGGCAAGGCCTCGTTCGACACCGAGAAGCTGGTGGAGAACTACGCGGCCGCGCTGGACGAGGTCCTCCGCGCCAAGCCGTCGTCGGCGAAGGGTCGCTACCTGAAGAAGGTCACGATCTCCACGACGATGGGCCCGGGCGTCCCGGTGGACCCGGCCCGGACCCGCAACCTCCTCTCCGAGGACGCGTGAGTCTGAGTTAGACATCACTGAGAAGGGGGCGGTCCCGCTACGGCGGGGCCGCCCCCTTTTCGTGTTTGCTGGAGGGTATGCCTACCTTCGCGTCGTTCGACGGGCTTCAGCTGAGCTACACCGTTTGGGAAGGCCGTGGGCGCCCGGTACTGCTGCAGCACGGCTTCGCCGCCGACACGAACGCCAACTGGATCGCCACCGGCGTCGTCGACACCCTCCAGGACGCGGGGCTGACCGTGATCAGCCTGGACGCGCGCGGCCACGGGCGGTCGGCGAAACCGCACGACGAGGCGAGCTACGGCGACGACGCGATGGTTCGCGACGTTTCGGCGCTGCTCGACACGCTGAACCTCGACGAGGTGTCGATGGTCGGCTACTCGATGGGCGCGATGATCGCGCTCGGCGCGGTGGCCGCCGACCCGCGGATCCGGTGCCTCGCGATCGGCGGGGTCGGGTCGGGGATCGTCGACTTCGGCGGCGTCGATACCCGCGTCGTCACGCCGGAGGCGATCAGTGAGGCTCTGCTCGCTTCGGACCCTTCGACGCTGCCGCCGTCTTCGGCGCCTTTCCGGGCGCTGGCCGACGCGTTGCGGGGGGACCGGATCGCGCTGGCGGCCGTCGCGCGCGGGACGGCGAACCCGAAACTGGACCTGACGGCGATCGCGGTGCCGACCCTGATCCTGGCCGGCGACACCGACCCGCTGGCAGCGGAACCCGAACGCCTGGCCGCCGCCATCGCGGGCGCACGCCTGGTCCGCGTGCCCGGCGACCACCTGGCCGCCGTCATGCACCCCGCCTTCGGCTCCGCCCTGACGGGCTTCCTCACGTCGCACGACCTCTGACCCGACCTGCGTTTCGCGGGCTGATCGCGATCCGGCGCCCGACCTGCGTTTCGCGGGCTAAACGCGATCCCGAGGGCACTTGCGTTTAGCCCCCTAATCGCGATCTGGGGTGGAAACGCCCAGGTCAGTTGCCGGTGGGCGGGGCAGGGCAGGGGTCGGGCGAGTTCGCGTGCCCGGTGATCAGCCACTGGCCCATCTCGACTTCCTGCAGGGTGAAGCTGCCCAGCAGGGGGCCACCGCGGATGCTGTACCAGCACGAGTGGATCGTCAGGTTCTGGCGCGGGACCACGCTCGACATCGGGCGTACCGCGTAGATGTACGGCGTGATGTCGGTGACCTTGGCGTTCAGGGCCGGGACGGCGGTCGCGCAGTCCGGATACCCGAGGTCACGGGCGAACTGGGCCTGCGCCTGTTCGCTCATCGACAGGCAGACCTTTTCAACGCGGGTGGCAGGCGGGTAAGGCTTGCCGATCGTGTCGTAGATGGCCCGCACCGCCTCCCATGGGTTGGTCGAAAGCACCTGGTTGGTGCGGTGTTTCCCTCCGCCGCCTTCGACGAACGTCGCCGTGTTCTGTCCGGCGTCGCTGGGGAAGAAGTGCCGGTAGACGATGGTGGCGCCGACACAGATCAGCACGATCACGATGATCCAGGCGAGGAGCTTCCCGCCCAGCCGCCGCAGCCAGCGCGGCACGCGTGGCCGAGGGGAATGCACGAGCTCGCCGGGCGGCGGTCCCGGAGGCTGCCCGCCGTAGTGCTGGGTCATGGGCTGCGCGGGCTGCTGCGGCACGAGGCCCTGCTTCTGCGCCTCGGTGAACTTCAGATAGTCCTGGAACTGCTGAAACTGCTGGAACTGGCGCAGTTGCTCGTCGTCCAGCCGGGGCGCGGGCTGACCTCCCGCCTTGGGCTCGATGTCCGTGCCGGGCTCGTTGTCCGGCTTTCCGTCATCACGCTGCTCCGCCACGTCACCATGATGCCTCGCGAGTCCTCCCGTGCACTCCGCCGGTCGCGTTTAGCCCGCTAAACGCGATCTGGGGGGCCCGCGCGAAGGGTTGGAGAGGCTCGCGTATTCTTGTCAAGGTTCTACCGAAGACCGCTGGTCTTCTCCTGGTCATCTGGCCTGGAGAACGAAGGCCCCGCTAGGGCGGGCGACCCGCGCAGGAGGAACGAGGCTCGCTCGCGACGTACTCCGTCGTTTGCCCTGACGCCCCGCGCCTGTCTGCGCTGGGGCGTTTCGTCGTTTCAGGGCTCTCAAGGCCAGTGGACCACTAGCCAAGAGAGGAGGCGACCATGGCGAAGCCCGACAAGGAGGCGGCCGTCGCCGAGATCGCGGAGCGCTTCCGCACCAGCTCGGCCACAGTCGTTACCCAGTACACCGGCCTCTCCGTGTCCCAGCTGTCCCAGCTGCGCCGCGCTCTCGGCACCAATGCCAAGTACCGGGTCGCGAAGAACACCCTTGTCCAGCGTGCCGC
This sequence comes from Amycolatopsis sp. NPDC000009, assembly GCF_055563465.1. Taxonomy (NCBI): domain Bacteria; kingdom Bacillati; phylum Actinomycetota; class Actinomycetes; order Pseudonocardiales; family Pseudonocardiaceae; genus Amycolatopsis; species Amycolatopsis sp. NPDC000009. The sequence goes on from NZ_JBVHDI010000006.1 coordinate 431,500, forward strand.
CACGGACGCCGGCATCGAGGGTCTCGAGGACCTGTTCGTCGGCCCGACCGCGATCGCCTTCGTCGAAGGTGAAGCTGTTGACGCCGCGAAGGCGCTTCGCGACTTCGCGAAGGACAACAACGCGCTTGTGATCAAGGGCGGCTACATGGACGGCAAGACGCTGTCCGTGGACGAGATCAACCAGATCGCCGATCTCGACAGCCGTGAGGTCCTGCTCGCCAAGGCGGCGGGCGCGTTCAAGGCGAAGCTGTCCCAGGCCGCCGCGCTGTTCCAGGCGCCGGCGTCCCAGGTCGCCCGCCTGGCTGCCGCGCTGGAGGAGAAGCAGCGCAACGCCGGTACCGAAGCAGCCGAAGCACCCGCCGAGAGCTGAACACCCCCCACCCCGAACTTTTAGTTCGTTTCAGAGAGGAAAGCCACCATGGCGAAGCTGAGCACCGCCGAGCTGATCGACGCCTTCAAGGAGCTCACCCTTCTTGAGCTGTCCGAGTTCGTGAAGGAATTCGAGACCACCTTCGACGTGACCGCAGCCGCCCCGGCTGCCGTCGTCGCCGCCGCCCCGGGTGCCGCCCCGGCCGCGGCCGCCGAGGAGCAGGACGAGTTCGACGTCGTCCTCGAGTCCGCCGGTGACAAGAAGATCCAGGTCATCAAGGTCGTCCGTGAGGTCGTCTCGGGTCTGGGCCTGAAGGAGGCCAAGGAGCTGGTCGAGGCCGCTCCCAAGGCCCTCCTGGAGAAGGTCGACAAGGAGGCCGCCGAGGCCGCCAAGGAGAAGCTCGAGGCCGCGGGCGCCAAGATCGCCATCAAGTGATCTCGGGCGCGTCAGCGCCTACCGCAGCACCGTCGAAGGGGCGGGCATCCACACGGATGCCCGCCCCTTCGCTGTCTCCCGCCCACGACCTGCGTTTAGCCCCCTGATCGTGACGCGTAGCCACGCTAAGCATCAGGGCGCCAGATCGCATTTAGCCCGCTAAACGCGATCCGAGCGGCGCGGAGGGTGACAGGGGCACTGACCTGCGTTTAGCCCCCTAATCGCGATCCGGGCCGGGCGGCGCCCGCTGTGGATCTGCGCGCGGGAGTGACGTGCACTACGGTGCTGCCAGCGGTGCACGGGCAGGCGGCGGGCTGCGCGAAAAGTTACCCGCGGGTCTGGCCAGAAAAGAAAACTGGTGAGTAACCTGTTCGCACTCAGCTCGTTGCACCTGGTTGACGCGGGTATCGCTGCGCGAACGCATGCGTCCTCCCGGGCCAGTGGCACGGGACGGCAGTGCGCGACGACGCGGAACAGCTCCTGGAGGTGCGATGGGTGCCGAGGTGGTCATCGAAGGTCTTTCCAAGTCCTTCGGTAAGCAGGCCATCTGGCGGGACGTCACGCTGACCCTGCCTCCGGGCGAGGTTTCGGCGATGCTCGGTCCGTCCGGAACCGGTAAGTCCGTCTTCTTGAAGTCGATGATCGGTCTGCTCAAGCCGGACCGTGGCCGGTGCATGATCAACGGCGTCGACATCGTGACGTGCTCCGAACACCAGCTCTACGAGGTGCGCAAGCTCTTCGGCGTCCTGTTCCAGGACGGCGCGCTCTTCGGCTCGATGAACCTCTACGACAACGTGGCGTTCCCCCTGCGCGAGCACACGAAGAAGTCGGAGACCGAGGTCCGCCGGATCGTGCTCGAGAAACTCGAGATGACCGGTCTCAACGGCGCAGACAAGAAGCTGCCCGGCGAGATCTCCGGCGGTATGCGCAAGCGCGCCGGGCTCGCCCGCGCACTGGTGCTGGACCCGCAGATCATCCTCGTCGACGAGCCGGACTCCGGTCTCGACCCGGTCCGCACCACCTACATCTCCCAGCTCTTCCTGGACGTCAACGCGCAGATCGACGCGACGTTCCTGATCGTCACGCACAACATCAACCTCGCCCGCACCGTTCCGGACAACCTGGGCATGCTCTTCCGCAAGGAACTGGTCATGTTCGGCCCGCGTGAGGTGCTGCTGACCAGCGAGGAGCCGGTCGTCAAGCAGTTCCTCAACGGCAAGATGGACGGCCCCATCGGCATGAGCGAGGAGAAGGACTCGGCCCAGCTCGCCGCGGAGCGCGCGATGTTCGAGGCCGGCCACCACGCTGGTGGTGTCGAGGACGTCAGCGGGGTGCCGCCGCAGATGCAGCCGACGCCCGGCGTGCCGACCCGGATGGGCGCGGTCCGCCGCAAGGACCGGGTCATGCAGATCCTGCACGGCCTGCCGCCCGAAGCGCAGGAGAGCATCATCGAGTCGCTCTCCCCGGAGGAGCAGCAGCGCTACGGCGTCCGCCCGCAGCGCCTCGCGGCCGCCGGGCACCGGTCGGCGCCCACCGAGACCTCGATCCCGAACCACCACCAGGGCCAGTTGCCCGATGACCAGGTCGCCCACATCCCGCACCCCGGGAGAGCGGGCAACCACCGCTTGCGGCCACAAGATCCGGGGTCAGGTGGCGCGTGAGCTCTTCCGCTTCATCGGCGAAGATCCCCGGGATCGGCATGTTGCGCGAGACCGGGAACCTGTTCGCTCTCGGCCTCGACATCGTTCGTGGCATTTTCCAGCGCCCGTTCCAGCTGCGGGAGTTCATCCAGCAGGCCTGGTTCATCGCGAGCGTCACGATCCTGCCGACGGCGCTCGTCGCGATCCCGTTCGGCGCGGTCATCTCGCTGCAGTTCGGTTCACTCGCCCGCCAGCTCGGCGCCCAGTCCTACACGGGCGCCGGGTCGGTGCTCGCCACCGTGCAGCAGGCCAGTCCGCTGGTCACGGCGCTGCTGGTCGCGGGCGCCGGCGGTAGCGCGGTCTGCGCGGACATCGGCGCGCGGACGATCCGTGAAGAGATCGACGCCATGGAGGTGCTCGGTGTCTCCGCGGTGCAGCGGCTGATCGTGCCGCGCGTGCTCGCGATGATGCTGGTGGCGCTCCTGCTGAACGGCATGGTCAGCGTCATCGGCGTGCTCGGCGGGTACTTCTTCAACGTCGTCCTCCAGGGCGGGACGCCGGGCGCGTACCTGGCGAGTTTCTCCGCGCTGGCCCAGCTGCCGGACCTCTGGGTCGGCGAGCTGAAGGCGCTGATCTTCGGCTTCATCGCCGCGGTCGTCGCCTCTTACCGGGGACTGAACCCGTCCGGCGGCCCGAAGGGCGTCGGGGACGCGGTGAACCAGTCGGTCGTCATCACGTTCCTCATGCTGTTCGTGGTGAACTTCGTGATCACGCTGATCTACCTGCAGATCGTGCCCGGAAAGCTGGACTGACGCATGACCTTCCTCCAGGGCGCCAAGCGGGTCGCCAACCGTCCATTGCAGACACTGGATCAGCTCGGCGACCAGATGTCGTTCTACGGCCGCGCCTTGCTGTGGACGCCGCGGACGCTTCGCCGCTACATGAAAGAAGTTCTGCGGCTGCTCGCCGAAGTGAGCTTCGGTTCCGGCTCGCTCGCCGTCATCGGCGGCACGGTCGGCGTGATGGTCGGCCTGACCCTGTTCACCGGTGTCCTCGTCGGTCTTCAGGGTTACTCGGCGCTGAACTCGATCGGCACCTCGGCCTTCACCGGCTTCCTGACCGCGTTCTTCAACACCCGCGAGATCGCCCCGCTGGTGGCCGGGCTCGCGCTTTCGGCGACCGTCGGCGCCGGGTTCACCGCCCAGCTTGGCGCGATGAGGATCTCCGAGGAGATCGACGCGCTCGAAGTCATGGGCGTGCCCAGCCTGCCGTACCTGGTGACCACGCGGATCATCGCCGGTTTCGTCGCGGTCATCCCGCTGTACGTCATCGGCCTGCTGAGTTCGTATCTCGCGTCCCGGTTGGTCGTTATCTACATCTACAACCAGTCAGCGGGTACCTACGACCATTACTTCGACCTGTTCCTACCACCACAGGATGTGTTGTATTCGTTCATCAAGGTGCTGTTGTTCAGCGTCTTGATCATCCTGTCGCATTGTTATTTCGGTTACCGGGCCTCCGGTGGCCCCGCCGGTGTCGGCGTGGCCGTCGGCAAGGCGGTCCGGCTGAGCATCGTCACGGTGTCCATCATGAACTTCTTCATCGGTTTCGCGATCTGGGGAACCGACGTCACGGTGAGGATCGCAGGATGATCGCGACAATCCGGCGCAGGCTGCTGGGCCTGCTTCTGGTCGCCGTGCTCATCGGCGGAGTGGCGCTGAGCATCGCGCTGTACCAGCGGGCGTTCACGCCCGTCGTCAGCGTGAAGCTCCAGTCGGGCAACATCGGGAACCAGTTGCTGAAGCAGTCCGACGTGAAGGTCCGCGGGCTCATCGTCGGCTCGGTCAAGGAGATCAACGCGACCCCGGACGGCGCCGAACTCACGCTCGCGCTGAATCCGGAGTCGGCGAAACTGATCCCCCAGAACGTTTCGGCGCGATTCCTGCCGAAGACGTTGTTCGGTGAGCGCTTCGTTTCCCTCGAAATCCCGGACGTGCCTTCGGAGCGGACGATCGCCGAGGGCGACGTGATCACCCAGGACCGCACGTCCGGCGCGGTCGAGCTGGAGCAGGCCTTCGCCCACCTGATGCCGGTCTTGCAGGCCGTCCAGCCGCAGAAGCTGTCGAGCACGCTTTCGGCGATCTCGACCGCGCTCAACGGCCGCGGCGACCAGCTCGGCGACACCCTCGCGCAGCTCGGCACCTACGTCGGCGAACTGAACCCCCACGAGCCCAAGCTCCAGCAGAACCTCAAGGAGCTCGCGAAGTTCTCGGACAACCTCGGCGCCGTCGCCCCGGATCTGGTGCAGACCTTGGACAACCTGAGCACCACCACCCGCACCGTGGTGGACCAGAAGATGAACCTCGCGAACCTCTACGGCAGCGTCACCCAGGCTTCGGTCGATCTCCAGACCTTCCTGCGGAACAACGCCGACAACCTGATCCGGCTCGCCGACACCGCCCGTCCGACGGCGGAGCTGCTGGCGAAGTACGCGCCGTCGTACCCCTGCGTCATCGGGCAGATGGCGGACAACCTGCCGAAGATCGACAAGGCCCTCGGCAAGGGCACCGACCGGCCCGGTCTGCACGCGACCATCGAGGTCACCGTCAACCGCGGGCCGTACCTGCCCGGCAAGGACGAGCCGCGGTTCGAGGACAAACGCGGCCCGCGCTGCTACGACCTGAAGCAGTTCCCGGACCCGTTCCCGCAGTACCCGCCGGACGGCCCGATCAAGGACGGCAGCACGGTCAAACCGCCGGCACGCTCGGCGAACGACGGTCTTTCGCCGTCGAACGGTTTCGCGAACGTCGGTGGTTACAACGGCGGGGGAGCGCCCGGCGGTAGCCCGTCCTACAGCGCGTCCGAGTCGGACTTCCTCGCGCAGCTGGTCGCCCCGCAGGTCGGCATGTCCGCCTCGGACGTGCCCGGCTGGGGATCGCTGCTCGTCGGTCCGCTTTACCGAGGAGCGGAGGTGCACGTCCGATGACTGGAGCGGGAGTTGCGCCCCTTGTCGAAAAGGTGATTGCCACGCGCGCGTTCTGGCCGGAGGCCTCGCTATCGCGGAGGCAGGCCGCCCTTTCCACGCGACCGCCGGTTTCGGCTGGTAGGCGCGGCCTGGCCGCGCGATCGCGATCGCGCGCGGACGGGGGGAAGGCATGAGGGGATTGCTCGCTCCGCTGATCAAGCTCTGCGCCTTCATCGTCGTCACCGTGCTGTTCACGACGATCCTCGGGATCAGCATCGCCAACGTGAACACCACCAGCACCAACGCCTACAAGGCACGGTTCAGCGACGCGACCCTCGTGCTGCCCAACGACGACGTCCGGATCGCCGGTGTCCGGGTCGGGCAGGTCAAGGAGGTCCGCATCGTCGACCGGCGCCAGGCCGAGATCGAGTTCGAAGTGGACGCCGGCCGCAAGCTGCCCGCCGGGGTGACCGCGCAGATCAAGTTCCGGAACCTGGTCGGCCAGCGCTACCTCTCGCTCGGGCAGGGCACCGACAGCTCCGGCAAGACACTGGAGCCCGGCGGGAACATCCCGCTGGAGCGGACCACGCCCGCGCTCGACCTGACGCAGTTGTTCAACGGGTTCAAGCCGCTGTTCACCGCGCTCAACCCGGACGACATCAACAAGCTGTCCTACGAGGTCATCCAGGTCCTGCAGGGCGAGGGCGGCACGGTCGAAAGCCTGTTGAAGCACACCGCGTCGCTGGCCACCACGATCGCCGACAAGGACAAGGTGATCGGCGAGGTCATCGACAACCTGAACTCGGTGCTCGACACGGTCAACGCGCACACGCCGCAGCTCAACGACCTGATCGTCAAGCTGCAGCAGCTGGTCTCCGGGCTGGCCGCGGACCGCGAGCCGATCGGCGACGCCATCGAATCGCTCGGCACCCTCGCCCAGACGACCTCCGGTCTGCTCGGCGAGGCCCGCGAGCCGCTCAAGCAGGACATCGCCGCGCTCGGCACCCTGTCGAAGAACCTCAACGACAGCCAGCCGCTCGTCGAGCATTTCATCCAGTTCCTGCCGCAGAAGGTGACGGCGCTGACCCGCACCGCCGACTACGGCTCCTGGTTCAACTTCTTCGCCTGTGAGATGACGGGAGCCGTCGCCCTGCCTCCGCTGATCAACGAGCCGATCAACCTGCCGCTGCTGCCGGTGAACCGGGCGAGGTGCACGGCATGAAGTCGTTCCAGAAACGCAATCCGATCCCGATCGCGCTGGTCGGTATCTCCGTGCTGCTGCTCGGTTTCATCGCCGCGCTCAACTCCGAGGACCTGCCGGTCATCGGCGGCGGGACGACCTACTCCGCGGACTTCAGCGAGGCTTCGGGCCTGCAGGAGGACAACGACGTCCGGGTCGCCGGCGTGAAGGTCGGCAAGGTGTCCGAGATCAAGCTCGACGGCGACAAGGTCCGCATCTCGTTCAAGGTCAAGGACGCCTGGCTGGGCGACAAGACCAGCGCGGCCATCAAGATCAAGACCGTGCTGGGCCAGAAGTACCTGGCGCTCGACCCGCAGGGACAGCGCACGCTCGACCCGAGCGCGACGATCCCGCGTGAGCGCACGATGTCGCCGTTCGACGTCCTCGACGCCTTCCGCGGGCTTTCGCAGACCGTCGACGACATCGACACGACGCAGCTGGCGAAGAGCTTCGACGTCATCACGGAGACCTTCGCGGACACCCCGGCCGACGTGAAGGGCGCGCTGACCGGCCTTTCCCGGCTCTCGGACACCATCGCCAAGCGTGACTCGCAGCTGTCGAGCCTGCTCGCGAACACGCGGCAGGTCTCGCAGACGCTCGTCGACCGCGACGCCGAGTTCCAGAAGCTGCTGGCCGACGGCAACAAGCTGCTCGGCGAGGTGGCCAAGCGCAAGGAGGCGATCTCCGCGCTGCTGGACGGCTCGCGCAACCTCGCCACCCAGCTCAAGGGCCTGGTCGACGACAACGACGCGCAACTCGACCCGGTGCTCACCCAGCTCGATCAGCTGACCTCGATGCTGCAGCGCAACCAGGACGCCCTCGGCCAGGGCATCGCGCGGTTCGCGCCGTTCATCCGGGTGTTCACGAACACGATCGGCAACGGCCGCTGGTTCGACAACTACATCTGCGGACTGGTCCTGCCGTCGTTCGGCCCGATCAACGAGAAGGGGTGCTACGACAAATGAGTACCCGTCTCGGTTCCAGCCTCGCGCGCGGCTTCACCATCGCGATCGTGCTCGCGCTGGTCGTCGCCGGCGCGCTGTGGTGGACGCTCAAGGACGCCGGCCGCAACCACGTGACCGCCTACTTCGCCGGCACGGTCGGCCTCTATGAAGGCAACAGTGTCCGCATGCTCGGCGTCGACATGGGCACGGTCACCAAGATCCAGCCGATGGGCAACCAGGTCCGCGTCGAACTCGAGTACGACCGTTCGGTGGCCGTGCCCGCCGACGCGAAGGCGATCATCGTGTCTCCGTCGCTGGTCAGCGACCGCTACGTGCAGCTCGCCCCGGCGTACAAGGGCGGACCGCGGATCGCCGACGGCGCCGTCATCGGGCTCGACCGCACCGAGGTCCCCCTGGAGGTCGACGAGCTCGCCGCCAGCCTCTCCCGGGTGAGCAGGTCGCTCGGGCCCAACGGCGCCAACAAGAACGGCTCGCTGTCGAACCTGCTCGACACCGCCGCGAAGAACTTCGACGGCAACGGGCAGGCGCTGCACGACACGATCACGAAGCTCGGCCAGGCCGCGGGCACGTTGTCGGGAAACAAGGACGACCTGTTCAAGACCGTCGAGAACCTCGGCTCCTTCTCGCAGACGCTGGTGAACAGCGACAAGCAGGTCCGCGACTTCGAGCGGCAACTCGCCGACGTCAGCGGCTTCCTCGCGGGGGAGCGGGAAAACCTTTCGGCCACGGTGAAGCAGCTGTCCGACACGCTCACCGCGGTGCAGGCGTTCATCGAGAAGAACCGCGACCGGCTGAAGTCCAATGTGGACAAGCTGGCCAGTGTGACCAAGGTGCTCGTGGACCAGCGCGGCGCGCTCGCCGAGATCCTCGACGTCGCGCCGGTCGGCCTCGGGAACCTGGTCAACACCTACAACGCGTCTTCTGGCACGCTCGACGCGCGGGCCAATCTCAACGAGCTCACGCAGCCGCCGCTGGTGATGGTGTGCAACCTGCTCAAGCAGACCCCGGAGGCGCTCGACGCGTTGGGCGACGCGTGCAAGGGGGTCGCCGGACTGGTCGACGGGCTGGTGCCGCTGCCGTCGATCGCGCAGGTGATCCAGTCTTCGCAGGCGGGCCAGCTGCCGCCGCTGCCGCTCCCGATCGCCGGTCAGCTCTATGGAACGGCGGCCAAGTGATGAACAAGAAACTCGCTCTTGCCGCCGTCGGGACCGTTGCCGCGCTGACGTTGAGCGGCTGCGGGTTCAGCGGGATCTACGACGTCCCGTTGCCCGGTGGCGCCGAACTCGGCGACCACCCGTACACGGTCAAGGTGCAGTTCCGGGACGTGCTCGACCTGACCCCGCAGGCCGGGGTGAAGGTCAACGAGGTCGCCATCGGCCGCGTCGAAGCGATCGGGCTGACCCCGGACGGCTGGAACGCCGAAGTCACCCTCCGGGTCAACGGCGACGTGAAGCTGCCGGCGAACGCGCTCGCCAACGTCAAGCAGTCGAGCCTTCTCGGTGAGAAGTACGTCGAGCTGGCGGCGCCGGCCGATGGACAGGGCAAACTCGCCGACAACGCGGTGATCCCGCTTGCCCGCACGAACCGCAGCGTCGAGGTCGAGGAACTGCTCGGCGCGCTTTCGCTGCTGCTCAACGGTGGCGGGGTGGAACAGCTCAACACCATCACCAAGGAACTCAACAACGCCACCCACGGCCGCTCGCCGGAGCTCAAAGCGCTGCTGAACAACACGAACGAGCTGGTCACGAACCTGGACAAGCAGTCCGCGAACATCACGCGGGCGCTCGACGGGCTGAACCGGCTCTCGCTCACCCTGAACGGCCAGAAGGACAAGCTGGTCGGCGCGGTCGACAACCTCGGCCCCGGTCTCGGTGTGCTGGAGCAGCAGCGCGGTCAGCTGGTGACCATGCTGAACGCGCTCAACCACCTCTCCGGTGTCGCCGTCGACACGGTGAACAAGAGCAAGGAAGACCTCGTCGCCGACCTCAAGGCGCTGCAGCCGACGCTGCAGAAACTCGGCGAGGCCGGCTCGGATCTGCCGAAGGCGCTCGAGATCCTGCTGACCTTCCCGTTCAGCGACGCCGCCTACGACGGCGTCAAGGGCGACTACTTCAACCTGTTCGCGAAGATCGACCTGAACCTGAACGAGATCCTCAAGAACCTCGGCCGCAGCCGCGAGAACCCGCTCAAGGACGTCATCCCGGTGCCGGGACTGACCGGGGGCACCGAGGGCCCGGGCGCGAACCCGCCGCTGCCGATCCCGGACAGCGTCGGCGGTCTCGCCGGCGGCCAGGCGAGCGCGCCGCAGGGTGGCGGACAGCCGCAACAGACCGGACCCGCCGGTATCTTCGGTGTGCTGTCGGGAGGTGCCGGCTGATGCTGGTCCGTAGGACGAAGATCCAGCTGGTCGCGTTCGCGATCATCTCCGTGGTCGCCATCGTGTACGCGCTGATCCGGTTCGCCGGGCTCGGCCAGGTCTTCGGTAACGAGGGCTACACGGTGAAAATGCAGCTCAAGCAGTCGGGCGGCATCTTCCAGAACGCCGAGGTCACCTACCGGGGCTTCAACATCGGCCGGGTCGGCGAGCTGCGCCTGACGAAGACCGGGCTGGAGGCCGACCTCAACATCTCGCCGGACGCCCCGCAGGTGCCCGCCGATCTGGACGCCGTCGTCGCGAACCGGTCGGCGGTCGGTGAACAGTTCGTCGACCTGCGGCCCAGGAGCGAGAACGGGCCGTTCCTGAACGCGAGTTCGGTCATCCCGGCCGACAAGGTCAAGACGCCCGTGCCCACCGAGCAGCTCATCGGTGACCTCGACAGCCTCGCGGCCTCGGTGCCGACCGACTCGCTGCGCAAGGTCGTCGACGAGTCGTACAACGCCTTCAACGGCACCGGCCCGGACCTGCAGCGGCTGCTCGACACCGCGCGGAGCTTCACCGCCACCGCGCAGGAGTACCTGCCGCAGACCGTCCAGCTGCTGGAAAAGGGCGGACAGGTCCTCGAAACGCAGAACGACATGGCGAGCTCGATGAAGTCGTTCAGCGCGGACCTCAACAAGCTCTCCGGCACCCTGAAGAACTCCGACGCCGACATCCGGAAGCTGATCGGGATCACCCCGCAGGTGGCGAACCAGATCAGCTCGGTGCTCGCCGAATCCGGGCCGGGGCTGGGCGCGCTGACGGCGAACCTGCTCACGACGTCGAACCTGCTGGTGACCCGGCTCGACGGGCTCGAACAGGGCCTGGTGACCTACCCGATGCTCGCGGCAGGCGCCAACACCGTCGCCAACGACGGCACCGCGCACCTCGGGCTCGCGCTCAACCTGTTCAACCCGCCGTCGTGCACCAAGGGCTACATGGGCCTCGACAAGTACCGCGAAGGCACCGACACGACGCCTCGCGCGCCGAAGGACGACGCGTACTGCGCCGAGCCGAAGGGCAGCCCGATCAACGTGCGCGGTTCGCAGAACGCGCCGTACAACGGGGTCCCGCAGATCCCGTCGGAAGGCGACGTCGCGGCGAACGCCGGCCGCTCGGCCGAGGAACTGGCCAGCCTGCGAGCGGCACAGGGCATGCCGAGCGTCCTGCAGAGCCCCGGGGTCAGCCTGCCCACCCTCGGCATGCTGCTGGGCCTGCCCGGCTGAGGCAAAGACCGTATATCTAACCTGGAGTGTCATGAGTTCTTCTCGATCGCGGACCCTGGTCCTCGGGGCGGCGGCGTTCGCGCTCGCCGCCTTCGTCGCCGCGGCGATCTTCGGTGTCATGTGGGCCGTGGCCGCGGCGGACGACAACGCCGATCTGGCGCGTTCGCGGGACGAGGTGGCCAAGGCGGGCGGCACCGCGATCAAGGCGTACACCGAGGTCGACTTCGAGAAACTCGACGAGTTCTTCGCCAAGCAGAAGGCCGTCTCCGACGACAAGATGGGCCAGCAGCTGGCCCAGCTGGAGCCGACGTACCGCAAGGCGCTCGGCGACGCGAAGACCAAGGTCGTGACCACCATCCAGGACATCGCGGTCGAGGAACTCGACGACCACGAGGGCAAGGCGAGCTTCCTCGCCGCCATCTCCACCCAGGTCACCCAGGGCGACAAGGCGAGCTCGAAGGCGTTGCGCCTGGAGGTCTCGATGACCCGGGTCGGCGATGAGTGGAAGCTGTCCGGGATCGACAACGTGCCCCTCGTCGCGGCCGGTCAGTAAGAGCGTCACCTAGAACGGAGCCACGTAGTGCCCCCCTCCCGTCGCCAGCCTCCTCGCAGCACTCCGCCGGTGCGCCGCCCCAGGGTGGCCGGCCTGCGACGGCCCGGTGCGTCTCCTGCTCCCGCTTCTCCGGAGGCCCCTGCTTCAGAGGTCTCGGAGGTCGACGAAGCGCCGACTCCGGTCCGTCGCCCGACGCCGCGGCCGGCTCCGCGTCCTGAGCCCGAACCTGAGCCTGAGCCCGTCGAGGTCGCTGAGGTCGCTGAGCCTGAGGTGGCCGCTGTCGAGGCTCCTGAAGAGCCCTCGGCCGCCGAAGAGGTCGTCGAGAAGCCGAGTCCCCGTGCGAAGGTCCGCGCGGCCGCCGAAGAGAAGCCGGACGACCTCGAAGAGGCCGAAGCCGAGGTCGCTTCCGATTCCTCGGAGTCCGAGAAGAAGCCAGGCTCCAGGCAGCTGATCCTCGCGGGCGCGCTGGTCGTAGTCGGGTTGCTACTGGCCGCGACCGCGGTGCTGTTCAAGATCCAGGCCGACGAGGTGTCCAGTTCGACGAACAACACCGCGCTGCTGGACGTCGCGAAGACCGCGCAGGTCAAGGACCAGGTCTCGAAGGCGACCGAGGCGCTGTTCTCGTACGACTACAACAACATCGCGAAGACCGAGACCGCGGCGGCCGATCTGCTGGTCAACGACGAGGTGCGGGCGAAGTACAACCTGCTGATGGGCGAGGTCAAGCGGCTGGCGCCGCAGCAGAAGATGGTCGTGACGTGCAAGGTCACCCGTAGCGCCGTCATCCGGCTGGAAGGCGACCGGGCCGACGTGATGGTGTTCGTCGACCAGAGCTCGACGCGGGCCGACACGAACAAGACGACCGCCGGGAGCGCGCAGCTGCACTTGAACGCGGAGCTGCAGGGCGACAAGTGGAAGATCACGGCAATGAACACCTACGCCGCTCCGCCCAACCCCACCGCTTCGTCGGCCCCCGCCTCACCCCCCGCTTCCCCGGCCCCCTCGAAGTGACCCCCGGCCGGACCTGCGTTTAGCCCCCTAATCGCGATCTGGGGCCGCGACGTGCGCCCGTGCCGTGAAGGCCTCCTTGAGGGACCCAGAGTCCCTCAAGGAGGCCTAATGGGTTGTGTTCAGGCTGGTTTGGCAGGCTTGGATGTGGTGGCTGCTGGTGGGTGAGCACTCGTGAGGCCTGGGTTGTGCGAGA